>DASSCS010000062.1:0-5469 GCA_035697515.1 Acidimicrobiales bacterium
TCGAAGATCACCTCGTCCATCTTCGAGCCGGTCTCGATGAGCGCGGTGGCCAGGATGGTCAGCGAACCGCCCTCCTCGATGTTGCGGGCGGCACCGAAGAACTTCTTGGGCGGGTACAGGGCTCCCGAGTCGACGCCGCCAGACATGATGCGACCGGTGGCCGGCGCGGCCAGGTTGTAGGCCCGGGCCAGACGGGTGATGCCGTCGAGGATGATGCAGACGTCCTGGCCGTCCTCGACCAGGCGCTTGGCCCGCTCGATGGTCAGCTCGGCGACCTGGGTGTGCTCCTCGGCGGGGCGGTCGAACGTCGAGGCCACGACCTCGCTGCTCTCGGCGCGCAGCCAGCGCCGCATGTCGGTCACCTCTTCCGGCCGCTCGTCGACCAGCAGCACCATGAGCTTGACCTCGGGGTTGTTGGTCTCGACCGAGCGGGCGATCTGCTTGACGATGGCCGTCTTGCCCGCCTTCGGCGGCGACACGATGAGCCCTCGCTGGCCCTTGCCGATCGGTGCGATGAGGTCGACGATGCGCGCCGTCATGTTCGAGGCGTCGTTCGCCGTCTCGAGCGTGAGCTTGTCGTCGGGGAAGAGGGGGGTCAGGTCCTCGAACCGGCGGCGCTTGCGCGCCTGCTCGGGGTCGGCGCCGTTGACCCCGTCGATGCGCAGCAGGGCGGGGTTCTTCTCGTTGCGCATGGCGGGGCGGCTGGCGCCGCTGACGTGGTCGCCCTTGCGCAGCCCGAACTGGCGGACCTGCTTGACCGAGACGTAGATGTCGTCCTTCGAGGGCAGGTAGCCCTTGACCCGCAGGAACCCGTAGCCCTCCTCGCGCAGGTCGAGCAGCCCCTCGACCTCGACCGGCTCGCCGGCGAACTCCTCGACGTGCGTCTGGTCGTCCTTGCCCCGGCGGCCCCGGCGGCGGCGCCGGCGGTTGCCGGGCTCGTTGACGTCGACGTGCTCGCCGTGCTCGCCCCGGCCCTGGTCGCCACCCTGCTGCCCGTCGTCCGCCTGCGGACCGTCGCCGGCCTGCTGGGTGGACGCCCGGCCTGCCTCGGACTGCCCGCTGCCGTTGGCCTGGCCCTCCCGGGCGCCGGCGACGGCGCTGTCGGCGGGGGCCGTGGCGGATCGCTCCCGGCCGTCGCCCTCGCTGGCGGCGGGCGTGTCGGCCGACCGGGTGCGGGTGCCGTTGCCGGCGCCGGAGCGGGGGCCGGGCGCAGGGCGGGCGCCCGAGCCACCGGAGGCCGGCTCGCTCGCCGGGGCGTCGACCACGTCGGTGGTGCCGCCGAACTCGAGCTCCCACTCGGAGGGAGGCTCGTCGACGGCCGGCGCCCCGTTGTCGCCGCCCGTCCCCGCGGTTGCAGGGCTTGCGGGGGCCGCACCGGGCGCGGCGGGCTCACCGGAGCCGGTGACGCTGGTGCTGTCGTCGTCGTCCACGCTGGCCTCCTTGCCCGAGTTGCGGGCGGGGGCGGCATCGGCCGCGGCCCCGGTCTCGACACCGGTGAGCTCGAGGATGAGCTGCACGATCTCGGCCTTGCGGGCGCGCGACGATGGCTTGACCCCGAGCGCCTGGGCGATGGTCGTGAGCTCCTCACGGTCCTTGCGCTCGAGAGCGGACCGTTCGAGGGTGCTGGGCTCCACGCTCATCGGTGGCTGTCACCTCACTGCTTCTGGGGAGACCGGGTCGGTCGACCGCTGCGGGTACGCCGGGAGGCAGGCACCTGGGCGTGTCGCGGGAGCGGCCTGTTCGGGAGAGGAACCACTTCGCACTGCGAAGGAGTCGGGGGCTGCCCGGTCACCCGCCCTGATGAAACGGTTGCCCCCCGCAGAACGGGGCCACTGTAGCGCGGGCACCCAGGGGTTCGAAACACGGACGGCACCCGCGGTGAAGCCCCGCCCGCCGCGGGTGGCCGGTGCCTGTCGGGCCGGGTCAGCGCGCCAGCAGCCGCCCGAGCATCTCATGGCCCGGGACCGGGGTGCACCCGGCGGTGGCCGCCTCGCTGTAGGTGCCGCCGGGACCGTCGTCGGCGCTGTCCACCAGCAGGTAGGGCACCGGGTCGGTCGTGTGGGTGCGCAGCGCGACCGGCGTCGGGTGGTCGGGCAGCAGCAGCAGGCGCCAGGGCCCGAGCGCATCGAGGCCCTCGACCAGGCCGTCGAGGATGCGGGTGTCCCACGCCTCGAGCGCCTTGACCTTCTCGTCGAGGTTGCCGGCGTGACCCGCCTCGTCGGTGGCCTCGACATGGAGCAGGAAGACGTCGGCCCCGGCCGCCAGGGTGGCGAGCGCCGCGTCGCGCTTGGCCTCGTAGTCGGTGTCGAACCAGCCGGTCGCCCCGGGCACCTCGACCACCTCCATGCCGGTCAGCACGCCGAGGCCGCGGATGAGGTCGACGGCGGTCACGAGGGCGCCGGTGCGGCCCGTGACGCTGGCGAACGACGGCAGCCGGGGCTGGTGCCCCTGGCCCCACAGCCACACCTGGTTGGCGGCGAGCGGCGAGGGGCCCACGATGGCCCGGCTGGCGTCCATCAGCTCGATCAGGCGCAGCGAGGCCGGGCCCCGCGGCATGGCCGCCGCCTTGCCCGTCAGGTCGTGCGGGGGGAAGCAGATGGCGTCGGCCCAGCTCTCGGGAGCCACCACGATGTGGCGGTACTGCACGCCGGCGTGGAACTCGACCTCGCCGCCCGCGCCCCGGCCGAGGGCGGCATCGAGCGCGTCGATGACCTCGGCGGCCTCGTCGGACGACGGGTGCCCGCCGGCGAAGTCGACCATCGTGCCGTCGCGGCCGACGGTGACCAGGTTGCAGCGGTAGGCGACCTGGTCGGGCCGCAGCTGCAGACCGAGCGCAGCGGCCTCGATGGGCGCGCGTCCCGTGTGGTAGCGCCCGGGGTCGTAGCCGAGGATGGACATGTTGCCCACGTCGCTGCCGGGCGGCATGCCCGGCGGGATCACCGCGGCCCGGCCCACCTCTCCCCTGGCCGCCAGCCGGTCGAGGGTGGGCATCGAGGCGACCTCGAGCGGCGTGCGCCCGCCGAGCGCGCCGAGCGGCTCGTCTGCGCAACCGTCGGGGACGCAGATCACGTACTTCACCGGCTCATTGTCGCAGGCCGACGGCCCGACGCCGCCATCCCGGCGGTCAGCGCGGGGTGTCGTCGCGGCCGACGCAGCGCTCAACGTGGGCGCGGACGGTGTCGACGTCGGCGGGCAGCAGGTCGCAGTGCTCGGGGCGGTCGAACAGGTCGGCCAGGTGGTCGGGCAGCGCCGGCCGCACGCCGGTGGCCTGCTCGACCGCGTCGGGGAACTTGGCCGGGTGGGCCGTGGCCATGCACACGACCGGCACCCCGGCGTCGCCCCGCACCGCTGCCGCCGCGCCGACGCCCACCGCCGTGTGCGGGTCGGCCAGGTAGCCGGTGCGCCGGTACAGGTCGGCGATCACGTCGAGGGTGGCCCGGTCGTCGAGGCTGGCGGCCACGAAGCTGGGATCGGTGGGCGCCTCGACCGCCCCCAACCCCCGGAAGCGGCGCATCAGCTCGGCGGTGGCGGCGCCGTCGCGCCCCAGCAGCTCGAACAGCAGGCGCTCGTGGTTGGACGACACCTGGATGTCCATGCTGGGGCTGAGCGTGGGCACCACCCCGAGCTGGGCCATGTCGCCGGTGGCGGCCCAGCGGGTGAGGATGTCGTTGCTGTTCGAGCCGATGATCAGCCGCTCGATGGGCGCCCCGGCCCGGCGGGCGATCCAGCCGGCGAAGACGTTGCCGAAGTTGCCCGTGGGCACGGCGACGTCGCACGGGCCGGTGGCCGCGGCGGCCACCAGGTAGTAGGCGATCTGCGCGGCGACGCGGGCCCAGTTGATCGAGTTCATGGCCGACAGGCCCACCCGCTCGCGCAGCGCGGGGTCGGCGAACAGGCCCTTGACCAGGTCCTGGCAGTCGTCGAAGTTGCCCTCGATCGCCACGTTGTGCACGTTGGGGGCGTCGACGGTCGTCATCATCAGCCGCTGCACGTCGGACACCCGGCCGGCGGGGTGCAGCACCACCACGTCGAGGGCGGGCCGTCCGACGCAGGCGGCGATGGCGGCCGAGCCCGTGTCGCCCGAGGTGGCCACGACGATGGTGGCCCGCTCGCCGCGGCGGGCCAGCTCGTGGTCGAACAGCCGCCCGACCAGCTGCAGGGCCACGTCCTTGAACGCCAGCGTGGGTCCGTGGAACAGCTCGACCACGCCCAGCCCCGGCTCGATCTCGACCAGGGGGCACACGTCGGGGTGGTCGAAGGTGGCGTAGGCCTCGCCCACCATGCGGTCGAGGTCGTCGCGGGCGATCGGCGAGCCGTCGACGTAGGGCCACAGCACCTCGCCGGCGAGCTGCGTGTAGGGGCGGGGCTCGTCCCAGGCGTCGGGGAGGGCGGGCCACGACTCGGGCACGTACAGCCCGCCGTCGCTCGCCAGGCCGGCCAGTAGCACGTCGGCGAAGTCGAGGACGGGCGCCCGGCCCCGGGTGGACACGTACTTCACGGTGGACGCCCTACCCGCCGATGACCCGCAGCACCGAGGTGATGCGGTCGACCGCGTCGAGGTGGTGGAGCTCGCGCACCGTGGCCTGCACGGCGGCCTCGCGGGCGACGTGGGTGATGAACACGAGTCGGGCCTCGCCTCCCAGGCCCTCCTGCTCCATCGAGCGGATGGACACGTCGTGACGCCCGAACACGCCCGCCACCGCGGCCAGCACGCCCGGCTGGTCGTACACATCCATGTTGAGGTAGTAGGCGGTCTCGGTCTCGTCGATGGGTCGGAGGCGGGCCTTGGCCAGCTTCCCGACGGTGGCGTGGCTGCCCCTGGTGCGGTTGAGGGCGGCGTCGATGACGTCGCCCAGCACGGCGCTCGCGGTCGGCGCCCCGCCCGCGCCCCGCCCGTAGAACATCAGGTCGCCGACGGCCGCCCCCTCGACGAACAGGGCGTTGAAGCTGTCGCGCACCGACGCCAGCGGGTGGTCGGCCGGCACCATCGCCGGGTGCACCCGCACGGCCACCTCGCCGGCGTGGCCGTCGGCCTCGGCGCCGTCGTGCTGCTCGGCGATGGCCAGCAGCTTGACCACGTAGCCCATCTTGGCGGCGTAGTCGATGTCGGTCGTGGTGATGCCGGAGATGCCCTCGTCGTAGACGTCGCCGGCCACCACCCGCACCCCGAAGGCGATCGAGGCGATGATCGCGGCCTTGGCGGCGGCGTCGTGGCCCTCGACGTCGGCCGTGGGGTCGCGCTCGGCGTAGCCGAGGTTCTGTGCCTCGCTCAGCGCATCGGCGTACGACATGCCCGCCTCGGTCATCTGCGTGAGGATGTAGTTCGTCGTGCCGTTGACGATGCCCATGATGCGGTCGATGCGCTCGCCGGCCAGCGACTCGCGCAGCGGCCGCATGAAGGGGATGCCGCCCGCCACCGCGGCCTCGAACAGCAGGTCGACCCCCGCCTCCTCGGCCGCGGCGAACAGG
>DASSCS010000063.1:0-35034 GCA_035697515.1 Acidimicrobiales bacterium
CCGACGTGCGCTGGGACCTGATCGTGGGCATCGACGAGCTCGGCGACGAGCCGGTGTTCGATGCGACGGTTCCCGGCACGCACAACTTCGTGGCCGACGGGATCGTGGTGCACAACTCCATCGAGCAGGACGCCGACGTCGTCATGTTCATCTACCGCGACGACGTCTACCACCAGGATTCACCCGACCGCGGCCAGGCCGAGATCCTCGTGTCGAAGCACCGCAACGGCCCCACGGGCGTGTGCCGCCTGGCGTTCCTCGAGCAGTTCACCCGCTTCGCCAACATGGCCAAGGTCGACTGATCGCCTGTCGGCAGGGGTGCGCCGACGCGGGATGGCGTGGGGGCGATCCGCACACCGTGGCGTCGTCGGGCGAACCCCGGGCCGCAGCAACCGACGGCATGGGCCGGGCGGGCGTGGCAGCCTTGAGCGATGTCGCAACTGGCCGCCGAGACTGTCGGGCACGTCAGGGTGTTGAGGCTCGATCGTCCACAGCGAAAGAACGCGCTCACCTCGTCACTCGGTTGGAGCATCGTGCGGGCGGTGAGAGACGCCCAGGCGGACGACGACGTCCGGGTCGTGGCGCTGACCGGCAACGGCGACGCGTTCTGTTCCGGCCTCGATCTGGGTGGTGGCGACGACACGCCGGTCGAGACCGGACTGTCGGACCAGGAGCAGATGCTCGACGAGAAGGGGTGGGTCGGACGGTTCCTCCTCGCGCTGCGGTTCGAGACCAACAAGCCCGTCGTCGCCGGGATCAACGGGGCGGCCGTGGGCGCGGGTCTCTCATTGGCGATGGCCGCCGATATCCGGATCGCTGCCGACTCGGCGCGCCTGCATCCGGGATACCTGCGGGCGGGCACGTCGCCCGACGGGGGCCTCACCTGGTCTCTGCCAACCCTCGTCGGTCATGAGACCGCTCTGCGCTTCCTGCTCGAATCCCGCTTCGTGGATGCCGACGAGGCGCTCCGCCGCGGGCTCGTGTCGGAGGTCGTCCCGGCAGACCGGCTCAACCGGCGTCTGCTGGAGTTCTGCGGAGCGGTCGCCGCCCAGGCCCCACTGGCGGTGCGGCGCACGAAACACCTGGTCGCCAGGACTCCGTTGGTCAACGACGTCGGCGCGCGCATGACCGATGAGATCCGCAGCGCGCTCGCAGGCCTCGACAGCGAGGACGGACAGGAGGCGGTACGGGCGATCATCGAGAAGCGGACGCCAGAGTTCCGCGGACGTTGAGGTGAGCGACCGGGTCGACCAGCAGCAGGCTGCGATCGACGACTTCCTCGCGCTGCTGCACCACGAACGGCTCGGTGACACGTGGGTGGGACGGACACCCGACTGGTATGGGCCGGTGGTCTTCGGCGGCGTCGGGCTCGCCCTCACGATCAGTGCGGCCTGCGGTGACGCCCCGGTCGGAAGCCGGCTCCACTCGGTTCACGCCCATTTCCTCCGACCCGTGAAAGGCGGACAGGAGATCGTCTTCCGCAGCGATGTGGTCAAGGCCGGACGCACGTTCAACCTGCATCGCGTCACCGCGTCGCAGGATGGCAAAGCGGTCATCACGATGACCTGTTCGTTCACCACCGACACCGAGGGGTACGTGTACGACCTGTCGGGGATCCCCGACGGCGTGCCGCCGCCCGAGGACCTCCCTGAACCCGATCGCACCCAGAACGAGGTCGGCCCGTGGGACGAGCGCTGGATCGGGCCCAGTGTCATGCGACCCGACGGCACCCGTGAGGCGACGCACCGCCACTGGTTCCGTCTGCCCCGACCGCTCGACGACGACCCGCATCTGCACACCGCGCTGCTCGGCTACGCCACCGACTGGACCGGAGTGGGTGGTCGGCCCCTCCACCTCGAAGGCGACACCACCGGCATGATCAGCCTCGATCACACCGCCTGGTTCCACCGGCCCGCCCGCGCCGACGAGTGGCTCCTCCAGGACGTGCAGAGCCTCGTCAACGCCGGCGGCCGCGGCACCCTGCGCGGTGTGATTCGGAACCCGCAGGGCCTCATCGTGGCGTCGATGGCTCAGGAGATGCTCCTCCAGCCGGTCACGCCTTGACCGCCGGGCGAAATGCCGCCGCTCGCTGACACGCGCGATGTGGTGCTCCGCGAAGCGGTGGACGGCCGAGTTGGCGAGGATCCGCCGGCGGGGTGGCAGCCGGTCTCGCCGTCACGCGAACGGCGCTGACGGAGAGCGCCATGTTAAATGGTCGTCGTGGGACTGATCGATCAGCTCGGCTACCGGATCCCCCAGGCCAACCGCCTCCAGAGGCTCGTCTGGAAGGTGTCCTCGTCGCGGCCGGGGGCGTGGCTCTTCGCCAAGACCCTCCACCACATCGACCGGCTCGTGCTCCGGCTCAGCCGGGGGCGCGTGACCGTGCCAGGGGTGCTCGCCGGCCTTCCGGTGATCACCCTGGCAACGACCGGAGCGCGCACCGGGCAGCGGCGGGAGGTGCCACTGGTCGGCGTGCCGTCCGGCGACCAGATCGCGGTCATCGGCACTCGGTTCGGCCAGCCCCGCACACCCGGCTGGTACTTCAACCTGCGAGCCGACCCCCGGGCCGAGCTCGGCTACCGGGATCGGACCGTGCCCGTCGTCGCCCGTGAAGCCGAGGGCGACGAGCGCGAGGCCGTGTGGGCGCGCGGCTGCCAGATCTACGCCGGCTACCAGGCATATGCCCGCCGGCTCGATCACCGGCCGATCCATGTGATGGTCCTGGAACCACCGCCCGGAGGCTGACGGATCCGCCCTCACTGCGCCGGCGTGGCGGGCCGGATGTTCTTGTTGTTCCGGAACACGTTCTCGGGGTCGTACTCGGCCTTAACCTCGGCGAGCCGCCGGTAGTTGGCGTCGCCGTAGGCCTCGCGGACGCGACTCGTGTCGTCGTCGGCGCCCAGGAAGTTGACGTAGACGCCGGCACGGTGGGGTTCGAGGGCGTCGAGGAATGCTCGGGCCCACGCGGTCTCGGCCGCCCCGACGGTGTCGTCGTGCTCGGGGAGCCATACGGCGTCGATGCTCATGTCGTGATCCACAGCGCGTTCCGGGTAGGCCGTGGCGCCCCGAGGCGCTCGAGCAACTGCGCCACCCATGTGGAAGATCGCCGCGTACGACCTCGGTGAGGTGGTGCCGTAGGCGTGCTCGGCGACGACGTCGATGACCGCGTCGGACAGGGCGGTGAGGTTGGTGGCCTTCCAGTAGTAGTGCCAGCCGTGCGGGACGGTGTCGTCGATGCTGCTTTGATGGTCGACGTACGACGTGGGTCCGACCAGGTCCACGAGCGGGGCTCCGAACTGGCGGAGGGCGCGGACGGCACGCTCACCTGCCTCCACGGGTCCGGCGTAGCAGCTGGCCACCGCGACGGCTGGCCGGAAGTGCAGCTCGTCGCCGACGACCGGCAGGGGCGGGACCGTGCCGAGCCGGACGATGGTCCCGAGCTCGTCGGGCGCGTCGGCGACGAAGTCCCGGTAGAAGCGCAGGACATCGGTCGTGTCCTCTGCCGCCCAGAACACCGGTCCGGCCATGACGGTGGGGCCGAGCGGGTGCAACGCGAACCGGAACGAGCTGACGACGCCGAAGTTCCCGCCGCCGCCTCGCAGCGCCCAGAACAGGTCGGGGTGGTCGTTGGCCGACGCCCGCACGATGTCGCCCGTCGCGGTCACCACCTCGGCCTCCACGAGGTTGTCGACGGTGAGCCCGTGCTTGCGCATGAGCCAGCCGATGCCGCCGCCCAGGCTGACGCCTCCGACGCCGGTGTGGCTCACGATGCCGCCGGTCGTGGCCAGGCCGTGGGCCTGTGTCTCGTGGTCGACGTCGCCCCACAGGGCACCACCTTGGACGAGGGCCGTGCGCTCGACGAGATCGACGGAGACGGCGCGCATCGCCGAGAGGTCGATGACGATCCCGTCGCACACTGCGGTGCCGGCGACGTTGTGGCCTCCGCCTCGCACGGCGATCTCGAGGTCGCAGTCACGGGCGAAGCGCACCGCTGCGGCCACGTCGGCGCTGCCGCTGCAGCGGGCGATGAGCCGGGGGCGTCGGTCGACCGTGCCGTTCCACACGGCTCGGGCGTCGTCGTAGTCATGGTGGTCCGGGGTGATGAGGTCGCCTCGGAACCCGGGGATCTGCAGGGTGGTTGGTGCGGTCATCGCTCCTCCTCCGGTCGATGGGCTCATCGCACCAGCGGGGGGCACCGTGGAGAAGTCAGCGATCTGGACTTCGATGTAAGGAATCTGGACTTCACGGAGGTCGCGAGGCGCGGGACACTGCCCTCGTGAGGACCTACGGCCAGTACTGCCCGATCGCCCGTGGTGCGGAGATCTTCGCCGAGCGTTGGACGCCGTTGATCGTCCGCAACCTGCATCTCGGCTGCGAGACCTTCGGCGAGATCCTCGAGGGTGCGCCCGGGCTCTCCCGCACCATGCTCACGCAGCGGCTCAAGCAGTTCGAACGCCTCGGCATCGTCGAGTCGGCACCGAAGGCTCAGGGACGCGGTCACCGTTACCTCCTCACGAGCTCGGGCCACGATCTGTTCACGGTGTGCGAGGCGCTCGGCGAGTGGGGAGCCCGTTGGCTCGAGATCGCACCCGAGAACCTCGATCCGTTCGTGGCGTTGTGGTCGATGTGCAACGCGCTCCGCCGGGACCGACTGCCGGGTCAGCGCGTGGTCATCCGGTTGGACTTCACGGGCTTCCGGCCCCACGAGCGGTACTGGTTGCTGCTCGAGCTCGGTGAGGCCGAGATCTGCAAGACGTATGCCGGTCTGGACGAAGACCTCTACATCGCCGCCGACGCCGAAGCGTTCGTGAAATGGCACGCGGGGCAGCTCTCCTGGGCAGAGGCAACCCGCGACTCCCGGATCCAGCTGGACGGCCCGTCATGGCTCGTGCGGGCCTTCCCGACGTGGAACGGCCGCAGCACGTTCGCTCACATCAGGCCCGACGCCGGCGCCGTCACTGTGAACTGATGCACTGTCCGGCCATCCAATGCGTGGCCGTCAACCGCTACCGCAGGGCCGGCTCGGTCGACGAGGCCGAGGACCTGGTCCAGGATGACCCGGAGGCATCATGGCCAACCTCATCTACACGGCGATCACGTCCCTCGACGGCTTCATCGAGGACGCGGAGGGCCGGTTCGACTGGGCGGTGCCCGACGCCGAGGTGCATGCGTTCGTCAACGACCTCGAGCGGCCCGTCGGCACCCACCTCTACGGCCGGCGCATGTACGAGACGATGGCTGTCTGGCAGACGGTCGGCGACGAGCCCGGGCTGCCGGCCGCCGAGGCGGACTTCGCCGACGTGTGGCGTGCCCTGGACAAGGTCGTGTACTCCCGCACGCTCGACGCCGTGTCGACGCCCCGCACCCGGCTCGAGCGCGAGTTCGACCCCGAGGCCGTCAGCACCATGAAGGAGGCCGCCGACCGCGACATCAGCGTCGGCGGCCCCGGTCTGGCGCAGCACGCGTTCCGGGCCGGGCTGGTGGACGAGGTCCACCTGTTGGTGTTCCCGGTCGTCGTGGGCGGCGGCAAGCCGGGGCTGCCGCGGGACGTCCGGGTGGACCTCGAGCTGCTCGACGAGCGGCGGTTCGGCAACGGCGTCGTCCACATGCACCACCGCACGCTGTGAGCTCGGGGCCCGGCTACCCGACCGGCGGCTCGCCCGGCGATCCAGCGTCGTCGGTCACCGAGCCGGCGGTTCGAGGCTTTCCGCGCCCACGCCTGGGGTGTCCACGCTTGTCGCGGCGTCTGTCAGGCGAGGCGGTGCTGGCCAAGGCATGATCCGTGGCATGCGCCTGGGCATCGCCCATCATTTCGGCTGGGCCGTGGCGGTCACGGCGTCGGCCGACCACGAGGTCGTGGACCGCCGGAGGATCGAGCTGATCGAACCCGGCGTTCCGCCGGCACCGATCCACCACGACGCCCGAGATCTCGACGACGGTGCCCTCGCCACCCTGGTGGCCGAGGTGCGAGCGTCGGCTGTTCGAGCGACGTCAGCCTCACTGGACGAGCTCGCAACCGCTTTGCCCGAACGGATCGCATCCATGTCGTTGCGAGCCTGGCCGCTCGACTTCCCCGACGACATCGCCATCCAACGTCGCGCACCGTACGAGAGCCGCGCCGACTCCGTCATGTACCGCCAGGTCCTGGCCGAACTCGCACGCGCACGCGGCTGGGACGTCCACCTCTACGACGCCAAGGACGTGGAGGGCCAGGCAGCCGGCGTGCTGGGCGAGCGGGCCGACGACGTCCTGCTCGGACCGCGGGCAACGATGGGACCGCCCTGGGCGAAGGACCATCGGATGGCGCTCGCGGCGACGATCGTGGCCAGCTGAACCTCGCCCGCCCCGCTGGGACCTCGCAGCGCTCCGATCCGACCGACGCAGCGGTCGGCGTCAGGACGACCAGGGCCCGACGCCGCCCACCCCCTCGGGGGTGATGCGCAGCACGTAGCCGGGCGGGGGGTCGTCGAACGGTGGGAAGCGGGTGCCCGGCCCCAGGTACACCTCGGCCAGGCGCTGAAGCAGCTCGGGCGCGCCGCCCTCGGTCACCCGGGCGGTGCCCCGCACGACCAGGTACTCGTCCAGACCCATGGCGTTGCGGTGCCCGGTCTCGAGCGACAGCACCACCCGCGGTTCGCGCTCCACGTTGCGCAGCTTCTGGCGCATGCCGAGGTGCCCGCTCACGATCTCGTCGCCGTCCAGGCCCACCCACACGATGCTCACCTGCGGGCTGCCGTCGGCGTTGACGGTGGACAGGTGGGCCAGCCTGCCGGCGATGATCACGTCACGGGCCTCGGGCGTCAGCGCGGTCATGGCGGCAACGTACCCTGCGACGCCCCAGTTCACCCGGGCAGGCCGGCGAGGATGCGCCCGGCGATGGGCGCGGCGACCTCGCCGCCCGAGACGCCGTCCTCGACCAGCACCGCCACGGACAGCTCGCCCCGCAACCCCACGAACCAGGCATGGGTGGGGGGCGGGTCGCCGGCGTCGTACTCGGCCGTGCCGGTCTTGCCGGCCACCTCGGCGCCGGGCACCGCGGCCGCCCGGCCGCTGCCCTCGGTGACGACCCGGCGCATGAGCCCGTAGAGCGTGTCGGACGCGCCGGCGGCGAGCGAGGTGGCCGCGGGGGCGTCGTCGGCGTCGCGCTCGGGCAGGAGCACCGGCGGCTCCCAGGTGCCGTCGAGCACGGTGGCGCCCACGGTGGCCATGTGCAGGGGGCTGGCGGTGACCTTGCCCTGGCCGATGACGGCCGCGGCGTGCTCGGTGGGGTCGGCGGGGGTCGGGAAGCTGCCGGTGGCCGTGTCGAGCCCGATCGAGTAGTCGGTGTTGAACCCGAAGTTCTCGGCTGCGGCCACCAGGTCGGCGTCGGCCACGTCGGCCGAGGTCGAGATGAAGGCGGTGTTGCACGACTGGGCGAACGCCAGCCCGAAGGGCACGTCGCCCAGGCTGGACCTCTCGAAGTTCCTGAACTCGCGCCCGCCGGCGTTGACGGTGGGCGCGCACTCGACGGTGGTGTCGGGCGTGACACCGCCGGCCAGCAGGGCGCTGGTGGTGACGATCTTGAACGTCGACCCGGGCGGGTACTCGCCGCCGATGGCCCGGTTGAACTCGCCGAGCGGTCGCGACGCGACGGCACGGACGTTGCTCTTGGCGTCGACGACCACCACGGCGAGCGGCGTGGTGGTATCGCCCAGCGCCTCCTCGACGGCGGTCTGCACCGCGGGCTCGATGGTGGTGCGGAGCGGCTCGGGTGCGCGGCCCTCGAACCGCTCGACCTCGTCGACCACCTCGTCGTCGGCGCCGACCACGCGGACGGTGCTCGACGGGGTGCCGGCCAGCTGCTCCTCGTAGGCGGCCTCGAGGCCGGTGAGGCCCACGAGGTCGCCCGCCTGATAGGGCTCGCCCAGCTCCTCGAGCCGCTCGGCGGTGATCTCGCCGAACCGGCCCAGCACGTGGGCGGCGAACTCGGGCGTGGGGCCGCCCCGCAGGAACGTGTCGCGGAAGCGGGTGCCCGGCAGCGGGTAGATCACCGGCTCGACGAGGTTGTAGGTGGGCACGTCGACGGTGGTGATGGTGACGAAGTGGTTGGGCTGCACGCCCGGGGCGTTGAGCTTCTCGTCGATCGTGGCGGGATCGATGTCCAGCTCGGCCTGGAACGCCAGCTTGAGGGTGTCGAGGTCGGTGATGGCCTGGGGCTCGACGCCGATGACGCGGGCCGGCCGGCCCACTGACAGCGGCTCGCCTGCGGCATCGAGGATGGGGGCTCGCTCCGGGACATCGCGGGTGCGTTCCAGGTGCTGCCCGGTGTCGAGCGACGGGTGGACGTTGGCGGGCGACCATTCGACCAGCCAGCCGTCCACCTCCGAGTCGTCGGGCGCCTCGACGATGGTGAGGGCGCCGTCGTAGCTCCACTCGCCCAGGCCCGCGAGCTCGAGCGTGGCGGTGTAGCGGGCCACCCCGGTGCCGCCGCCGGTGTCGACCGAGTCGAGCGCGTAACTGGCCTCGCTCACCTGCAGCTCGTCGACCAGGGCCTGGTGGTCCGCGGCGAAGCTGTCCGGCGGGTCGACGACCTTCTGCTCCATGGCCGCGAAGTCGCCCTCGGCCCAGGCCTCGAGGTAGGCCTCGACCGATGCCGTCGGCGAGCTCGTGTCGTCGCGCATGAGGGCGAAGATGGCGTACACCGCCGCTCCCAGCGCGACGACACCGACCAGTGCCACGAGGCGGTACCGGCTCGACATCGCGGGCACGCTATCGCCCCCGCGCGACCGCTCCCTCGCGACCAGGCGACGGGACGGCGACCCGGCCGTTCCGGCCAGCCGGGCACGGGTCCGAGCACCCACAGCGGGGCGGGTGAGCCACCAGCCGGCCGTGGGCGCGTCGGCCAGGGTGAGCCCGGCGCGCTGGTACCGGCCGAAAAGGCACCACCAGGGCCGTCATGTGCGAGCAGAACAGGGCGGGACGGTGCGCGCGCGCGTTCGGGGCCGCGCCTGGCATCCTGGCCCCCATGGCCGACGCGGTGCGCCAGGGGGTCGGGCGGGGGCCGCACCCGGCGGATCACGGCTGTCGGGCGCCAGGCCGCAGCAGTCCTCCCCGCTGGACCTTCGCCCTGGCGGGCAGCCGGGTGCGCATGAGCGTGGGCATGGCCGCGATGCTGACGGTCGCCGTCGCCCTGCCGGTGTGGCGGCCCGCGCTGCCGCTGGTGTGGGTCCCGCTGGCGGTGGTGCTCGGCGCGGCGGCGTCGACCCTCGTGCACGAGGGGGCGCATGCGTGGGCGGCCCATGCGCTCGGCTACCGGGTCGACTGGGTCGTCGTCGGCGGCCTGGTCGGGGTCACCGCGTACCAGGGCCGCGACGACCAACCACTCGAGCGGGCGGCGGTCGCACTCGCCGGGCCGGCCGCCAGCGCCGCACTAGTGCTGGCGCTGCTCGCGGGGCAGGCGGTGGTCGACCCGATCGGGCTCGCCAGCGTGCTGGCGGAGGCGGCCATCGGGCTCAACGCCCTGGCCCTGGCGGCCAACCTGGTGCCGGTGGGCGGCACCGACGGCGCCCTGCTCGTGCGGGCGGTGGTCGAGCACCGCCGCGTGGGCCGTCGCGCCGGCCCGACGGCGCCCGCGGTGGCCGCCGCGGCGCAGCGCAGCTGACCGGCCGGTGAGGTGTGGGGCCGGTTGGCCGCGCACCCCCGGCCGGACCGTACGCTGGCGGGCGATGTTCCTCGGCGAAGACCTGCTGGCCTACCTGGTGCTGGCCCTGGGAGCGGCCATGGCGGTCGGCAGCCTCATGGCGCTCGTGCGCCCCCCCGAGTCGCCCAAGGAGGGCGAGCTGGCCCGGGCGCCGCTCAGCCGCAGCGTGGTGATGATCGTGATCGGCTCCGTCGCGGCCATCTGGGCTCTGGCCAGCCTGCTGGCGGGCTGACCGGCCACATGGCGGGCGCGTCCGAGCGGCTGGCCGCCCAGGTGGCGTTCGTGCTCGAGGTCGACCGGCTCAAGTCGGTGCTGCGCCGGGGCCGCCTGGCCGACGGCTCGCGCTACGAGAACTCCGCCGAGCACTCGTGGACCCTGGCCCTGATGGCCATGGTGCTGGCCGAGCACGCGGCCGAGCCGGTGGACGTCGGGGCGGTGGTGCGGATGGTGGTGGTGCACGACATCGTCGAGGTCGACGCCGGCGACACCTACGTCTACGACGAGGCCGGCCGGGCCGACAAGGCGGCCCGCGAGCAGCAGGCCGCCGATCGCATCTTCGCCCTCCTGCCCCCTGACCAGGCCGCCGAGGTGCGGGCGCTGTGGGACGAGTTCGAGGACGGCGGGTCGCCCGAGGCACGCTTCGCCCGATCGCTGGACAGGTTCGCCGGCTTCCTGCTCAACCACGCCAGCGGGGGCGGCACCTGGCGGGAGAACGGCGTGACGGCCGACCGGGTGTACGCCCGCAACGAGGAGATCGGCGCGGGGGCGCCGGCCCTGTGGCACGAGGTCCAGCGCCGCCTCGCCGGTGCGCTGGCGGCGGGCTGGCTCGACCCGGGGCCCGAGGGGGCGCGCGGCCCCGCCGCCGTCCCCGGGCCGGCGGGCAAATAGCACACCCGGCGGGAGAAGGTGTGGATCCCGGAGACACGGGGTAGACGACCGGCCTACGAGCAAGGAGGTCAGTCGTGGCGAACGAGACGATCACGCACGAGCACGAGGCGGAAGGCCGAGCCAGCGAGCTGGCGGGCGCCGCCAAGGACCAGGCCCGCGACGTCGCCGACGACGCGCGGCAGGAGGTCTCCGCGGTCGTGTCCGAGGCGGGCACCCAGGCCCGCAACCTGGTGGACGAGGCCCGCACGGCCCTGCGCCACCAGGCGAGTGACGGCACGACCAGGGCGGCGGGCGCCATCGACGACCTCGGCTCCCGCTTCCGGGCGCTGGCCCAGGGCGACGCCGAGGGCGCCGGCGACCTGCGCCGCTACGCCGACCAGATGGGCGAGCGCCTCGCCACGGTCGCCGACCGGGTCGGTGAGCGGGGCGTCGACGGCATCGTCGACGATGTCCAGCGGTTCGGCCGCCGCCGTCCGGGCCTGTTCCTGGCCGCCGCAGTGGCGACGGGCTTCGTCGCGGGCCGCCTGTTCCGGGGTGCCCAGGCCGACGCCTCGTCCTCGCCGTCCCAGTCCGGGAACGGTGAGTGGCGCCCGCAGGAGCCGACGGCGCAGCTGCCGTCGCCCGGCGCCCAGCCGAGCCTGACCCCGCCGACCCCGACGCCGGCCCCCGCCCCGGTCCCGGCCCCGACTCCGCCACCGACCTCGGTCCAGGGCGGGGAAGCGTTCCCGCCCCCGGAGGCCTCGCCGGTCGACCCGGTTCCGCCCTACGGGGGTGACCTGCGATGAGCAGCCCCGGGCCGGGTGTGCCCCCGCAGCCGGACCCCGGCGCGGGCGTCGCCCGAGACGACGGGACCGCGGCCGATGGCTACGAGTACTCCGAGTACGCCGAGCCGGACGGGCGGGCCGTCACCTTCGAGGGGGCCGAGCCCTCGCTCGGCGAGCTGTTCGGCGAGCTGACCCACGAGTTCGGCCAACTCGTCCGCTCGGAGATGGAGCTGGCGCGGGTCGAGCTCAAGGAGGAGGCCGGCCGTGCCGGCCGGGCCGGGGCGATGCTCGGCGGCGCTGCCGCCGCCGGGTACCTGGCACTCGCCCTGCTGGCCTTCGCCGCCGCCTGGGGCCTGGCCGAAGTGATCGAGCCCGGCTGGGCGTTCCTCGTGGTCGGCCTGGCGGTCGGCGCAGTCGCCGCAGTGCTGGCGGTCACCGGGCGGAACCGCCTGCGTGAGGTGAGCCCGCTTCCCGACCAGACGGTCGAGACGTTGAAGGAGGATGCCCGATGGGCAAGAGCGCAAGTGACGTGAGGACCGAGATCGAGGACACCCGCCAGGACATGTCCCAGACGATCGACGCCATCGCCGACCGCACCAGTCCCCGCCGGGTCGTCGCCCGCCGCCGCGAGCGGATGGCCAGCGGCTGGCGGTCGATGCGGGAACGGGTCATGGGCCGGGCCGACGACGTTCGTGCTACGGCCGGCGACCGCGCCCACGAGCTGGCGGGCAGCGCGCAGGACCGGGCCGGCGGCATGGCCGAGCAGGCCCGGCGCGCCCCCGACATGGTCGTCGAGCAGACCCAGGGCAACCCGCTGGCCGCGGGGCTGATCGCCTTCGGCGGCGGCCTGCTGCTCGCCTCGTTGCTGCCTCCGACCGAGGCCGAGCAGCGGGTCGCCGGCAAGGTACGCGAGCAGACCCAGCCGCTGCAGGACGAGCTGGTCCGCGCCGGCCAGGCGGTGGGCGAGGACCTGAAGTCGTCCGCCCAGGACGCGGCGGAGCAGGTCAAGCAGCGGGCGGCAGAGGCCACCAGCACCGTCGGCGACGACGTGCGGACCTCGGCCGGCGAGCTGACGCAAGAGGCCAGGCGGTAGCCGGGCCCGGACCATCGGCCCGGGGTCGCACGACACCCGCCGTCGCGACCCCGGGCACGACGCAGCACCGACGAGCGGAGGTGCCCGTGAACGCCACCACTGACCGGACCGGCGGGGCGACCGTCGGCGGGCTGCTGCTCGGGGTGGGACTCGGCGGGTTCGTCGACGGCATCGTCCTGCACCAGATCCTGCAATGGCACCACCTGCTCACCGACCAGCGCGCGCCCGGGCGCTTCCCGCCGGGCACCGTCGACGACCTCGAGGCCAACACGCTCTGGGACGGCATCTTCCACGCCGGCACGTGGGCCGTGACCGCGATCGGCGTCGTGCTGCTGTGGCGTGCGCTGCGCCAGGGCGCCCGCCTCGACCCCCGCCCCTTCGTCGGGCTCCTGCTGCTGGGCTGGGGGATGTTCAACGTGGTCGAGGGCGTCGTGGACCACCACCTCCTCTCGATCCACCACGTGCGCGACGACGTGGCCGACCCGCGGTGGTGGGACCTGGCCTTCCTCGCCTTCGGCGCCGCCCTCGTGGTGGCCGGCGCGGCCCTGTCGCGCCGCGAGCCGGCGGCCCGGCCCGGCCTGTACGGCGAGCCCCACGACCCCGGTGCGGCAAACGGGCACCGGACGGTGCGGCGCATGGCCGAGCGGCCGCTGCCCTGACTCAGCCGTCGGTGGCGGGCGAGGGTGGCCGGCGCGCCGGGCGTTGTCCGCCCACCGCGAGCCGCGGGACCGCTGCCAGCAGGCGCGCGCGGCGCTCGCGGGCGAGGGCGGCGCGGGCGGCGTTGGTGCCGCACGCCCCATGGACGCCGCCGCCGGGGTGCGCCGACGATGACGCCAGGTACAGGCCGCGGACGGGCGTGCCCGGTCCGCCCAACCCCGGGGTGGGGCGGAACACCAGCTGCTGATGGAGCTGGTTGGTGCCGCCGGTCATGTCGCCGGCCACCAGGTTGGCGTCGCGCTCCTCCATGCCCGAGGGCGGGAGCACGTGGCGGGCCAGGATGAGGTCGCGGAAGCCCGGGGCATGGTCCTCGATCCGCTGCTCGACGCGGCGGACCATCTCGTCGACGTCGGCGGGCGCGAGGGCCCGGCGGCCACGCCCGTCGTCGACCAGGGCCGGCACGTGGGTGTAGCCCCAGGCCGACTCGGTCCCTGCGGGCGACCGGCAGGGATCGGTCGTCGTCATCTGCCCCAGCACCACGAACGGGTGGGCCGGCAGCCGTCCGGCCATCACCTCGGCGCAGGTCATGGCCAGCTCGTCGATCGATGCGGCCAGGTGCACGGTGCCGGCGCCGGCGACGTCGGGGTCGCGCCAGGGCAGCGGGCTGCGCAGTGCCCAGTCGACCTTGAGCGTCCCCCAGCCCCGCTGGAAGTGGTCGAGCGTGTCGATGAACGCCGCCGGCAGCAGGTCGGCGCCGACGAGGCTGCGGTACAGCACCTCGGCGTCGACATCGGCGAGCACCGCCCGGCCGGCCCGCACCGGGCAGCCGTCGACCTCCACGCCGACGGCCCGCCCGCCCTCGACCACCACCCGGTCGACCCGGGCCCCGCAGGTGAGGGCGCCGCCCCGCGCCTCCAGACGGCGGACCAGCGCCGCGGTCAGCTCGCCGGCACCCCCGACCGGGGCGGGGAAGCCCACGTCGTGCCCCAGCGACACGAGCAGCCAGCCGAGGAACCCGCTCGGCGCCGCGTCGGGCGGCACGTCGGCGTGGAGCGCGTTGCCGGCCAGCAGCAGCCCCGCGCCACGCCCCCGGACGTGCTCGTCCGCGAGCCGGCGCACGGGCAGCATAAGGAAGCGGGCGAAGGGCAGCAGGTCGCGCCAGCCGATACGGGCGAGGGCACGGGCGCCGGCCCTCAGCGGGGGGAACGGCCCCATGAACGCGGCCATGAGCGCCCGGCCCTCGCGGCGCCAGCGGTCGTGCAGCCGCATCCAGCCGTCGCCGTCGCCGGGGGTCGCCTGCTCGAGCCGGGAGGCGGTCGCCTCCGGCGAGCGGTGCAGCATCGCGGCGGGCTCGTCGAGGAGGGGATTGGCCACGACGGCGGGCGCGTGCGCCCAGCGCAGGCCCCACTGGTCCAGGCCGAGCCGGGAGATCGGGGTCGGGGGGGCCGCCAGGGGGTAGAAGGCGCTGAACAGGTCGTTGCGGAACCCGGGGGCCGTCACCTCGGCCGTGCGCACCGCGCCGCCGGGCTCGGCCTGCGCCTCCAGCACCAGCGTCCGCCAGCCGGCGTCGGCGAGCAGGTTGGCGGCCACCAGGCCGTTCGGCCCGGCACCGACGACGATGGCGTCCCAGGCCCCGGTGGTCATGCCAGGCCGGCGGTGCGGGCCCGCTGGCCCGCCAGCTGCTCCAGGCGGGCGAGGACCTTGTCGTTGCGCCACCGGGTGAGGGCGGCGGCCGGCGGCGACCAGGTGGCCGCCAGCACGCCAGATGTCGGTGTCTCGGTCATCTCGACCCGGGTGCCGCCGTCCTCGGGCGCGATGCGGAACTCGACCGCGGCGCTGCCGAGCGGCCGCAGCCGCACGGCCAGGCCCAGGTGGTGGGGCAGGCCGTCGAGCACGACCTCGGTGTGGTCCCGGATCGTCACGGGGCCGAACCCGATGGTGTGGTGGAAGCGGCTGCCCACCTCGGGCCACCGGGCGTCGAACCAGCGGATGCGGCGGCTCCCCACCACCACGCCGTCATAGGTGCGGGGGTCGCCGAGGACCAGGGCGACGGCCTCGGGCGGCACACCCATGACCCGGCTCGAGGTGGCTCCGCCGTCGACGCCCATCACAGGCCTCCGACCGCTCGGGTGACCCGGTCCCGCACGCTGGTGGGCAGGAACCTGCCCGCCAGCACGACCGCTCGCGACCCGGGCCCCACCCGGCGGAGGAAGGGCGGGTGCGCCGCGTGCAGCACCTCGCCGACCACGTGGGAGACGTCGCCGGGGTCGGCGCCGTGCCCGCGCGCCGTCTCTATCGCCTCGATGGCCCGGTCGTAGCGGGACGGCTCACGGGTGTGGGCCCGGTGGGCGGCCAGCTCGGCCTCCGCATCGTCCCACAGCGGTGTGTCGATGCTGCCGGGCTCGACCAGCACGACGTCGATGGCGTCGGCCACGACCTCGGTCCGCAGCGTGTCGGCCAGCGCGCTGAGGGACCGCTTCACGGCGCCGTACCAGCCCTGGAACGGCACGGTCATCTGGCCGATGCTCGACGACACGAACACGATGCGCCCGCCGCCGCGCCGGCGCATCCCGGGCAGAGCCAGCTGCACCAGGCGCACGGGCGCGAAGAGCATGACCTCGTACTGGCGTCGGGCGTCGTCGACGGGCACGTCCTCGAGGAGTCCGGCGTTCATGTACCCGGCATTGTGCACCAGCGCCCAGGGCCCGATGCGGTCGATGAGCGACGACGCAGCGGCCTCGTCGGTGACGTCGAGCACCTCGACGGTCAGATCGACGTCGGCGTCCCGGGCCGCCGCCAGCGTGGCGGCGACCTGGTCGGCCCGATGGACGGCGGCGACGGATGTGAAGCCCAGGCGGGCGGCCTCGATGGCGCACGCCAGGCCGATGCCCGAGCCGGCGCCGGTGATGAGTACGGAGCGTTCCACGCGCATCGCCTACCCCGCCGGCGGGGCGCCAATCCGCTCAGGTGCCGGTCGAGCTGCTGCGGTTGTGGCGTTCCAGCCGGTCGACCCGGTCGGCGGCCGTTGGCTCGTGGTCGCCGGGCTCTGCGTCGGGGTCGGGCACAACCTCGGCGTTCTGTGCCTGCTCGCCGGAGCTCGGCTCGTCCGGTCCGCCACCGCCGACGGGACCGGCATCGGGCTCGGTCGTCGGGTCCGGAGCGTCGTCGCGACTGCTGTCCATGGCTCCTCCCGCCCCTCAGCCGGCCGGCGCTGCGAATCGGGGGTCGCGGTAGCCCGCCTTGCGGGCCAGCGACAGGTGCCCGCCCAGGTAGCCGCCCGCCATGGCGGCCGCGCCGCCGGCCATCCCCAGGGCAACACCCCGCAGGTGGCGGCCCCTGCGCCGGGCCCGGTACGAGGCGCCGTAGAGCAGCAGGCCCACCACGTTGGCCTGGGCGTGCACGACGCCGACCCGCCGGGTCGGCCGGTCGGTCTGCAGCCACTCCGCCAGGCCCGAGGCGGCGGTGGGCAGGGCGTTGAGGATGCCGATGCCGATCAGCCTGCGGGCGGCCGGGCGGGCCGCCCGGCCCCCGACCAGGTCGAGCAGCGACGCGCTCAGCCAGGTACCGAGGGGGATGTCTGTGAGCAGCGGGTGCAGGGCGTGCCCGAGCCAGGCGCCGGTCAGGGCGTCCTCGGTCGCGCCCGGCCGGACCACGGCCCTGGCCAGCCGCTCGACCACGTCCACCGGGCGGTCCAGGGCCCTCGAGCCCTCGATCCGGTGCAGCGCCTCGACCAGGGCGGACGGGATGCGGGGCCCGGGGGTCGCGGCCCCGGCCTCGGCTCCGGCGGGGGTGCCCGACACGCCCTCGGTCATCGTCTCCGGCACCAGTGGTGCGTCCGTCACCGTCGGGTGGCGGGGTGCGTCGCTCGTCGCCATGGCTCCTCCTCGACGGACGGTGGCTACCCCGCCGCCGTGGGGGCCAAACGCCGCGCGCTCAGGGGGTGGCGGCGACCCGCTCGAGCTTCATGCCCAGCGCCTCGAGGGTCTCGAAGGGCCGGTGGTAGCCGCGCTCGAGGTGGTGTATGCCGTGCAGCGTCGACGGCCCGTCGGCCACGGCTGCGGCGATGACCGACGAGAACCCGGCCCGCACGTCGGGGATGGTGACCTCGGCGCCCCGCAGCTTCGACACGCCCCGCACCACCGCCGAGTGCAGGGCATTGGTGTCGTGGAAGCGGCAGGCCGGGCCGCCCAGGCACGTGTCGAACAGCTCGACCTCGGCGCCCATCTCGGTCAGCTCCTTGACGTAGCCGAGGCGGTCCTCGTAGACGGTCTCGTGCAGCACCGACATGCCGTCGGCCTGGGTCATGAGCACGATGAGGGGCGGCTGCCAGTCGGTCATGAACCCGGGGTGGGTGTCGGTCTGCACGGCCGAGGGCCGCAGCCCGCGCGCGGCGTTGGCCGAGATGTAGTCGTCGGTGATCTCGAAGCTGGCGCCCATCTTCTGCAGCGTGTCGATGGCGGTGACCAGGCGGTCCTGCGCGCAGCCGCCCACCCGCACCTGGCCGCCCGTCATCAGGCCCGCCACCAGGTACGAGAACGCCTCGAGCCGGTCGCCCTGCAGCCGGGCGGCGGCGCCCCGCAGGTGGTCGACGCCCTCGACGATGATGCGCCGGTCGGGCTTGAAGCCGATGCGGGCGCCCATCCTCTGGAGGAACAGGGCCAGCTCGGTGACCTCGGGCTCGAGGGCGGCGTTGCGCAGCACGGTGCGGCCCTCGGCCAGCACGGCCGTGAGCAGCACGCTCTCGGTGGCGCCCACGCTGGGGTAGGGGAGGGTGACCTGGGCGCCGTGCAGGCGGCCGGCCTTGGCCCTGATGCCGTCGGACCCGACCGAGACCTCGATGCCCATCGACTCGAGCGCGGCGATGTGGAAGTCGACCGGGCGCTGGCCGATGCGGTCGCCGCCGACGAGCGGGACGAAGGCCTCGTGGTTGCGGGCGACCAGCGGCCCGAGCAGCAGGATGGGGATGCGGTTGAGGCCCGTGAACTCGAGGGGCACGTCCGAGCCGGGCGACTCGACGGGGTGGACGGTGATCTCGTCGCCGTCGATCGCGACGCCCACGCCCAGCGAGGTGAGGATGTCGGCCGTGATGCCGACGTCGCCCACGTCGGGGGCGTTGGTGATCGTGCTCGGCCGGGTGCCCAGCATGGCGGCGACCATGTGCTTGGTCACCGCGTTCTTCGAGCCGCTCACCTGGACCTCGCCCACCAGTGGGCCGTTGGGGCGGATGTGCCAGGCCTCGGCCCTGAGGTTCTCCATCGGGGGGAGGGTAGCGAACGAGGGGTGGCCGGGGGGCATGCCCGACCACCCCTCGGGTGTTGGTCGCGGTCGACCTAGCGCCGGCCCCGTCGTGACCAGCGATGCCGCAGCTGCGGGCCGGAACGGGGCTTCGCCCGGTAGCGCAGGTCACGGTGCCGATCTTCGATGAGGGTCTTCGCGACGAGCTCGTCGTGGAACATGGTGCGTCCTTTGCGTGTGCAGCTCGGCACGGTGGGCGCCGAGCGAGGGGAGAGCGCGATGTGCGCGGGGCGAGAGCGTGGCCGCCCTCACGGAACCTCGACCTGGGGTACGCAGTGCCGGCGGCGCTGGTTCGGTCGTCAGACCAGCGCGGTGCGCGGCGCGAGGCGTGCCAGGCGACGGCGGGCGGAGCGGGGCTCTCGAAGCTTGATCATCGGTCGGCTACACCTCCTCGATCGAACCGGCGGGCACGGGGTGTGCCGGCCTTGGACACCATCAACCTTGTCCGATCGTCGTTGCGGTTGCGAACGAATTAACGGCCGGCGCCCGGCCATCGTGAGATCGAGACCGGGCCGCGCCAGACTCGCGACGTGCGCAAGGTGCTCGTCATCGGCATCGGGGCCGGCGACCCCGACCACGTGACCGCCCAGGCGGTGCGGGCGCTCAACGCGGCCGACGTGTTCTTCGCGCTCGACAAGGGCGACGACCGGGCCGACCTGGCCGCGGTGCGGCGCACGATCTGCGATCGCTACGTCGAGGGGCCGTACCGCACCGTCACCGTGCCCGACCCGCCGCGCGACCTCGGCGGGCCGTCCTACCGCGACGACGTGGCGGCCTGGCACGAGCGGCGCGTCGACATCTACGAGCGGTTCGTGCGCGACGAGCTGGCCGACGACGGCTGCGGCGCCTTCCTGGTGTGGGGCGACCCGGCGCTGTACGACAGCACCCTGCGCATCCTCGACCGGGTGGCGGCGCGGGGGCGGGTCGGGTTCACGATCGAGGTCGTCCCGGGCATCAGCAGCGTCCAGGTGCTGGCGGCCCGGTTCGGCATCGCGCTGCACGGCGTGGGTGACCCGGTGCACATCACGACCGGGCGGCGGCTCGCCGAGGGCTGGCCCGCCGGTGCGGGCGACGACGTGGTGGTGATGCTCGACGGCCGGTGCTCGTTCCGTCACCTCGATCCGTCGGACGTGACGATCTACTGGGGCGCCTACCTGGGCACGCCCGACGAGATGCTGATCTCCGGTCCCCTGGCAGACGTGGCCGGCGAGATCGAGCGGGCCCGCGCCGCGGCCCGCAACCGCAAGGGCTGGATGTTCGACACCTACCTGCTACGGCGCACCTCCCCGGGCGGGCCCGCCGGAGGTCTGTAGCCGATGGCCGCGGGCCCGACGCGCGTGCTGCTGCTGGCGGGGACGACCGAGGCCGCCGCCCTGGCGACCCTGCTGGCCGACCGGCCCGGCATCGACGTCGTGGCGTCGCTGGCCGGGCGCACGACCACCCCGGCCCCGCTGCCGTGCGAGGTGCGGACCGGCGGGTTCGGTGGCCCGGATGGACTGGAGCACGCGCTGAGCACCGGCCGCTTCGATGCGCTGGTCGACGCCACCCACGCCTTCGCCCGCCTCATGCCCCACCACGCGGCCGCTGCCGCGACGGCGGCCGGCGTCCCGCGGCTGCGGCTGGTCCGCCCAGCGTGGCGGTCCGCGGCGGGCGACCGCTGGCATCACGTCGACGACCTGACCGCGGCGGCGGCCGCCCTGGCCCCGATCGGTGCCCGCAGGGTCTTCCTCACCACCGGCCGGCTGGAGCTGGCGCCGTTCGCCGCGGTGCCGGGCGTGCACTTCGTGGTGCGCTCGATCGAACGGGCCGACCCGATGCCTCTGCCGGCCGCCGCGTCCACGGTGGTGCTGGCCCGAGGCCCCTTCACGGTCGACGACGAGCTGGCCCTGCTGCGCGCCCACCGCATCGACACGATCGTGACCAGGAACAGCGGCGGCGACGCGACGTCCGCCAAGCTCACGGCGGCCCGCACGCTCGGCACGCGGGTGGTGATGGTGCGCCGCCCCGTCCCGCCCCCCGGCCCCCTCGCCGCCACCCCCGCGGCGGCGCTGCGCTGGCTCGACGGCCTCCCGGCGCGGCGCTGACGAGGCCGGCGAACCCTCGCACAACGCGTCGTCGAGCGTCACCCCGGCCCGGTGCACATGACCCCGCCGGGCGACGCCATCTCCACAGGGTCACCCGTGGGCGGTCGGGTGCAGGCCGGATACTGATGGCGGGCCCGCCCGGCGATGACCGAAGCTGCCGCCGTGAACGGCGACCTGGTGCTTCCCGCCAACCTGACGACCGCGCCCTGCATCCCCCCGGCGTGGCTGGCGGCGTTGCCGGCCGTGGTCGCCCAGGTGCGGGGGCGCTGGCACCTCGAGGTGGGCGTCCCGTTCCAGCCGGGGGGGCGGACCGCCTGGGTGGCGCCCGCCCGTGACGAACGGGGCCGCGACCTGGTGCTGAAGGTCGGTTGGTGGCACAGCGAGGGGCGGCACGAGGCCGATGGGCTGCAGGTCTGGGACGGTGACGGTGCGGTGCGCCTCCACGCCGCCGACATGCTTGACGGCGGCCCCGGGAACCGGACGTCGGTCCTGCTGCTCGAGCGCTGCCGGCCGGGAACCGAGCTGTCGCGCCGCCCCGAGCCCGAGCAGGACGTGGTCCTGGCCGGCCTGCTGCGGCGCCTGTGGGTGACGCCGCCGGCGGGGCACGCGTTCCGACCGCTGCAGGCCATGTGCGACGAGTGGGCCGCCGAGTTCGAGGCCAAGCGCGCGGCCGGGCGGGCCGCCGCGGTCGATGCCGGCCTGGCCCGTGCGGGCACGGACCTGTTCCGCAGCCTGCCGGCGACGACCGACCGTTCGGTGCTGCTGTGCACCGACCTGCACGCCGCCAACGTGCTGGCCGCCGAGCGCGAGCCGTGGCTGGTGATCGACCCCAAGCCCCACGTGGGCGACCCGGCCTACGACCCGGTGCAGCACATGCTCAACTGCGACGAGCGCCTGCGGGCCGACCCGCTCGGCCTGGTGCGCCGCATGGCCGGCCTGCTCGACCTCGACCCCGAACGCCTGCGGCTGTGGCTGTTCGCCCGCTGCGTCCAGGAGTCGCCCGACTGGCCTGGCCTGGCCGAGGTGGCCCGCCGGATCGCGCCCGGCTAGCGGGTCGTCCGCGTCCGGCGGGTGGTTCACGCGAGTCCGTCGGGCTGATGCCGGGCGAGTCGAGGGGTGATATGCAGGGCTGATGCCCGACTCGCTCGACATGCTCGACCAGCAGATCCAGGAGAGCATCGCCCGCGGCAGCGGGTACACGCTGGTGCTGCTGTGGGCCGGCCCGCACCGCGCCCACGACGAGGCCGAGCAGGAGCGGCTGCAGCGCGAGCACCTCCGTCACCTGTTCACGCTCCGCAACGAGGGCAGGCTGCTGCTCAACGGACCGGTGGTCGACGACGGCGACCTCGCGGGCATCTGCATCTACGCGGGCCAGGACGTCGACAGCGTGCGGGCGCTGGCCGAGGCCGACCCCTCCGTGCGGGCCGGCCGGCTGCGGGTCGACGCCCGGCCCTGGTTCGGCCTGGCGGGCGACACGATCTGAGTGCGGGAACCCGACGGCGTCAGGACGGACGCGGCCGGTCGGCGGGCACCCGCAGCGCGTGCAAGCCTGGTGTGTTGGCGTCGGCCGTCGGAGGGACGATGAGCGCAGACTGGGCACGACCGGTCGTGCACTGGGAGATCGAGGCGCGCGATCCAGAGCGCCAGCGGGCGTTCTACGGGGCGCTGTTCAACTGGGACATCGGTGACGGCCCGGTCATGAGCGTCGCGCCGGGACTGGGCGGGCCCGAGCCTGGCCCGGCCGGGCACATCCGCCAGGGCGAGACCGCGGGCGTGCGGCTGTACGTCCAGGTGCGTGACATCAGCGCCTCGCTCGCCCGGGTGGGTGAGCTGGGGGGCGCGGTGCTGTCCGAGCCGTTCGACGTCCCCGGTGGCCCGACCATCGCGCCGATCACCGACCCCGAGGGCAACCCGCTGGTGCTGGTGCAGCAGTAGCCCGTTCCGCGATCGTCGCCGCCGCGCTCGGGTGGTTCAGTCGAGGTCGACGTAGCGACGGATCTCGACGGTGTCCGCGTTGACCAGCGCCATGAGCTCCTGGGCGGTCGGGTCGTCGTCCCACCGGGCCGCCGCGGCGTCGGCGTCCTCGGCGCTGCGCCACAGGTCGATGACGATCCACTCGCCGGCGCGGTCGCCCTGTCCCCGGGCGGTGGTGCGCCGGACGAGCCCCGGTTGCTGGTAGGCGAAGTCGCACTGCAGCCGCTTGTCCACGGCGAGGAAGGTGGCGTCGTCGGTGCCATCGACGAGCCGGAACGTCATTGTCTCGATGACGGCCATGCGCACCAGCATGCATCGCATGGCCGTCGCCGGTCGCGCGGGCACGGAGATCGCCCACGGCGAGGACTTGCCCGCGGACGATGCGAGAGCGTCCCCCTATGCCTGACCGAGACCGGGCTGCCCGACGGTGACGTCGTCGCGTCCGGCTACGGGAGGTGCACTCGGGTTCGGTGGTCGTAGGCGAACCCATGATCTGCGCACGGCGCTCCTGCGGCGCGCGGGCAGAGGACGGAGTGTTCGGTCGCAGTGGCGTGGTAGAGGCGGTACGGGGCGGGCGCCCGGAGCTCTGCGGCCGTGAGTCTCCTTCCCCCTCGCTCGGCGAAACCGGTGTACGCGGCGAGGAGGCGGTCGTCGAGGTCGTCCGCCCGCACCTCAGCGGCGACGGCCGCCACGTAGACGGCTCGGGACCCGCCCGTGCCGACCGGTGCGCGAGAGTCGAAGATGACGATGCTGACCTGAGGACGCCCGACGAGGTTGCGGGAGTGGGAGACCTCCGGTGACGAGATCCAGTAGAAGTCGCGGCAGGCATCCGCGGTGTAGAACACAGGCGACACCCACGGGCGGCCGGCTTCATCGGCCGTCCCGAGCACCATGTAGACGTTGTCGTCGACGATCTGCCCCACCATGTCCGCGAGGTCCGCGCCATTCACGGAGCCGTTCCCGTCGTGGGCGTGTCGGCGTTGGTCATGGCGGTCCTCCTCTGTCTCATGGACCGGTCCTGATGCTCAGACCATGGTGCCCCTCACAGAGTTGACCACTCTCAACGGCACGCGCCGTACCGCATGAAGAACGTCCCACCGCGGGCGCTCATCGTGGCGCCGTGACGCAGTGAGCCGGCGGCGGAGCGCCCGCTCGCCGGCGCCGGTCCCTACGCGTTCGCGGGTGCCGTGGTGGTCGTCGTCTCCGGGACCGGCTCGGTGACGACGATGTCGAGCAGCATGCCGGCTTCCTTGTGGCCGGGCACGGTGCACCACGCTTGCGTGTCAGCGTCGATCACGCCGAAGTCGGCGGTCTGCGTCTCGCCGCTGTCGAGCCGGTCGGTGCCGGTCTCTCCCTGCAGATTGAGGTCGTGCTGCAGGTCACCGCCGTTGGTCACCTCGACCTGCAGGTGCGAGCCGGCCGGGATCTCGACGCGGTCGGGCTCGACGAACAGGTCGCCCAGCTCGACGGCCACCGTCTCCACCGGCCCCGTGGCCCGGCCGTCCGAGCCGTCGCCCTCGCCCGCGACCACCAGGGCCACGAGCCCGAACACCAACGCCAGCACTGCGCCGACCGTGATCACGGCGATGAGCCCCTCGGACACCGCCGCACCCCCGTCAGGTGCGTGCGCCGACCCGGGTGTCGCGCCCTCCCCGCCGGTCACGGTCGCCATCACTGGGCCTCCTGCCTGCTCGTGTCCGGACCGGCCGAGCGGCCACCCGGCTGCGACGAACCCGGCGGCGCGCCGACCCTCCGACGGCTACTCCACCGTGAAGGTGGTGTGCATCCCTTCGGAGAAGTGGCTCTCGACCTCGCCGTCCTCTTCCTCCACGACGTTGCAGAGCAACAGGTAATCGCCGGACTCGAGGTCGAGCGTCAGCTCGGCCGTGTCACCGGCTTCGAGCTCCTCCACCTCGCCGAGCACGTTGTCCTCGCCGAAGGTCTCCTCGTCGAAGGCACCGTCGTCGTCGACCGGCAGGTCGGCGGCAGACGCGGCCTCCACCACGACGAACTCGTGCGTCTCGCCCCCCTGGTTGTCGAGAGCGAACGTCACCTCACCCGCTTCGGCCGAATCCTCCGCTGGATCGACGATGAACTCGGAGAGCACGACATCGACCTCCGCGCCTTCGTCATCGTCATCGTCCCCACAGCCGGCGGCGGACAACAGCAACACGGCCATCGCCACAACCACCGGCGCACTGATGCGCCTCATGGCCCCTCCCTTCCGAGCGCACGATAAGCACGGCTCCGCCGGGTCAACCAGTGCCGAAGGTCCCGACAACAGGGGCACTCGGGTGCCGCTGCCGATGTCGAGACAGACGAATCGAGGCGAGGCAGGTCGGCCTTCGGCTTGCGGCAGCGCACGATCGTCGCCGCTGCAGGCAGGGGTCGGTTTTCGACCGGCGTTGACATGGCCGTCCCTTGGGACATTCAGGCGTCATTCAGCGGCCCGCGGTCATGCTCGTCGTCACCAAGAAAGGTCCTCGCCCGACCGTCGTCGGTGGGTGGGGAGACGCGCGAGTCGAGCTCGCTCGGGAGCGAGTAGCTGGCCGCCGGCCCGCAGCCGTGGCCCGAGCGACGTTCGCGCACACCAGGGACGGGAGGAGCTATGAGACGCATCGTTCCCGTGGTCGGCCTGTTGGCACTGGTGCCCGGCCTCTACGTCGCGGGGGCTTCAGACGCCCAGACCGCGCCGGTCCGGCTCGAGGAGGCGAAACTGATCATCGAGGTGAACGCCACCGACGGAGATGCTGGTCTCCAAGTGTTTCTCGACGGCGAGGCCTGGAGGTCGATGGAGGTCTTCGGTCCTGACGGGCGTAAGTTGCTGGACGTCGAGAGTCGAGGCGAGCTCGGCGACCTGGGGTTGACCGAACTGTTCTCCGAGAGCAACGAGCCGTCGTTCGAGGAGCTCTCGCTCGAGGAGTTCAAGGCCCTGTTCCCCGAGGGGAGGTACTCCTTCTCGGGCGAGACCGTCGAGGGACAACGGCTGAGGGGCACCGCGAGGCTGTCCCACGCCACGCCGGCGGGACCCATGGTGGTCACACCCGAGCCCGGCGGGGTGGTCGCTCCCGACCACGCCGTGATCAGCTGGCAACCTGGCGACCAGCCCGCGGGCGTCGAAATCGTCAGCTATCAGGTCATCGTCGAGCGGGAGAATCCGCTGAGGGTGTTCAGTGTCGACCTCCCGGCGACCACGACGAGCGTGACCGTGCCCCCGGAGTTCCTCGAGCCCGGCACCCAGTACAAGCTCGAGGTTCTGGCGATCGAGGCCAGCGGCAACCAGACCATCACGGAGATCGAGTTCATGACGACGTAGCTCGGTCCGGGCCACTTCGCAGCAGAGGTGCGGACTGCTCGCGCGGGTGCGCGCCATCAGGACGATCTGTTCGGGTGTCCTGCCGAACCGGAACCGATCTCTGATCGTCTAATACGGCATGAGGTACGCGGCACCGGGCGAGTACGACCTGCTGGGTAGCTGGTGACATGGCTGGAGGATCGGCGTCGGCGTCCGACAGGCCGCGCGACGGGCGGCCGTTGGCGTCGCCCGGCGGAACAGGAGTGCCACTGGCATACCACCCAGCAGGGCTGATGGACGGCTCGGCCGTGGCCGGCGACGCGGATGCGGGGCGATCGTTCTCGTGCGAGTCGATGGCGGCTGCGGAGCGCCGGGTGTTCGAGCGGGACGGGTATCTCGTCGTGCGGGGAGTGCTCGACGCCGACGAGGTGGGAAGCTACGCCGCGGCGATCGACGACCTGTACGAGCGCCGCCGCCGGGTGGGTCAGCTCGGCCCGGGGGGCGCCCTTCACGAACTCAGTGCCGTATATGCCTGCCCGGCGCTGGCGCCGCTGGTCGACCATGCTTCCGTCGTCGGGCGGGTGTGCTCGGTCCTCGGATGGAACGTTCACGTGTACCACTCGCACATCGACGTGCATCCGCCGGTGGCCGGTGACGTGCCGTTCCGGTACGAGTGGCATCAGGACGGCGGCTGGCAGAACAAGGAGTTGGAGACCGATCCGCGGCCGCGGTTGTCGGTGAAGGCCGGCTACTGGCTTTCGGACGTCTCGCAACCGGGACGCGGCAATCTCAAACTGGTCCCCGGCAGCCACACCGTCAATCGCCTCGACGGCCCGCCGAGGCGCGACGTGCGGTGGACCGAGCCCCCGGGCGCGGCGCAGGTGACGGCGCGTCCCGGCGATGTCGTGTTGTTCGACCGGCGGGTCTGGCACGCCCGCTCGGTGAACAGGTCGAACCTGACCCGCAAGGCGGTGTTCTTCGCCTACACGTACCGCTGGGTCCGCATCAGGGACAGGCTGCCGCCCGCAGCCTCGGCGCGATTGCCGGTCCGACGTCAGCTCCTCGGGCTTCTCGACATCGACGCCGCCGACGGCGACCACGCCTGGGGTCACGACCCTGCCACGGTGCCGCTGTACCGACATGTCGGCAACGGCGCCGCCGATCGGTCCGAGCAGCGCAGCGCGAGCTGCGCGACGCGGACGGGACCACTGTCGGCGGGTCGTCCTAGGGTCGGGCCATGGTGAGCTTCACCGAGGCCGACGACCTTGCGGGCGCCGAGTTCGTCGGAACGGATCTGCACGGCGCCTGGTTCCGGGAGTGTGATCTCCGCGGGGTACGGATCCGCGGCGCCGATCTGACCGGGGCCGAGCTCGACGGTGACATCGACGGGTTGCGGATCAACGGCGTCGCGGTGGCGTCGCTGGTGGAGGCCGAGCTCGATCGCCGCTACCCCGAACGAGCCGCGCTGCGCGCCCGGGACGCCGACTCGATGCGCGCCGGCTGGGCGGGGTTGGAGGCGATGTGGGCGCCGACCATGGAACGGGTCGCCGCGATGCCCCCGGGAACGGTCGACGTCTCGGTCGACGGCGAATGGTCGTTCGCACAGACGCTGCGGCATCTGGTGTTTGCCACCGACGTGTGGCTCGGCTCCGCGATCCTGGGCAAGCCGGATGCCTACCATCCGATCGGGCTGCCGTTCTCCGGATGGCGGGAGCAGGCGGCCGGCGTGGTCGATCTCGACGCCACACCGTCGTATCAGGAGGTGCTCCAGGTCCGCGCCGAACGGGTCGCGATGGTCCGCGACTTCTTGGCCACCCTGACCGACGAGCGACTCGGTGAGCAGCGGGGCTCGCCGGTGTTCGTCCGGACTCCGCAGGTCCCGCTCGGGCAGTGCCTGTGGATCATCATGAACGAGGAGTGGCACCACCACCGGTACGCGGTGCGCGACCTGGATGCGATCGAGGCCAACGCGTCCTGAGCATGCCGACGAGTTGCTCTAGGCGTTCCAGGCCTGTTGCAGCGGCCGGTAGTCGATGACGGTGACGCCTTCATGATCGTAGGTTCCCGCCTTGTCGTCGAGGCCGATGGAGTAGCTGTCGAGGAAGGCGTTGTCGACGACCGGTTTGCCCTGCTCGCGAGTCTTGCGGCGGCCGTCGTCGAGCCAGACTCGTGCCGCGAGGCCGTACTCCTCGGCGAGCGCCGTCGCCAGGTGCAGGATGTCGGCGCGGCGCGGCCGCCGTCGGCGAGGCAGTGCCAGTCGAGGGCGACGCATCTTGCCGGCTCTCGGCTCGGCGCATACCTTGTAGATCTATGCATAACCGCTCAAGGGATGGGAGGCTCCGTGCAGATCGACAAGGACCTCGTCGCGGCGTCGGCGACGCCTCTGGTGCTGGCGATCCTGGCCGAGGGCGAGAGCTACGGCTACGCCATCCTCAAGCGCGTGCGGGAGCTCTCTGACGGTGAGCTCGAGTGGACCGACGGGATGCTGTACCCGCTGCTCCACCGTCTGCACCGACTCGGGTTCGTGACCACCGAGTGGCAGACGCCCCCAGAGGGGCGGCGCCGCAGGTACTACGCGATCACCGACGAGGGCCATGCGGCGCTCGCCGCCCACAAGCGGCAGTGGGTGACGGTGACGCGAGCTTTGGGTGATGTCTGGGGCGGCGGCGACATGCTGCCCCTCGCTCTCGGGGGAGCCTGAACCATGGAGTCGTTGGAGCTGGAGATCGCGGAGTGGCGATCCTTCGTCGGGCAGGCGCAGGCGGTCGATGGCCGCGACGTGGAGGAGCTGGAAACCCATCTGCGTGATCAGATCGCTGATCTGAACGCGGCTGGTCTTGCTGCCGATGAGGCCTTCCTGATCGCGGTGAAGCGGCTGGGAAGCCTCGATGATCTGTCCCGAGAGTTCGCCCGCGAGCACAGCGGCAGGCTGTGGAGGCAACTCGTCCTCTCGGGCGGCGACGAGGAGCAAGCGGCTGCCCGCCGGTGGCCCGAGGCGCTGCTGTTCGCCGTTGCGGCGGCCGTCACGGTCCAGATCGCACGGCTGGTCGCGGGGTTCCCGAGCGAGGAGCCCGCGTGGCTGGTCCGGAACGCGAGCCTGTTCGTGATCCCGTTCATCGCCGGCTGGTTCGCCCGTCGGCGGCGGCTCACTGTGCGCCAATTCCTGCTGCCGGCGAGTGCGTTCCTGGCCGCCGCCATCGTCATCAACGTCTATCCGTATCACGAGGAGGCGGCGACAGATGCCCTCGTCGCCGCGCACCTGCCAGTCGTCCTGTGGTTCGTGATGGCCCACCCGTACATGGGCGGCATCGTGCGGTCGCACGAACGACGCATGGACTTCGTCCGCTTCACCGGCGAGTGGTGCATCTACTACGTGCTGATCGCGCTCGGCGGTGGCGTGCTCACGGGGCTGACTGCGGCGATCCTCGAACCAACGGGGGTCGATCCCGAGCTGGTCGCGGAGTGGGTGCTGCCGTGTGGGGCGGCGGGTGCCGCCATCGTGGCGGCCTGGCTCGTCGACTCGAAGCAGCGGGTCGTGGAGAACATGGCGCCGGTGCTCACCATGCTCTTCACGCCGCTGTTCGCCGTGATGCTGATGGGTGCCGCGCTCGCCTACGCCGTGACGGGACTGGGCGGTGCGTTCGACCGCGAGCTTCTCGGCGTCTTCGATGCCCTGATGGTGGTGGTCCTCGGTCTCGTCCTCTACGGGATCTCCGCCCGGGAGCCCTCGCCGGCGCCGGGATGGATGGACCGCATCCAGTTGGCCGCCGTCCTCAGCGCCCTCCTACTCGACGCGATGGTGCTCGCTTCGATGGCAGCCCGGATCGGTGACCTCGGGTTCACCCCGAACCGGGTAGCGGCCCTGGGACTCAACCTCGTGCTCCTGGTCAACCTCGGGGTGACCGCCTGGCTCTCCATCCGGTTCCTCACCCGACAGGGCAGCTTCCACCGGCTCGAGCGCTGGCAGACCACCTACCTGCCGGTCTTCGCCCTCTGGGCGGCCGCGGTGGTGGTCATCCTCCCACCCGCCTTCGGCTTCGCCTGACTTCGGGCCGGCGTGAAGGACACCCCGGAGGTCAGGTCCGTGTGAGAGCGGCGGCCCCGTGGAGGCCGGCGAGCTTGTGTGGGTTGCGGATGGCGTAGATGCGGGCGATGCGCCCGTTCTCGACGGCGAGGCTCACGGCGGTGTCGACCTGCCCGCCGATGTCGAGCCGGATGGCGGGTGACCCGTTGAGCCAGACGGCCTTCGCCTCGAAGTCCACTGAGCGGAGACCCCTGATCAGCAAGCCCGCCACCCGTTCCGCACCCTGGATCGGACGACGAGCAGCGGCGACCAGGCCGCCGCCGTCGGAGACGGCGACGACGTCGGGCGCCAGGACGTCGAGGAGGCCTTGGAGGTCGCCGTGTCGGACGGCGGCGAGGAACCGATCCACGGCCTCCTGCTGCTCGGACGTGTCGACCGACATTCGCGGGCGCCGAGCGGCGACGTGGTCGCGTGCCCGGTGGGCGATCTGGCGGACGGCGGCCGGGGACTTGCCGACGGCCTCGGCGATCTCGTCGTAGGGCGTGTCGAACACCTCGCGCAGCACGAACACGGCGCGCTCGGCCGGACCGAGGGTCTCGAGCACGGTGAGCATCGCGATCGACACGCTCTCGGCGAGCTCGACGTCGGCGGCGACGCCGGGGCTCGTCAACAGCGGCTCCGGGAGCCATTCGCCGACGTAGTCCTCGCGCCGGCGCGCCACTGACCGCAGCCGGTTCAGCGCCTGACGGGTGACGATGCGAACGAGATAGGCCCGCGGGTTGCGCACCGCCGCGTGGTCGACGTCGGCCCACCGCAGCCACGTCTCCTGGACGACATCCTCGGCGTCGGCCGCGGAGCCGAGCATCTCGTAGGCAACGGTGAACAGCAGGCTGCGGTGGCGCGCGAACCCGTCCTCGCTCATGCCGACGCCGCGTACCCGGCCGAGGGTTGCGCCAGTGGCAGCGCGCATGCCTTGGAGAACCCTTGGGACTCGATCCCCATTGCGGTGTTGCCTCTCGCGGTCAGGTTTGCGAACCCGACCACGGCCGTGAGCTCCACCAGGGCCGGCGCGCCGAGCTGCTCGAGCAGCCGGGCCGACAGCTCGTCGGTGACCCGCGGCGGTGTCTCGGTCATCGCCTCGGCGTACTCCATCACCTCGCGCTCGAGCGGCGTGAACACCGTCGACTCACGCCAACGGGGCACCTCGCTGGCCTTCACCTCGTCGAGTCCGTCGTTGTGGGCCTGGAAGTAGCCGAAGTCGAGGCAGAACGAGCAGCCGACCTGCGCGGCGACCGCCATGTGGGCGAACGACTTCAGGTTGGCGTCGAGCCGGTCCCACTTCTGGACCTTGCGGCCGAGCCCCGTGAGGCTCATGAGCACTGGTCGGTTCTGCCACATCACCGCTGCCCCGTCGGGCACCTCACCGAGCATCTTCCGGCTGAATCGCTTCACGAGGTACCCGTACGGGCCGGTGATCTCTGCCTTGGGAATCCGTGTCGTGCTGGACATGTGAGCTCCTCTTGTCGGCATGACCGACATCAAGACACCGCCCACACCCCGTGTGTGACAGTCACTGGGACGAGAGCGTGCCAGCCGACGAGCCCTCCAGTGCCGAACGGCGTCACGGTCGTCGCGCTGGATGAGTCGGCGGAGGTCGGCGCCGGAGCCAGACCCTCCGCCGGGCTGGGCGTCCCGCCGGTGAAGCTATGAACCGGAGCGGACCCGCTCGAGTCGTCGAGGGATGCCCTGGTCGACGTGCTCCCAGCGGCCCTCCCGTTGCACGAAGTAGTCGGCGAAGGCGCAGGGGACACCGCGAGCGCTCGGCGCATCCGCCGAGTCCATCAGCTGGAAGTGGAGATGGGGGGCGGTCGAGTTGCCGGTGTGGCCGACCCGTCCGATCACGTCACCGGCGGCGACGCGCTGGCCTGCGGTGACGCCAACGCTGCCTGGCACGAGATGGGCGTAGAGGGCGACGACGTCTGCGGACTGGATGATCACGTGATTCCCGGCGAGGCGCCTGGCGTCGACCGATTGTTGGCGTGACCTGAAGGTGAGCGCCGTCCTGAGGGCGGCCCAGGACTCCCGCACGACGTGCACCCACTGGCGCTCCGGCACGCCGTCGACCGCATCGACCACGTCGCCACCCAGTGCCGCGTGGACCGGTTCACCCCAGCCGTAGCAGTCCCGCGTCCGTCCCCCGATCACGAGCCACCGCAGCGACCCGGCGGGGTGGACATGGGAGCCGGCGCGGTCGTCGGTACGGATGAAGTCGTACGCGTAGCGCATACCGAGCACGTCGGTGCCGTGACTCGGTATGCGATGGGCCGGCGTACGCTCGACGGTCCATTCGCCTCGCAGCGGGAAGCGCACGACGATCGGACGGTCGAGCTCACCCAAGACCACTCGCCGATCGCTCGCGTCTGCGGGTGCGTGCCACGGCACATGGTCTCACCGCAGGGAGGTCAGAGCGCATCGATCAGTCGGACGACGACCGCCCGCATCTCGGTCTTCGCCGCCGCCTTGTCGTCGGCGCTGACGATGTACAGCGCCGCTTCGTCGGCCGCGGCGATGAGCACGTGGGCGAGCGGTCGGACCGGCTGGCGCGTGAACGTCCCGGCATCCATTCCGAGCACCAGCACGCTCTCGAGCAGGCCGAGGACGTGGTGGAGACACAGTTCACGGAAGCGTGCCCAGCCGAGCACCGACGGCGCGTCGATCAGCAGGATGCGGTACACCTCGGGGTCGTCGCACGCCTCGAACCACGCGTCGAGGCTGCGCTTCATGATCGTCCCGGCGTCGTCGTGGCCGTTGCCGACAGCGCTCTCGGCGAGGCGTTGCGCGGCGTCACGTTCGACCTGCTGGAACACCTCGTCGAACAGCGCCGTCTTGTCGGCGTAGTGGTGGTAGAGCGCGCCGCGTGTGACCTCGGCCTCGGCGACGATCGCCTCGGTGCCGACGGCGGCGAAGCCGTGCTCGGCGAAGAGGCGGCGCCCGGCCGCGATCAGCGCGGCGCGAGTGGCGGCGGAACGATCGGCCTGCCTTCGGCGAGAAACGCCTTGTGTGCGACGAGAAACATTCATACAGTCGGTTTGTAGATTACACAGTTGTCGACAACTGCGAGCCGCAGACCAGGAGACCAGCCCATGCCCACCATCGATCTCCCGCACGGGACCGTGAACTACCGGGTCGCCGGACCCGAGGACTCCACTTCTCCACCGGTCGTGTTCGTCCACGGGTTCCTCGCCGACGGGGCGCTGTGGTCGGGGGTTGCCGACCTGCTCGCCGCGCGCGGTGTCCGCTCGTACGCGCCCGACTGGCCGCTCGGTGCCCACCGCATCGCGCTGCGGCCCGACGCCGACCAGTCGCCACGCGGTGTGGCGACGCAGATCCTCGCGTTCCTGGACGAGCTCGATCTCACCGATGTCACGCTTGTCGGCAACGACACGGGCGGCGCGTTGTGCCAGTTCCTCATCGACACCGACGCCGGCCGCGTCGGGCGTCTGGTGCTCACGAACTGCGACGGCTTCGACGTGTTCCCGCCGGCGGCGTTCAAGCCGGTGTTCGCTCTGTTGAGGAGTGAGCGGCGGGCGAAGTTCCTGGCCGGCCAGATGCGGCCGCGCCTGCTGCGCCATTCGTGGATGGCGTTCGGGCTGCTCGCCAAGAACCTCCCCGCCGACCTCACCCGTTCGTGGATCGAGCCGGCGCGCACCGATCCCGGCGTGCGGCGCGACGCCGTGAGGTTCCTCCGGGCAATCAAGCCACGCGAGCTGCTCGACGTGTCGACCCGGCTCGATCGCTTCGACCGTCCGGTCTCGATCGTGTGGGGCACAGCCGATCACGCCTTCACCACGAAGCTCGGCAAACGGCTCCAGCAGGCGTTCACCGGTGCGACGTTCGTGCCCGTCCCGAAATCGCGGACGTTCGTGCCACTCGACGCGCCGACGGCGCTGGCCGACGAGATCGTCGCGGTCGCGACGTCCGGCCGAGCCCCGTCGGTGGCGCCGTAACCGCTCGTCGATGAGGAGACAGTGGACACCTGGCAAGGCGAACGCCAGGGGTTGCGGTTCATGATCACTGCAGACGAACGGCTTCGATCGCAGCAGTTAGCCGACCCGGCATTGCGCGGCAGTCCTGGGCGACTGCCGTCATCCATGGTGCGGCTGCCTCGGCGGCGGTGCGGCCTAGCATCGGCCTGTGGTACGAGACATAGAGGGACGGCTGGAGGTCCCTGCCACATCGCCCTGCGTCCGATGTGGTGCGCCGGCAGAAGGCGGGTTCTTGCACTCGGGTCTGGGCGCGGCGGGCAACGAGCTGTGGTGGAACCGCAGTCGCCCGCCTCGCTGGCCAAACGGTGGAGGCACCATCCTCGTGGACAGAGGCATCCTGCGCGTGGCCCGGGTAGCTGGCCACCGCTGTACCGAATGCGGGCTCGTCTTCTTCGAGCATTGAGCCGTCGCCCACCGAGGAAATCATCGCCTACTCAGGTCTCGGGGGTTCATGTGCCCGCCGGGGATGTGCGTCGACAAGCTGCACCGAGCCGGCGCTCGGTGCTGGGTCGTGTCGCTGGTGTGCCGGGGCGATCTTTGAGGGGATGGCTAGCCGAGAAGGCGGGGCAGGTCGTGCTTGAACCGCTCGTCGCTCTGGAACCAGTAGCCCGCTCCTCCGACGTTCCGCCACGCCTCGATGAGATCGAGGCGGTTGTCGATCAGCAGCGCGTCTGATCGATCGCCGTCGAAGCCGAGGCGGTCGAGGGCAATCTCACACAGCGTTGGTTTGTCGGCGGTCTGCTCGGCGCTCGATGTCACGATCACATCGAACACAGCCCGTAGGCGATAGGCAGGAACGACGTGCTCGCTGAACAGGTCAGGGTTCACGGTGACCAGCGCCTGGGGCAACGACCGTTCGGTAGCGACACGCCACGCCGTCTCGTTGAACGCAAGGAGCCGGCAACAGTCCCGGGCGTGGGCTTCGACGTCCTCGACCGCCATGCCGGTCCGGGCGGCGAGCGCGGCGAACAACTCCGGCGACCCGTAGGCCCCGACGTTCCAGCCATCAGCGCGAGTGCTCATGATCTCAGACCATGCGGTCGGCCAGGCGGGACAGGTCGCGGGGGCCCGCAGCATCCAACGCTCGTCGACCAATGTGTCGCCGAAGTCCCAGAGCAACACTGCAGGGGCCATGACCAAGGCTCAAGGCCAGTCGCCGAGACGGGCCAATGCCTGTTCGTAGCGCTCGACTCGCTCGGCGTTGCCGGGCGCAGCGGGAGATCGGCGGTTGTTCG
>DASSCS010000064.1:0-2889 GCA_035697515.1 Acidimicrobiales bacterium
GCAGGCGCCTCACCCACCCGTCGCGGTCGAGCGAGTGAACCACATCGGCCAAGGTGTGCCCGGGATCGAGGTCGTGGTCGCGGCAGATGGCCACCACCAGGACCGGGGCGTCGCCACCCCGCCGCAGCAGGTGCCGGACGAGCAGCATGGTGTCGTCGTCGGCCCACTGCAGGTCGTCGAGCACGAGCAGCAGGGGCCGCTCCTTCGCCGCGGCCGCCACCAGATCGGTCACCGCCCCGAACAGCCGCGCCCGGTCGGGGCCGGCCGTGCGTCGGGGCGCGTCGAGCGAGGGCAGCACGGTCGCCAACTCGGCCCGGGCCTCGTCGTCGAGCCCGGCCAGGGTGTCGTCGGGTGCGGCCGCCACCAGCCCGTCGAGCGCCTCGACGATGGGCTGGTAGGGGACGATCGCCTCCTGGTCGCACCGGCCGAACAGCACCCGGCCGCCGGCGTCGCTCACGGCGCGGGCCGCCTCGGCGGTCAGGCGCGACTTGCCGATGCCCGCCTCGCCCGTCACCACCACGACGTGACGGGCGCCGCCCGCCGCGAGCTCCCAGGCCTCGGCCATGGTGGCCAGCTCGGGGGTGCGGCCCACGAACGGCACGGCCGCCGGGGCGGTGCCCTGCCCCCGCCCGGCACCGGCGGCGGTCGAGCCGGGGGGCGGGCGGGGCGCCGGCGGCGGCCCGAGCAGGCCGAGGTAGGCCGCCTCGGTCTCGGGCGAGGGATCGATGCCCAGCTCGTCGACCAGCGTGCGCCGCAGCCGCTGGTAGGTGCGCAGGGCGTCGGCCCGGTTGCCGGCACCGACCAGGGCCGCCATCAGCGACCGGTGGGCGCTCTCGCGCAGTGGCGAGCGCTGCACCTCCTCCTCGGCGAGCGCCACTGCGGCGTCGCAGTCTCCGGCGTCGGTCGCGGCCCGCGCCGCCAGCTCGAGGGCGCCGAGCAGCAGGTCGGAGAGGCGGGCGCGCACGTCGTCGGCCCACGACCCCGAGTGGCCGGGTAGGAAGGGCGCCCGCAGGACCTCGCACGCGTTCGTGGCGAGGGCCTGGGCGGCCGCCGGGTCGTCGGCCAGCACCAGGCGGGCCGCCGCCAGCTGGTCGTCGGCCTCGTCGAGGTCGACCCTCACGTCGACCCCTGGCGGCAGCACGAGCTGGTAGCCGGCCTCGCCGGCGACCACCGTCTCGCCCCCGCCGCCGACCGCGTTCGAGACCAGGTTCCGCACCCTGCTGACGTGGGTGCGCAGCGCCGAGCCCCACGTCTTGGGCAGCCCGTCGGGCCAGATGATGTCGGCCAGCCGGTCGCGGGGCACTCCCGTCGACCGCTCGACCACCAGGGCGGCCAGCACGATTCGTGCAGGACCAGTCACCAATTGCGGTCTCACGTCGGTCCCTGCACCCACCGTCACGTCACCGGCGAGGGTGATGTCGAGTCGCACTGCCCTCCTCGTTCGCGCTCGCTGTCGCCGCCGCCGACCGGCGGAGAGTCTGCCACACCGCCGGATTTCCCCAGGCCAGTGGCGTGATCAACCGTCGCATCCCGCCGTTTGCGCGGCGTTTGCGCGCCCGCGTGCATAGTGAGACCAGGAGCAACCCGGCACCCGATGCGGCGGTGGATCGTGGCGGATGATCTTGGCGGGACAGGCGGGCCGTTGGGAGCTCCCCGGCAGTGGGCCGGCCTGCGGCGGGGCCGGCCCACTTGCGCGGCACGGAAGTAGCGGATGGCAGCGAGACAGGAGCTGGGATCGATGAGCGCAGGCGACGTGACCGCATCAGCGTCCCTCGCCCTGGCGCGCCCGCACCACCAGCTGCGTGAGCGGTACGACGTGGTGGTCGTCGGGTCAGGGTACGGCGGGGCCATCGCGGCGTCCCGCTTCGCTCGTGCCGGCCGCACGGTGTGCGTGCTCGAGCGCGGGCGCGAGCTGCGGGCCGGCGACTTTCCCACGTCGGCGCTCGCCGCCCTCCGCCAGCTCCAGGTGCGCCGCGGCATGCGCCGGTTCGGCCACGAGGCCGCGCTGTTCGACCTGCACACCGGCGACGACCTCAGCGTCATGGTCGGCTGCGGGCTCGGCGGCACGTCCCTCATCAACGCCGGCGTGGCGCTACGCCCGCCCGACTGGGTGTTCGACGACGACCGCTGGCCGACCGCCCTCCGCGGTGCCCGGGGGAGCGCCGAGCTCGGCCCCTACTTCGCCCGGGCCGAGGCCATGCTCGGGTCGACGCCCTTTCCCGACACCTGGCGCACCCCCACCAAGCTGGTGGCGCTGGGCCGGGCGGCCGCCGGGGTCGATGCCACCGTGCGCCGCCCGCCGATCAACGTCACCTTCACCGACGGCCCCAACGCGGCCGGCGTCTACCAGCGGGCCTGCGTGCTGTGCGGCGACTGCGTGACCGGCTGCAATCACCGGGCCAAGAACACCGTGGCCGAGAACTACCTGCCCGACGCCGTCGCCCACGGCGCCGAGGTGTACTGCGAGACGGCCGTGCGGACGGTACGCCCGGCCGACGGCGGCGGCTGGCTCGTGACCTTCACCACCGCCGCGGGCGGCCGCAGCCGGTTTGCGGCGCCGTCGTCGTTCGTCGTGGCCGACGTGGTGGTGCTGGCCGCCGGCACGCTCGGCTCGACCGAGATCCTTCTCCGCTCGGAGCGCGAGGGCCTGGCCGCCTCCCCCCGGCTGGGCCACCGCTTCTCCGGCAACGGCGACGTCCTGGCGTTCGCCTACGACGTGACCGGCGCCCCGGTCCGGGGCATCGGCCTCGGCCGGCGCGCGGTCACGGCGGAGAACACGGTGGGGCCGGTCATCACCGGGATGATCGACCTCACCGGCACCCCCGGCCCGGGCAAGGGCGCCCTGATCGAGGAGGGCGCCATCCCCGCCGCGCTGCGGGCGTTCATGCC
>DASSCS010000065.1:0-9981 GCA_035697515.1 Acidimicrobiales bacterium
TCGTCCACGCCGGTGCTGCCCGGCGTCATGCCCCCGGGGGCGCCGCCGCTCGCCACGCTGAAGCGCATGGCGGCCATGAACGGCTCGGTCATCCCCGGCCCGCTGCTCGACCGGCTCGAGGCTGCCGACGGCGACGCGGACACCAGGCGTGACATCGGCGTCGAGGTGGCCACCGACCTGTGCCGCCGCCTGCTCGACGCCGGGGCGCCCGGCCTGCACCTGTACGCCCTGAACCGGTCGGCGTCGGTGCTGCGCATCGTCGGGAACCTGGGCCTCTGACGGCCTCTCACACGTTTCTCTTCGCGGGATCGGTCCCTTGGGCGACCGATCCCGCGAAGAGAACGCGGAAGCAGGCGGCGCCGTGCACCGGCGTCCGGGCCGGGCTGGCTACCCTCGGGCGGCGCCGGTCCGCTTGAGTGTCACACCCCGTCCCTAACGTGACCGGCATGGCAGCGAGAGGGTTGCGAGTGGCAGACGGCAACGGGCGCAGGCGGGCAGCGACGGCGACGTCTGCGTTCGGCGTGTCGCGCCGCGAGAACCACGACTCCGCGGGGTTCTACAAGCGCTTCTCGCCGCCCGAGCTGTCCGACGACGAGACGGTGCACGCCCCGGGCGTGGTCGACCAGATCTACGTGGGCGACGCCCGCTCGATGGACCGGGTGCAGCCGGGGTCGGTGGCGCTGGTGGTCACCTCGCCGCCCTACTTCGCCGGCAAGCAGTACGAGGAGGAGCTGGGCCGCGAGGGCATCCCCGCGTCGTACACCGAGTACATCACCTGGCTCGAGGACGTGTTCGCCGAGTGCGTCCGCAAGCTCGAGCCGGGTGGGCGCATCGCCGTCAACGTCGCCAACCTGGGGCGCAAGCCCTACCGTTCGCTGTCGGCCGACGTGGTCGGCATCCTGCAGGACCGGCTGGGCCTGCTGCTGCGGGGCGAGGTGGTGTGGCGCAAGGCCCGGGGCGCGGGCGGCAACTGTGCGTGGGGCTCGTTCCGCAGCCCCGCCAACCCGGTGCTGCGCGACCTGACCGAGCGGGTGGTGGTGGCGTCGAAGGGTCGGTTCGACCGGGCGGTCGCCCGGGCCGAGCGAGAGCGGCGCGGCCTGCCGAACCAGGTCACCACCACGGCCGACGAGTTCATGGAGGCCACGCTCGACGTGTGGGAGCTGGCGCCGGAGAGCGCCACGAGGGTCGGCCACCCGGCGCCGTTCCCGGTCGAGCTGCCGCAGCGCTTCATCGAGCTGTTCACCTACCGGGGCGACCTGGTGCTCGACCCCCTCATGGGCTCGGGCACCACCGCGGTGGCCGCCGTGCGCACCGGGCGCCACTACCTGGGCTACGACACCGACGCCGGCTACGTCGAGACGGCCAGGCACCGGGCCGCCGTCGAGCTCGAGCGGGTGCTGGCGAGCGGTGGTCCGGAGGCACCGGTCGGCGACAAGGCCGTCGACCGGGCGGCCGCGCTGCTACGCGCGGCGGGCTTCGTGGTCGACACCAAGGCGAAGCGGCAGTCTGGGGGCGTGGGGGTCGCCATGGTGGCCGTCGACCGCGGCGGCATCGAGTGGCTGGTCGACCTGGTGGGCGGCTTCACCGTTGCCCGCCCGGGCCTCCGGCGGGTCGACGTGCTCGAGCGCTCGCTGGGGCGGGCGGCCCGCATCTCCGACTTCGGCGCTCAGCGCCTGCTGGTCATGGCCACCGACCTGCCGCCCCGGCGCTCGGCGGGGGCCCGGGCGCTGGCGTCGGCCCGCGGCCGCGTGATGGTCGACGTGCTGCCCGTCGATGCGGCCGACCCGGCGACCGCGGCGCTGGTGGCCGAGCGGCTCTCCGCCTACGCGACGGGCGGTCCGGAGCTTGCCGGCGGCTCCGGTGGTTCCGGCCGCCCTCCAGGTTCCGGCCCCCGAGGCGGCGACGCCGGCGGCGGGTCGGGGGTGCCACCCCCGATCGGCGACCTCATCGTCCCCGGGTAGGCGGCGCCCGCCCGTGCCGGCCGACCGCACAGAGATCACCGAGATCGTCACCGGGCTGGCCATGTTCGGCGCCGCCGACCCGGCGGTGGCCCTGGCCCGGGTTCCCCCGGGGTTCGGCGGCGTGGGGGATGACCGCTGGCAGCGGCTGCGCGCCCTCGAGCGCGCCGGCCGCTACCGGGCGGAGTTCGCCGCCGCCTGGGCAAACGGCCGCTGCTTCCTGGCGGCCGCCGACGGGCTGCGGGGCCGCCCGCCGCTGGTGGTCGAGTGGAAGGGGCCACAGCGCCCGCCGGGCGCCGAGCCCGTTCCGGCCGACCTGCGGGTCGACCACGTCTATCTGGTCAGCTGCAAGTACAACTCGCGCATACAGCTCAACGCGTCGCCGTGGTCGGTCTTCGACCCCGGTGCGGCCGCGCCGGGTGCGACGACGGGGGCCGACGCCCGCGGCGATTGGTACGGCGAGGTGGCCGCCGCCGAGCAGCAGGCCCTGTACGAGGTGGTGCGCTTCGAGACGGGCCTGGTCGGCGCGCTGCCCGACCGGGTCGCCGAACTGGCGCCCGCCCAGCGGCGCGACCTGGCCACCGCCCTCGGCCGCGGCGCATGGACGTCGCCCGCCGCCGCCGAGGCCTACGCGGCGCTGTCCGCGGCGGTGGCTGCCGCCTCGGCCCGCCGATGGCGCCAGAGCCTGCGCAGCGAGCGCCGCCGCGAGGCCACCCTGTGGCGCTTCCTGCGGGTGGCGGCGGCCACGTACTTCGTCCTCGGGTCGGACGGCGAGCGCATGGTGCGCCTGCGGGTGGGCAGCCCGTGGGACTGGCGCCAGTCGTTTCGCCTGCGACGGTTCGACGTCGAACCGGTGGTGTCGCGCCAGCCCATCGTGCGCTGGGCCGCCGAGGTCGACGATCGCGAGGCGGGAGGGCGGCGCACGGTCGCGGGGCACATCGAGGTGCGCTGGAGCCACGGCCGCTTCGCCGGACCGCCCGAGGCCAAGGTCTACCTCGACACCCCCCATCACCTGGTGCCCGGGTACTGGCCTCTCGCATGAGCGGGCGGCGCGGCGGGCGTGGGTCCGCGGCTGCGGTCGCCCGGCCCGCTAGAACCAGGGCATGAGCGACCTGGGCCGGTCGGCCGACGGCCCGCCAGGCAGTTCCGGTTCGCCGGTGGAGGGCAGGGAGGGAAGCGACGCCCGTGACGCTGCCGAGCCGCCTGCCCGCCGGGCCCGACGCGGCCTGCTCGGGCTGGCGGGCGTGCTGGTCGTCTACTACGCGGTGCCGGTGGGCGAGTTGCCGTCGGGCGCCGGGGTGGTGCTCAGCGTGCTGAGCCTGCTGGGCGGCACGGTGGTGCTCGCCTGGTCGATCGTCCGCCAACTGCAGCGCCTGGTGCGCAGCCGACCCGGCGACGAGTCGGTGCGGCTCGACAGCCTGGTCTTCCTCATCATCCTGGTCGTGCCCATGTTCGCGGCGGGCTACTTCGCGCTCGAGCAGGGCGACAGCAGCCAGTTCGAGTCGCTCGAGACCAAGACCGACGCGCTGTACTTCACCCTGTCGACCCTGGCCACGGTCGGCTTCGGCGACGTGCACGCCACCGGCCAGGTCGCCCGCGTCCTCGTGATAGTCCAGATCACCTTCGATCTGGTGTTCGTGGCCGCCCTGGTGTCGGTGGTCACCGGCCTGATCCGCGAGCGCGCGGTCCAGCGCCGCGCCGGGTAGCTCAGCCGGCCATGGCCTTGCCGAGGTTGGTGTCGAGGGCGTCGAGGAACTCCTCGGTGGTGAGCCACGGGGTGTCGCCCTCGACCAGCATGGCCAGGTCCTTGGTCATCTGCCCGCCCTCGACGGTCTTGACGCACACGTCCTCGAGCGTGGTCGCGAACCGCGCCACCTCGGGCGTGCCGTCGAGCTTCGCCCGGAAGGCGAGTCCCCGCGTCCAGGCGAAGATCGAGGCGATCGGGTTGGTCGAGGTGGCCTCGCCCTTCTGGTGCAGGCGGTAGTGGCGGGTGACCGTCCCGTGCGCGGCCTCGGCCTCGCAGGTCTTGCCGTCGGGGGTGAGGAGCACCGACGTCATCAGCCCCAGCGAGCCGAAGCCCTGCGCCACCACGTCTGACTGCACGTCGCCGTCGTAGTTCTTGCACGCCCACACGTAGCCGCCCTCCCACTTCATGGCCTGGGCGACCATGTCGTCGATGAGGCGGTGCTCGTAGGTGAGGCCGGCGGTGTCGTAGTCGGCCTTGAACTCGGTGTCGAACACCTCCTGGAACAGATCCTTGAAGCGGCCGTCGTAGGCCTTGAGGATGGTGTTCTTGGTCGACAGGTAGACCGGGTAGTGGCGCTCGAGCCCGTAGCGCAGCGAGGCCCGGGCGAAGTCGCGGATCGAGTCGTCGAAGTTGTACATGCCCATGGCGATGCCGCTGCCGGAGAACTTGGCGACGTCGAGCTCCATCGGCTCGCCGCCGTCGTCGGGGGTGTAGCTGATGGTGACGGTGCCGGGGCCGGGCACCCGAAAGTCGGTGGCCTTGTACTGGTCGGCGTGGGCGTGACGGCCGATGACGATGGGCTTGGTCCAGCCCGGCACGAGGCGGGGCACGTTCGAGCAGATGATCGGCTCGCGGAACACGACCCCGCCCAGGATGTTGCGGATGGTGCCGTTGGGCGAGCGCCACATCTGCTTCAGGCCGAACTCGGCGACCCGGGCCTCGTCGGGGGTGATGGTGGCGCACTTGACGCCCACCCCGTGCTCCTTGATGGCGTTGGCGGCGTCGACGGTGATCTGGTCGTCGGTCTCGTCGCGCCTCTGGATCGACAGGTCGAAGTAGCGCAGGTCGATGTCGAGGTAGGGCAGGATCAGCTTGTCCTTGATGAAATGCCAGATGACCCGAGTCATCTCGTCGCCGTCGATCTCGACGACCGGATTCTCGACCTTGATCTTGGTCATGGGGGAACGTCTCCGGATGGTGGCGGGCGGGGCGACGGGGGGCAGCCGCTCACTTGTATCAGACTTGTACAGTCTAGGAGATGGCACCGGCCGGCGACCACCGACCCGGGGCCGGAGCCTCGTCACGCCGGGCGCCCCACGTTACGGTCTTGGGTCGACGGACGGGGGCGGCCAGCCAAGACCGCACCCGGAGAGGAGCCGTCGTGGCGTCGAGATCGCGTGTCATCGCCATCGTGCTCATCGGGGCACTGACCCTGGGATGCGGGTCCACCGCGGACGGCAGCCCGCCGTCGGCCAACGACGCCGACGAGGATTTCAGTTTCGAGGCGGTGGAGGTCGATTCGGGTGGCGGTGACGATTCGGCCGACCGCGATTTCAGCTTCGAGCCGGACCCGGGGGCGGTGGCGGTGGAGGTGGACTCGGGTGGCGGTGACGATTCGGCCGACCGCGATTTCAGTTTCGAGGCGGAGTCTGGGTCGGTGGCGGTGGAGGTGGACTCGGAGGGCGGTGACGATCCGGCCGACCGCGACTTCAGCTTCGAGCCGGAGGCGCCCTGACCGGCGCGCCAGGCCCGGGCCGGGATGCGAGGCTGTCGGCATGAGCGGAGCGACGGCGTCCAGCCATCGTGGCGGCCGATGAGGGCGGGCCGGCAGGTCGGCCCCTACCGGCTGGTCGAGCCGCTCGGGCGGGGCGGTATGGGCGAGGTGTGGCGGGCCGACGACGTGACAGGAGCCTCCGGCGGCACGCCCCGCCAGGTGGCGCTCAAGCTGCTCGACCCCGCGCTCACCCGCGACCCCGATGCACGCGCCCGCTTCGCCCGCGAGGTGGCGGCCGTCCGGCGGGTGGAGGGACCCAGCGTCGCCGCCCTACTCGACGCCGACGTCGACGCCGCCCAGCCGTGGCTCGCCTCGGCCTACGTGGCCGGTCCGAGCCTGTCCGACCACATCGCCCGGCACGGGCCGCTGGCGGACGCGCCGCTGCGGGCGCTCGGCGCGGCGCTGGCCGACGCCCTGGTCTCGATCCACCGCGCGGGCGTGGTGCACCGCGACCTCACCCCCCGCAACGTCGTGCTCGGCCCCGACGGGCCCCGGGTGGTGGACTTCGGCATCGCCTGGTTCCCGGGGTCGCCCCCGATCACCCGAGCGGGCGCGTCGGTGGGCACGCCGGCGTGGATGGCCCCCGAGCGCGTCGCCGGCGACCGGGTGACCCCGGCGAGCGACGTGTGGTCCTGGGCGGCGGTGATGGTGTACGCGGCCCGGGGCCGACCGCCCGTCGCCGTCGCGGCCCCCTCGGGCGCCGAACGCCAGCGGGACGGCATCGCCGACGGCGCTGGCCTGCCCGGCTGGCTGACGCCGTGGGTGCAGGCGGCGATGGCGCCCGACCCGGCGGCCCGGCCGAGCGCCGAGCAGCTGCTGGCCGGCATGTCCCGCGTGGCGGGTGCCGTGCCGCCCACGACGCCGCTCTCTGGCCCGTCGTGGTCGGAGCCGGCGCAGCCCGCCGTTCCCTCGTGGTCGGAGCCGACGCCGCCGGCGGTGCCGCCGGGCCTGGAGCCGACCGCCTCCGCGTCCCCGCCCACAGGGCAGCCCCGTTCGTCCCCCGTGCCCCCGACCCGGCGCCGGTCCGCGGAGCCGGCGGCGGGGGATGCGCCGCGCGGCGGCCGGCGCCTCGCCCGGTGGCTGTCGGCGGTGCTGATCGTCGGCGGGGCCGCCGCCATCGGGGCGTACGGCGGCCTGCTCGTGGCGGTCATCGCGCTGGCGGTGCTGCTGATGGCCGCGGTGGCGCTGCGGATCGGCCGCGAGCGCCTGCCCGAGGGCGCCCGCCCGGTGCCGCCCACCTGGGCGGTGGGCCTGGCGGGACCGGTGGCGCTGGGGGTGGCCCTGGTCCGAGCGGTCGGGGCGGTGTGGGGCGCCGCCGCCATGGTGGCTCTGATCGTGGTGTTCTTCCTGCTCGGCGGCGACATCGGCTGAGCCGGCCCCGGCCTACGATCCGAGGCCGTGCGCACGCCCGTCGACGACCCCGACGACCCGCGCATCGCCGAGTTCGTGGGCCTGCGCGACCGAGAGCTGGCCGGGCCCCGCGGGCGCGGCCGCCGGGCGCCCGCCAGCGGCCTGTTCATCGCCGAGGGCGACGTCGTGGTGGCCCGGGCGCTGCGGGCCGGCTACCGCATGCGGGCCGCGCTGGTCGACGCCACCCGCACCGAGCCCCTGCCCGCCGACGTGCCCGCGGACGCGACGGTGTACGCGGCCGCACCCGCCGTGCTGCGGCGCATCACCGGCCTCGGCGTGCACCGGGGCATGCTGGCCAGCTTCGACCGCCGCCCGCTGCCGCCGGCCGCCGAGGTGCTGGCCGCCGCCCGGCGCGTGGTGGTGCTCGAGCGCGTGAGCAACCCGACCAACCTGGGCGTGATCGTCCGCTCAGCCGCCGGCCTGGGCATCGACGCCGTGCTGCTCGACCCCACCTGCACGGATCCGCTCTACCGGCGGGTCGCCCGGGTGGCGATGGGCGAGGGCTACGCCTTCCCGTGGGCCTGGCTGCCCCGGTTGCCCGGCGGGCTGGAGCCGGTGCGGGACGCGGGCTTCCGCCTGCTGGCGCTGACCCCCGACCCCGAGGCCGTCCCGATCGACCGGGTGCAGGTGGGCGAGGGCGAGCGGGTGGCCCTGCTGTTCGGGGCGGAGGGGCCGGGCCTGTCGGCCGGGACGCTGGCGGCCGCCGACGAGCGGGTCGGCATCCCGATGCGGGGCGGCGTCGACTCGCTCAACGTGGGCGTGGCGGCGGGCATCGCCTTCTGGGTGCTCGGTCTCCGGTGACGTAACGTTTCCGTTCCGGCACGCTGGGTATGGCTGGGAGAACCCTGGGGAGGGGGGACGATGTCGTTCAAAGACGCCGACGCGGGGGTGAAGATCCTGGGCGGTCTGGCCGGCCTCGCCCTGTTGATGGCGTTGTTCTCGAATGGCGATCCCGACTACGACGCCTGGTCGGGGGGCCAGGCGGCCGAGGCCAGCGAACCGTCCGACCAGGCCGAGCCGCCGGCCGGGTACGACCCGTGGACCGCCGGCCCGGGAGGCGCAGGCGACGACGGCGGCGACGCCCTGCCGGCCTGCGACGGGACGGCGCTGTTCTCCGCCGACGGCGGCGCGGTCCGGCTTCCCGTGGCGGGGCCCGTCGCGCCGTTCGCGTCGCCGGCGTGCCAGCTCGGGGGCTCGGGCGGGGCCGCCGAGGCCGTCCGGGTGCTGCAACACGCTCTGGCGCGCTGCAACGGCCGGCCGGTGGCCGTCGACGGCCGCTACGGGTCGCAGACCGCGGGGGCCGTGCGCGCCGTGCAGGAGCAGCACGGCATCGGGCTCGACGGACTCTACGGGCCCGAGACGCGCGGGGTGATGGGCTGGCCCATCGAGCCCGGCGGCGACGACGAGGGCTGCACCGCCGACCCCACGGCCGACTGAGCCTGGCGCGGCCGGCGGTCCCTCCGGCCGCGTGGCCGGCGCCGAGCCCGGTTGGCTAGTCTCTGACACACCGTCAGAAACTGCCGAGGGGCCGGACATGCTCGATCTCGTCATCCGTGGGGCCACCATCGTCGACGGCACCGGCACGCCGGGACGGCCGGGCGACGTGGCCATCCGCGACGGGCGCGTCGTGGCCGTCGCCCACACCGACGGCGCCGCCGCGGGCATCGACGAGGACAGCGCCGACGTCCTCGACGCCGCGGGCCTGGTGGTGTGCCCCGGGTTCGTCGACCCTCACACCCACTACGACGCCCAGCTGTTCTGGGACCCGCTGGCCACGCCCTCGAACGTCCACGGTGTCACCTCGGTCGTGGCCGGCAACTGCGGCTTCACCCTCGCTCCCCTGCACGCGGCCGACGCCGACTACCTGCGCCGCATGATGGCCAGGGTCGAGGGCATGCCGCTCGAGGCGCTGGAGCACGGCGTCGACTGGCAGTGGGAGAGCTTCGGCGAGTACCTCGACCGGCTCGACGGCCGCACCGGCGTCAACGCCGGGTTCATGGTCGGCCACTGCGCCCTGCGCCGCTACGTGATGGGTGCGGACGCCGTCGGGCACGAGGCCACGCCCGCGCAGCTCGACGCCATGGTCGACCTGCTGCACGCGTCGATCGCCGCCGGCGGCCTCGGCCTGTCGACCACGCTGTCGTCGACCCACAGCGACGGCGACGGCCAGCCGGTGGCGTCGCGCCACGCAGGTCGCGACGAGCTGCTCGCCCTGTGCGCAGCCGTGGGCGAGCACGACGGAACCTTCCTCGAGGGCGCGTTCGAGGGCGGGCTCGACACGTTCTCCGACGACGAGATCGAGCTGGTGGCCGCCATGTCCGCTGCGGCGGGCCGGTCGATCAACTGGAACGTGCTGACCGTCGACTCGTCGGTGCCCGGCCGCGTGCCCCGCCAGCTCGCCGCAGCCGACCGGGCCGCCGAGCTGGGGGGCCGGGTGGTGGCGCTCACCATGCCGGTGCTGGTGCCCATGAACATGAGCTTCGGCAGCTTCTGCGCCCTGTGGCTCATGCCCGGCTGGGGCGACGTCATGCGCCTGCCGCACGACCAGAAGACGGTGGCGCTCGCCGACCCCGAGGTGCGGCGCCTGCTGGTCGAGGGGTCGCACAGCGAGGCGGCCGGCGTGTTCCGCCGCCTGGCGGGATGGGACCGCTACGTCATCGGCGACACGTTCTCGCCCGCAAACGAGGGGCTGAGCGGGCGGGTGGTGGGCGACCTCGCCGCCGAGCGGGGGCAGGAGCCGTTCGACACGCTGGTCGAGATCGTTCGCGCCGACGACTTCCGCACCGTCCTGTGGCCCATGCCCACCGACAACGACGACGAGTCGTGGCGGATGCGACAACAGGTGTGGGACGACCCCCGGGCCATGCTGGGCGGCTCGGACGCCGGTGCACACCTCGACCGCATGTGCGGCTCGACCTACACGACCCGGCTGCTGGCCGATTGCCTGCGGGGCCGCAGGCTCACCACGCTGGAGCGGGCGGTGCAGATGCTCACCCAGGAGCCTGCCGCCCTGTTCGGCCTGGTGGACCGGGGCACGCTGGCCCCCGGCGCCCACGCCGACCTGGTCGTGTTCGACCCCGGGACGGTCGGGT
>DASSCS010000066.1:0-13585 GCA_035697515.1 Acidimicrobiales bacterium
CTCGGGCGTGGCCGCCGCGCCGAACACGATCTCCGCGCCGGTCGCCGCCGCCAACTCCAGATGCCCCGACAAGAAATCGGCATGGAAATGGGTCTCCACCACATAGCCGATACGCAGACCGGCGGCCGCCGCGTCGGCCACATACTCGGCCACATCACGACGAGGATCCACCACCGCCGCCACACCACTGGACTCATCACCCACCAGATACGAAGCCTGGGAAAGACACTCCAGGTAGTACTGCTCGAACTTCATGGCGGCGCCTCCGCTGCGTCAGCCACCCATCGCACGCTCCTCGGTGGCCCAGACCAGGTTACCCCCGGGGGTATCGTCGCGACCTCGGTCGGCGCGACCTCAGGTGACGGTGCTCGCCGCCTGCTCTTCGGCCACCTGCCGATGCACGTCGGCCATGTCGAGCGCCCGCACCTGGGCGATCAGGTCCTCCAAGGCGGCGGAGGGCAGGGCGCCGGGCTGCGAGAAGACGAGGACGCCCTCGCGGAACACCATGAGGGTGGGGATCGACATGATGCCCGCCATCCCGGCCAGCCGCTGCTCGGCCTCGGTGTCGACCTTGCCGAAGACGATGTCGTCGTGGGTGGCGGCGGCCTGCTCGAACACGGGGGCGAAGGCCCGGCACGGTCCGCACCAGGATGCCCACCAGTCCACCAGCACGATGTCGTTGCCGGTGACGGCGGCCTCGAAGGTGGACTCGGTCAGGTCGGTGGTGCTCACGCGGTGTCTCCTCGGCGTTGCGGTCCCCTGCCTCAACCGGAATACCCCCGTGGGTATTCCGGGAGCCTCATGTCCGACCGACGAAGGTCCCTTCCCTGGGGGGCGGGCGACCCTGCCGCGACCGCGCGCCCGGGCGTCACGCTGTTGTCATGAGGTTCAGACGCAAGCGGGAGCGGGCGCGGGGCGCAGATCACACGCCGGCGGAGGACCATGCGTGGAAGGACTCGGGATTGGCCGACGAGGTCGAGGCCTTCCTCGGCGGGCGGTTCGTCGACCACCTGGCCAAGCACGGCCAGCCGGTGCCCGCCTGGGCGGTCGTCAACCGGCTGGCCCATGCCGATCACGCCGAGCTGGTGCGCCTGGTCGACGGCGACCTGCTCGACGCCCGCTACGGCGCCGCCAAGCCCCACGCCTGGGCGGTGCCCGAGCGGTTCATCGCCGCCAACATCCTCGTGACCCGGGGCGCGACACCCGAGCGCCTGCGCGAGATCCAGCGGGTGGTCCTCGTGCCCCTGGAGCTGCGGCTGATCGAGGACACCCGCCATGAGAAGATGACCGCCGAGCAGGTCCTCGACGCCGTCGCCCGCAGCCTGGAATCCTTCCCCACCGGGGCATGAACGACCTGCGGACCCGCCGGCCACGACCGACCTGCCCTGTGACCTCCGGGCCCCACCGCCATCGACCGGAGTCGGGACCGACGCCACTAGGATCCCTCCATGGCAGCCTCTGATGGACCCTTCGCCGAGGATTCGCCCGCGGCCGACACGGCCGCCTACCCCGACAAGTTCGCCAAGCAGGGCCTGACGTTCGACGACGTGGTGCTGGTGCCGGCCGAGTCGGCCGTGCTGCCGTCCGAGGTGTCGACCGCCAGCCGCCTCACTCCCCGCATCGACCTGGCCATCCCCGTCGTCTCGGCGGCCATGGACACCGTCACGGAGTCGCGCCTGGCCATCGCGCTCGCGCGGGCCGGCGGCCTGGGCGTGGTCCACCGCAACCTGTCGATCGACGACCAGGTGGCCGAGGTCGACAAGGTCAAGCGCAACCAGTCCGGAATGATCGTCGACCCCGTCACGCTGCCGGCCGAGGCGCTGGTCACCGACGCGCTCGCCGTCATGGAGCGGTACCACATCTCGGGCGTGCCCATCACCGACGGCGACGGCCGGCTGGTCGGCCTGCTCACCAACCGCGACCTGCGCTTCATCGAGGACGTCGACCAGCCCATCGCCAACGTCATGCGCCGGCCCCCGCTGGTCACGGCCCCGCTCGGAACCACGCTCGAGCAGGCCAAGGACATCCTGTGGCAGCACCGCATCGAGAAGCTGCCCATCGTCGACGACCACGGCTTCCTCAAGGGCCTCATCACGGTCAAGGACATCAAGAAGCAGTCCGAGCATCCCCACTCGACCCAGGACGGGAAGGGCCGCCTGCGGGTCGGCGCCGCGGTGGGCGTGGGGCCCGACGCGCTCGACCGGGCCGAGCGGCTGGTCGCCGCGGGGGTCGACGTGCTGGTCGTCGACACCGCCCACGGCCACAGCCGAACGGTGCTCGACGCCGTCAAGCAGATCAAGGGGGCGTTCGAGGTCGAGGTGATCGCCGGCAACGTCGCGACCGGCGAGGCGGTCGACGCCCTGGCCGGCGCGGGCGCCGACGCGGTCAAGGTCGGCGTGGGCCCGGGCTCGATCTGCACGACCCGCGTGGTCGCCGGGGTGGGGGTGCCCCAGCTCACGGCCATCTACGATGGGACCGCCGCGGCGGCCCGCCACGGCATCACGGTGGTGGCCGACGGCGGCATCCAGTACTCGGGCGACATCGCCAAGGCCATCGCCGCCGGGGCCGACTCGGTGATGATCGGCAGCCTGCTGGCCGGTGTGGACGAGTCGCCGGGCGAGGTCGTGCTGCACCAGGGCGAGCGGTTCAAGGAGTACCGGGGCATGGGGTCGATGGGCGCCATGAAGGGCCGCTCGTATTCGAAGGATCGCTACTTCCAGGGCGAGATCGTCGATAGCGACAAGCTGATCCCCGAGGGCATCGAGGGCCGGGTGGCCTACAAGGGCCCGGTGTCCAACGTCATCCACCAGCTCGTCGGGGGGCTGCGCATGGCCATGGGCTACTGCGGCGCCGGCACCATCGCCGACATGCAGGCGCACGCCCGCTTCGTGCGCGTCACCAACGCGGGCCTGCGCGAGTCGCATCCCCACGACATCACGATCACCAAGGAAGCCCCCAACTACGGCACCTGGTGACGGCCCCGCGGCCGGCGGTCGCGCCGGCGGTCCGGCCGGTCAGGGGTGGCCGAGGTCGCCGCGGCCGAGGGTGCCCGTGACGAACCCCAGCAGCTGGCGCAGCAGTGCGGCCGTGGCGCCCCACACGGTGTCGCCCACCAGCTCGAAGAAGGTGATCGGCCGCACGTGCCCGTTGGGGAACGTCCAGCGCTCCTCGCGGAAGATCGCGGGGTCGAGCAGCTCGGCGAGCGGCACGTGCAGCACGGCCTCGACCTCGTGCGGGCTGGGAACGGTGTCGGGCCGGCTCGGCAGCACCCCGACGTAGGGGACGATGAACGAGCCGCTGGTCACGGTCGCCAGGCGGTCGAGCTCGCCGATGATCTCGATCGAGGCGGGGTCGAGGCCGATCTCCTCGTGCGCCTCGCGGCGGGCGCCGTCGACCGGCGACTCGCCGGGCTCGACCCGCCCGCCGGGAAAGCTGACCTCGCCCTGGTGGGTGCGCAGCCCCCAGGTCCGCCGGGTCAGCACGACGTGCGCCCCGGTGGCCCCGGCACCGCCGAGCCCGTCCGGCAGCGGATGGTCGTAGAGCGGCGCCAACACGGCCGACGGCCGGACGAGGCGCGGCGCGGGCCCGGGAGCGGTCGGGCCGTCCGCCATCCGACCGGCGGGCTCGGGCCGGGCGCGGCGCTCGCCCGAGTCGGCGGGCCGGGGCGAGAGAGCACCCGCGACGGGACCCGGCCAGGTGCCGGCCTCGACCGCGGACGCCCGGGGCGGGCCGAGCGACGCGAGCGCCGACCGCACGTCGGCCACGGTGGGGCGCCGGCGCTCGGCCGGCAGGTCGGCCCACGGTGCGTGGCGTCCGGCACGGGCGTTGAGCGGCCGCGGGATGCGCTGCTCGCCGCCCCGGCCCGGGGGCACCGGCCGGGTGGGGCCCGGCGGCTCCTCCCCCGGCGCCGGCCAGCCGGGTAGGCCGCGTTCGAGCGCCTCGGTCGACGACACGGCGTCGGCGGGCCACTCGGCCCCGGCCGGGTCAGCCATCGTTCGAGCTGCTGGCGGGAGCGGCCTGGGCCGCCAGCGCCTCGAGCAGCTCGCGCAGGCCCCCCGTCTTGAGGCTGCTCATCACCCGTCCCGGCGGCGTCTCGCCCCGCTCCCACTCCATCCAGTGGGCGAGCAGCTTGGCGGGGTCGGGAGGCGGCACGTCCATCCCCGGCAGGCTACCGGCGCCCCGTCGTGGGATGTGCCCCGGGCACGGCAGAAGGTGGGGGACCCTGACCGTCCACACCGACGTGGGGCGAGCCCCAGGTCGGCGCAGGACGGCGCAGAGTGGCGCGGGGGCCGTGCCGTGGCAGCCTGGTCGGGTGACCCCCCGGACACTGGTGCTCGCCTCTGCCTCGCCCGCCCGCCTCGGCGTGCTGCGGGCGGCCGGCATCGCGCCCCGCGTCATGGTGAGCGGGGTCGACGAGGACGGCGTCGGCGGGCTCGACGCCGAGGGGGCGGCCTGCGCCCTCGCGCTGCGCAAGGCCGGGTCCGTGGCCGACCGCCTCGCGGCCGACCCCGCCCTGGCCCGCGTCGCGGCTGCGCCGGTCCCGGCGGGCGACGCCGCCGGGTCGGTCCCAGCTCCCGACTCGGCCACCCTGGCGGCAACCGGGGACGGCGAGGGACTCCCCGGCGACGACCCGGCGCCGCTCGTGCTGGGGTGCGACTCGGTCCTGGCCGTCGCCGGCGACGTGCGGGGCAAGCCGGGCTCGGCGGCCGAGGCCCGCCACTGGTGGCGCGGCTACCGGGGGCGCGAGGGCCGGCTCGTGACGGGGCATGCAGTCGTCGACCTGGCGACCGGCCGGCGGGCGGTGCGGGCGGCCGCGACCGTGGTGCGCTTCGGGCGGCCGAGCGATGCGGAGATCGAGGCCTACGTCGCCACCGGCGAGCCGCTGGCCGTCGCGGGCGGGTTCACCCTCGACGGCTACTGCGCCCCCTTCGTCGACGGCATCGACGGCGACCACGGCACGGTCCTCGGCCTGTCGCTGCCCCTGCTGCGGGCGCTGCTGGGCGAGCTCGACGTGGCGATCACCGACCTGTGGGTGCACGCGTGACGCCGCCCGTCACGACTCCGGCGACGCCGCCGTCTCCGGCGAGAGCGGCGGGGCCGGCCACCGTGACCGCCGCACCGCCCCTGCGAGTCGGGCCGCTGGAGGTGTGGCCGCCCGTGGTGCTGGCGCCGATGGCCGGCATCACCAACGCGCCGTTCCGCCGCCTGTGCCGAGCGTTCGGCACAGCCGCGGCCGCCGAGGCCGCACGCGCCGGTGACGGCGACGGCGACCGCGACGGCCGGGCCCCGGCCCGGGGCGGCCTGTTCGTCAGCGAGATGATCACCGCCCGGGGCCTGGCCGAGCGCAACGACAAGACCCTGCGCATGGCCAGGTTCGCCGACGACGAGCCCGTGCGCTCGATCCAGCTCTACGGCACCGACCGCGTGGCCATGGGCCAGGCCGTCCGCTTTCTGGTGGGTGACGGGCGGGCCGACCACATCGACCTCAACTTCGGCTGCCCGGTGGCCAAGGTCACCCGCAAGGGCGGGGGCGCCGCCCTGCCCGTGCACCGGGCGCTGTTCCGCGACATCGTCCGGGCCGCGGTCCGGGCGGCGGGCGACGTGCCGGTGACGGTCAAGCTGCGCATCGGCGTCGACGACCGGTGGCGCACCTTCCTCGACGCCGGTCGCATCGCCCAGGACGAGGGAGCCGCCGCGGTGGCGCTGCACGCCCGCACCGCCGCCCAGCACTACTCGGGCCGGGCCGACTGGGGTGCCGTCGCCGCGCTGCGCGAGGTGGTCACGGCCGTGCCGGTGCTCGGCAACGGTGACATCTGGCTGGCCGGTGACGCCCTCCGCATGGTGACCGAGACCGGCTGCGACGGCGTGGTGGTCGGCCGGGGGTGCCTGGGCCGTCCGTGGCTGTTCGGCGACCTGGCCCGCGCCTTCGCGGGCCGGCCGATGACGCCCGCCCCGACCCTGGCCGAGGTCACGGCGGTGCTGCGCCGCCACGCCCACCTGCTGGCCGAGTGGCTGACCGAGCCGGTGGCCGTGCGCGACGTGCGCAAGCACGTGGGCTGGTACCTGCAGGGCTACCCGGTGGGCGGCGAGGTGCGCCGCCGCCTCACGGCCACCACCTCGCTGGCGGAGCTCGACGCCGAGCTCGACCGCCTGGCGGCCGAGCACCCGGCGCTGGCCCTCCTCCCCGGCGCCGACGCCCGACCCCGGGGCAAGACCTCGGGCCCGATCGCTGTGACCCTGCCCGAGGGCTGGCTGGAGTCGGCCGACGACCCCTCGCCCGTGGTCGCCGACGACATCGATGCCGTCAGCGGCGGCTGAGCACGCGTTCTCCCCCGGAAAGCGGCCGCCCCGGCGACCGTTCCCGCGCAGAAAAGGTCGGAACCCTCGGGGGAACGGGTGCGTGCACCGACCGACGCCCGGCAGCCCGGCGGGCGCGGGAGGGCCCGCCACCCGGAGGCGGCGGGCCCTGCCCCGCAGTGCGTCACGTGCGCGTCGCCCCGCCGCAGGCGGGGCAGCGGCACGGGTCTTACATCATGCCCATGCCGCCCATGCCGCCCATGGGGTCGCCGCCGCCACCGGCGGCGGGCGCGGGCGGCTCGGGCTTGTCGGCCACGAGCGCCTCGGTGGTGAGCACGAGGCCGGCGATCGACGCCGCGTTCTGCAGCGCGGCCCGGGTGACCTTGGCGGGGTCGATGACGCCCGCCTTGACGAGGTCCTCGATGTCGCCGGACTCGGCGTTCAGGCCCACCGGGCCCTCCTCGGCCTCGACCTGGCGGACGGCCACCGCACCCTCGATGCCGGCGTTGTCGGCGATGAGCCGGGTCGGCGCCTGGAGCGCGGCGAGCACGGTGCGGGCACCGGTGGCCTCGTCGCCCGACAGCGACTCGACGACCTTGGCCACGGCGGGACGGCTGCGCAGCAGGGCGACGCCGCCACCGGCGACGATGCCCTCCTCGATGGCCGCCCGGGTCGCCGACAGGGCGTCCTCGATGCGGTGCTTCTTCTCCTTGAGCTCGACCTCGGTGGCCGCGCCGACCTTGACCACGGCGACGCCGCCGGACAGCTTGGCCAGCCGTTCCTGCAGCTTCTCGCGGTCCCAGTCGGAGTCGGTGTCGTCGATCTCGCGCTTGATCTGCGCGATGCGGCCCTTGATGTCGTCCTCGGACCCGGCACCGTCGACGATGGTCGTGGTGTCCTTGGTGACGATGATCTTCTTGGCCCGACCGAGCAGGTCGAGGGTGATGTTGTCGAGCTTGAGCCCGACCTCCTCGGACACGACCTGGCCGCCGGTGAGGGTGGCCATGTCGCCGAGCATCGCCTTGCGGCGGTCGCCGAACCCGGGCGCCTTGACCGCGACGCTGTTGAACGTGCCGCGGATCTTGTTGACCACGAGCGTGGCCAGGGCCTCGCCCTCGACGTCCTCGGCGATGATCACGAGGGGCTTGCCCGATTGCATCACCTTCTCGAGGACGGGGAGCAGCTCCTGGACCGAGCTGATCTTGCCCTGGTTGAGCAGGATGTAGGCGTCCTCGAGGACGGCCTCCTGCCGGTCGGGGTCGGTGACGAAGTAGGGCGACTGGTAGCCCTTGTCGAACTGCATGCCCTCGGTGAAGTCGAGCTCCATGCCGAAGGTGTTCGACTCCTCGACCGTGACCACGCCGTCCTTGCCGACCTTGTCGATGGCGTCGGCGAGGACATCGCCGATGGCCGGGTCGGCAGCCGAGATGGCGGCGACCTGGGCGATCTCGGACCGGTCGTCGATCTCCTTCGCCTGGTCCTTGATGGCCTCGACCGCGGCGGCGACGGCCTTCTCGATGCCCCGCTTCAGGCTCATGGGGCTGGCGCCCGCGGCCACGTTGCGCAGGCCCTCGCGCACGAGCGCCTGGGCCAGCACGGTGGCGGTGGTGGTGCCGTCACCCGCGATGTCGTTGGTCTTGGTGGCGACCTCCTTCACGAGCTGGGCGCCCATGTTCTCGAAGGGGTCGTCGAGCTCGATCTCGCGGGCGATCGACACGCCGTCGTTGGTGATGGTCGGGGCGCCCCACTTCTTGTCGAGCACCACGTTGCGGCCCTTGGGGCCGAGCGTGACCTTCACCGCGTCGGCGAGCTTGTTGACGCCGGCCTCGAGGGCGCGGCGGGCGTCTTCGTCGAACTTGAGGATCTTGGTCATCAGCGCCTCACTTCACGATCGCAAGCACGTCGCGGGCCGACAGCACGAGCACGTCCTCGCCGTCGACCGTCACCTCGGTGCCGCCGTACTTGCTGTAGAGGACGGTGTCGCCGACGCCGACGCCGACGGGGATCACCTCGCCCGTCTGCTCGGAGCGCTTGCCCGGCCCCACGGCGATGACCTCGCCCTGCTGGGGCTTCTCCTTGGCGGTGTCGGGGATGACCAGGCCGCTCGCGGTGGTCTCCTCGCTCTCGCCGGGCTTCACGACGATGCGATCGTCGAGGGGCTGCAAAGCCATGTGTGTCGCCTCCGTTGGCGCTGCTGGGCTAACCCCGGATGGGTTAGCAGTCTCCCTGTACGACTGCTAACCCTACGCACCCACGGTTAGCAGTCGCAACCCTTGACTGCCAGGAAGTGGCTAGTCGGCGCGACGGGGCCGCGGGTCGCCGTCACGGACGACCCAGCGGGGCCCGTCGGCGATCTCGGCCCGGGGCCCGGCGGTGGTGGAGACGTAGCGGAACGTGGCCTCGACGGCCTCGGGCGTGACGTCGCACAGGACATAGCCGTGCCGGTTCGGCTCGGCGTAGTGCACGTTGGGAGACGCGTCGACGACGCTGGCGACGATGTCGGCCAGGCCCGTGGGGAACACCGACGAGATCGACGGGGACACGACCTCCGGCACCAGCGGCGCCGTGGTGACGTCATCGGGGTCGTCGGTCACCTGGCCCACCCCGCCCGCGTGGATGTCACCGCTGATGACCAGCGGGTTGTCGACCTCACGCAGCAGGTCGACGACCCGTCGCCGGGCCTCCGGGTAGCCGTCCCACTGGTCGAGGTTGAGCGCCTCGATGTCGCCCAGGGTCACGGTCAGCTTGGTCATCACGGTCTGCTGGGCGAGCACGTTCCAGGTCGCGTCGCTACCGGCCAGCTCGTCGCCCAGCCACGCCTCCTGCTCGGCGCCCAGCATGGTGCGGTCGTCCGCGGTGACCTCGTCGCAGCTCACGCCGATGTCGGCGTAGGTCTCGCACGCCTGGTCGTCGCGGTACTGGCGCCCGTCGAGCACGTAGAAGCGCACCAGGTCGCCCCAGTCGACCGAGCGGTACAGCGTCACCTCGGCCCCGTCGGGCGGCTCGATGCGCACGGGCATGTGCTCGTAGTAGGCCTGGTAGGCGGCCGCTCGCCGGGCGCCGAAGCCCTCGGGCCCGACCCTGCCCTCGGCATCGGGCACGCCGTCGGCGTAGTTGTTCTCGACCTCGTGGTCGTCCCAGGTGCAGACCCACGGGGCCCGGGCGTGGGCGGCCTGGAGCGCCGGGTCGCGCTTGCACTCGCCGAAGCGCCGCCGGTAGCCGGCCAGGTCGATCGGCGCCTCGCCCTCGTAGGTGCGCACGTTGGACGACTCCGGGCCCTCCTCGTAGATGTAGTCGCCGAGGAACATCACCAGGTCGACGTCCTCGGCGGCGAGGTGGTCGAGCGCGGTGAAGTACCCGTCCTGGAAGCTCTGGCACGAGGCCATGGCGAAGCGCAGGCCGTCGACCTCGCCGGCCGACGCCGGCGCGGTGCGGGTGCGACCCGTCGGGCTGACCGAGCCGCCGACCGAGAAGCGGTACCAGTACCACCGGCCCGGCTCGAGGCCCGAGGCGTCGACGTGCACCGAGTGGGCCAGCGCCGGCTCGGCCACCACGTCGCCCGAGGCCACGACGTCGTCGAAGGCCCGGCCGGCGGCCATCTCCCACCGCACGGGCAGCGGCTGATCGGGCAGCCCGCCGTCGGCGGCGAGCGGGTCGTTGACCAGGCGCGTCCACAGGACGACCGAGTCGGGCAGCGGGTCGCCCGAGGCGACGCCGAGTGCGAACAACTCGGCCGGAAGGCTGGACGGCAGCGGCGGCATGTCGACGGCGGTCTCGGGCGGGACGTCCTCGCCCACGACCCCCGTCGGGGCGTCACCGTCGCCGCCGTCGCCGCTGCATCCCGCGGCCAGCGCCGTGGCCACCACCCCGGCGAGGAACGTGCGGCGGTCGATGACCGCACCCCCGCCGTCGGTCGGTTCGCTCGTAGGCAACCTGGGCCTGCCTCCCGCTCGTCCGGCGACTCGACCCGGCGACCCTACATCGCGCCCGACCGCCCGCCCGCCGGCGCCGGGCCGGCCGACCTCACCCGGCGACGGGCAGCCTCAGGTTGGGCGTGGCGCCGGTGTCGAGGGGCGACGGGCCGTCGGCCCGCAGGCGCCACCAGCCGGCGGCGGCGATCATGGCCGCGTTGTCGGTGCACATCGCCCGGCTGGGGACGAAGGCCCGGATGCCGTCCTCGTCGCACGCCTTCGCCACCCGGTCACGCAGCGAACTGTTGGCGGCCACCCCGCCGCCGAGGCACAGGCCCTTGGCCCCGACCTCGCTCGCCGCCCGGCGGGCCTTGGTGACCAGCACGTCGACGACCGCCTCCTGGAAGCCGGCGGCCACGTCGGCCGCGGCGACGTCGGGATGGCGTCGCACGTGGTTGACCACCGCCGTCTTCAGCCCGCTGAAGCTGAAGTCGTGGCGGTCGTCGCCGGTGCGGTCGAGCATGGCGCGGGGCAGGGCGACGGCCGAGGGGTCGCCCTGGGCGGCCAGCCGGTCGATGACGGGACCACCCGGGTAGCCCAGGCCGAGGAAGCGAGCCACCTTGTCGAACGCCTCGCCCGCAGCGTCGTCGATGGTCGACCCCAGCAGGTGGTAGCGGCCGTGGTCCTCCATGTGGACCAGCATGGTGTGGCCCCCCGATACCAGCAGCACCACCAGGGGCAACTCGAGGTCGGGCTCCTCGAGGAAGGCGGCGTACAGGTGGCCCTCGAGGTGGTTGACGGCCACGAACGGCACGTCCCACACGAGCGCCAGCGCCTTCGCCGCGCTCACGCCCACCAGCAGGGAGCCCACCAGGCCAGGCCCGGTGGTGGCCGCCACGGCGTCGATCTCGTCGTCGGCCACCCCCGCCTCGACCAGCGCCTGGGCGATGACCGGCGTGAGCATCTCGACGTGCGCCCGGCTGGCGATCTCGGGCACGACGCCGCCGTAGCGTGCGTGCTGGTCGATCTGGCTGGCCACCACCGACGAGCGGACCTGGGTGGCGTGGTCGACCACGGCCGCCGCCGTCTCGTCGCAGGACGTCTCGATGCCCAGGATGCGGTCGGCCATGGGCGTCAAGCCTCTCGCGAACCCGCGCTGCCGTGCGAGCCGACAGCGGACCGTCGATGGCCCGTCACACCCAGTCGCCTTCGACGACCGTGTGCCCGCGGATGTTGCGCTCGATGGCGGCCAGGCGGGCGGCGTACGCCGGGCTGTCGACGTCGTTGGCCCACATCACGAGCGCGTCCTCGCGGGTCTCGGGGTAGTAGCCCTTGCGCACGCCGGCCGGCACGAACCCGAATCGCTGGTACAGGGTCTGTGCGCCCGAGTTGCTCATCCGCACCTCGAGCGTGAGGTCGGTGCATCCCCGGTCGATGGCCCCGCGAGCCAGGCCGAGCAGCAGCCGGGTGGCGATGCCCTGCCGGTGCCACGCCGGGTCGACGGCCACCGTGGTGATGTGGCCGTCGTCGACCGCCCGGAACAGGCCCGCGTAGCCGACGACGTTGCCGCTCACTCGGGCCACCAGGTAGAGCCGCGTGGCCCGCTGGCCGATCTCGGACAGGAACAGTGCGAACGTCCAGGGCCGGGGGTACACCTGTTGCTCGATGCGGACGACGCTCCGCAGGTGGCGCCGCCGCATCGGGGCGATGCGCACCTCGATGTGGCCGGGATCGTCGGCCGGCGTGGGCAGCAGGCGGGCCATCAGCGCCGCCGTCGCTCGCCGGGGCCGGACGTCACCCCGGGCCCTCGCCCGGTGCGGGCAGGTCACTCCCGGGGCCAGCGCCCGGGCCGCCCGCCGGGCCGGACGCCGAGCCCTCGCGCACCAGGCCGTCGCGGGTCGACCAGTTGATCTCGGCGTCGGGCCGGCGGAGGTAGAGCGGCTCGAGGTCCCACGGCTGCACGAAGTCCTCGCGCAGCGCCCGGGCGTGGGCGAGCTGCACCAGCGACGCCGCCGAGGGGTAGGCCAGGCCCTGGTCGCCCAGCTCGACCTGGCCCAGGTCGCTGAACGCCTCGCGGTGGCGCAGGGCCCCGTCGCCCACGAGCAGGACCTCGTCGCCGGTGGCCTCGAGGTCGACCGCGAGGTCGTCGGGGGTCGAGACCTGGTAGCCGGTGAGGCGCTGGATGCCGCCCGGCACCTGGCGGTACGACGCGGTGAACAGCTCGCCCCGGCGCGCGTCGATGGCGGCGATGACCAGCCGCGGGCTCCACCGGACCGGGAAGGCGACCAGGTCGAGGCTGGCGACGCCCACCATCGGCACCCGCAGCGCGTGGGAGATCGCCTTGGCCGACGCGATGCCGACCCGCAGGCCGGTGAACAGGCCCGGGCCCAGGTCGACGGCCACGCAGCCAATCTCGTCGAGGTCGATGCGGGCCTGGTGGCGCAGGAAGTCGATGGACGGGGTCAGCGTCTCGGCGTGGCGCTTGCCCCGGCTGGAGTGCACCTGGGCGAGCACGCCCTCGTGGCCGCCGATGGCGCAGCCCACCTGCATGGTCGAGGTGGTGATGCCGAGGATCAGCACGGCCGGTCCTCGGGCGCACCGTTGGGAGCCTCGGCCCAGGGGGCGACGGCGTGCAGCAGCGACACCTGGCGCCCCGCCCAGCGGCCGCCGACGCCCCGCACCACGATCTGCCGGTCGTCGTCGCCGGCCTCGCCGGGCTGGCCGCGGTCGCCGTAGGTGAGGCGCACCTCGAGGTAGTCGCTGGGCAGCACGCCCAGGATGGCGTCGCCCCACTCGATGAGGACCACCCCGCCGTCGTCGAGCAGCTCGGACAGGCCCAGCTCGGCCACCTCGCCGAGCTGGTCGAGCCGGTAGACGTCGAGGTGGTGGACCCGCAGCCGGCCCTCGTACTGCTGGGCCAGGGTGAACGTGGGGCTCGTGATGGGCTCGGTCACACCGAGGGCGCGGCCGAAGCCCTGCGTGAAGGTGGTCTTGCCCGCGCCGAGGTCGCCAGCGAGCACCACCAGGTCGCCGGGCTGGGCCAGTGCGGCCAGGGCGGCGGCGAGCTGCTGGGTCTCGATCGCGGACGCCGTGCGGGCGACCAGCGTCGCTGCCCGGGTCGTCATGGTGCGGCTGCGGTTGGCGGGAGCACGCCCCGAGACTACCGATCCGCCCCCGCGGTCAGCCCCGGGCGAGGCCGCCGACGGCCCGGGCGACCACATGGACGGCCAGGTTGCGCACGACGTCGACGTCGGCCGCCACCCCGCCGACGGCCGCGGCCACGAAGGCGTCGCCGTCGACCCGGGTGTGGGCCGGGAACACCGCTCGGGCCAGGCCGTCGTGGGCCCCCTGGGCCACCAGGTGGCAGGCCACCTTGT
>DASSCS010000067.1:0-31895 GCA_035697515.1 Acidimicrobiales bacterium
CGACCGACACGCGCGCCGAGCTCGCGCTCCTCGACGAGCGCCGATTCAGCAACGGCGTCGTACACCTCCGCTACCGCCCTCTGTAGGAAGCCACGTCCGCTTCGACGGGGAACGCTCAGGCTTCGACTCATTCGAAACTGACCTGTGGGCCCATGCGGTGAGCATCGGAAGAGCCCAGACCGATCTCGTCAGCGGAGGCGTGCACGACGGAACGCGCCGGCGCGATCCCCGCGGTGGCAACGCCGGCCGGACCGCCGTCTCCACCCTGTCACCCGGCCTGACGGGCCTACAGGCGGCGTTAAGGCCCACGACTTAGTGTCCGGCGTGGTCGACGCCTACAGCGTGTTGCGGCGAACGGAGGCGGGCAATGAGGCGTTATACGCGTGGGATCGCGTTGGGACTGGCGGCGGCAGCGGTGCTGGCGGTGCCGGCAGCGGCGGGGGCGAAACCCCTTGAGCACGACCACTTCCACGACGAGGTGCACGAGACCATCGACGACTGCGGGCTCACGCTGCAATTCGACCGCGTCCTCGACGGGCACTTCCTGTTCAATCCACACGGGCCGGACGGCCTCGCGTACGGCGCCGAACATGTTCGGGGCACCGACACGTTCACCAACCTGACCAACGGCCACACCATGGTTGTCACGTACAGTTTCTCCTCCAAGGACCTGCGGGTGACCGACAACGGTGACGGGACGCTGACGATCCTCAGCCAGGGCGCGGGGAACTTCGTCTCGTCGGGCTCGCACAGCTCGGTCGTGCTGAGGAGCACCGGCATCCAAAGGGTCGAGGTCCTCATCGACCATGCGGGGACGCCCACCGACCCGTCCGACGACGAATTCCTCGCGTTCCTCGGCGTCGTCAAGGAACAGACCGGGCGGCATGACCTCGGTGACTTCTGCGAGGACTTCCTCCTGATCACCGGCTGACACGCGGCCCCGCGTCGCGATCTCGGCATCCCCGTTCGTCAGTGGCGGAAGCTGGTGCTCGCTGGCTCATCTCGGCCACAGAACGACGCGGCGCGAGATCGGCAGAGACATGCGCTCTAGATCGGCGGTGTAACGACCATAGGTGCGTCGTCTACGACGAAGCCGCTGAGCCGGCCAGCCTCGACTGCGGTTAGCACGCCGGCCTCGAACAGCAGGAACGCAACCCGGCGAACCTGCACCGATGGCCAGTCAACGCCAGCGCCAGTGCTCGGACGCCGGCGACGGTGTCCGGGTGTACCGGTTCGGGAGCAGCATCCGCGACCGCGACCTCACGCTGACGAATCCACGAGGAGACGCGACGCTCCGCATGGTCGTGATCCAGCGTGCCGGTCTCGATCACGAGACCGGCACTGGCGGGATGGTCAGCACGAGTACGAAACCAGGGGCGTCGCGTCGCAGGGTGAGCGCCCAGCGAGAGGATGGGCCCAGCTCGCGACACGCCACCGCCAAGAGGTCGTCCTCAGTCGTCACGACACACATCCTCGCCTACACGGATCGGACAAGAGAGTCCCGCTGTGCCTCGGACGCGAGACCGGCAGATCTGAACCGGCGGACGCACGCGTGCTCGGGCGCGGCCCCTACATCGCGACCGGAAGCATGACGAACGCCAAGTCGTCAGTGAGCGGTGTCGAGACGTGCCCTACACCGGTCACGTCCTCGACCAGGATCGATGCCCCGGGCTCGAACTGGCGTCGCTCGCCGTCTGACACCGTGATCTCTGCTCGTCCACGGATACAGATGACCCACTGCCGTCGCGGGGCGACGTGAGGCTCCCAGTCGGGACCGCCCGGGCGTTGCTCGACGAACAGAAGCGCGCTCACCGGAAATGGTCCCGTGACAAGCAGAGGCGGCACACCGTCTGCGACCACCTGCGCGCTGACCTCCGCATGGACATCCTCGAAATGTGAGACGCCGTCGTCACCGGCGTAGATGCGCACGTAGTCCACTGGGCCTCCCCTGCGTGCGTCCGGCCCGCGCCAGACCCGCTGGCGGCGCACAATGCCCGCTCGGCGCTCGTTCTGCCCGGCGAGGGACCGCACAGATCAGCACGGCGAGGTAGTCCCTACCGCGGGTGAGCGCTTGACATTCCATACGACGATCTGTGCTCCGCGGCGTCGTCCGGGGCGATCGCGGATCGGCAGATCCATATCGACGCGGGATCGTTCCGTACGGGGGATGTGTCACACGCCGAGCACCGCCGCGAACGCCTCGGCGTGGACGCGGTAGCCGTTGTTGTTGGGGTGAATATCGGGGCCCAGCGGTGGACCGGTGCAGATCCAGGTGAGGGTGCAAGCGTTGTAGACGCTGAGCGGCACGGGCCCGACACCCTTCAGGTCGGCGAGAGTCGTGAAATCAGTCACGGCAAAGGCCGACTCGACATCCGCCACCGGTACGCCCGCCCCGGCATACAGCGACTCCAGGAAGCCGTTGAACGCGACGATGTTGGCGGCGGCCAACTCACCGGCCGCCGGGTCGTCGAACCAGTCCACCACGAACGGGCTGCTGTAGTTCATGCCGACGATTGGGACGTCCGGCCCGGCGTGCTCGCGGAGCGTGTCGAGGATGAGCGGCAGGTTCGTCGCGATCTGCGGGATGAAGCAGCCCGGATTGCCCTCGCATTCGAAGATGTCGTTGGCTCCGATGTCGATCGTGATGAACGCCAACTCGCCGGGGTGCTCGTCGAGGAACTCGACGGCGTCACCCAGTTGCGAGCCGGTGTCATAGTCTTCCGGACACAAGCTGTCCGCGCTTTCCCCGATCATGCTCGCTGTGGTTTCCCCGCCACAGCCCAGCTTGACCAGACGGAGGTGCTCTCCGCCCCCATCGCGGGCCAGCTTCAACAGCTGGTCTGCGTATCCCTGGTTGTAGGCAACGGCCGCACTGTTGGTATGCGGACCCCCGATCGGCTGCAAGCCCTGCGCAAGCGAATCACCGAGCGACAGGTAATAGGACGTCGGCTCACTGGCGGCATCGACCGGGGCGGCGCGCCACAACGCGCTCGCCAACACGACGATCACCGCGAGTCCGCGCAACGCCCTGCCCACCGTCCGCCTTGACCCGCCTGAGTAGCACTGGTGCGTCATCGCGGTTCCGCCTCCTGTGATGGGGGCGGCGCGCCCGTGGCGCAACACGGTGCCTGGTCGCCCGCCCGGCACGTCATCTCTCGCCGCACCCTACGACCGACCCATGACCTTGGCAACGCTCCGACGCCAACCCACCACCCGGTGCTGTATCTCGTTACACGAACATTGCGAAACGAGGCGGCCGGCCGGAACATCCCCCGGAAACGATGGGGAGTGCGTAGCAGGACTCCTCGCGTCTGCTGGCCGGCTGGCGGGACTGGTCACTGAGAACTCCAGAGTCCGCGATCCATGCTCGCGTGCTGTGCCGCAACGCGCACTCGCAGAGTCTGATGGCGGCCGCCACCCCCGCACCGAATGCCCGGATGGGAGCCGTGAGCGCACCCTGCCTGCCCTGCGGGGGAACCACGTCCGGCCGGACGGAACCCGCGTCAGTGGTGGTCGCCCTGGCGGCCGAGGGTCTCCACGGGGGTCGCGCCGGGGCGGGTCCACTGCGGCACGGGCCGGCTGGTCGGGCCCCAGGTGGCGATGCCGTCGGCGTCGGTGCGCCAGTACCAGCAGATCGGCGAGCCATGCCCACCGACCGGCGAACCTGCCTGAGCGGCCTCGGGCCAGCCCTCGGGGTTGTTCTCCCACCCCTCGCGGCGCCCGTAGGGCGTCATGTCGAGCAGGCCCAAGGACCCGTCGAGCGGCTCGTTGCCCCGGCCGGTCGTGGAATAGGTGAGGAACACACGGTCGCCGTCGCGCAGGAAACAGACGATGTGCCCCATCTCTCCGCCGACCGGCGCCTCCACGCCCCGCACCGAGTAGCAGGGCTGGGTGTAACCCATGAACTCGACGTAGGGAGCCACTTCGTCCCACGGGCCCGAGGTCAGAACCGCGAACGAGACGCCCCGCGCGTTGAGGTAGACGGCGTCCTTCATGTGCCAGACGTTGAAGGTGCAGCCCTCGCACTGCCCCTGAGGCGGCGCGCCGTCGTACCACATGTGCTGGTAGACCACGAGCTCCTCGCGACCCTCGAATAGGTCCAGGAACGGGACCGGCCCGTCTGGGCCGGTGACCTCGACCTCGCCGTCGAGCTCGACCATCGGCAGCCGCCGCCGGGCCGCGGCGATCGCGTCGCCCTCACGGGTGTGCGCCTTCTCGCGGACCAGCAGCTCCTCGCGCGCCGCCTGCCAGGTGGCCAGGTCGACGACGGGCGGCTTGCCAGGGAGGTCGCTGCTCGCGTTGCCGGACGTGGTCGTCATTGTGCCTCCGCTGTCTCGTCTCGTGCGCTCGCCGGTGGGGCGCCTGTCAACCGAGACGACTCTCGGTACCGGGACTCATCGATCCCGAGTGCGAGCCGCTGACGAGCGACGAAGGCGGAGATCAGGGGGTCCGTCGTGCGCGCACGCTGGAGCGCTCGAAGGCCGCAACGAGCTCAACGCCGGTAGGCCTTCAACGCCGGGTCCGTGGCGAGTCGTGGGACTCAGATTGCCCTGGCGGCGCCTGATCGACCGCACAGATCGGCCTGATGGCGGATCTGGGTTGCCCACAGGCCGGTTCGTGTTCCTCGCACCACCCGACGCGCTACCGGCGCGTGATGGGAGCGCCGAAGGGAGCGTCTGAGGTGCTCCGCCCCTGATCAGCGAGTTGAGTGACGGTGAGCCGGTCGATAAGCCGGATCCTGTGAGCGGTTCCCTCACGGTTGCCGCCCGGTGGCCATCCATCTGTGCGGCCTACCTGGGGACATCGGCCGGGCCGGCCGTCCCACGCTTGGCCTTGCTCCGGGTGGGGGTTGCCAGCCGCCGGAGTCGCCCCCGACGCTGGTGCGCTCTTACCGCACCGTTTCACCCTTGCCTGTGCGGGCTGCCGTCTCCGGCCTCCCGCCATCGGCGGTCTGCTCTCTGTTGCCCTGTTCCGGCAGGTCACCCCGTCCTGGCTCTCGCCAGCACCCTTGCCCTGTGGAGTCCGGACTTTCCTCGACGCCGCCGGAGCGACGCCGCGGCCACCTGACCGGCTCACCGTCACGGGCCAGCCTACCGCCGCCGCTCATGACCGCAGGTAGCGGAGGACGGCCAGGACCCGACGGTGGTCGCTGCCCGACTCGGGCAGGTCGAGCTTGGCGAAGATGTTGCCCACGTGCTTCTCGACCGCCCGGGGGGTGACCACCAGCGCCTCGGCGATGGCGCTGTTCGAGCGGCCCTCGGCCATCAGGCCCAGCACCTCCCGCTCGCGCGGGGTCAGCGTGTCGAGGCGATCGGTGCGGCGGCTGGCGGCCATCAGCTGGGTGACCACCTCGGGGTCGAGGGCGGTGCCGCCGGCTGCCCCCCGCTCGACGGCGGCCCCGAACTCGCCCACGTGCGCCACCCGGTCCTTGAGCAGGTACCCGACGCCGTCGGACCGGTCGGCCAGCAGCTCGGCGGCGTAGCGGGTCTCGATGTACTGCGAGAACACCAACACGCCGAGGTCGGGGAACTGCCGTCGCAGGTCGATGGCCGCCCGCAGGCCCTCGTCGGTGTGGGTGGGCGGCATGCGGATGTCGACCACCGCCACGTCGGGCGGGCCTGCGGCGACCGCGGCGCGGAGTGCCTCGGCATCGGCGACTGCCGCCACCACCTCGAAGCCACGGCTGGCGAGCAGCTCGGCCAGCCCTTCCCGCAGCACGGCGGCGTCCTCGGCGATGACGACACGCATCCCCGCCATGCTCACACGCCGAGCGGCAGCTCGACGATCGCCACGGTCGGCCCGCCCGCGGGGCTCGACAGGGTGAGGCGGCCGTCGACCGTGCGCACCCGCTCGGCCAGCCCGGCGAGGCCACCGCCGTCGGCCAGGCGCGCGCCGCCCCGGCCGTCGTCGGCCACCAGCAGGCGGAGCGAGCGCTCGTCGCCGTCGACCTCGACGGTGGCGTGCCGGGCCCCGCTGTGCTTGGCGACGTTCGCCAGCAGCTCGGCGACGCAGTAGTAGGCGATGGTCTCGATGGCCGGCGAGGGGCGCACGGCGAGCCGGGTCTCGACGCGGGCGGGCACGCCGCTGCGGGCGGCGAGGGTGGCCAGTGCCTCGTCGAGGCCCCGGTCGAGGGCCGGCGGGTGGATCGAGCGCGTCACCTCCCGCAGCTCGGCGATCGCCTCGGTGGCGTTGCGGTGCGCCTGGTCGAGCAGCTCGCGGGTGCGGGCCACGTCCAGGCCGGGGGTGCCGTCGGTGGGCGTGTCGCCACCGCCCAGCGCCTCCTTGGCCATGTCCAGGTGCATCGCCAGTGCGACCAGGCGGGCCTGCGTGCCGTCGTGCAGGTCGCGCTCGATGCGGCGCAGCGTGGCGGCCGAGTCGTCGACGGCCTGCGCCCGGGTGACCTCGAGGTCGTCGACCCGCTCGGACAGCGACGTCGGGCCCAGCAGGCCCCGCACGAGCAACCGGTCGGCGGCGGTGAAGAGCCGGGCGATCCAGGGGACGACGAACAGCGCCGCCACGCCGACGATGGCCAGGCCCAGGGCCCGCGGCCACGTGTCGACATAGAACTCCCCGAACTGCACGCCGGAGTGGTGCGTCACCCCGAGGGCGTCGGTGTTGGTGGGCCCGAACGCCGCCCACCAGACGGGATACGTCGCGGCGACCAGGGCCATGGCCGTCGCCACCAGGGCCACGTAGGCGCCGACGACCGTCACCGGGAACGACACCACGATGTAGACGATCGCCCGCCAGCCGTCGACGTCGCCGAACGAGGCACGCAGCCAGGCCCACGGGCCCCGCGCCGTCCGCCGCCGCCGGCGCGGCGTTCCGACGTCCTCGCCGAGCAGCGTGCGGGCCAACGCCCGGGGCACCGCCGCGTACTCGCGGGCGGCCAGCACGATCAGCGCCAGCAGCGGGATGCCGACGAGCACCGCCAACAGGATCAGGGACGCCCACGTCGCCACGGCGAGCGCCAGGAAGGCCCCCGCCGCCAGGGGCGCCCCCACGAACAGGTACAGGTAGGCCCGCCAGGTCTCGGGGGCGAGGGGCGCTCGCACGATGGTGGGGAGCCACGACGGCCAGGCGGGTGGCGCACCACCCGCCTGGCCGTGCTCGTGGTCGGTCGGCATGCCTGTCACGGGCGCAGCCGGGGGAGCCATGCGCTCATGGTCCTGCATCCTCGTGGTCGAGCCAATGGGGCGCCCCACCGGGTCGGTGGTTCGGCCCACCCCACCACCCCTTCACGGGGGATGGGCCCTGCTCGTCGCCTTGCCGTACGCCCGGCGACGATCGTGCGCGACCCGACCGGCGCGGACGCCGCCGGCGCTCAACCCCTGGTGAAGAAGATCTGGAACTCGAAGGTGGCGTCGTCGTTGATCGACAGGACACGGAAGCCCGTGGGCGCCTCGATGTCGAAGTCGGTCAGCTTGACCGGCGCCTGGCCCACCACGGCGGCCGACCCCTCGGTCACCTCGGCCTCGAGGTCGAGTGTCACCTCGCGGGTGACCCCGTGGATCGTCAGGTCGCCCGTGGCCTGGGCGCTGACCGATCCCGCGGCGCCGGCGTCCTCGGGCAGGGTGACCGGCGACGTCAGCCTGAACGTGGCCGTGGGGAAGCGGTCGGATTCGAGGCCCCGGCCGCCCAGCTGACCGTCGCGCTGGCCGTTGTCGCTCTGCAGCGTGGTCATGTCGACCTCCACGTCGACCGCCGTCACCTCGCCGACTGCCACGGTCATGGTGCCGCTCACGTCGGGGGTGCGGCCGACCGCCGTGGAGGCGCCGATGTTGGCCAGCTCCTCCTCGACCCGGTAGCCGGCCCACGTGCCGCTGAAGTCATCGAACGACCCGAGCGAGGTGTCGACCGCCCACTCGCCGTCGATGCCGTCGGCCGGCGCGGCGTTGCCGTCCGCGTCGCCGGCATCGCCGGCCGCCTGGTCGAGCGTCTCCGCGGCCGCGTCGATGCTCGCCTCGTCGGGCGCATCGTCACGCACGAGGAACCACCAACCGGCGAACCCGACCACCACCACGAGGACGGCGGCCACCGCCCCGATCGCGCCGAGCTTGCGTCGCTGACTTGCCATGTCGTGGCGTTCCTCCGGGTCCGGCGCCGGCGGCGCCGTCGTGGGCTGTCCTGTGTCTACGTCGGCGGTCGCCGCCGCGGATCTCTCGTCCGTGACGGCGCGAGGACCGTGCGCGCGGGCCGCTAGAAGCTGATGGCGCTGAGGTCGGGCTCCCATCCGGCGGCGCGCTCGACCGCGTCACGCCAGCGGTCGCGGTCGAGCACCCGGGCCGGCTCGATGACCGCCTTGGGCCGCCAGGTGGCGGCCAGGTCGTCCCACGAGCTCCACGTGCCGGCCGCGAGGCCCGCCAGGAAGCCCGCCCCGAGCGTGGTGGCCTCGCGCTCGGGCGACACCTCGACCGGGCGCTGGGCGGCGTCGGCCACCGCCTGCACGAACGTGGGGTTGGCGCTCATGCCGCCGTCGACGCGCAGATGGGGGAGTGTGAGGTCGGTGTCGGCCTCGGCCGCCTCGACCAGGTCGGCACCCCGCTGCGCCACCCCCTCGAGCACGGCCCGGACGAGTTGGGGGCGGCCCGTGCCGCGGGTGACGCCGAGCAGCGTGCCCCGGGCGCCGTAGTCCCACCGCGGGGTGCCCAGGCCCAGCAGTGCCGGCACGTAGACGACGCCGTCGGTCGTCTCGCAGGCGGCGGCGACCTCGTGCGACTGCTCCGCCGTGTCGATGATGCCGAGGTCGTCGCGCAGCCACTCGATGTTGGACCCGGCGGCCAGCATGATCGCCTCCACCCCCCACACCGTGGCGCCCTCGTGGCGCCAGGCGACGATGGGGAAGGTGCCGTTGTCGCCCTGGCGCGCGTTGGCGGGCCGCTCGGGCCCCACGCACACGTCGAGCATGCCGCCCGTGCCGAAGGTGATCTTGGCCAGCCCCGGCCGCACGCAGCCCTGGCCGATGAGCGACGCCTGCTGGTCGCCCACGAGGGCGGCGATCGGCGGTGCGCCGTCGAGGGCCGTGGCCGTGCCGACGATGCCGCTGGAGTCGACGATCTGGGGCAGGGAGGACGCGGGGATGCGCAGCGCGGCGAGCACGTCCTCGTCCCAGCCGGCCGCCTGGCCGCCGGCCAGTCCGGTGACCGCGGCGTTGGACTGGTCGGTGACGTGCAGGGCGCCGCCGGACAGCCGCCAGGCGATCCAGGTGTCGACCGTGCCCACGCACAGGTCGCGGGTGCGGTCGGGGTCGGCCGCGTCGAGCAGGTGGGCCACCTTGGTGGCCGACTCGTTGGGGGCGAAGCGCAGGCCCTCGGCCTGCCACACCAGGCAGTCGCCCACGGTGCGCAGGTCCTGCCAGCCGAGGCCGGGGCCGACCGGTTCGCCTGTGGACCGGTCCCAGACGATGGTCGAGGCCCGCTGGTTGGTGATGCCCACCGCGACGACCGGCCCGCCCTCGGCCAGCGCAGCGCGCGCGACGGCGAGCGCGGCATCGGCCATGACGACCGGGTCGAACTCGACCAGGCCGGGTGCCGGCGTGTCGGGCAGCACCTGGCGGTGGTGCACGGCGGAGACTTTGGCGTGCGGGTGCACGACGGCGGCGCGCAGGCCCGAGGTGCCCACGTCGACCACGAGCACGGGGCCGGGCTGAGGTTCGGTCACGGTGACGGATTCTGCCCGATCACCAGCCGTCCGCCTCGTTCGCCCAGGGCGACGGCAGCCCGAGCTTGCCCGGGTTGAGGATGCCGTGCGGGTCGAGCGCCGCCTTCGTGGCCGCCAGCACGTCGAGGGCCGGCCCCAGCGCCTCGGCCATGTAGCGGGCCCGGTTGAGGCCGACGCCGTGGTGGTGGCTGAGCGCGCCGCCCCGGGCCAGCACGGCCCGCTGGCCGGCGTCCCACGCCTGGCGGTAGTAGGCATCGCGGCGCGCCGCGTCGACCTGGCCGGCGAAGGTGAAGTAGAGGCAGCCGCCCGTCGGGTAGCTGTGGGACTGGTGCGCGGAGGCGCCGATGGTGCCCTCGACGCCCAGCAGCGCATCGACGGTCGCCCGGTAGATGGCGGGCAGCGCAGACCAGGGCGCCGACACCTCCATGGTGTCCACCGTGTAGCCCTTGCTGGTCAGGGCCTCGAGCGCGGCCACGTCGTTGCGGTGGCCCAGCCAGTGCTCGACGTGGGCCTCGTCGCTGCGGCTGCCGCCGCCGCGCAGCTCGCACTCCTCGGCTACGACCTCGAGCGTGGCGTCGACCAGGGTGCCGTCGCCCTCGTCGAGCACGAGCAGCAGGGCTCGGTCGCCGGTCCCGTAGGTGCGCTGGGCCTCGGCGGCGTCGTACAAACGCATCACGGCCGGTGTGGCGCCCCGCTGGACGATGCGGCGCATGGTGTCGAGCCCGTCGTCGAAGTCGGGCAGCAGCCAGGCGCCGCGGCGCTCGTGCCGTGGCGCCGGGTGCAGCCGCAGGCGGGCGCCCGTGATGACGCCGAGCGTGCCCTCGCTGCCGACGAAGAGCTGGGTCAGGTCGGGGCCCACCGCGGCCCGGGGCCAGCCCCCGGTGGTGATGCGGCGGCCGTCGGCCAGGGCCACGTCGAGCCCCACCACCATGTCCTCGATCTTGCCGTAGCGGCCCGAGAGCTGGCCCGCCGAACGGCATGCCAACCACCCGCCGACGGTGGAGAGGGCCACCGACTGGGGCCAGTGCCCGAGGGTGGCGTCGTGGTCGGCGCGCAGGTCGCGCTCGAGCAGGTCGCCGAAGGTGCCGGGCAGCACGTCGAGCACGCGCGACGTGGCGTCGACGTCGACGATCCCGGCCATGGCGGTGAGGTCGAGCACCACGCCGCCGTGCAGCGGCACCGAGGCCCCGCACACGCCGCTGCGGCCGCCGGCGGCGGTGACGGGCACCCGGGCCTCGTGGCACAGGGCGAGCACGGCGGCCACCTGGCCGGCATCGGTGGGCCGGGCCACCGCCGCGGCCAGGCCGGCCACCTGGCCGGCGGTGGCCCAGGCCATGGCGAGAGGCCACCAGTCGCGGCTGGCCTCGGCCACGGCGGCGGGCTCGGCCGTGATCTCCGCGCCGGCACCGCGCAGGCGGGCGAGCAGGTCGTCGCCCACCTCGACCCGCTCGGCGCCGAGCCGGGCGGTGGCCGCGGCCGCGCCCCCGGCCAGCTCGATCGGCGGCGTGGGCGCGCCGGGTCCGGCGGGCGGCAGGGGATGGGGCGGGCTCATGGTGGACCTCGTGGACGTCGTGGCTCGGCGGGCGGTGCGGTTCGGCGACCGCTGTCGAGGCTAGGGCGCCGGGTCGTGCCGGGTCGTGCCATCGTGACGGCGGGCAGGGAGCGGCACGCGGCTGCCGTGAGCGGCGGTCAGGCCCGGCCCGCGAGGGCGGTGACCTCGGGCAGGCCCGGCACCTGCCGCTCGCGCCGGGCGGCCTCGCGGTAGGCGGCCACCTCGGCCGCCCGGGTGGCCTCGGACCACCCCAGCTCGGCGCCGACGAGCGCGGCCACGTCGTCGGCCGCGGCCGCCGTGGCGTCGCGGTTGCGCAGGCGGGCGCGGGTGCGCCGCGCCAGCACGTCGTCGAGCGTGGTGGCCATCTCGTAGCGCACCGCGTACAGGGCCTCGGCCCGGCGGTAGGGCAGGCCGGGGACCAGTGGCTCGCCCAGCGACGGGTCGGTGGCCACCATGGCCTCGACCACCGGTGCCTCGCCGCCGTAGCGCTCGGCCAGGTGTGGGTCGGCCAGGCGGGCCTCGTCCCAGCCCTCGGCGCCCCGCAGCCGCAGCTTGCGGGTGTGGCTGCGCCCGGCCCGCCGCGGGAGGGGGTCGCCGAGCACGCCCACGGCGGCGTCGACCGCGTGCTCGGCCATCTCGCGGTAGGTGGTGAGCTTGCCGCCGGTGACGGTGACCACGCCGCTGTCGGACACCGTCACCCGATGGCGGCGCGACAGGTCGGCGGTGCGGTTGTTGCCGGCGTCGCTGACGAGGGGGCGCAGGCCCGCCCAGGTGGCGAGCACGTCGCTCGGGGCGAGCGGCTCGGTGATCGAGTGGTTGAGGGCGTCGAGCAGGTAGGCGATGTCGGCAGGCGTGCACTGGGGGTCGTCGACGTCGCCGTCGTAGTCGGTGTCGGTGGTGCCGATGTACGTGACCGAGCCCGGCCCTCCCACGGTGCCGTCCTGGCCTGTCCAGGGCACCACGAACACCGAGCGCCGGTCCTGGGGCACCGGGACGACCGCGGCGATGTCGTTGCGGACCTTGTCCCACGGCACGGTGATGTGGATGCCCTTGGCGGGGCGGATGGTGTGGGGGTGGCTGCCCTCGTCGAGCGCCCGCACGTCGTCGGCCCACACGCCGGTGGCGTTCACCACGGCCCGGGCCCGCACCTCGACGGGCCCGCCGGCTGCCCCCGTGTCCACCACCACACCGGCCGCCCGCCCGTCGGGCGAGCGCAGCAGGCCGGTGACCGCGGCGTGGTTGACCACGGTGGCGCCGTGGTCGAGCGCGGCGGTGCGGGCGATGGCGAGGGTGAGGCGGGCGTCGTCGGTCTGGGCGTCGTAGTACAGGTAGGCCCACGCCAGCCGGTCGCCGAGGGTGGGCATGTGGGCCCGGGCGGCGTCGGCGCCGAGCCGCCGGTGCACCTTGCCGATGCGCAGGCCGCCGGTCAGGTCGTACATCCACATGGCCGAGCCGAGCGCCCGGGCCACCTGCTTGGGGATGAGACCGCCCTTGCCGGTGAAGACGGGGATGAGGAAGGGCAGCACCTTGACCAGGTGGGGGGCGTTGTGCAGCAGGCGCTGGCGCTCGCGCAGCGCCTCGTACACCAGGCGCACGTCGCCGTTCTGCAGGTAGCGCAGCCCGCCGTGCACGAGCTTGGACGACTTGGACGAGGTGCCCGAAGCGAAGTCGTCGCGCTCGACCAGGGCGGTGCGCAGGCCCCGCGAGGCCGCGTCGAGGGCCACGCCCGCGCCCGTGATGCCGCCGCCGACGACCAGCACGTCGTAGGTGCCGGCGCCCAGCAGGGCGATGTTGTCGTCGCGGTCGAAGGTGCCGAGGGCCATGGGGGGACGCTCCAGGAGGGCTGCCGAGAGCCTAACGGGACGGTTGTGAAGTGCCGGGGCCGCAGGCCTGTGACTCCTGTCCGTCGGGCAGGTCCGAGGTAAACAACAGTCACTGCAAGTCACGGTGACCACCACCGAGATCGTCGTCCGCGGGAGCTGCCGTGACTGCGCGGCCGCCGGCGGCGACGACCCGCCCGAGACCCGGTCGTCAGCTCCCGGGCACAACCAGACGCAGGAGGCAAGCGGTGCCTGACATCCAGGGCAGCAAGACCCAGAAGAACCTCAAGGAGGCGTTCGCAAGCGAGAGTCAGGCCAACCGGCGCTACCTGTACTTCGCCCAGAAGGCCGACATCGAGGGCTACCCCGACGTGGCCGCCCTGTTCCGCTCGGTCGCCGAGGGTGAGACCGGCCACGCGTTCGGCCACTTCGACTTCCTGGCCGACGCCGGCGACCCCGTGACCGACCAGCCCGTGGGCCCCACCGAGGACAACCTGCGCTCGGCGATCGCCGGCGAGACCCACGAGTACACCGAGATGTACCCCGGCTTCGCCCGCACCGCCCGCGACGAGGGCTTCGAAGAGGTCGCCGAGTGGTTCGAGACGCTGGCCCGCGCCGAGAAGTCGCACGCCCGCCGCTTCACCGAGGGCCTCGAGCAGATGTCCTGACGCTCGGGCCCCGGCCCCGGTGGCGATCCCGTACCGGACGATCAGATCGCACGCTTCGAGCGCGGCCCGGTGTCCGTCGTGGCCGATCACTCACGGTACGCGGTGGAGGTACCGCTGGTCGGCGACCTCCGGGCGGGCGGCTGAGCCGGCCCTCGCGCCGCCACCGCGCGCCGGCGCGCGAACCTGGCGCCCATCTTGCGGGCACCCGGTCGGACCTGCACGGATAGGTGCTTGCACACGCCGCGCGCGGGTGCCAAGATCAGCCGTCCTCCGGCGGCGGGCTGGCGTGAGCAGTGCCATGGGCACGGGTTCGCGCAGGGCCCCAGGGAAGAGCGACAACGGTCCGGGCTCGCCTTCGCGGGCGCAGCCGACGACTGCCCGACACCGACGATCCCAGTCACAGGGAGACATTCCCTCCACCATGAAGCAGACCTGGCGCCAGCACGCTGCCTGCCGCGGGCTCGACCCGCTGATCTTCCACCCGGCCACCGACGACGAGGCCGAAGACGCCAAGGACGTATGCGACGGGTGTCCCGTCCGCGAAGCCTGCCTCGAGCACGCCCTCGCCGTACGCGAGAAGGAGGGCGTCTGGGGTGGTGCGACCGAGCGCGAGCGCCGGCGCATCATCCGCCAGCGGCGCCGAGCGTCGTAGGGTCGCCGCCGTGTCGACCGACGGGGCGTTCGAGGGTTGGCCGGCGGTCCTCGGAGCGCTGTCGTCGGCCGACGACCTGTCCACGGCCCAGGCCCGGGCGGCGATGTCCGAGATCCTCGACGGGGCGGCCAGCCCGGCGCAGGTCGCCGGGTTCATCGTCGCCCTGCGCATGAAGGGCGAGACGGTCGACGAGCTCACCGGCCTGCTCGAAGCCATGCTCGCCGCGGCCGAGCGGGTCGAGCTCCCCGAGGAGGGCGCCCCTGTCGTCGACGTCGTGGGCACCGGTGGCGATCGCGCCCACACCATCAACGTGTCGACGCTTGCCGCCCTGGTGGTGGCGGGCGCCGGGGCGCGCGTGTGCAAGCACGGCAACCGGGCGGCATCGTCGTCGACCGGCAGCGCGGACGTGCTCGAGGCGCTCGGCGTGCGCATCGACTGCGGCCCCGCCGAGGTGGCCCGGTGCGTGGCCGACGCCGGCATCGGCTTCTGCTTCGCGCCCCGCTACCACCCCGCGATGCGCCATGCCGGCCCGACCCGGCGCGAGCTGGGCATCCCCACCGCGTTCAACATCCTCGGCCCGCTGGCCAACCCCGCGGGGGCGCGGCGGCTGATGATCGGCGTCGCGGACGTCGCCATGGCCGAGCGCATGGCCGGTGTGCTGGCGGCCCGGGGCGCCGAGCGGGCGCTCATCGTGCACGGCGACGACGGCCTCGACGAGCTCACGCTGTCGACCACCTCGTCGGTCGTCGACCTGCGCGACGGCGAGGTGCGCAGCTACCGCGTCGACCCGGCCGACCTCGGCTTCGCGCTCGTGCCCGGCACCGCACTGATGGGCGGCGAGCCCGCCACCAACGCCGGGCTGGCGCGCCGGGTGCTCGCCGGCGAGCCCGGGCCCCATCGCGACATCGTCGTGCTCAACGCGGCCGGCGGCCTGGTGGCGGCCGGCCTCGCCGACGATCTCGCCGCGGGGCTCGCCGCCGCCCGCGCCTCGATCGACGAGGGGCGCGCCGCGGCCGCACTCGATCGCCTGGTCACCGCGTCGAACACGGGGTGACCACCGGTGGTCGGTCCCGCTTGACGGTCGGTGACGCCGCGCCTTGACTGGCGGCGTGCATCCGGAACCCGCCGCGTCGCCCGGCGATCCCACGCGCGACCGCCTCGTTGCCGCGGCCGCCACGGTGTTCGCCGAGAAGGGCTACGACCGGGCCACGGTGCAAGAGATCGCCCGCCGCGCCGGCTTCACGACCGGCGCCATCTATGGCCGCTTCCAGGGCAAGGCCGAGCTGCTGCTGGCCGCCATCGAGGCCGAGTCCGACGACGAGTTCGAGCAGCTGTTCGCCGAGCACCGCTTCGAGGGCAAGGCGACCGACATCCTGACCACCGTCGGGTCGCACTTGGTGACCGACGAGTTCGACAGCGGCCAGGCGCTGCTGTTCGAGGCGTTCGTCGCGGCCCGCCGCGACCCCGAGGTTGCGGTGATGCTGCGGCGGGTGGTCGAGCAGCGCAGCGAGGCGCTCACCGAGCTGATCGACGAGGCGAAGGGCACGGGCGGCATCGACCCCGCGCTCGACACGCTGTCGATCGTGCGCTTCTGCCACGCGGTGGGCCTCGGGTTCCTGCTGTTCGGGGCCATCGACCTCGGCCGGCCGCGGCCCGAGCCGTGGGAGGTGCTGATCGCCCGGCTGGTCGACGCCGTGGCCGAGCCGACGACCGACGGCGGTCAGCCGCCCGGGTGACACCCCGAGGCCGCGGCGGCGGTCACTCGATGTCGAGCCCCCACATCGAGTCGAGGTCGTGCCTGGAGTAGGCCCGGAAGGCGATCATCGTGGTCGTGTGCACGATGCCGTCGAGGCCGGAGATGTGGCGGGTGACGACGTCGGCCAGGACCTCGTGTTCGCGCACCCGCACGACGGCCACCAGGTCGAGATCGCCGGTGACCGAGTAGACCTCGGTCACGCCCTCGACGTCGGCGATCTCGGGGCCCAGGTCGGCGATGCGCTCGGGCTCGGCGTGGATCAGGACGAAGGCGGTCAGCACGCCGCGCAGCGTAGACCCGCCTCGCCGGTCGTCGGGTCAGGCCGCATCGGATCGGCATCGGGCTGACCGCTCGGCGGTGGAGACGGGAGCCTGGGCAGCGGGCTCGTGAGCTCGCCCTCGACGTGGTCGGGGCGCAGGCGGTGGGCGTTGCGGTCGAGCCAGGCGGCCACGCAGGCGATCTCGTCGGCCAGGTGCGGTGGGAGGGGGCCCTCGGGCGGGGGTGTGCCGGCCCCGGCCCCGACGAGGTCGTGCAGGCCGCCGCCGTCCGCCAGTGCGGCGGACCGGTGGCCGGTGGCCGCGGGTGGGCCGGACCAGGCCTTCACCAGGACCCCACCGTGCAACTCGACACCGGCGCCCCCCGGAAGGGACAGCGACATCCGCGCGGCGCGGCGCAGCGAGTCGAGCGCGCGTTGGCGGCGCACCGCATCGACGACGGCGGCGACCTGGGCACGCAGCGCGGCGGCTTGCGCGAAGCGGCCGTCGGCCTGCGCCGAGGCCGCCCGCCGGCACATGCCCGCGACGAGGCCGACCGGGTCGTCGAACAGGTCGACCGCGGGCGATCTGGCGGTGGGCGGTGAGGGCGCGGGGTCGGCGGCGACCGTCGCCACCGCATCGACGACCGCCCGCGCCGCGGCCGACGGCACGGGGCCGAGGTAGCGGGCGCGGGCGGCGCTGGGGTGGCTGCGAGGCGTGCGGGCGACGACCAGTCGGGGGAGCGGGGCGCCCGTCAGCCTGACGTAGCGCCGGCCCGTGCGGCGTTCGCCCTGCGGGTGCCGGGGCTGCAGGGCGTGGGTCAGCCTCATCTCGGCCACGGCCGCCTCGAGGGCACTGCCGCAGGCGACGTGCTGGACGGCCCGCATGGTCCGCAGCGCCGGGCCGGCGTCGCGCTGGTGGTCGCCGGAGAACAGGTCGCGCACCCGGCGGCGCACGTCGTCGCCGGCGCTGCCCACCAGCAGCGCTCGCCCCTGGCCGTCGCGCAGCACGTAGGCCCCGGGCGCGCGCGGCAGGTGGTTGGTGAGCACCAACTTGGCCGCCTGGGGATGGCGGGCCAGCCGGGGCAGCTCGAGCAGGTCGTCGAGCAGCGTGACGCCGAACGACGCCGCCCGTTCCAGCAGGGCGTGCAGCAGGTCGGCCGTGGCCAGGGCGTCGTCGAGCGCCCGGTGGGTGGGACGGTGGTCGAGGTCGAGCTGGTTCGCCAGCGTGGCGAGCCGGCAGTCGTCGACGTCGTCGCTGACGAGGCAGCGGGCCAGCGCCAGCGTGTCGACCGTGCGCAACGCGACTGCGGGCCGTTCGCCGGCGGCCAGCGCGGCGTCGAGGAACGACACGTCGAAGCGGAGGTTGTGGCCCACCAGCACCGAGCCGCCCACGAACTCGGCCAGCGACGGCAGCACGGCCGAGGCCGGAGGAGCGGCCTCGACCATGGCCCCCGTGATGCCCGTCAGCGCGCTGGCGGCCGGCGAGATGGGCACGCCCGGGTCGACGAGCGTCTGGAACGTGCCCAGCCGCTCGCCCGCCCGGAAGCGCGCCGCGCCCACCTCGGTGATGGCGCAGTCGCGGGCCGACGCTCCCGTGGTCTCGAGGTCGAGCACGCAGAACGTGACCTGGTGCAGCGGCGTGCCGAGGTCGTCGAAGCTCCGGAGCACCGCGTCACATTAGCGAACGTACGTACGTGCAGCGAACACGCGCCGGGCCAGCCGGCCGCCTGGCCGCCCGCGCCCGACAGCTGCACGGCCCACCCGACATCGGTTCCCGGGGGGGCCAGCGCCGCCCGCGCCGCGGGCGGGTGTCACTAGGCTGCGGTTCGTGGCGAACCGATACCGCTGCTCGGCGTGCGGCAACCTCACGCGCTTCGACGTGACCATGTCGCGGCGCACTCGTTCGTACCACCACTTCACCATCGGGGGCGAGCTGCGGATCGAGGACGAGACCGTGCTCGACGAGCGGGTCGACGGGGTCACCTGCCGCTGGTGCGGCACCGGGGCGTCGGTCGAGGTCCTCGACGCGAGGGCGCTCGACGCGGCCGGTGGCGTTCCCGCACCCGACGCTCCGGGGGCGACCTGACAGACCCGGCCGGTGCCGTCCGCCCGGCCGTCGAGTCGGCACTCGCCGTCGCCCGAGCCGGGTTGACGGCTGACCCGGTGGTGCCGCCGCCCCCGGCGCTGCGCCCCTACCTCACGTTCTCGCGGCTCAACACGCGCTCGCTCGACGCGGTCGCCCGGGTCGTGGACCGCGACGACGAGTTCCGGGCCCGGGTGGCGGCCGCGGTGTCCGAGGAGCAGGTGGGGAGGGCCGGGTGGCTGTGGCTGGCCCGGCCGGAGGGGTGGTCCGGTGAGCTGGCCGAGCTCGAAGCCGCCAGGGCGGCCCAGCGGGCCGACGCCGCCGGCGAGCGCGACGAACGCAGTGCCACCCGCAAGCTCGGGGCCGCCCAGGCGGCCGCGGCCCGGGCCGAGGCCGATGCCCGAGCCCGGCTGGTCGAGCTGGACGAGGCGCGCGGCGACCTGGCGCGCGAGAGGGACGCCCGCGCCGCCGCCGAGGCCCGGGTGGCCGAGCTGGAGGCGCTGGTGGAGGGGGCCGTCGCCGCCCGGGCCGAGGTGGTCCGCAACCTCAAGGACACCGAGTCGCGGCTCGTCGCCCGAGCCACCGAGTTGAACGCCGCCAAGGCCCGCATCCGCGCGCTGGTGGCAGAGGCGGCCCGCCCGCCCGCCGATCGGGACCCCGGCGAGCGGACGCCCAGCGCCGGCGACGACGCCGCGCCCGGGCCCGGCACGCCGTCCACCCGTGCCGGCGGTGAGGCGGTGCCCGGGCCTGACGGACCGTCCACCGGTGCCGGCGGCGAGCCCATCCTGCCGTCCACCGGCTTGGTCGTCGGCTCCCGGGGCGAGCCCGCGGGGCCGTCCCCGCACCTCGAGGGCGCGCCGGCGAGCGCGCCCGGCGCCGATGTGGTCGACCAGGTGGCCCGGGCCGCCGAGGGCGCCGCCGCGCTGGCCGATGCGCTCGCCGCTCTCGCGCAGGCGCTGGGTGGCGCCGCCCGTGGGCCCCTGCCCTGCGCCACCGGTTCCGCGGGTGAGCGCGGAACGGGCCTCGTCGCCCACGGCGACACGGGGGACATCGGCGCCTCGGGCGGGCTCGGTGCCGACGGCGCTGCCCGTGCGCAGGACGACGCGGGCGCACCGGGAGCTGCCGCTGCCGAACCCGGCCCCGTCCTGGCCGCGGGCGCCCGGCGGGTGCCGGTGCGGCTGCCGGGCGGGATGTTCGACGACACCGTCGAGGCGGCCGAGCACCTGCTGCGCACGCCCGAGGCGGTGCTGGTGGTCGACGGCTACAACGTGACGATGCAGGGTTGGCCCGAGCTGGACGTCGCCGCCCAGCGCCGGCGGCTGGTGACGGCCCTGTCCGATCTGGCCGCCCGCACGGCCACCCGCGTCGAGCTGGTCTTCGACGGCGCCGAGGTCGAGCCCCGGTCGGTGCCCACCCCCACCCGCCAGCTCGTGCGGGTGCGGTTCTCCGAGCCGGGCGTCGAGGCCGACGACGTGGTGATCGACCTGGTGGGACGCATCCCGGCCGCCACACCCGTGATCGTCGCGTCGAGCGACCGCCGCGTGCGCGACGGCGCCCGCGGGGGCGGCGCCAACCTGCTGCACGCTCGCCAGCTGGTCGCTGTCCTGCGCCGCTGACGGGCACCGCCGGGCCGTACGGCGTGCCGGTCCCGCGCGCCGCGCACGCGGCCGCCCGGCCGCTCAGCCCGGCGGTGCGGCGAGGCGTTCGAGCCACGGGTGGCCGGGGTGGGTGCGCGCCAGCGCCGCCGCCAGCCACGCCCGGCGCCCGCCACCGAGCCGGGGGAGGCACGAGGCCAGGTCGGCCTCGTCCTTCGGGCGCGTGCCCCCGGCCTTGAAGAGCAGGGCGCCGTGGGGCTCGAGGAAGGGCACGCCCTCGTCCGAGCGCCCGACCATGAACGGCCGCGGGGCGCGGATCGACTCGTCCCGCCGGTACACCCACGTCGTCGGATCGCCCGGCTCGAGCATGACGTCCATGCGCCAGGCGTCGGCTTCCACGTCGAGCACCCAGTGCTGGTGCGTTTCCTGGGCGGCGGCTCGCCGACGGCGAGGGCCCGGACCCGGCCGTCGCCGACCGCGTGGAGGGCGAAGCCGTCGAGCGCCCGGCGCACCGCCGGGAAGTCGGCCCGCGTGACGGCGATCTCCAGGTCCTCGTGGTGGCGGGTCTGCTCGCCGAGGAACAGGTCGATCGCCCAGCCGCCCACGACCGACCAGGGGACGTCGACACCGGCCAGGCGCTGGGCCGCCTCGGCGGGCGTCCACGGTCGCCAGGCGTCGAGCGGCGGGCCGTCCCACTGGGTCACGCCGGGGGGAAGCTCGGCCATGCTCCAGTCTTGCCGGCTCGGCGTCACGGGCGGCGGTGACCGGAGCCGGCGTCGCTGACCCGGCGCGCCACCCCTGCTCGCATCCCTCCGTGTCCGAGTGTCACACCCCGTCCGTAAGGTCGAACGGTGGACCCGCGGCCGTCCGGTCGGCGGTCGACAGCGAGGAGACCTGCGTGACCGCATCCGAGACCCCCCGATCCGGCAGACCACCCGCCGCCCCCGTGCCACCGGGGGCCGGCTCGTTCACCATCGACTGCGACGACTGTGCCATGCAGGGCACCGACGCCTGCGCCGACTGCGTGGTCACGTTCATCTGCTCGCGCGAGCCCGGCGAGGCGGTGATGGTCGACGTGGCCGAGGCGCGGGCCATCCGCCTGCTCTCGAGCGCCGGCCTGCTGCCCGGGCTGCGCCACATCCGTCGCACCGGCTGAGGCCGGGAGTTGCCGCCGGGGGCGGTGGTCGGCACGATGGCACGGTGCCCGCCACGCTCCGCCCCGCCCGGCGCGTCCCCCCCTCGGCCGAGGTGGTGGCGCTCGGTCGCCGCCACGGCCTCGACGCGGTGGGCGTGGCGCCGGCGGTCGACTTCGCCACCACCCGCCGCCACCTCGAGCGGCGCAAGGCCGCGGGCCTGCACGCGGGCATGCGGTTCACCTACCTGCGTCCCGAGCGCTCGTGCGACCCGTCCCGGGCCCTGCCCGGCGCCCGGGCCCTGGTGGTCGCCGCCCGCGGTTACCGGCGGGCGGACGGCGGCGCCGCAGGCACGGCGGCCCGTGACCACGACGGCCGCCCGGGCGACGCCGGTGGCGGTGCCGGGCCTCGGCCCACGTCCGCCGGTCCCCCCACGGGCGCCGCGGCACCGCCCGTCGGTCGGGTGGCCCGCTACGCCTGGGACGACCACTACGGACCGCTGCGGGACGCGCTCACCGAGGTGGCCCGGTCGCTCAGGGCGGACGGTTGGCGCGCCCGGGTGTTGGCCGACGACAACGCCCTGGTCGACCGCGAGGCCGCCTATCGGGCCGGGCTTGGCTGGTACGGCAAGAACGCCAACCTGCTGCTGCCGGGGCGGGGCAGCTGGTTCGTGCTCGGCTCGGTGGTCACCGACGCGCCGCTGGCGCCCACCGGCCGGCGGGTCGACGACGGTTGCGGCACCTGCACCCGGTGCCTCGACGGCTGCCCCACCGGCGCCATCGTGGCCCCGGGGGTGGTGGACGCCCGCCGCTGCCTGGCCTGGCTGCTGCAGGTCGAGGGCCCGTTCCCGCGCGAGCACCGGGTGGCGCTGGGCGCCCGGCTGTACGGCTGCGACGACTGCCAGGAGGTGTGCCCGCCCAACCGCCGCAGCGAGCGTCACGACGCCGCCCCGCCGGCCGGCGAGGGCGCCCAGCCCACCGTCGACCTGCTCGACCTGCTGGCAGCCCGCGACGACGAGCTGCTCGACCGGCACGGCCGCTGGTACGTCCCCCGCCGCCAGGCCCGCTACCTGCGGCGCAACGCACTGGTGGTGCTGGGCAACGTGGCCGACCCCGGCGACCGGCGGGTCGTGGCGGCGCTGCGGCGGGCGCTGGTCGACGACGATGGGCTGGTGCGGGCCCACGCCGTGTGGGCGGCCCGGCGCCTCGGGCGCGACGACCTGCTGCCCGGCGGGCCGCGCCGTCCCGGCGGCCTCGGCGGCCCGGACGATCCCGACCCGCTGGTGCGCGACGAGTTGACGGCCCCGGTCGAGCCACGCTGAGCGAGCGGGAGGAGCGACGACCGTGGCCCACCTGCTGGTGACCAACGACTTCCCGCCCAAGCTGGGCGGCATCCAGTCCTACCTGTGGGAGCTGTGGCGGCGGCTCGACCCCGCCAGCTTCACCGTGCTGACCACGCCGTACGAGGGCGCGGCCTCCTGGGACGCCGCTCAGCCGTTCCGGGTCGTGCGGACGTCCGAACGGGTGCTGCTGCCCACCCGCGGCCTGGCCCGGCGCATCGACGCGCTGGCGGGCGACGTCGGCGCCAGCCTGGTGGTGCTCGACCCGGCGCTGCCCGTCGGCCTGCTGGGCCCCCGCCTGGCGCGGCCCTACGGACTGGTGCTGCACGGGGCCGAGGTGAGCGTGCCCGGCCGGCTGCCGGGTACCAGGGCGCTGCTGGCACGGGTGCTGCGGGGCGCGTCCGAGGTCATCGCCGCCGGCGGCTACCCGGCGGCCGAGGGCGAGCGGGCGGCGGCCCGCTCCCTGCCGGTGACGATCGTGCCCCCGGGTGTCGACACCGACCGGTTCGTGCCCCTCGTTGCCGAGCAGCGGGCCAAGGCCCGGATGCTGTTCGACCTGCCGGACGACGCCCGGGTGGTGGTCAGCCTCAGCCGCCTGGTGCCCCGCAAGGGCATGGACGTCCTGGTCGAGGCCGCAGCCCGGCTCGCGCCCGAGCGTCCGGACCTGGTGGTGGCCATCGGCGGATCGGGTCGCGACCGGGGCCGCCTCGACCGGCTGATCGCCGGCACCGGTGCGCCGGTCCGGCTGCTGGGCAGGGTGCCCGAGCCCGACCTCCCCGCCCTGTACGGGTGCGCCGACGTGTACGCCATGGTGTGCCGCAACCGGTGGGCCGGGCTGGAGCAGGAGGGTTTCGGCATCGTGTTCCTCGAGGCCGCCGCCTGCGGGGTGCCGCAGGTCGCGGGCACCAGCGGGGGAGCGGCCGAGGCGGTGGCCGACGGCGCGACGGGGCTGGTCGTGCGCTCGCCCGGCGACTCGGGCGCGGTGGCGGCGGCCGTTGCCTCGCTGCTCGACGACCCGGCGCGCCGCGACCGGCTGGGCGCGGCCGCCCGGGCCCGGGCCGTGGGCGAGTTCGACTACGACGTGCTGGCCGGCCGGCTGGCGGCGGTGCTGGACCGGTGGTGACCCCGGCGGCCGACGACCGGGGCGCTGCCGCCGACGAGCGGGACGCCGCTGCGGCACGTGAGCGGGACGCCGCTGCGGCAGGCGAGCGGGATGCCCTTGCGGCAAGCGGGCGGGACGCCGTTCCGGGGGAGCGGATCGTGCGGCTCGGCGTGTCGGCCACGGCCGTGTTCGGCGCCGTGTCGGTGGCCGCCGCCGTCCTCCCCGATCCACTGGCCTACGTGGCCGTGCCCCTGGCCGTCGCCCTGTTCCTGGTGGGCAGCGCCGCCTTCCTGTGGGCCTACGCCGTGGCCATCGGTCGCAGCCGCTACGAGGAGGTGACCATGGGCGGCGTGTTCTTCCTCGGCGGCGACGCAGCCCCGGCCCGGGTCGCCCGCACGTTGCGCTGGGCGCTGGCGGCGCAGGTGGTGGTGGCCGTGGCGGTGGCCTCGGCCCGCCCGTTCACCTCGCTGGCGGCGACCGTGCTGGTCCCCGTCCTCGGGCTCGGGCTCATGGCCCTGTGGGGCGCCCGCCACGGCCGCTTCCCGGCCCGCACGCCGAGCCCCTGACGTCAGGACCGGGGGATCGCCTGGACCGCCCAGCCGTTGCCGTCGGGGTCGCGGAAGTACACGAAGGCACCCCACGGGTGCGTCTCCACCTCGCTGACGTCGACACCCCGCGCGGCGAGCTCGGCCCGGGCCGCCTCGATGTCGTCCACCACGACCTGCAGGCCCTCGAGCGATCCCGGCGTCATCGAGGTGACGCCGTCGCCGATGGCGATCGAGCAGGCCGATCCGGGCGGTGTGAGCTGCACGAACCGCACGTCGTCGCTGACCCGGTGGTCGTGATCTGCGACGAAGCCGGCCTGGTCGGTGTAGAAGGCCTTGGCCCGGTCGACGTCGGTGACGGGCACCGCCACCAGTTCGAGCCTGAAGTCCATGGGGTCGTCCTCTCGTCCCGCCCGGCTGGTCACCGGGTCACCACCATCCTCCCCTGCTCAACCGGACAACGAGTGACCACTTTGGCCACGTGGACAGCGGCTGCCCGCCGGCCGGCGGGGCGGACAGCCGGCACCCGCCGGCGCAGTAACGTGCCCAGGACCCGTCCGCGAGATGCAGGGAGCTGCACAGATGGCTGACCAGGCGACCCAGCAGGTGGTCGTCAACGCGTCGCCGCAGCGCACGTGGGACGTGCTCACCGACTTCGATGACTACCCCACCTGGGCCGCCGACCTGAAGTCGGTCGAGGTCGTGGCTCGCGACGGCGACGGACGACCGCTCGAGGTGGCGTACCGGGTCGCCGCCATGGGTCGCAGCACCAGCTACACGCTGCGCTACGACTACAGCCAGGCGCCCCGGGTGCTGGCCTGGCGCCAGATCAGGGGCGACATCACGCGCAAGCTCGACGGCAGCTACGAGCTCGAGCCGGCCGACGGCGACGCCGACCGCACGCTGGTCACCTACCACCTCGAGGTCGACCTCGTCCTGCCCCTGCCGGGCTTCGTCAAGCGGCGCGCCGAGGCCCGCCTCCTGACCACCGCGCTGCGGTCGCTGCGCGACCACCTCGAGGCATGATGTCGGGCGCTGGGGCATCGGCCACGGGCGGCTCGCCCACCCGCATCCTGCTCTTCACGGGCAAGGGCGGCGTGGGCAAGACCACGGCGTCGGCGGCCACCGCGCTGGCCTGCGCCGATGCCGGGCTGCGCACGCTGGCGCTCTCGACCGACCCGGCCCACTCGCTGGGCGACGCCTTCGACGTGCCCCTGGGCCCGCTGGCGGCGCCGGTGGCCGATGGCCTGTGGGCCCAGCAGCTCGACGCCCAGGACCGGATGGAGGACGCCTGGGCCGACATCCAGCGCTACCTGCTGGAGGTGTTCCGCTGGGCGGGCGTCGAGGGGCTCGAGGCCGAGGAGCTGTCGGTCATCCCCGGGCTCGACGAGGTGTTCGCCCTCAGCGACATCCGCCACCACGCCACCTCGGGCGACTGGGACGTGGTGGTGGTCGACTGCGCGCCGACGGCCGAGACGATCCGCCTGCTGTCGCTCCCCGACGTGCTCGGGCGCTACATGGAGCGGGTGTTCCCGGCCGGGCGGCGGGTCAACAAGCTGGTGGGGCCAGTGATGGCGCGGGTCACCAACCTGCCGGTGGCGGGCGACGACGTGTTCGCCGCCACCGAGCGCTTCTACGAGAGCCTGGCCGGGGTGCGCCAGCTGCTGGCCGACGGCCGCCGCACCAGCGTGCGCCTGGTCGTCAACCCCGAGCGCGTGGTCATCGCCGAGGCGCGGCGCACGCACACGTACCTCTCGCTGTTCGGCTACCACGTCGACGCGGTGGTGGCCAACCGCCTGCTGCCCGACGAGGTGTCCGACCCCTGGTTCGCCCGCTGGAAGGCGGCGCACGCCGAGCACCTGGCGGCCATAGACAGCGGCTTCGCCCCCGTGCCGGTGCTGCGGGTGTCCCTGCAGCCCACCGAGCCGGTGGGGCTCGACGCCCTGCGCAGCTTCGCCGGCGCCCTCTACGGCGGCGAGGACCCGTCCGCCCGCTACGGCGGCGGCGAGCCCATGCGGGTGCGGCGACGGGGCCGGGCCATGGTGCTCGATCTCGACCTGCCGTTCACGGGCCACGACGATCTCGACCTCGGCCGGGCCGGCGACGAGCTGCTGGTGCGTGTCGGCCCCTACCGGCGGGCGATCGTGTTGCCCGACGCGCTCCGGCGCCGCCAGGTGGCGGGCGCCGAGCTGGTCGGCGGCTGCCTTTCGGTCAGCTTCACCGACGTACCCCCCGGCGCCGGCGCGGGTGACGTCACCGGGGCCGGCACGGGCCCGGGCGGGGCGAGCGGCGCCCCTGCCGCGGCACGGGCGGGGGACGACCAGACCGAGGCGGCGGCCGCCAGGTGAGCCGCGCCGCCGGCACGGCGACAAGGAGCACACGATGGGGACCACGACAGGCGACGACGAGCTGCGGGTCGACCCGCACGAGCGGGCACGCGAGAGCGTCGAGCACCTGCGGGCCGCCGCCCACGAGCTGATCGCGGCGGCCCGGGCGGCGCTCGACGTGGCCGAGGAGTGGGTCGACGACCCCGATTCGGTGGCCACGCTGGCGGGCACGCTGGCCAGCGTGGGGGCCGTCGCCCGGCGGGTGGCGGGCACCGGTGGCTGGCTGCCGGCACCGGGTGCGCCGGCGGCCGGGCCCGCAGCGAGCCGGGACGAGGGCGCGCCGGGGGCGGAGGACGAGCCCAGGGTCGAGCGCATCACGGTGAGCTGATCGCCCGATCGGCGCCGCCTCGACCGGGAGCGTGGGCCGGTTTCGTGGCCTACGATCGCCACGTCTTCACCCCAGTCCCGGGAGGCCCCCTTCCGGGACCGACCACGATCGACAGATCGCACAGGAGGCGCCGTGGCGGCTATCACCCAGGCTGCGATCCGGGAGCTGGCTTCGATCAGGGGCAGGAAAGCACCGATCACCTCGTGCTACCTCGACGTCGACGGCCGGCGCCTGGCCCGCAGCAAGGACCTCGAGCACGAGGTCGAGATCGTGCTCAAGGGGGCCAGGGCCAAGGCCGACGGCGACGCATCCATCCTCACCGACCTGCAGCAGATCGAGCAGTACGTGCGCGGCGACCTCGACCGCTCGCGGGTGCGGGGAGTGGCCATCTTCGCCTGCTCGGCCGACGGGTTGTGGCAGGTCGTCGAGCTGCCCGTCCCCGTGCGCACGCGGGTTGTCGTCAACGACGTGCCCGCCGTGGGCCAGCTCGAGGCGGTGCTGCGCGACCACGAGCCCATCGGGGTGCTGATGGCCGACAGGCAGCGGGCCCGCATGTTCGTCTTCGAGCTCGGTGAGCTGGTCGAACGGTCCGAGCTGTTCGAGCAGGTGCCCCGCGAGACCGACGTGCGCGGCCTGCGCGACCGGGGTGGTGACCACCCCCAGGTGCACGAGGTGCACACGCGGCAGCACCTGCGCGCGGCCGCCCAGGTGGCGTTCGAGGTCTGGAACCAGCATCCGTTCACCCACCTGGCCATCGCCGCGCCCGACGACCTGGCCAGCCAGCTCGAGGCCGACCTGCATCCGTACCTGCGCGAGCGGCTGTGCGGCCGGCTCAGCGTGCCCGTGACGGCCAACCACGCCGAGGTGCTGGCCGCCGCCCAGAAGATCGAGGCCCAGGTCGAGCGCACCCGCGAGGCCCGCGTCGTCGAACGGCTGCGCGAGGCCGTCGCCGCGGGCCGCAAGGGCGTCGCCGGCCTGCCCGCCACGGTCGAGGCGCTGGCCGACCACCGGGTGGCCACGCTCGTGGTGTCGCAGGGGTTCTCGGCGCCCGGGTGGCGCTGCCCCGGCTGCAGCGCGCCGGCGGCCATGGGGCCCCGCTGCAAGCGCTGCGGCGGCACGATGCGCGAGGTCGAGGACCTGGTCGAGGACGCCGTCGAAGAGGCGCTGGCGCAGTCGTGCCAGGTGGAGATCTGCGTCGGCAACGCCGACCTCGACGTCATGGGGCGCGCCGGCGCCCTGCTGCGCTATTGACCGCACCCCGAGTGGACACGTCCGCCGCCGTCGCCGCCGGCCTGCCCCCGACCGCGCCGGCCGGCAGCCTGGTGGTGGGCATCGACGTGGGCGGCACCAAGGTCCTGGGTGTGCTCGTCGACCCCACCCATCCCGCGGTGGTCGTCGACGACGCCCGGGTGGCGACGCCCGACGGTGCGGTGCCGGTGCTCGACGCCATGGCCGGCGTCGTGCGCGAGCTGGCCGGGCGGTCGCCGCTGCCGGTGGCGTCGGTGGGCGTGGGGATCGCCGGACTGGTCGACCGCAGCGGCGTGCTGCGCGTCGGGCCCAACCTGCCGGGCCTGCGCGACGTGCAGGTGGGCCGCGAGCTCGCCGACCGTCTGCGCCTGCCCATCAGGGTCGACAACGACGCCACCTGCGCCGCCTGGGGCGAGCACCTGGCCGGCGCGGCGCGCGGGGTGACCGACGCGGTGTGCGTCACCCTGGGCACGGGCATCGGCGCCGGCATCGTGGCCGACGACGAGCTGGTGCGCGGCGCCCACGGGTTCGCCGGCGAGGCCGGCCACATGGTCGTCGACCCCGACGGGCCGCCGTGCCCGTGCGGGCAGCGGGGTTGCTGGGAGCGGTTCGCGTCGGGCAGCGGGCTCGGGCGCCTGGGCCGCGAGGCGGCCGAGGCGGGCCGGTTCCCCCGCGCCGTCGAGCTGGCCGGGAGCGTGGCGGCGGTGCAGGGCGAGCACGTCACCCACGCGGCCGCAGAGGGCGATCCCACGGCGCTGGCCGTGCTGGCCGACTTCGCCGGGTGGGTGGCCCTCGGCCTCGGCAACCTGGTGACCCTGCTCGACTGCTCGCTGGTGGTCGTCGGCGGCGGCGTGATCGAGGCGGGCGACGTGCTGATCGAGGCGGTGCGCACGGCGTACCCGGCCCGGGTGATGTCAGCGGCGGCGCGTCCCGACGTCCGCATCGTGGCCGCCGAGCTGGGGGAGCGCGCCGGTGCCATCGGCGCCGCGCTGCTGGGCGGGCGCGAGGCCCTCGTGCCGGGGGTGTGAGGGCTCGGGGATCAGCCGGCCGTGCCGGCGTGGCGGGCGCGGCAGGCGTCGATCTCGGCGATCGCGGCCGCCGCCCCCTCCCAACCCCGCACGCTGGAGTGCTTGTCGGGCTCGAGCACCTTGTAGACCTCGAAGAAGTGCTCGATCTCGTCGACGAGATGGGCCGGCAGGTCGGCCATGTCCTCGACCTGGCCCCAGCGGGGGTCGCCCGCGGGCACGCACAGGATCTTGGCGTCGGGACCGGCATCGTCCTCCATCCAGAACACGCCGACGGGCCGGGCGGTGATCCAGCAGCCGGGGAAGGTGGCGTCCTCGAGTAGCACCAGGGCGTCGAGCGGATCGCCGTCCTCGGACAGGGTGTCGGGGATGAAGCCGTAGTCCGCGGGATAGGTCGTGGCCGTGAACAGGCGCCGGTCGAGCCGGAAGACGTGGGCCTCGTGGTCGAACTCGTACTTGTTGCGGCTGCCGCGGGGGATCTCGATGACGACGTCGATCTCGGTCACCCGCAGATGATCCCCGAAGCTCCGCCCCGCAGCCAGCGCCGAGCGGGAATACGACCGCAGAGGCGCCGACCACCCCGGGCTACCGTGGGGTCATGGAGTTTCGCCGCATCACCGGGTTGCCCCCGTACGTCTTCACGATCATCGATGGTCTGAAGATCGAGGCCCGGCGAGCCGGCATCGACGTCATCGACCTCGGGTTCGGCAACCCCGACATCCCGTCGCCCGAGCTGGCGGTCGACAAGCTGTGCGAGGCCGCGCACAACACGCGCAACCACCGCTACTCCGCGAGCCGGGGCATCCCCAAGCTGCGCCAGGCCCTGGCCGACCTGTACATGCGCCGTTTCGGCGTCGCCCTCGATCCCGAGCGCGAGGTCATCACCACCATCGGCGCCAAGGAGGGCTACTCGCACCTCATGTGGGTGCTGCTCGGACCGGGTGACGCGGCGCTGGTGCCCTCGCCCTCGTACCCGATCCACATCTTCGCCCCGCTGTTCGCCGGCGCCCAGGCGCGCGAGATCCCCATGTCGACCGACGGCAACTTCATCGAGCGGGTGCGCGAGGCGTACGAGTACTCGTGGCCCAAGCCGCGGGTCATCGTGCTGAGCTTCCCCCACAACCCCACCACGGCCACCGTGGGGCTCGACTTCTTCCAGGACGTGGTCGACTTCGCCCGCGAGCACGAGGTCGTGGTGGTGCACGACAACGCCTATGCCGAACTGGGCTACGACGGCTTCCAGCCTCCGTCGATCCTGCAGGCCGAGGGCGCGAAGGAGTGCGCGGTCGAGCTCTACTCGATGACCAAGTCGTTCTCGATGGCCGGCTGGCGCATCGCGTTCCTGGCCGGCAATGCCGACGTCGTGCAGGCGCTGGCCAAGCTGAAGTCCTACCTCGACTACGGCACGTTCCAGCCCATCCAGATCGCGGCGACGGTCACCATGAACGAGGCCACCGACTTCCCGCAGGAGGTCCAGGCCATCTACCAGAAGCGGCGCGACGTGCTCATCGACGGGCTGCACCGGATGGGCTGGGAGGTCCCCCGCCCGCGGGGCACCATGTTCGCCTGGGCGCCGATCCCCGAGGCGTACAGCGAGATGGGCTCGGTCGAGTTCGCGTCGATGCTGGTGCGCGAGGCCCAGGTGGCCCTGTCGCCTGGCGTGGGGTTCGGCCCGGGCGGCGAGGGCTACGTGCGCTTCGCGCTGATCGAGAACGAGCAGCGCACCCAGCAGGCCCTGCGCACCCTGAAGCGCACCCTCACCAAGCTGGGCTGAGCCGCCTCACCCGCCGGTCAGCGACGTCCCGTCGCCGCCGTGGTTGGGGCGCGGTCGCGGGCCATCGCGAAGGAACGTGCGCGCCACGAGGAGGCGGCCCGGGGCATCGCCGGCTGGTCAGGCGGAGCGGCCGTCGTGCATGTGGTCGAGGCCGCGCCGCACGCCTGCGGTGAAGTCGCTGAGGAAGCGGTACACGTCGTCGGCCATCTGCACCTGCTGTCGGGGCGAGCGTGCCGGGGCGGGTGCGGCGCCCCGACGGAGGGGGACGGGGCTGGTGGGCGGCAGCTGCGCGCCCCGGACCCGCCGGGCGAGGCCCGGGGCGACGGGCCCGGGCGCCGGTGGGGCCGGGGTGGGTACGGTGTGGCCGGCGGGCGTGGGCCCGGGCGGGGGCCCGGGGGGCGGCGCGGCCTGTGCGCCCCCGTCGCCGAGGCCGCGGCCCCGCGCGTACTGGGTGAGCGAGGCGAGGAGGCTGTCGTCGGCGGCGCTGGGCACCTGGGTGACGGGCTCGCCGGCGACCGGGGCGCGGGGCGCCCGCTTCACCAGCCCGCTGGGCGTGCGCCCGAGCACGGGCGCCGGCGAGGCGTCGGGTGCCGGTGCCGCATGAGCGGGCGTGGCTGGGCCGAGCCACGGCGCGCCTGGGGGCGGCGGCGGGGTGGGGCCGGGTGGTTGTGGCGGGCCGGGGGTGGCGGCGCGGTCCACCTCCGGCGTGTGCAGGCCGTTGCCGCCGTCGCCGCCGCCCGGGGCGGGCCCGAGCACCGGCGCCACGACGCCGGCGAGTGCGAGATGCCCGCGGGGCGGGGTGTCCGGGTCGGACGCCGCGCCGTTGTCGGTGGTGAGGAGGGTGGTGGGGAGGGCGATGGTGGCGGTGATGCCGTTGCCGGGGGAGTTGTCGAGGTGGACGGTGATGTTGTGGCGGGCGGCGAGGTTTCCGGCGACGTAGTGGCCGAGGTATTTGGAGGGGGCGATGGTGAA
>DASSCS010000068.1:0-6043 GCA_035697515.1 Acidimicrobiales bacterium
AGGAGGACCGTCAGGTAGTAGAAGGGCAGCAGGCGGCCGTTCCACAGCCGGCCCTCGGGGGTGACCACGAAGGCGACGCCCGTGGCCACCGTGGTGACGAGCAGGAAGATGCCGATGCGCAGGCGCAGCACGACGCTGAACGCGGCGCCGAGCACCGCCAGGCCGAACGCCCAGCGCAGGTCGACGTCGGGCGTGGCGTGGGGGAACAGGTGCTGGGCCCACTCGGAAAGGCGCGACATCTCCGCGTCGTCGTAGGGCAGCTTCTCCCAGCCCATGTCGTTGAGGTAGGCGCGCCGCAGGAAGAACGGCCCCACCCACCACGTCGACAGCAGGCCCCCGACCACCATCACGGGGGCGAGCCAGCGCACGCTGTCGGACACGACCCAGGCGCCGGCCAGCACCGCCAACCCCCCAAGCGCGGCCAGGACCAGGCCCGCCGTGGCCATTGCACCGCCCGCGACCACCGCCAGGCCCATCCCGGCGACGGCGGCAAACAGGCCCGCCACCAGGGCGGGCAGCCCCGAGGCCAGGCGGTCGTTCGCCACCCGGAAGCGCACGGCCACCGCCACCGCGGTGGCGCCCAGCGCCCAGAACGCGGGGATGAGGTGGCACAGGCCGGTCAGGGCCAGCAGGACCGCGGCCAACGCGCGGTAGCGGCCCGTCTCGAGCCCCTTGAACACCACGCCCAGGTACACGACGGCGATGCTGAGCGACATCGAGAACGCGAACTCGCCCGCCAGGGTCGACGCCACGTTGCCGCCGTAGATGGTGAAGCCCCGGTAGAAGAGGAACGGCAGCGTGGCCACCGCCAGCACGGCGGGCGTGGGGAAGTGGGTGCCCGCCAGGCGGCCGAAGACGTACGCGGCCACGGGGAGGGTGATCAGCCCGCTGACGGTGGCCAGCTTGAACGCCACGCCGTAGGGCAGGCCCACCAGGCCGAAGGCGACCACCGCGCCGGCGATCGCCAGATTGCGGATCAGGTGCTCGCGGCGCCGGCGCACGGCCACGGCCGCGCACGCGAGGCCCGCTGCCGCGGGTACGAGCCCCGCCCAGCCGTGCACGCCCACGTTGAGCGCCACGATGAGCAGCGACGGGACGACCATGTAGAACTGGTAGGCGGGGAAGCCGGCGTACCAGGCACCGGTCCAGCCCGCGACCTGGCCCTGGGGCAGCAGGTGGTCGCGCAGGTAGGCGGGGCCCCACACGTGGGCGCCCATGTCCCCGCCCGCGGGCGTCGAGTCGGTCAGCAGCAGGTCGGGCTGCAGATGCCACAGCGTGAAGGCGACGCATGCCGCGAGCACGACCACGTCGACCACCGTGCGCACGGTGCGCTGCCGGGCCCGCCAGCCGGCGTCGCCAGGGCCGGGCCCGCCGCGCCCGGCGCCCGCCGACGGCGCCTCGGGGCCGCCGCCATCGCCGTCGAGGTCACGGTCGTCGCGACCGACGTCGTCGCGCAGGCGACCGCCGTCATCGAGGTCGAGGGTGCCGGGTGCCCCGGGCGGGTACGCCCACGCGCCGGTCGGTGGGGCGGAGGTGCCGGCCGCGGGGCCGTCGCCGGCCATCAGCTCGTCGCCAGGAGCGTCACGACGGCGGTCATGTTGAACACGATGTGCGCGGCGATGGCCGGGCCCAGCCGCCCCGCCCGGTGCGCCAGCACGCCGAACAGCGCACCCGCCAGCGCCAGCGCGGGGAGTTGGAGCAACTGGAAGTGCGTGGCCGCGAACAGCACGGACGCGATCGCGATGCCCCATGGCACCCCGACACGGCGGATGAGCGACCGCTGCAACAGGCCCCGGTAGAAGATCTCCTCGGCGATCGGCGCGCCGATGCCGACCACGAGCACCAGCAGGACGGCACCGACAGGGCTGACCGCCTTGTCGGCCATGTTCTGGGCGGGTTCGGAGAACTCGTCCGCGGTGACGTCGGTGAGCAGGCTCAGCGGCAGGTAGACCAACCAGAGGATCACGAACTGGCCCACCAGCCCGGCGAAGCCGCCGACTGTCACGTCCGACCACCTGGCCGTGAGTCCGAAGTCACGCCGCATGCCGTTGCCCTTGAACCGGGCGGCCAGGTACGGCGCGCCCAGCAGGCCGACCCACAGCCCCAGTTGCGCCACGGCCACCCAGCCGATGGGGAGCGAATCGGGGTCGTCGCGGTCGGCCCCACTGGCGACGATGGCGATGTTGACGGTGATGATGCCGCCCACCAGGCCGACGACCCACCCGAGTGCCGCATCGCCGAGGCCCCAGCGCACCCGCCTGGTGGCGGGCGGTGCGGTCAGCACGGCGTCGGGCTCGGGCACCGCACCAGGGTACGCGGCCGGCTCCGCCGGCCCGTAGGCGCCTGTTCCGGCGCCGTCCCCCTCGCGGCTGTCGGTGGTCACGAACGGAAGGCTACGGGGACGCGCCGGGGTACGGCTACGCAGCGACGAGGTCGGTCCAGCGATGACCACACCGCGCGTATCCACCCGTATCCTGTGTTGCATGAGTCCCCAGTCCCCCCCTCCCCCGCCGCCGCCGCCCTCGCCCGGGCGCTCGCCGCGCGGCACGGGTCCGTCCGGGGGGCGCGACCAGCAGCTTCCCCGTTGGGCGATCTGGGTGCTGGCCGGTGCGCTGGTGTCGATGTTCCTGCTGCCCAGCCTGCTGCCCAGCGACAGCGGCGACGACATCGCCTACTCCGACCTGCGGGCCCAGGTGGCCGAGGACAAGGTCGAGTCCATCACCTGGTCGAACAACGGCGGCGACATCACCGGCACCTTCACCAACGGCGAGGAGTTCTCGTCCAACGGCCCGAACGAGCCGCCCGAGGACGACCTCGCCCTGTTCCGCGAGCACGACGTCGAGGTCGAGTTCGACAACCCGCAGCCGTCGATCTTCGAGACGCTGCTCATCCCGCTGCTCATCCCGATCGCCCTGTTCGTGGGCATCTTCTGGCTCATCCAGCGGCGGGCGCAGAGCCAGATGGGCGGCATCATGTCCATCGGGCGCAGCAAGGCCAAGACCTACTCGACCGAGCGCCCCGGCACCACGTTCGCCGACGTCGCCGGCTACGAGGGGGTCAAGCAGGAGATCACCGAGGTGGTCGACTTCCTCAAGCACCCCGAGCGGTTCGCCGAGATCGGCGCCCGCATCCCCAAGGGCGTGCTGCTGGTGGGCCCTCCGGGCACGGGCAAGACGCTCATCGCCCGGGCCGTGGCCGGCGAGGCCGGCGTGCCGTTCCTGTCGGTGACGGGCTCCGACTTCATGGAGATGTTCGTGGGCGTCGGCGCCAGCCGTGTGCGCGACCTGTTCCAGAACGCCCGCAAGCTCGGCCGGGCCATCATCTTCGTCGACGAGATCGACTCGATCGGCCGCAAGCGGGGTGCGGGTCTCGGTGGCGGCCACGACGAGCGCGAGCAGACCCTCAACCAGATGCTGTCCGAGATGGACGGCTTCGAGGCCACCGAGGGCATCGTCATGATGGCGGCCACCAACCGGCCCGACATCCTCGACCCCGCCCTCCTGCGCCCCGGGCGCTTCGACCGCCAGGTGGTCGTGCCCCTGCCCGAGCTCGACGAGCGGCGCGCCATCCTCGACGTCCACTGCAAGTCGAAGCGGCTGGCGCCGGACGTCGACCTCGACGTGGTGGCCCGGGGCACGCCGGGCATGAGCGGCGCCGACCTGGCCAACCTGGTCAACGAGGCCGCCCTGTTCGCCGTCCGGGCCGGCAAGGAGGAGATCGGCAACACCGACTTCGAGCAGGCCCGCGACCGGGTGCTCATGGGCCAGCGCCGCGACTCGATGGCGCTGTCCGACAACGAGAAGGAGGTCATCGCCTACCACGAGGCCGGCCACGCGGTGTGCGCCGCCGTGCTGCCGAACGCCGACCCGGTGCACAAGGTGACGATCCTGCCCATCGGCATGGCGCTCGGCGTCACCCAGCAGCTTCCCGTCGACGAGAAGCACATCTACCGGCAGGACTACATCGAGGAGAGCCTGGTCGTGCGCATGGGGGGCCGCTGCGCCGAGGAGCTGGTGTTCGGCGTCATCTCCACGGGCGCCAACAACGACCTCGTCGGCTCCACCGAGCTGGCTCGCAAGATGGTGTCCGAGTGGGGCATGTCCTCGCGGGTGGGTCCCATGGCGTGGGGCTCGAGCGGCGAGGTGTTCCTGGGCGAGGACCTGATCCACACCCGCAACTACTCCGACGAGACGGCCCGGGTGATCGACGAAGAGGTCGAGCGCATCCTGCGCGACCAGGAGGACCGCTGCCGGATGACGCTGCGGGAGCACCGCAACGGCCTCGACCTCGTGGCGCGGGCGCTGCTCGAGCACGAGACCATCGACGGCTCCGAGGTCACGCGGCTGATCAATCTGGCCCGCAGCGGCGCCGAGCCCGTCGACGCGGTCCCCGACGGCGCGTCCGGCAACGGCGACGAGCACGCCCGGGCGGCCGAGCGGACGGGGCCGGGCATCGACATCGGTCCCGGGCAGGGGCCGGACGCCCCCACCTCCGCCCCGCCCAGCGACGCGCTGGCCGGCTCGCGGCGCCCGCAACCCCGGCCGCCCGCTCCCCCGACCTGACGGGCGCCGCGCCGCTACGGGCGCGGGTCGCCGGGTGGGAGATCGCCCGCCGGCCGGGCCTCGCCCACGCCGTGGTCGCAGCCCTCGGCGGGCAGCGTGCCGGGCTCGCGCAGCTCGGCAACGGTTGCCCACAGGTCGGTGGCGGTGACCGGCCCGATGAAGCTGGCCCGCACGGCGCCGGACGCGTCGGCGATCACCACCGCGGGCACGGCTGTGACGCGGTAGCGCGCGTGCAGGTCGCGGGCCGCGCCGACCTCGGCCTCGTGCACGGCCACGTCGTCGCTGGCCAGCAGCTGCGCCTTGTCCCACACGCCGGCGCACGTCGAGCAGCTCGCCGAGGTGAACACCGCCACCAGCCACGGCGCCTCGGGGCGGGCGAAGTCGCGCCGGTCGAGCTGGTCGGGCAGGGTGTGGCCCACGTTGGTGGGGGCGTCGGGCCGGCGCCGCCACTCGATCACCACCGCCGCCGCGACCGCGACGACGACCAGCACCAACACGAGCACGAGCCGTTCCACGCGCCCGATGGTCGCGCCCCGCCGTCCCGCCCACCAACCGGCGTGCCGCGGCCTCAGGGCGCGTAGGCGGGGCCGAGCAGACCGCCACGACGCTGCGGTGCCAGCACGACCGCCCCCTCGGCCAGCGGGATGCCGACGCCCATCGCCAGGCGCCGCCCGTCGGCGCCCAGGACGGTGCGCTCGACCACGACCGGCCCGTCGGCGTGGACGATCGCGGCGAGCGTGCCCGCGGCGACCTCCGCCTCGAGGTCGACGGTGACCCGCGCCCCGGGTGGCACGTCCACCGGGCCTGCGTCGCCCGTTGAGTCGCGTGCAGGCGACCAGGGTGCGCCGGTCGGCGTGACCCGCACCTGGACGCCCCGGTCGGGGTCGGGGTTGAGCACCGCGACACGCACGGCGCCGCCCTCGCCGGCGGGCCCGGCGACGGTCGGGAACAGCCAGCGGGGCGCGGCGAGCCGCGCACCCGGCGACGCGGTGAGCTCGGAGCGGTGCGGGGGATCGCCCCCGTCGCCCGACCCCGCCACCGTCGCCGTCGCCGTGGGGACGGGTGCGTCGTCCAGGGTCACCCGCTCGACGACGACCGGCCGGTTGCCCGTCGACCGGACGATCGTGGCGTGGGCCACGCCGGGGACGATGCGGTCGTGCTCGCCGTAGTCGAGCACCTCGTAGCCACCGGCGCCGACGCTCAACGAGAAGGGCGGCACCGGCGGGCCGGTCTCGTCGCTGGTCGGCACGACCTCGACCTCGACCTCGGCCCGCTCGTCGCCCGGGTTGTACACGACGATCCGCTCGCTGGAGGAGACCCGGTCTGCGCCGTCCTCGCCGGTGCCCTCCCCCTCGTCGGGTGGCGGTGTGGTGGGCGCGACGGCCGAGGCCTCGCCGTCGGCGAACGCCCACGCGCCCGCCGCCGCCGGGACCGCAGGGGCGAGCGAGAGCCCCTCGACCCCCAGCGAGCCGTCGAACTGC
>DASSCS010000069.1:0-15390 GCA_035697515.1 Acidimicrobiales bacterium
GGGCCCGAGGGGGCGGCGGGCTCGCTCGAGGTGTTCTGCAGCGACTTCCAGGACCTCGAGGACGAGTTCTCCGACCCCGAGTCCGACGCCACGGCCGCCGACGTGGCCGAGGCCATCGGGGCGCTCGATCCGCCCGACGAGATCGCCGACGAGGTCGACACCTTCGCCGAGGGCGTCGCCGCCTCCGAGGACATCGACCCCAACGACCCGGCGAACGCCGAGCGGGTCGCCGATCTGCAGGAGGCGTTCGCCGCGGTCGACGCGTTCCGCAACAGCGAGTGCGACGCCGGCGACACCGGATCCGACGCCGAGGGGTGAGCCTGCGGCCGGGCGGCCGGACGGCCGGACAGGTGCCGCCCCACCGCCGCCCGTGTGCCCGTCGTCAGGGAGCGGGCGGACGGTAGACGGTCAGGCTGACCGTGGTGCCGTCGCCTGCGGGCGCGAACGTCACCTCGTCGGCGAGCGTGCGCATCAGCGGTATGCCGAGCCCACTCTCGTGGCGCAGGCGCCGGGGATCGGTGGCGGCCGGCAGGCTCTCGACCCGGTCGGGGTCGAAGCCACGCCCGTGGTCGACCACCTGCACGGTCACCCGGTCGTCCTCGACCAGGCAGCGCACCACGACCGGCCGGTCGGCGTAGATGGACAGGTGGGCCTCGATGGCGTTCGCGCAGGCCTCGGTGACCGCGATCTTCAGGTCGTCGAGTCGAGCGGCGGTCATGCCCGGGGCCAGCGAGCCGACGGCGGCGTCGACCACCAGGCGGACGAGGGACAGATAGGCGGGCCGGGCCGGGAACGCCAGCTCGACGACCGCCATGGGTCAGCCCCCGGCGACGGCCACGTCGAGGCTGGGCAGCAACGGCACCGCCTTGTCGAGCCCGGTGATCTCGAACAGGCGGGCGATGCGGGCCTGCGTGCACACGAGGCGCAGGTCGCCGCCATGGGTGCGGGCCCGCTTGAGGGCGCTGATGATGGTGCCCAGCCCGGTGGAGTCGAGGAAGTCGACGCCGTCGAGGTCGAGCACCAGCTTGGTGGACCCCTCGCCGACCAGGCGGACGAGCACCTCACGCAGGTCGGGAGTGGTGGCGACGTCGAGTTCGCCGTAGACGTGGACGACCGTCCAGCCGGCGATCTCGGTCACTTCGGTACGTAGCTGCATCGTCCCGCTGACACTACCGCCCCCACGCGCGGTGGTCGGTGAGGGCCGCCGGCCACATTCGGGCTACACGCGTGGAATTCCACAGGCGTAACCTGGGCACCGGCCATGGCTCTCGTCGCGCTCGACCCGCTCGACACGTTTGGCCCGCTCGACGCGTTGCGGGCCGTCCTCGCCCTGCGTGCGGGCGAGCCGCCCGAGGCGCTCGATGGCGCGGCCGCGGCACCGATGGCGGGGCCGCCCGGCTCGCCCCTGGCGCACGTCGCCGTCATCCCGCCCCGGCCGGCACGGCCCGGCGCGCTCGCCCGGCCGCTGCCTCCCGAGGTGGCCGACAGGCTCGACGTCGACACGCTGTGGTCGCACCAGGCCCAGGCCATCGACCTGGCCCGTGCCGGCCGTTCGGTGGTGGTGGCCACGGGCACCGCGTCGGGCAAGTCGCTGTGCTACCAGGTGCCACTGGCCGAGGCGGCCGCCTCGGCGGTGCGGCGGGGCACGTCGCTGCTGGTGTTCCCCACCAAGGCGCTGGCGCACGACCAGCTCCGTGCGCTGGCCGCGCCCGGCTACCCGGGAGTGGTGGCGGGCGCCTACGACGGCGACACGGGCAACGAGGAGCGGGCCTGGATCCGGCGTCACGCCACCGCGGTGCTCACCAACCCCGAGATGCTGCACAGCGGCATCCTTCCCCACCACGATCGGTGGGCGACGTTCCTCGGGCGCCTGCGTTACGTGGTCGTCGACGAGCTGCACGCATTTCGGGGCATATTCGGCTCGCACGTCGCCCACCTGCTGCGGCGGTTGCGCCGGCTGGCCAACCACTACGGCGCCGACCCCACGTTCGTGTGCGGCTCGGCCACCATCGGCCGGCCCGAGCGGCTGGCCAGCGCGTTGTGCGGCGTACCGGTCGAGCCCGTGGTCGACGACGGGTCGCCGCAGGGCGAGCGCCTGGTGGCGGTGTGGAACCCACCACCCCTCGATGCGGCCACCGGCGCCCGGGTGTCGCCCAACGGCGAGACGGCGGGGTTGGTGGCCGAGCTGGTGCGCTCGGGGCAGAAGACCATCGCCTTCTGCCGTAGCCGGCGCACCACCGAGGTGGTGGCGGCCGACGTGCGGCGGCGCCTGCCCTCGCGCGTCCGCCGCCGGGTCACGCCCTACCGGGGCGGCTACCTCGCCGACGAGCGCCGCGCCATCGAGGACGACCTGTTCGGCGGGCGGCTCGACGGGGTGGTCGCCACCAGCGCGCTCGAGCTGGGCATCGACGTGGGGGGCCTCGACGCCGTGGTGCTCAACGGGTTCCCGGGCACCATCGCCTCGTTCTGGCAGCAGGCGGGCCGCGCCGGGCGGTCGGGTCGCCCGTCGGCCGCGGTGCTGGTGGCGGGGGCCGACCAGCTCGACCAGTGGATGGCCGCCCACCCACACGAGCTCGTGGTCCGCCCACCCGAGCCGGTGGTCATCAACCCCGCCAACCCCTTCGTCGCCGACGCCCACCTGCGGTGCGCCGCCCACGAGAAGCCGCTCACCCACGCCGACGAGCGCTACTGGCCGGGTGGCCTGCTCGACGACGTGGTGCGGCGCCTCGCCCTCGACGACCAGATCGTGGTGCACCAGCGGGCCCGAGGGCGCGGCCCCCAGGCGCTGTACTCGGCCGGCGGGTGGCCGTCGCACGGCGTGGGGCTGCGGGTGGGAGCGGGCGGCCAGGTGGCGCTGCGCACGGTCGAGGGCGACGCGGTGGGCACCGTCGAGCTGGCCCGCGCCTGCGAGCAGGCCCACCCGGGAGCGTCGTACCTGCACGCCGGCCAGTCGTGGCGGGTGGTCGAGCTCGACCTCGATGGGCGCAGCGCGGTGGTCGAGCCCGATGACGGCACGACCTACACCGTGGCCCGCACCGACATCGACATCAGGGTGACCACGTGCGACGCTCGCCGGCGGGTCGGTGCACTCGAGGTGGGGCTGGGCGCGGTCGAGGTGCACCAGCAGGTGACTGGCTACCAGCGCAAGAACGCGCTCACGGGCGAGTCGTTGGGGGTGACACCGCTGGACCTGCCGCGCTCGACGCTGGCCACCCGGGCGTTCTGGTACCGGGTGCCCGAGTCGCTGCTCGTCGATGCCGGCGTCGACGGGCGCGCCGCCCCCGGCGCCCTGCACGCGGCCGAGCACGCGGGCATCGGCGTGCTGCCGCTGTTCACCATCTGCGACCGTTGGGACGTGGGTGGCGTGTCGACGCTGCACCAGCCCGACATCGGTGGCCCTGTCATCGTCGTGTACGACGGCTACCAGGGCGGCGCCGGGGTGGCCGAGCTGGGCTACGAGGCGGCGGAGCGCCATGTGCGGGCCACGGCAGAGGTCATCGCCGCGTGCCCCTGCGTGGACGGCTGCCCGTCGTGCGTGCAGTCGCCCAAGTGTGGCAACGGCAACGATCCCCTCGAGAAGGCGGCGGCCCTGGCGCTGCTGCGCGCCGCCCTCGCCTGACACAGGCCCGGTCACGTGTCACCGATCCAGGTGGCGTGGACGAAGAACTCGACGGCGCCGCGAGTGCCCGTGACGCCCGAGCCGACGACGTCGAGGACGGTCCATCCGGCCTGCCCGATGGCCCGGGCGGCACGATCGCAGGCGTCGTCGAGCTCGGCCTGCTCGGTGGGGAGCTCGCCGAGCCGCAGCTCGAACATCGGCTTCACCAGCCCGACGAGCGTGGCGCCTGCCCGCAGCCGGACGCGCTCGGTGAGCTGCGCGACAGCCTCGCCCAGGCTGAGGCGGCTGACGTCGACGACGACGATGTCGAGCGGCGAAGGGACGAGCACGGCGTCGAGGTCGGCGACGTTGGTGCGCTCGAGGTTGACCACCCGCGGGTCTGCCCGGAGCGAGCCGAGGAGCTGGCCGTGCCCGACGTCGACGGCGTAGACCGCCGCGGCGCCCCGGTCGAGCAGCGCCAGGGTGAAGCCACCGGTGCAGGCGCCGACGTCGAGGCACACCGCGCCGTCCACGTCGACCCCCAGGCGGTCGAGCGCGCGGCCGAGCTTGTCTATGCCCCGCGGCGCCTGGTCGACCTTGACCGTGATGCTGGCGTCGGACCGCACGAGCGCGCGGGGATTGGTCGCGATCGTGCCGTCGACGTGGACCCAGAGGTTGGCCACGGCGCCCGCGGGATCGTCGAGGTCGGGTCGTCGCCTGGCCAGCAGATCGACCAGTGGGATCAGCCGTCCGCGGCGCGCCATGGGCATGATTATCGCTCCACCCGCATCGTCGCCGAGGCCGTGAGCGTGACGTCGTCGAGCGCCCGGCCAACGAGGGGCAGGCGGGTCGGGAGGGTGTAGCGGACGACGACCCGCACCCGGCTGCCGGCCTCGCCGCGGCCGGTCACCTCGACGTCGAGGCGATCCGTGGCCAGCGGCCCGGCCTGCTCGGCGGCCAGGCGGGCGGACTCGACGTCGTCGTCGACCGCCGCCACCCGTGCCGCCTCGCGGGCGGCGTGCGCAACCAGCACCTGGTCGCGGGCGACGACGGCCGCCTGCACGAGCGCCAGCAGCAGCGTGGCGACCAGCGGCAGCACCAGCGCCAGCTCGGCGGTGGCCTGGCCACGCTCGCCGCCCCGGGCGCGCTGCCGATCGTCGCCGGGCCGGCGGCGCAGAGCAGGACGGCGGCCGGGCGCGGGTCGTCGGCGGCTCACAACGACTCGGACAGCTTGTCGACCACCGACTCGAACATGTCGGTGAAGCTGCCGGTGCTGGTGGCCCAGGCGATGACGCCCAGGGCGATGCCGCCGGCCGCCAGGATCACCAGGCCGTACTCGGCGGTGGCCTGACCCCGATCACCGAGCAGGACGGGCCGGCGGAGGCGGTCGGGACGGGCGGGCGGGGTCGTGACGGCGACGGCCAGCGCCAGGGGCAGGCGAGCGAGCGCGTGTCGCAGGGCGGGTCGGGACATGGGGGTGCCTCCTGAGGGGCGGGGCGGCCGGGCGGCCGCGGTTACCGGGTTGTGAGGCTCAGCGAGCCGAGCGATCCCGCCAGCAGCGGGACGACCGTCAGCAGCACGAACGCGGGGAACGTCGTGAGCACGAGGGGGAACAGGAGGGTGACCGGCAGCCGGCGGGCCGCCTCCTCCGACCGCCGTCGGCGGCGGGCACGGGCCTCGACAGCCACACGGTCGAGGGCCGGCAGCAGAGGCGTGCCGTAGCGGTCGTGCTGCGCCAGGGCGTCGACCAGGGGTCGTGCCGCAGGGCCGGCGGCGGCGAGCAGGTCGAGCGCCTCGCCGGTGGTGCCGCCGTGGCGCAGGTGGGCGCCCGCGTGGGCCAGTGCCGTGCCGAGGGGACCGCCCGGTCGATCGCCGATGGCGAGGAGCGATGCAGCCACGGGTAGCCCGGCCCCGGTCGTGAGCGCCACCAGGTCGACGACATCGGGGAGCTGGTCGTGCAGCCGGGCCTCGTGGCGGGCGCGCTCGCGGCGCGCGGCCACCACCGGCGCGGCCACCGCCCAGCCGAGCGGCGCGGCAGCCAGTGGCGGCGCCACGAACAGCAGCCCCAGGCTCGCCCGAGCGGCCCCTCCGGTGCGTCGGTCGGCGGCGGTGTCGCTCTGGCCCCGCCGGCGTGACGCGGGCGGCCGACCGACGTCGGGCACCACCGTCCGGCGCGGCAAGGCGGTGCCAGGGCGTGCGTCGGCGCCCGTGGCCCCCGCGCCGGCCGGCAGGGCGGACGCCATGAGCCGGCGAACGGCGGCTCCGAGCCGCCCGACCGCCGCCGCCGAGATCGCGGCCACTGCGCCCGGGCGGGTGGTGGTCGGCCCGCCGACCCGCCATGGCGGCCCGGGTGCCCCGGCGTCGGCCCGGCCCGCCTGGGCGCGGGGTCGGTCGATCAGGGCCTGGGGCCGCCGGGCGCGCCGGCCCCGGGCATGGGCCGCGACGCTCGCGGCCACGACGAGCGCCCACCCGAGGCCGAGTGCCACGGAGACCAGCGGGCCGAGCGCCTCGCCGCGCCCCGGACCCAGCGTCGTGCCGAGCCCCGGGCCGAGCCGCGGGCCAAGCGTCAGGGCGGCCACCGGGCCCAGCCCCGGGCCGGGCCGCGGGCCCAGCGCCTCGCCGAGCGCCATATCGAGCCCCGGCACCGCCGCGACGAGCACGCTCACCAGCCGTCGCTCCGGCTGAGCCGGACCATCCACCACGCACCCGTGGCGTCGAGCCCGGCACCTGCGACCAGGCACACCCACCCGGCAGGCGTGCCGAGCAGGAAGTCCGCGGCTGCGCGGTCGGTCACGACCAGCAGCGCGGCGAATGCGACCGGGGCGACCGACAGAACCAGCGAGCTGGTGCGGGCCTGGGTGGTCAGCGCCCGGCGCTCGGCGGCCAGGTCGAGGCGCTCGCGCACCGTGGCCGCGACCCCGTCGACGGCGCGCGCCGGGGCCGAGCCGACCACCGTGGCCAGCACCAGCGCGGTGGCCGCCAGCCGCGTGCCGGCGTCGTCGTGGGCCGCCGACCAGTCGTCGAGCACCCGCACCAGGGGACGGCCGCGGGCGGCCTCGCGTGCCAGGCCCGTGAGCTCGGGCCCGATCGGGGGATCGAGGGCGGCCCCCGCCTCGTCGAGCGCCATCGTCAGCGACGCGCCCGAGCGCAGGGACGACGCCAGCCGGTCGAGGGCGCCGGGCAACTGGGCGTCGCGCCGGCGGCGCGACGCCGCCCGGCGGCGGAGGCGCGCCTGGACAGGAGCGGCCGCGGACAGCACGGCGAGGCCCAGCGCGATGGCGGGACCGGCCGCCACCCAGGCCATCGTCAGGCCCATGGCCCCGAGCGCCAGCGCACCCCTGGAGAACCGCCGGAGGCGGGGTACCGCAGACCCCGCAGACCCTCCGGGCGCACGCAACCGGTGGCGCAGTCGTCGCCGCGCCAGTCCCGTGCGTGTCGCGCCCGCGATCGTGCCGAGCGCGACGGCCGCGCCGGCGAGCAGGGTCGGGGTCACGTTGCGTCACGCCGGTGGCGGCGGGCGGGCCGGCGGCACTCGGCGACGACACGGTCGGCGTCGGCGAGCGGGCGGATGCCCACCCGCCCGTCGTCGGCCACGACCTCGGCCACGGCCGCCACGCGCCGGCGGGCGCCGCCGGCCCGCTCGACGTGCACCACCAGGTCGACGGCGCCCAGCATCTGGCCGCGCACGGCGGCGAGGGGAACCTCGGCGCCTCCCAGCAGGGCCATGGTCTCGACCCGGCGCAAGGCGTCTGCCGGGCCGTTGGCATGGCACGTCGACAGGCAGCCGCCGTGGCCGGTGTTCATCGCCTGGAGCATGTCGAGGGCCTCGGCGCCCCGGACCTCGCCCACCACGATGCGGTCGGGGCGCATGCGCAGGGCGGCGCGCACGAGCTCACGCACGCCGACCGCGGCCACCCCGTCGGGCGCGGGCGGGCGGGTCTCGAGCCGCACCACGTGGTCGCCCGGCAGCCGCAACTCGGCGGCGTCCTCGACCGTGACCACCCGCTCGCCGGGCGGCAGGTGGCGGCACAGCGCGTTGAGCAGCGTGGTCTTGCCGGCGCCGGTGCCGCCCGACACCACCATGTTCAGGCCGGACGTCACGGCGCCGACCAGCAGCCGGGCCACGCCGCCGCCGCAGAACGACCCCAGCGGGACGGTGCTGGCCCCGAACCGGCGGATGGTCACGGCCGGCCCGTCGACGGCCAGCGGCGGCAGCACCACGTGGGCCCGGGAGCCGTCGGGGAGGCGGGCGTCGACGATGGGCGTGGCCCTGTCGGCCCGCAGCCCGAGCGGGGCCACGACCCGCTCGACCAGCAGGCCGATCGCGGCCCGATCGAGCGTGACCGCGGTGCGTTCGAGGCAACCAGCCCGTTCGACCCACACCGGACCGGGCCCGTTGACCAGCACATCGCTCACCAGCGGATCGGCCAGCAGCGGCTCGAGCGGCCCCAGGCCCCCGATGCGGGCCCGCACCCGGGCCACGACGCCGGTCACTTCGGCGGTGTCGAGCAGCGGCGCCTCGGCCCGCACCAGGTGCGCGAGCGCGCCGTCGTCGACCGGGTCGTCGGGCCCCGCGGCCAGGACCCGCCGGTGGACCCGGACGTCGAGGGGCGGCGCGGCGACGGTGGCCGCGGCCATGTCAGGCCGCGTCCCGCAGCGCATGGAGCGACCGGGGGATGCGTCCCGTCAGAAGCCCCGCGTCGACCAGGCGGGCCACGGCGGGATCGATCTCGATCTGGGTGACGGGCGCGTGCACCACCTGCTCGACGTCGTCCTTGGACAGCACCCGACCCGGCTCGTTGACGACCACGACGCCCGTGGGGCGGTACGGGGCCAGCGAGGCGCGCCGCAGGGCCACGAAGCACGGACGGGTGACGAGCAGCGACTGCTGGGCCCGCTTGATGACGGCCCCGGCGACGGCACCCTCCGCCCGGCCGCAGTCGACCACCGTGGTGCGGGGCGAGCGCTCGAGCATTGCGGCCAGGACCGCGGCCCGGGGCGCCTGCAGCGGGCCGTCGCCGCGGGGCAGCAGCGCCAGGCCGGGTGCGGCCTCGACCTCGATGCGGGCGAGCGCGTCGGCGGGCACCCCCGGGCCTGCCGCGAGCCAGCCCGCCAACCCGGGCGATTCGGGCTCGGCCAGGCCGAGCACGGCCGGCAGGTCGCCGGCGAGGTCGGCGAGAACGACACCCGGCGCGCCGTCGTGGGTGTGTTGGAGGGCGATCGAGGCGGCGACGACGGTGGTGCCCACACCACCCTTGACCGACCAGCAGGCGACGAGCACGGGAACCTCCACGGCAGGCAACGAACGAACGAGGCGCGGAACGCGATGGCCTGCCGCGGGGTATGGCCCGGGCATCAGCGAGGAGCGCCGACTGTACCCACACCCACCGGGGAGGATCAAGAGGTGTTCACGGGGTGAAAGTTGTCACCTGGGGGCGTGAGGGCCACCGGCGGTGGGCGTCGGCCTGTAGGGTCGGCGGCTGTGGAGGCGGCCTTCTTCGACCTCGACAAGACGGTCATCGCCAAGGCGTCGATGGTGGCGTTCAGCGGCCCGCTGCACCGAGCCGGGCTGCTGTCGCGCCGCATGGTGCTGCGCGCGGCCTGGGGCCAGCTCGTGTACGCCGCGTTCGGCGCCTCGCCGGAGAAGTTGGACAAGCTGCGCGACTCCGTCCTCCGGCTCACCATCGGTTGGGACCACGCGGTCATCAGCGAGATCGTGCGCGAGACGCTGGTCGACGTGGTCGAGCCGATCGTCTACGACGAGGCGCTCGAGCTCATCCGCGAGCACCGGGCGGCGGGGCGCAGGGTGTTCATCGTGTCGGCGTCACCGGAGGAGATCGTCGCGCCGCTCGCCCGCTACCTCGGCGTCGACGAGGCGATCGCCACTCGGGCCGAGCTCGACGAGCAGGGTCGCTACACCGGCCGCACCGAGCTCTACTGCTACGGGCCGGCCAAGGTCGAGGCGATCACCGCCATCGCCCGGCGCGACGACATCGACCTGGCAGCGTCGTACGGCTACAGCGACTCGGCCACCGACCTGCCCATGCTCGAGGCCGTGGGCCACCCGGTGGCGGTCAACCCCGACCGCGAGCTGCTGCGAGCGGCCAAGGCGAAGGAGTGGGAGGTGCGCCGGTTCACCCGGCGCGTGCCGCTGCGCGAGCGGGTGCCCATGCCCGCCCCCCGCCACGCCGCCGTCGGCGGCGGCGCGGTGCTGGCGGCGTTGGGAGCGGTCGTGGCGGCCCGCTGGTTGTGGGACAGACGTCAGCCCCCGCCCCGCCCCCGGCGCCATCGCACCGTGACCAGAGCGGGGGCTGCGTCCAGGTTCAGGCCGCCCGCACCTTCTTCGTGGCGATGGTGGCGAGAGCGGCGATCACAACAAGGAGCAGAAGCTTCTTCATGGTGGCGATGGTAGTGCCTCGTCGTCCGCCCGGGAACAGCCCGACCAGGTCCCGGTGGACGCGGCGTCAGCGCGACGCTGGCATCCGACAGCGGTGCGTGGCGTGATCATCCCGCTGCGCGGCGGCTGCAGGTAGCGGTCCCGCAGGGTTCTAATGTCACGCTCCATGCCCGCGTCGCGCACCCTGCTGCCCGCCCACCGGCAGGCCGAGGCCCGGGCCATCGGTCGTCGCACGCACCAGACCCTGCTGTTCGCCGCGGGCACGGGGGTCCTCGTCGGGCTGGCGGTCCTGGCCATCGAGCGGGTCACGGTGGACGGCCTGCTCGACACCCTCGCCGACCGCCCGCTGTGGCTGCAGGCGCTCGCGCCAGCCGTCGGCCTGCTGATAGCCGCCGCCTGCCTTCGCTGGGTGGCCAACGGCGCGTCGCCGGACACGGCCGACGAGTACATCCGGGGCTTCCACGATCAGGGGGACGACCGGGTCGACGGCCGCCCGGTCGTGGGTCGCATCCTGGCCGGCGTGGCCACCATCGGCTACGGCGGCGCGCTCGGCCTCGAGGGCCCGTCGATCTACGCCGGCTCGGTCATCGGCTCGTCGGTGCAGCGGCGCTTTGCCCGCTTCTTCTCCCGCGAGGACGCCAAGCTGCTGCTGGTGGCCGGCGCGGCGGCGGGCGTGGCCGCCATCTTCAAGGCCCCCGCCACCGGCGCTTTGTTCGCCATCGAGGTGCCCTACCGGGCCGATATCGCCCGCCGCAACGTGCTGCCGGCCATGGTGGCCGCCGTCACCAGCTACGTCACGTTCGCCCTGTTCGACGGCACCACGCCGATCCTGCCGATCGACGGGACCCGCGGGTTCGGTTGGCGCGACCTGGGCGGGGCGCTGGTGGTGGGCGTGCTCTGCGGCGTCGGGGCCCGGCTGTTCAGCACCGCCATCCGCACCCTGCGCGGCAGCGCGGTGCAGGCCATGCCGTGGCTCACCCGCCTGGCCGCCGCCGGCGTCGCGCTGGCCCTGCTCGCCTGGCTGAGCGACGCGGTCGCCGATGCGCCCCTGTCGCTGGGCCCGGGGTACGACGTCATCCGCTGGGCCACGGACCCCGGCAACGGTGCCTGGGTTGTGCTGGTGCTGCTGGTGGTTCGGGTCGCCGCCGTGATGGCCAGTTACGGAGGCGGCGGGGTCGGCGGCCTGTTCGTGCCACTGGTGGTGACCGGCGCGCTGACGGGGCGCCTGACCGGTGACCTCATCAACACCCCCGACGTCGACCTGCTCGTGGTCGTGGGCATGGCCGCCTTCCTGGGCGCCGGCTACCGCACGCCGCTCGCCGGGGTCGTGTTCGTGGCCGAGACGACGGGCAGCCCCGCCTTCGTGGTGCCCGCGCTGCTGGCCACGGCGGCATCGCAGCTGCTGGTGGGCGAGTCGTCGGTCGCGGCCCACCAGCGCACCGGGCGGCTGGGGCATCTCGAGCGGCGCTTCGAGCTGCCGATCAGCGCAGTCATCTCCACCGACGTGCGCACGGTGCCGCCCGACGCCACCATCGAGGAGTTCCTGTCGGTCCACCTGGTCGGCCACCGCCGCCGGGCCGTTCCGGTGGTCGACGACGCCAACCGCTACCTGGGTCTGGCGGTGCTCGACGAAGTGGTGGCCGTCCGGCGCGAGGCGTGGGCGTCGACCGACGTGCGCACCATCGCCCGTACCAACGCGCCCCAGGGCCGCACCACGTGGCTGGTGCGCGACGCGGTGGGCGCGATGGAGCGCGGTGACACCGACGTGCTGGCGGTGGTCGACGGTGAGGACCGGTTCGTGGGGGTGGTCACCACCGACGAGGTGCTGCGGCTGGACGAGATCCTCGAGCGCACCGGCATGCCCTGACCCCAGCATTGGCGCCACAGCCCGCCCGGCCTGGCCGGGCGACAGGGGCCGACCGAGGGGTCAGACGGCGAGCAGGTCGCGGGCGCCGGTGTCGGACGACGGGTGCCGCAGCTTCGACATGGCGCGCGCCTCGATCTGGCGGATGCGCTCGCGCGTCAGGTTGAAGTGCTCGCCCACCTCTTCCAGGGTGCGCGGCTCGCCCCGGTCGAGGCCGAAGCGCAGCTTGAGGATCTCGCGCTCGCGCTCGTCGAGCGGGGCCAGCAGCCGGTTGATCTCCTCGGGCAGCAGCGCGGTGGCGGCCACCTCGAAGGGCGATTCGGCCGAGCGGTCCTCGACCACGTCGCCGAGCTCGGCGTCGCCGTCCTCGCGCAGCGGCTCGGAGAGCGACAGGGGCTCGGCGGCGAAGCGGAGCGCCTCGGTGACCTTGTCCTCCGGCATCTCGACCTCGGCCGACAGCTCGGCGAGCGTGGCCGGGCGGCCGAGCTTGAGCTCGAGCCGGGCGCGCGCCTTCTGCAGCCGGGCGAGCGTGTCGCCGGCGTGGACGGGCAGGCGGATGGTGCGCCCCGTGTTGGCGATGCCGCGGGTGATGGCCTGGCGGATCCACCACGTCGCGTAGGTGGAGAACTTGAAGCCCTTGCGCCAGTCGAACTTCTCGACGGCGTGCATCAGGCCCAGGTTGCCCTCCTGGATGAGGTCGAGCAGGGGCAGCCCCGACGCCTGGTACTTCTTGGCGATCGACACGACGAGACGGAGGTTGGACTGCACGAAGGTGCGCTCGGCGTTCTCGCCCTCGCGCGACGATCGTCGCAGCTCGCGTTTGCGCGCCGGCGACAGCGCCCTGCCCTCGGCCTCGAGCTCCACCCGTGCCGCGTTGCCCGCTTCGATGGCTTGGGCCAAGCGGACCTCGTCGTCCTTGGTCAGCAGCGGGTACTGCCCGATGTCGGTGAGGTACAGCCGGACGAGATCTTCCTCGTCGCGCTCAACACGCTCCTTGGGCAATGTAACGTCCTTCTCGCTGTTGCTCGGCGTGTGGGGAGTCCCGCGCGTGCCTCGTGCCCATGCTCGAGATGGTGGCGGTCAACTCGGTGCGGCAGGGTCCCCACCCGGGAACCCTGGGCGCGCTAAAGGATACCGGGGCGGTCAAGAGTGGCCACCTCTCGGTTCACAATCGCTCGCGCGGATCTCGCACGCGTGTCACGCGCAGCGTCATCCGGCGACGGCCCGCGCGGTTGGCTAGTCTGCCGCCGGGGAAGGAAGCAGGCGCAAGGCGCCCACGATCAGCGATCATCCCGGGGGAAGAACGCGGCGTGCAGTCCATCGACGAACGGGCCCGACCCACTCACACACGGCACACGACCACCGCAGGCGCTCCGCCCTCTCTGGCCCTGCTGGTCGACGACGCCCGCAACGGCTCGGCCCATGCCTTCGAACACATCTACCGGCGGCTGGCCGGCCAGGTCGCCTCGTACCTGCGCTGGCACCGGGCCAGCGACCCTGATGGCCTCACCAACGAGGTCTTCGCCCAGGTCCACTGCAACATGGCCCGGTTCCGGGGCGACGACCAGCGGTTCCGGTCGTGGCTGTTCACCATCGCCCACCACCGCATGATCGACGACCGGCGGCGGTCGAGCCGCCAGCCGCGGGTGGGGGGCGACGTGGACGACGACGACAGCTACGGCTCCGGCGACGTCGAGGAGGACGCCTTCGCCGACATGGCGCACGACGAGGTGCGTGACCTGGTGGCGGTGCTGTCGCCCGACCAGCGCGACGTGGTGCTGCTACGGGTCGTCGCCGACCTGTCGGTCGAGGAGGTCGCCCGCCTGCTCGACAAGCGGGAGGGCGCGGTCAAGGCGCTTCAGCACCGGGCGCTCGCGGCGCTGCGCCGTCATCTCGTCCAACATGGTGTCACCTGACGGGCACCGACCGCGGTCAGCCATAACCCCGGCACTCCCCGTGGCGTTAACACGTGGTAGATGGGTTTCCTCGGTTTCAGCCGGCGCGACGCGGAGCACATCATCGACGGCGGCCTTCCCCCCGGGAGGGCAGACCTCGACGGCGTGCGCCGCCTGGCCGCGTTCATGCGGGCGACGAGCCAGGTCGAGCCGCCGCCGCCGATGAGCGTCGACCTGTACTGCCAGATCGTCGGCTTCCCGCCTGCCACCGCCTGACCCGGCCCGCCGGGGCGGGCCCGGCTACGAGCGGCCCTCCAGCGCGGCGAGCAGGTCCAGTCCGGCCCTGGTGTCGGCGTCGAGGTCGGCGAGCACCAGGCCGAGGGCCCGGATCGTAGGCCCGTCGGTCACCGGCGTCGTGAGGGCCAGGTGGTCGCGGTAGGCCGCTGCCACCCGGGGCAGGGCGACCCGGTGGAGGGCCGCCAGCCGGGCGACGTCGTCGGCCGGCACCGGGGCCTCGTCGAGCTCGGCGAGCACCGCCACCAGCTCGGACGTGGCTTCGGAGGGCGCCACCAGGTCGGCCGCCGGCAGGTGGGGGAGCGCCGGCAGCAGGGCGTGCCACAGCTCGGCGTGCCAGGCGTGGTGGTGGCTCTGGGTGGCGAGCATGGCCTTGGCCCGGGGGTCGGCCGCCGTGCCCGACCAGCGGCCCAGCGTCTCGAAGAGCCGCATCTCGACCCAGGCGTGGTGGCCGACGCGGCGGCCGCTCGCTTCGATGGTCTCGGCCACGTCGGCCATGGTGGTCGCTCGTTCCGTCGTCGGCTGGCGTTGCGCCACCGCCGCCACGACCCGGCTCGACCCGGCCCCCCGGTGGCCCGGACGCGCCCGGCCCGGCGCCGGGCGGGGGCGTCGGTTCGGTGGCGTCAGTATGGCCCGGCCCGCGCCGGGCCCTCACCCCGGCGCTCGCCGCCGACCCCGCCCCGGGCCGCCAGCCAGGGCGGCAGCACCTCGGCCACGGCCACGGCGAGCAGGATGAGCACGCCGCCGGCCAGGGCCGACGCCGGCAGCGAGGCCCCCGTCACCCAGGCGAGCAGGGCGGCGAAGACCGGCTCGAGCAGCAGGATGAGCGCGGCGCGCGAGGGGCTGACCACCCGCTGGGCCCACACCATCGCAAAGAACGCGAGCGCGGTGGCGAACACGCCCGTGAACGCCGCGGCCCCCACCGCGCGGGCGGACATGGCGATCCCGCCCGACACGAGGCTGGCGGCCAGGCTGGCCACGCCCACGGTCGTGACCTGCACGCAGGTGTAGCGGATCGCGTCGTGGCGCGCCGCGGTCTCGCCCACGATGACGAGGTGCGCGGCGAAGGCGACCGCACACCCCAGCGTGAGCAGTTCGCCGCGGCCGAAGGACGAGCCGGCGCCCCCGGTGAGCAGCACCAGGCCGGCGACCGCGATCACGAGGCCGACCAGGGTGAGGGGGTGGGGCCGCCGGCGCAGCACGGCGAACGACAGCAGCGGCACGAACACCACCAGCAGGTAGGTGATGAACGCCGAGGTCGACGGCGACGTGTACTGCAGGCCGACGGTCTGGAGCACGTAGCCGGCCAGCAGGGCCGACCCGGCCGCCACCCCGTGGCGGC
>DASSCS010000070.1:0-11091 GCA_035697515.1 Acidimicrobiales bacterium
GTCGGGCACCGCTCCCGAACGGTAGCGGTGCCCGACGTCCGGGCGGGGCGCCGCCCGGCCCGGGACAGGGGCCGGACCGAGCGGGTACGGCTCAGGCCGCCGTGGCGGCGACGGCCTGGCCGGGCTCGAGCGCCAGGTCGAGGACCTTGGCGACGTCGTCGACCGGGTGGAAGGTCATCTCGTCGCGGACGGCCTCGGGCACGTCGTCGAGGTCGGCCTCGTTGCGCAGCGGCAGGATGACCTCGCGCAGCCCGGCCCGATGGGCCGCCAGCACCTTCTGCTTGACCCCGCCGATGGGCAGCACCCGGCCCGACAGCGTGACCTCGCCGGTCATCGCCACCGTCGAGCGCACGTTCACGCCCTTCAGCAGGCTCACCAGCGCGGTGGTCATGGTGATGCCGGCCGAGGGGCCGTCCTTGGGGATGGCGCCGGCGGGGAAGTGCACGTGGAAGCGCCTGCCCTCGAGGTCGGAACGGTCGATGCCGAGCCGGTCGGCCTTGGACCGCACGTAGGACAGGGCGATCTGGGCCGACTCCTTCATCACGTCGCCGAGCTGGCCGGTGACCGTCATGCTGCCGGTGTCGCCGGGCATGGCGGTGGCCTCGACGAAGAGCACGTCGCCGCCCACGCCGGTGACGGCCAGGCCGGTGGCCACGCCGGGCACCGACGTGCGGTCGGCGGCCTCGTCGTGGAAGCGGCGCCGCTTCAGGTAGCGGACCACGTCGCCGGCGTCGATGCGGATGGGCGTCCGCTCGCCCTTGGCCACCGCGGTGGCGGCCTTGCGCAGCGCCTTGCCGATCTCGCGCTCCAGGTTCCGCACCCCCGCCTCGCGGGTGTAGCCCTCGACGATCTCGCCGAGCGCCGCATCGGTGAGCTCGACCTCGCCCTCGCGCAGGCCGTTGCGGGCCCGCTGGCGGTCGACCAGGTGGTCGCGGGCGATGGCGACCTTCTCGTCGTGGGTGTACCCGTCGAGCCGGATGACCTCCATGCGGTCGAGCAGCGGCCCGGGGATGCTCTCGAGCATGTTCGCCGTCGCCAGGAACAGCACGTCGGACAGGTCGAGGTCGACCTCGAGGTAGTGGTCGCGGAAGGTGTGGTTCTGGGCCGGGTCGAGCACCTCGAGCAGGGCCGAGGACGGGTCGCCCCGCCAGTCGGCGCCGATCTTGTCGACCTCGTCGAGCAGGATCACCGGGTTCATGGTGCCGGCCTCCTGCAGGGCCCGGACGATGCGGCCGGCCTGGGCGCCGACGTACGTGCGCCGGTGGCCGCGGATCTCGGCCTCGTCGCGGATGCCGCCCAGGGCGACGCGGGTGAACTTGCGGCCCAGCGCCCGGGCCACCGAGGCCCCGAGCGACGTCTTGCCGACCCCCGGGGGCCCGGCCAGCGCCAGGATGACGCCGGGGCGCCGCCCGTTGTCGACGGGCTCGTCGCGGCCGCTGCCGCTCTCGCCGGTGGCGCCGCCGCGGCTCTCGCCGTCGGCTCGGTCCGCGCCCTCGTCGGCGGTCGCCTCGTCGGCGGCGCGCTCGGCCCGCAGCTTGCGGACCGCCAGCAGCTCGACGATGCGCTCCTTGACCTCGTCGAGGCCGGTGTGGTCGGCGTCGAGCACGGCGCGGGCCCGCTCGATGTCGTGGTCGTCGACGCTGCGCTCGCCCCACGGCACCTCGAACACGGTGTCGAGCCAGTTGCGGATCCAACCGTGCTCGATGTTCTGCTCGGGGGTGCGCTCGAAGCGCTCGATCTCGCGCTCGATGGCCTTGCGGGTGGCATCGGTCACGTCGCCGGCCTCGGCCAGCGCGGCCAGACGCTCGCGGTAGCCCGCGACCGAGTCGTCGTCGTCCTCGCCCAGCTCCTTGCGGATGGCGTCCATCTGCTGGCGGAGCAGGAACTCGCGCTGGCGGTCCTCGAGACCCTCGGTCACGTCGTTGCGGATCTTCTGCGTCAGCTCGTGCTCGGCCAGCGCGTCCTTGACCCAGCCGAGCACCAGGGCCAGCCGGTCGGGCAGGTCGAGGGTCTCGAGCAGCTCCACCTTGCGCTCGACCGACAGGTCGGGCCACCAGCCCACCAGGTCGGCCAGCGCGGCGGGCCCGTCGACGCCGCGCAGCACCTCGGCCAGCCGGCGCCCGCCGATGGCCTCGAACAGCGCGCGCAGCGCAGCCCGCAGCTCGGTGGCCCGGGCCTCGATCTCGTCGGTGATGTCGCCGTCGTCGACGGGCGCGGCGTGCACCCACAGCCCGCTCGTCTCGCCCACGACCCCGAGGCCGACCTCGGCGCGGACGGTGGCGCGGATCACCAGGGCCGGCATGCCGCCCGGCAGGTTGCCCCGGTTCTCGATGCGGGCGACGGTGCCCACCCGGGCGTAACGGCCGTCGGCGTGGCGGGGGACGAGCAGCAGCGTGTCGCCCGCCTTGGCGGCGGCGTCGGCCGCGGCCCTGGCCTCGTCGGTCTCGAGGGCCAGAGTGACCACCATGCCCGGCAGCACGACGTCGTCGGTCAGCGGCAGGACAGGCAGTGTGAGAGTGTCCAGATCGGCCATCAGTGGCCCTCCTCGAGCGAACTAGTTGAGTTCAGCAATCAACATTAGGGCCGAAGTTCGCATTCCCCACCCCAACAACGTTGAGTGCATGGCGCTCAAGGCTGGTCCGTTAGCGTAGCCCGCCGTGGCACTTGCGCAGGACCTGTCGCCCGTCGAGAACGCCTGCGGCACCGAGCAACCCTCGTTCATCTGTCGTCGGGTGCTCGACTGGACGGGGAGCGACGCCTGGGCCGAGGCGTCCGACAAGCTGCTGGCCACGCCACTGCGGATCCTGCTCATCGTGGCCGTGGCGGCCCTGGCCAACCGCCTGGTGCGCCGTGGCATCCGGCGGCTCACCACGAAGATCACCGACCCCGACGCGCAGGAGCGGCTGACCAACCTCAAGCGGCGGGCGCCGCGGGCGGTGGTGAGCACGGGCTCGCTGTCCCTGCGGTCGGCCGCCCGCGCCCGGACGCTGGGCCTGGTGCTGCGCTCGATCGCCAGCGCGGTCATCTGGACCATCGCCGGCGCGATGGTGCTCAGCGAGCTCGGCATCAACCTGGGGCCGCTCATCGCCGGCGCGGGCATCGCCGGGGTGGCCATCGGCTTCGGCGCCCAGAGCCTGGTCAAGGACTTCCTGGCCGGCATCTTCATGCTGGTCGAGGACCAGTACGGCGTGGGCGACATCATCGACGCCGGCGTGGCGACCGGCACCGTCGAGGCGATCACCCTGCGCATCACCCGCCTGCGCGACGTCGAGGGCACGGTGTGGCACGTCCCCAACGGCGCGATCGCCCGGGTCGGCAACCACTCCCAGCAGTGGGCCCGGGCGCTGCTCGACGTCGAGGTCGCCTACGGCAGCGACATCGAGCGGGTCGAGGCGCTCATCAAGGGCGTGGCCGACGGCCTGTGGCACGACGCAGCCTGGCAGGGACGGATCCTCGACGAGCCCGAGGTGTGGGGCGTCGAGCGGGTCGAGCCCGAGGTCGTGGCCGTGCGGCTGGTGATCAAGACCCGCCCCGCGGCCCAGTTCCCCGTGGTGCGCGAGCTACGGCGGCGGCTGGCCGACGCCTTCGTCGACGCCGGCATCGCCCTGCGCTCGCCCCAGGCCTCGGCCTGGGCCCGCCGCGACCCGGGCTCGTCCCACGAGGTCGAGGAGGCCGAGGGGCTCGACGGGCTCGACCGCGACGCCACGGGAGGCCCGACCGTCACCTGACGGACCGACGTGCGCGGCGCCGTCCGGGGCGCCCCCGTCCCCGGCAAGGTGACGACGGTCAGGCGCCGGGCTCGGGGGCGAGGTCGACGGTCACCGACAGGGCCTCGCCGGCCTCGGTGGTGAGGGCGTCGATGCGCCCGGCCGAGCGCACGTCGTCGGCGCCGAGCCCGAGCAGCGCCAGCCGGTCGGGCGTGTCGGTCACCACGGCCGCGGCGACCTCGGTGCGCATCGAGCGCTTGGCCTCGCTCTTGGCCTTGCGCACCTCGCCCAGCACCGCCGCGGCCACGGCCAGCACCGCCGGGTCGGGCTCCTCGCCGGGCGAGGCGGCATCGTCGGCCCCGGCGGCCTGGCGCAGCTCGTCGGCCGAGGGCCACGGCGACCGGTGCACCGAGCCCTCCTGCCACCACGACCACACCTCCTCGGTGACGAAGGGCAGGAAGGGCGCGAACAGCCCCAGCAGCGTGCGCAGCGCCAGGCCCAGCGCCGTGCGGGCCGACGCCGCGCCCGCGGGGCCCGCGGCGCCGTAGGCCCGGTTCTTGACCAGTTCCAGGTAGTCGTCGCAGAACGACCAGAAGAAGCCCTCGGTGCGCTCGATGGCGCGGGCGTAGTCGTAGCGGTCGAAGGCGTCGGTGGCCTCGGCCACCAGGTCGGCGAGCCCGGCCAGCATCGACCGGTCGAGCGGCTCGGTCACATGACCGACCGTGGTCGACTCGAGGCCCAGGGCGAACTTCGACGCGTTCAGCAGCTTGATGGCCAGCTTGCGGCCGATCTTGAGCTGGCCCTCGTCGAACACCACGTCCATGCCCGGCCGGCCGTTGGCCGCCCAGTAGCGGACGCCGTCGGCACCGTAGCGGGCGATGAGGGCGTCGGGATCGTCGGGCGCGTTGGCGGCCGACTTCGACAGCTTCTTGCGGTCGGGATCGACGATGAAGCCCGAGATGGCGGCGTTGGCCCAGGGCAGCGAGTCGTGCTCGTAGTGGGCCCGCACCACCGTGTAGAAGAGCCAGGTGCGGATGATGTCGTGGGCCTGGGGCCGCAGGTCCATGGGGAACGTGCGCGAGAACAGGTCGGGGTCGTCGACCCAGCCGGTGGCGATCTGCGGCGACAACGACGAGGTGGCCCACGTGTCCATCACGTCGGGGTCGGCGGTGAAGCCGCCAGGCTGGTCGCGCCGGTCGTCGGTGAAGCCCGGCGGGGCCACCGTGGTGGGATCGACCGGCAGCATCTCCTCGGACGCCAGGATGGGCGATAGGAAGTCTGCGGTGCCGTCGGCGTCGACCGGGTACCAGGCGGGGAAGGGCACGCCGAAGAACCGCTGGCGCGTGATGTTCCAGTCGCCCTGCAGGCCGTTGACCCAGTTCTCGTAGCGCACCCGCATGAAGTCGGGCCACCAGTTGAGCTCCTTGCCCCGGGCGAGCATGGCCTCCTTGTCGGGGTAGCGGATGAGCCACTGGTTCGACGTGACGATCTCGAGCGGCCGGGTGCCGTTCTCCCAGAACTTCACCGGGTGGGTGATGGGGCGGGGCTCGCCCTCCATGAGCCCGGCGCCCGCCAGCAGCTCGACGATGCGGCCCTGCGCCTGCCTGACGGTCCTGCCGGCCAGCTCGTCGTAGGCGGCCTGGGCGGCGGGCGGGTCGACCGAGGGCCACCCCGGCTCGCCCCAGGTGACCGGGCGCAGCCGCCCGTCGCGCTGGACCACGGCGCGCAGGTCGAGCCCCAGCTCGCGCCACCACGTCACGTCGGTGGTGTCGCCGAAGGTGCAGATCATGGCGATGCCGGTGCCCTTGTCGGGCTCGGCCAGCTCGTGGGCGACGATCGGCACCTCGACGCCGAACAGCGGCGTGCGCGCGGGGCGGCCGAACAGCGGCCGGTAGCGCTCGTCGTCGGGGTGGGCCACCAGAGCCACGCAGGCGGGCAGCAGCTCGGGGCGGGTGGTGTCGACCCAGAGGGGGCCGTCCGGCCCCTCGAAGCGGATCTTGTGGTAGGCGCCCGGCATCTCGCGGTCCTGCAGCTCGGCCTGGGCCACCGCCGAGCGGAAGTCGACGTCCCACAGCGTGGGCGCCTCCGACCGGTAGGCGAGGTCGCGGTCGACGAGGCGCAGGAAGCCCTGCTGGCTGGCCCTGATCGACTCGGGCCCGATGGTGCGGTAGCTGTGGCGCCAGTCGACCGACAGGCCCAGGTTCGACCACAGGTCGAAGTAGCTCGCCTCGAGCTGCTCGACGATCTCGCCGCACAACTCGACGAAGTTGGGCCGGCTGATGGGGATCGGCCTGTCCTTCCTCGACACCGTCTCGGGCGGGCGGAAGTCGGGGTCGTAGGGCAGCGAAGGATCGCAGCGGGTGCCGGTGAGCAGCTGGACCCGGCGCTCGACGTTGAGGCCGTTGTCGTCCCACCCCATCGGGTAGAAGACCTCGCGCCCCCGCATGCGCTGGTAGCGGGCGATGGTGTCGGTGTGGGTGTACGAGCAGACGTGCCCGGGGTGCAGCGCGCCCGACACTGTCGGCGGCGGCGTGTCGATGGAGTAGATCTGGTCGCGGGACTTGGTGCGGTCGAAGCGGTAGGTGCCCTCGTCGGCCCAACGGCGGCGCCACTTGGCCTCGAGCCCGTCGAGGCTGGGCTTGCCGGGGATGCTGGTTCGTTCGCCGCGCTCGCTCACGCCGTCAGGCTACTGGTGGCCCGCACGCTGCCCGAAAGCACGGACCGGCCGGTGCGCCCCAGGCTGTCGCGAGGCAATGACGTGCGATCCGAACCGGCCGAGGCAACCGCTTGCGGCCCCCGCCCGCCCTTGCCTCCGGCGCCCGGGATCGGCAGCCATCGCCTCGGGTGCAATCGGATTCCGGCCGGTTCCGGGCTGCCGGTACCCTCGGTTCCCATGTTGCAGCTGTTCGACACCGCCAAGGGGGGCGTCGCGCCCCTCCAGCCTCGCGACCCGGGCAAGGTGTCGATGTACGTGTGCGGCCCCACCGTCTACGGGCCGCCCCACCTGGGCCATGGGCGCTTCGCGCTGGTGTTCGACGTGCTGCGGCGCTACCTCGAGTGGTCGGGCTACGACGTCACCTACGTGTCGAACATCACCGACATCGACGACAGGATCATCGAGCGGGCCCAGCGCGAGGACCGCGACTGGCGCGACATCACCCGGCGCTGCGAGGACGTCTGGTACGGGGCCATGGACGGGCTCGGTGTCCGCCGGCCCGACCACGACCCGCACGCCACCGCCTACGTCGAGCAGATGGTCGCCCTCATCGGGCGGCTGGTCGACCGGGGCGCGGCCTACGAGACGTCCGACGGTGTCTACTTCCTCGCCGAGCGGGTCGACGACTACGGGCTGCTGGCCCGCCAGCCGCTCGACTCGCTGAAGGCGGGCGCCCGGGTCGAGGCCAGCGACGAGAAGCGCTCGCCGGTCGACTTCGCGCTGTGGAAGAAGGCCAAGCCGGGCGAGCCCCACTGGCCCTCACCGTGGGGCGACGGCCGGCCGGGCTGGCACACCGAGTGCGTGGTCATGTCGCTCGACCTGCTGGGTGAGGGATTCGACCTGCACGGCGGCGGGCAGGACCTGGCCTTCCCCCACCACGAGAACGAGCGGGCCCAGGCGGTGGCCGACGGCCGGCGCTTCGCCCGCATGTGGGTGCACAACGGCTTCGTCGAGGTCGAGGGCACCAAGATGTCGAAGTCGCTCGGCAACGTCACCAACCTGGTCGACCTCGTCGAGCAGTACGACGGCCGCGCCTACCGGCTGCTGGTGCTCCAGTCGCACTACCGCTCGCCCATCGACGTGACCGCCGACAGCCTGCGCAACGCCGAGGGCGGGCTCGACCGCCTCGACGCGTTCGCCCGGCGGGCGGCCGGGGTCGACGGGCTCGCGGGGGCCGAGCCCGACACCGAGGCGCTCGACCAGTTCCGGGCTGCCATGGACGACGACATGCAGACGCCGGCGGCCACGGGCGTGCTGTTCGACCTGGTGCGCCGGGCCAACGCCGCGCTCGACGGCGGCGACGTGGCCGCGGCCGGGCCGGCGGCGGCCGCGGCGTTCGAGATCGCCGGTGCGCTGGGCCTGGAGCTGCGGGCCGAGGTGGACACCGTCCCCGACGAGGTGGTGGGCTGGGCCCGCGAGCGAGACGAGGCCCGGGCGGGCAAGGACTGGGCCCGGGCGGACGCGCTACGCGACCGGATCACCGACGCCGGCTACGTCATCGAGGACACCGCGTCCGGCACGGTGGTCCGCCCGGCGTAGCGGCCGGGCGCGGCGGCGGCCCGAGGCGGTGGCGCCGGACGCGCCGTCAGGGCTCGGCGACCGGGCAGGCGGCCACGTCGTCGGTCGACACCTCGTCGTCGCCGAGGCCGCCGCCAGCCCGGACGCCCACAGGCACGGGCTCGAGTGCCGGCACCGCCGCCGGCGCCTCGCGTTGGGTGGCCAGCACCGAGCCCAGCAGGATCAGGGCGAACCCGACCCCGGTGGCCACGGTCACCCGCTCGTCGAGCACGATCGCGCCCAGCACCAGGGCGACGGCCGGGTTGACGTAGGTGATGACCGTCGCCCGGGCGGGGCCGACCTCGGCGATCAGCGCGAAGAACACCAGGAACGCCACCGCCGTGCACACCACGGCGAGGCCGACGACGGCCAGCCAGGTATCGGTGCCGGGCGCCTGGTCGGGCCACTGGAGCGCCGCGATCGGTGCGTAGATCACCAACGTGATGGCCAGCGACGCCGCCACCACCCCCATGCTGGGCAGGTGGGCCAGATGCCGGGCCAGGATCAGCGGGCCCAGGGCGTAGCAGATCGCCACCAGGCCCACCGCGGCCACGGCGCCCGCGCTCGACGCCCCCACGTCGAAGCCCACGAGCGCGGCCACGCCGGCGAAGCCGACCAGCAGGCCCACGACCCGGCGGGCGCCCAGCGTCTCGTGGCCCGTGATCTTCACGAGCGCCGCCCCCACCAGCGGGACGGCCGCCACGAGCAGCCCGGTCAGCGAGCTGGACAGCTCCTGCTCGGCCCGGCCGAGCAACACCCACGGCAGGCAGATCTCGATGACGGTGTAGACGAGCAGCGGTCGCCAGTGCGCCAAGAGGGGCCGGATCTGGTCGCGGGCCAGGGCGATGGGGAGCAGCAGCAGGGTCGCCAGCCCGGTGCGGCAGAAGACGAGCATGGCGGGCGACAGGTCCTCGACCGCGATCTTGATGAGCAGGTAGGGGATGCCCCAGATCACGCCCAGTGCCAGGAACAGCGCCCATCCTCGTCGGGACATCGATCCTCCTGCTGTCGGGGTCGCCCCTGCGCGGTCGGGCGCGCAGCCTGGCAGACGTCGCGGCCTCCGTCACACGAGTAAGCGCCGCGGTGGCGTACGACTCGACGCCGTCGTCACGCGCGATCCGCGGTCTGCAGATCGGGTGGACGCACGCTACGCTACGGGTAGTCTTGTTACCGACCGGTAATGTTCTAGGGAGCAGATCGGTCGAACCGACCTCCAGCGGAACGAGGGGCCGACCGATGAGCGAGTTCAGTCTCACGCTGAACGAAGACCAGCAGCAGATCCAGAAGTGGGTCCACGATTTCGCCGAGTCGGTGGTGCGGCCCGCGGCCGAGGAGTGGGACGAGAAGGAAGAGTTCCCCTGGCCCATCGTCGAGGAGGCGGCAAAGATCGGCCTGTACTCCTTCGACTTCTTCGCCCAGGCGTCGCTCGGCGACCAGTCCGGGCTCACCCTGCCCGTGGCGCTCGAGGAGCTGTTCTGGGGCGACGCCGGCATCGGTCTGTCGATCTTCGGCTCGGGCCTGGCCGCCGCCGGCATCGCCGGCACCGGCACTCCCGAGCAGGTGATGGAATGGGTGCCCCAGTGCTTCGGCGCCGACGACAAGATCCAGCTGGGCGCGTTCTGCGTGTCCGAGCCCGACGCCGGGTCCGACGTCAGCGCGCTCAAGACGCGGGCCGTCTACGACGAGGCCACGGACGAGTGGGTGCTCAACGGCACCAAGGCGTGGATCACCAACGGCGGCATCGCCGACGTGCACGTGGTGGTCGCCACCGTCGACCCGGCGCTCAAGGGCCGGGGCCAGGCCAGCTTCGTCATCCCGCCGGGCACCAAGGGCCTGTCGCAGGGGCAGAAGTACCGCAAGCACGGCATCCGGGCGTCGCACACCGCCGAGGTGGTGCTCGACGAGGTGCGCGTGCCCGGGCGCCTGCTGCTGGGCGGCAAGGACAAGCTCGACGAGAAGCTGGGCCGGGCCCGCGACCAGCAGAAGACCGGCGCCAAGCAGCCGGCCATGGCCACCTTCGAGGCCACCCGGCCCGCCGTGGCCGCCATGGCCATCGGCATCGCCCGCGCCGCCTACGAGTACGCGCTCGACTACGCCAAGGAGCGCAGGGCGTTCGGCAAGCCCATCATCGAGAACCAGGCCATCTCGTTCATGCTGGCCGACATGGCCACCGAGATCGACGCCGCCCGCCTGCTGGTGCACCGCGCCGCCTGGCTGTCGCGCAACGGCGGCTACACCAACGCCGAGGGCTCGATGTCCAAGCTCAAGGCCGGTCGGGTGGCCGTGTGGGTGACCGAGCGGGCCATCCAGATCCTCGGCGGCTACGGCTACACCCGCGAGTACCCGGTCGAGCGGTTCCACCGCGACGCCAAGATCTACGACATCTTCGAGGGCACCGAGCAGATCCAGCAGCTGGTGATCGCCCGGGCGATCAGCGGGCTGCGGATCGAGTAGACGCTAAAGCTGCGGCTTGCTGTCCTGCGAGGCGCCGGCCCGGTCGTCGGGTCGGCCTCGTTTGGCGTCCCTCACCGGATGCTGCGCTCCAACCCGGTCGTCGACGCGGCACCGCGGGACGGACCGAACGGTCGCCGTTCGGTACCTCTCGAGCCGGCGCAGGTGGTCGGGCTGCTCACGATCGCCCCGGGGGAGATCGTCGCGATGGCGTGGACACCCAGCTGGGCGACACGCTGCGCATCGGCCGCGGAACACGGGTGAGTCGTCATTCTTCAACCAGATGGTTGACAACGGGGAAGGGCAAGTGTAGCTTGTTGTCAACCAATTAGTTGAACAAGGAGCCGTCCGTGGTGAACGCCACCAGCAACCGCTACCAGGTCTCGATCGAGGCCGACCCGACCGTGCCGATCATCCGCATGACCCGTGACTTCGACGCCACACCGACGCAGCTGATGCGGGCCCACACCGATCCCGCGCTGTTCGCCCGCTGGGTCGGTCCGAACGGGATGGAGACCGAGATCCTCGACTGGGACGCCACCACGGGCGGCCGCTGGCGCTACGTCGCCGGGCGCGACGGCGAGGAATACGGCTTCCACGGCTGCTTCCACGAGGTCGGCGAGGACCGGATCGTCCAGACCTTCACGTTCGACGGTCAGC
>DASSCS010000071.1:0-18851 GCA_035697515.1 Acidimicrobiales bacterium
ACCGTGCACCCCCAGGCCTCCAAGCCCGAGATCCGCGACGCCGTGCAGAGCATCTTCGGCGTCAAGGTCTCGAAGGTGAACACGCTCACCCGCCTGGGCAAGCGCAAGCGCAACCGCCGCACGTTCACCTACGGCAAGCGACCCGACACCAAGCGAGCGATCGTCACCCTCGTCCAGGGCGAGACGATCGATCTGTTCCAGGATTGAGGCCAGGCTCGACATGGCACTCCGCAAGCGCAAGCCCACCAGCCCCGGGCGCCGGTTCCAGACCGTCGCCGACTTCTCCGAGATCACCCGCGCGCGCCCCGAGCGCTCGCTGCTCGGCAAGAAGTCGTCCACCGGTGGCCGCAACGTCCACGGCCACAAGACCGCCCGCCACCGCGGCGGCGGCCACAAGCAGCGGTACCGGGTCATCGACTTCCGCCGCAACAAGGACGGCGTGCCCGCCACCGTGGCCGCCATCGAGTACGACCCCAACCGGTCGTGCCGCATCGCCCTGCTGCACTACCACGACGGCGACAAGCGCTACATCCTGGCGCCCCGCGGCGTGCAGGTGGGCGACACGCTGCAGTCGGGGCAGGGCTCCGAGATCCGTGCGGGCAACGCCCTGCCGCTGCGCTACATCCCCGTCGGCACGACGGTCCACAACATCGAGCTGCAGCCCGGCGGCGGCGGCAAGCTGGCCCGCTCGGCCGGCTCCTCGGTGGTCCTGCTGGCCAAGGAGGGCTCGTTCGCCACGCTGCGCCTGCCGTCCACCGAGATGCGCCGGGTGTCGATCGACTGCCGGGCGACGGTGGGCGAGGTCGGCAACTCCGAGCACGAGCTCATCAAGGTCGGCAAGGCCGGCCGCAACCGGTGGAAGGGCGTCCGCCCCCAGACCCGCGGCGTGGCCATGAACCCGGTCGACCACCCGCTGGGTGGCGGCGAGGGGAAGTCGTCGGGTGGTCGCCACCCGGTGTCGCCCTGGGGCCAGCCCGAGGGCCGCACCCGCAAGAAGAACCAGCCGTCCGACAAGCTCATCGTTCGACGCCGCCGGACCCGCGGCGCGCGGAGGTAGATCCCCAGATGCCGCGTTCACTGAAGAAGGGCCCCTTCGTCGACGAGCACCTGCTCCGCAAGGTCGACGCCCTCAACGCCAAGGGCGAGAAGAAGGTCATCAAGACCTGGTCCCGCCGCTCGACCATCATCCCCGACATGGTCGGCCACACGGTGGCCGTGCACGACGGGCGCAAGCACGTGCCCGTCTACGTCACCGAGGCCATGGTCGGCCACAAGCTGGGCGAGTTCGCGCCCACCCGCACGTTCCGCTACCACGCCGGCATGGAGAAGGCCGTGCGGGGGAGGCGATGATGACCGGCGCCAAGACCAACGAGCGGCCGGGCACCCGCGCCCAGGTCCGCCACGTCCGCATGTCGGCGTACAAGGTGCGCGAGGTGCTCGACCTCGTGCGGGGCCTGCCCGCGGGCGAGGCCGCCGACGTGCTGCGCTTCACCGAGCGGGCCGCCAGCGAGGTCGTCGGCCGCTGCCTGGCCTCGGCCGTGGCCAACGCCCAGCACAACGACGAGCTCGACCCCGACACGCTCTACGTGTCCGCGTGCTACGCGGACGAGGGCCCCACCCTCAAGCGCTGGCGCCCCCGGGCCCGGGGGCGCGCCACCCGCATCCGCAAGCGCATGAGCCACGTCACCATCATCGTGAGCCCGATGCCGGCCGAGATGGCCGCCAAGGTCGAGGCCAAGCGCACGGCCAGCGGCGTCGGCGCCCCCTCCGCCCGGCGCAGCCGCCGCGGCCAGGAGTCGCGCCGTGCCCGCGTGGCCCGCAGCCGCGGCGAGACGGTGGCGCCCGAGGTCGAGGAGACCCCCACCGACGAGCCGGCGGACGAGGCTCCGGCCGACGAGGTGGTCGAGGACGAGCCCACCACGGGCGAGCCCACCGACGAGATGGTCGCCGACGCTGAAGCGGAGGCAGAAGACGCCGCCGAGGCTGCCGCCGATGAGACCGACGCCGCAGACGCGGCGCCACAGGACGACGTGGCCGAGGACGCCGACGACGAGACACCCGTCTCCGACGACTCCGGTGACGAGGAGACGAAGTAGATGGGTCAAAAGGTAAATCCGTACGGGTTCCGGCTCGGCGTCACCACCGACTGGAAGTCGCGTTGGTTCGCCGACCGCGAGGAGTACAGCGACAACGTCATCCAGGACTGGAAGATCCGCGACTACCTGATGACGCAGCTCCCGCACGCGGCCATCAGCCGGGTCGAGATCGAGCGCACGCGCGACCGCCTGCGCATCGACGTGCACACCGCGCGCCCGGGCATCGTGATCGGGCGCCGTGGCAGCGAGGCCGACCGCCTGCGCGGCGGGTTGGCCAAGATCACCGGCAACCCGAAGGTGCAGCTCAACATCCAGGAGATCAAGCAGCCCGAGCTGGACGCCGCCCTCATCGCCCAGGGGGTCGCCGATCAGCTCGCGGCGCGCGTCGCCTTCCGCCGGGCCATGAAGCGGGCCGTCCAGAACGCACAGAAGGCCGGCGCCCAGGGCATCCAGGTGCAGTGCTCCGGCCGCCTGGGCGGCTCCGAGATGGCCCGCACCGAGAGCTACCGCGAGGGCCGGGTGCCCCGTCACACGCTGCGGGCCGACATCGACTACGGCTTCCGCGAGGCCCGCACGACCGCCGGCCGCATCGGCGTGAAGGTGTGGCTCTACAAGGGCGACGTCCTGCCCTACAAGTCGCAGAGCGAGGAGAAGATCTCCCGCGAGGCGGCCATGGCCGTGGGCGAGACGTCCGGCGCCGGGCAGGCCGGCGGCAAGCGGGTCGTGTCCTCCGCGGCCGGCCGGCGCCGTCCCGGCGACGCCCCGGTCGACGAGGCGCCCGCCGCCGAGAACGAGCCCCTCATCAAGGAGGCCGATCCCGAGCTGGAGCGCCTCCTCGCCGAGGAGGAGGAGATCGAGCGCCGGGTGCACGACCACTCCGAGACGCCCCACTTCCGACCGGGGGACGAGTGACATGTTGATGCCGCGCAAGGTCGCGCACCGCAAGCACCACCGCGGGCGCATGAGGGGCAACGCCACGGGGGGGTCCGAGGTCAGCTTCGGCGAGTTCGGCATCCAGGCCCTCGAGCCCGGGTGGATCACCGCCCGCCAGATCGAGGCCGCCCGTATCGCCATGACCCGCCACATCAAGCGTGGCGGCAAGGTGTGGATCAACGTCTTCCCCGACAAGCCCGTCACCCAGAAGCCGGCCGAGACCCGCATGGGCTCGGGCAAGGGCAACCCCGAGAAGTGGGTGGCCGTGGTCAAGCCCGGCCGGGTGCTGTTCGAGCTGTCGTACCCCGACGCCGACATCGCCAGGGCCGCCATCAACCGCGCCATCCAGAAGCTGCCGATCAAGGCGCGCTTCGTCACCAAGGAGGAGGCGCTCTAGGCATGGCGAAGGCCGACTTCCACGACCTCGACGACGGTGCCCTCATCGACCAGGTGGCCGACGCCAAGGACCAGCTCTTCAAGCTGCGCTTCCAGCTCGCCACGGGGCAGCTCAGCAACTACGCGCGCATCGGCCAGGTGCGCAAGGACATCGCCCGGCTCGAGACCGAGCTGCGGGCCCGCGAGATCGCGGCCGCCGAGGCACTGACCCAGGAGAACGCGTGATGGCAGAGACCACCACCGAGCGCGCGGCACGCAAGGTCCGTGAGGGCGTCGTGGCCTCGACCACGATGGACAAGACCGCCGTCGTGGTCGTGACCACCCGCAAGCCCCACCCGCTCTACAAGAAGACGATGGTCCGCACCAGCCGACTCTACGCGCACGACGAGAACAACGAGCTGCGCCCCGGCGACCGCGTCCGCATCGTCGAGACCCGCCCCCTGTCGAAGCAGAAGCGCTGGCGGCTGGTCGAGATCCTGGAGAGGGCGAAGTAGTCCCATGATCCAGCAGGAGAGCCGCCTCAAGGTGGCAGACAACAGCGGCGCCAAGGAGGTGCTGGTCATCAAGGTGCTCGGCGGCTCCCGCCGCCGCTACGCCTCGATCGGCGACATCTTCGTGGCCACGGTCAAGGACGCCATCCCCGGTGCGGCCGTGAAGAAGGGCGACGTGGTGCGCTGCGTGGTCGTGCGCACCAAGAAGGAACGCCGCCGCCCCGACGGCAGCTACATCCGCTTCGACGAGAACGCGGCGGTGCTCATCACCCCCGAGCAGAACCCCCGCGGCACCCGCATCTTCGGCCCGGTGGGCCGTGAGCTGCGCGAGAAGCGCTTCATGAAGATCGTCTCGCTCGCACCCGAGGTCCTGTGATGGCCGGCCTGAAGATCCGCAAGGGCGACCGCGTCCGCGTCCTGTCCGGCAAGGACAGAGGCAAGGAGGGCACCGTCATGCGCGCCCTGCCCCGCGAGGGCAAGGTCATCGTCGACGGGGTCAACGTCGCCCGCAAGAGCCAGCGCCCCACCCGCACCACCCAGCAGGGCGGGATCATCGACAAGGACATGCCCATCCAGGTGTCCAACGTCGCCCTGGTGTGCCCGTCCTGCGGCAAGCCCACCCGGGTGGGCTACACGCTCGACGCGTCCGGCGACAAGGCCCGGACCTGCAAGAAGTGCGGAGGTGAGATCGCATGAGCACCGCAACGGAGGAGCGGGTGGTGCCCCGCCTGAAGGCCCGCTACGACACCACCCTGCGGGCCCAGCTCCAGGGCGACCTCGGCTTCGGCAACATCATGCAGGTGCCGCGGCTCGAGAAGGTCGTCATCAACATGGGCGTGGGCGCCGCCACCGCCCAGGCCTCGCTGATCGAGGGCGCGGTCAGCGACCTGACGACCATCGCCGGCCAGAAGCCCGTGGTGACCCGGGCCCGCAAGTCCATCGCCGGCTTCAAGCTGCGCGAGGGCAACGCCATCGGCGTCAAGGTCACCCTGCGCGGCGACCGGATGTGGGAGTTCATGGACCGGCTGATCTCGATCGCCATCCCCCGCATCCGCGACTTCCGGGGCCTCAACCCCCGGTCGTTCGACGGCAACGGCAACTACACGTTCGGCCTCACCGAGCAGCTGGTGTTCCCAGAGATCGATTACGACAGCATCGACCAGCCCCGTGGCATGGACATCACCATCGTCACGACCGCCGGCAGCGACGCGCACGGGCGTGCGCTGTTGCTGGCCCTGGGCTTCCCGTTCAAGCGCGAAGGTCTGTAAGCCATGGCGAAGAAGGCGCTCATCAACAAGCAGCGGCGCAAGCCCAAGTTCAAGGTGCGGTCCTACACCCGCTGCCGCCGGTGCGGCCGCCCGCACTCGGTGTTCCGCAAGTTCGGGCTCTGCCGCATCTGCCTGCGCGAGCTGGCGCACGCGGGAGAGCTGCCCGGCGTCACCAAGGCGAGCTGGTGAGGGGAGACGACTCATGACCATGACCGACCCCATCGCCGACATGCTCACCCGCATCCGCAACGCCAACATCGCGATGCACGACGACGTGCGCATGCCCTCCTCCAAGCTGAAGGAGGCCCTGGCGGGCGTCCTCGTGCAGGAGGGCTACATCGAGGCCTACGACGTGCAGGACAACGTCGACAAGCCCGGGCGCACGCTGCACGTGAAGATGAAGTACAGCCCCGAGCGTGCCCGCACGATCTCGGGCATCAAGCGGGTGTCCAAGCCGGGCCTGCGCGTCTACTCGCCGTCCACCAAGGTCCCCCGGGTCCTCGGCGGGCTGGGCGTGGCCGTGCTCTCGACCAGCCAGGGACTGCTGTCCGACCGCGAGGCGCGCAAGCGCAGGGTCGGCGGCGAGGTCCTGTGCTTCGTGTGGTGATCGCAGATGTCCCGCATCGGTAAGTCCCCCATCCCCGTGCCGAGCGGCGTCGACGTGTCGCTCGCCGGGCGGCACATCACCGTGCGCGGCCCCAAGGGCACGCTCGAGCGCGACATCCCCGGCGCCATCTCCGTCCGCCAGGACGGTGACGAGCTGGTGGTCGAGCGTCCCAACGACGAGCGCCAGAACCGGGCTTTGCACGGCCTGGTCCGCTCGCTGGTCAACAACATGGTGGTGGGCGTGACCAACGGCTTCACCAAGGAGCTCGAGATCGTCGGCGTCGGTTACCGGGCCACGGCCAAGGGCCCGGGGGCGATGGAGCTGGCACTCGGCTTCAGCCACCCGGTCAACATCACCGCTCCCGACGGCGTGACCTTCGAGGTGCCGGCGCCCAACCGCATCGTGGTGTCGGGCATCGACAAGGAGGCCGTCGGGCAGGTGGCCGCCGACATCCGGGCGTGGCGCAAGCCCGAGCCCTACAAGGGCAAGGGCGTCCGCTACGCCGGCGAGTACGTCCAGCGCAAGGCCGGCAAGGCAGGTAAGTGATGAGCAGCAGCGCCAAGCACAAGCACGACGCCCGAGTCCGGCGTCACCGGCGCGTGCGCAAGCACGTCCGGGGCTCGGCCGAGCGTCCGCGCCTGGCCGTGTTCCGCTCGAACAGGCACATCTCGGCCCAGGTCATCGACGACCGTGCCGGCACCACCCTCGCGGCGGCCTCGACCTACGAGCCCGACCTGCGCGACGGCTCGTCCAACCGGGACGCCGCCGCCAAGGTCGGCCGGCTCGTGGCCGAGCGCGCCAAGGCGGCCGGTGTCGAGCGCGTCGTCTTCGACCGGGGCGGCTTCCTCTACCACGGGCGGGTTGCCGCCGTGGCCGAGGCGGCACGCGAAGCAGGATTGGAGTTCTGATGGCCAACGGATCCGGTGGCGGTGGTGGCGGTGGTGGGGGCGGCGGCGGTCGCGGTCCCCGCGAGCGCCAGCCCCGCGAGCCGCGCGAGAACCCGCGCGCCTCGGGCGACGCCACCCTGCACGAGTCGCGGGTGATCAACATCAACCGCGTGGCCAAGGTGGTCAAGGGCGGCCGGCGCTTCTCGTTCACCGCCCTGGTGGTCATCGGCGACGGCAACGGCCGGGTCGGCCTCGGCTACGGCAAGGCCAAGGAGGTGCCCCTCGCCATCCAGAAGGGCACCGAAGAGGCCCGCAAGAACCTGTTCAAGGTGCCGCTCGCCGGCTCGACCATCGTCCACCCCGTCATAGGCGAGACCGGTGCGGGCCGCGTGTTCATGAAGCCCGCCGCCCCCGGCACCGGTGTCATCGCCGGCGGGGCCGCCCGCGCCATCCTCGAGGAGGCGGGCATCCGCGACGTCCTGTGCAAGTCGCTGGGCTCGTCCAACCACATCAACGTGGCCCGGGCCACCATCGCGGGGCTCAAGGCCCAGCGCCGGCCCGACGAGGTGGCCAAGCTGCGCGGCAAGTCGCCCGAGGAGCTGTTCCCCGGCGCCCTGGTGCGGGCCTACCGCGAGAGCGAGCGCGCCCGGCTCGAGCCCGAGGCGGCAGAGCGATGACCGACCTCAAGATCACCCAGGTGCGCTCGTCGATCGGCACCAAGCCCAAGCACCGCGGCACGCTCCGCGCCCTGGGCCTGCGGGGCATCGGCCAGACCAACACCCTGCCCGACCGCCCCGAGATCAGGGGCATGATCGCCCGCGTCCCCCACCTCGTCCGAGTCGAGGAAGCGGGCAAGAAGGGTTCATCGTGACGATCAAGGTCCACGACCTCAAGCCGGCGCCGGGCGCCAAGAGGCACGCCACGCGGGTCGGTCGGGGCATCGCCGGCAAGGGCGGCAAGACCGCCGGCCGCGGCACCAAGGGCCAGAAGGCCCGCGGCAACGTCCCCACCACCTTCGAGGGCGGCCAGATGCCGCTGCACATGCGGCTGCCCAAGCTGCGCGGCTTCAACAACCCCTTCCGCGTCGAGTACCAGGCCATCAACCTCGACACCATCGAGGCGTCCGAGCTCGACGAGGTCACCCCCGAGTCGCTGCACGCCAAGGGCCTGGCGCACAAGGGTGCGCTGGTCAAGGTCCTGGGCCGTGGCGAGGTGTCGCGCGCGGTCACCGTGAAGGCCCACGCGTTCTCGAAGACCGCGGCGAGCGCGATCACCGACGCGGGCGGTACGGTCGAAGTGTTGCCCCTGCCGTGGGGCGACCGTCGCCCGCCCGCCAAGGGCAACCAGTTCGCCAACCGCTAGACCACCAGCTACTCACCGCAGCGCCCGGTGCCGATTGCGCTCCGGCGGTCGTCACCGGCAAGACTGGCGTGCTCGGTCGCCGCTGAGCGCCGGTGCCGGGCTCGTCGCCGTTGAAGGGGAACAATCGTGCTGTCCAGCATGCGCAACATGTTCAGGGTCGCCGATCTGCGCAACAAGATCCTGTTCACGTTGGCCATGATCATGCTGTACCGGCTGGGCTCGTTCATCCCGGCGCCGGGCATCGACCTCGACGCCATCGAGAGCCTCAAGCGCCAGTCCGAGGAGGCCGGCGGCGGCGTGCTGGCCTATCTGCAGCTGTTCTCCGGCGCGGGCCTGACCAACTTCGCCGTGTTCGCGTTGGGGGTCATGCCCTACATCACCAGCTCGATCATCATGCAGATCCTGACGGTGGTCATCCCCAAGCTGGAGGAGTGGCAGCAGCAGGGGGCGATCGGGCAGCGCAAGATCACGCAGTGGACCCGCTACCTCACGGTGGCCATCGCGTTGCTGCAGTCGACCGCGCTGGCCTTCCTGTTCCACAACGGTGGCGGCGGCCTGCTGGGCGGGGCCAGCAACCCCACCAACATCGACGTGCTGCCCAACTTCACTGCGCCCCGTGTCATGCTGGTGGTGCTCGTGCTCACGGCGGGCACCGCCCTGCTCATGTGGATGGGCGAGGTCACCACCCAGCGGGGCATCGGCAACGGCATGTCGCTGCTGATCTTCTCCAGCGTGGTGTCATCGATCCCGGCGCAGTTCGGCCAGATCAAGGTGACCAGGGGCTGGGGCCTGCTCATCCCGCTGATCGCCCTGTTCGTCGTCGTCCTCGTCGGCATCGTCATCATCGAGAACGGGCAGCGCCGCATCCCGGTGCAGTTCGCCAAACGGGTGGTGGGCCGGCGCATGTACGGCGGCCAGACGACCTACGTGCCGCTGAAGGTCAACCAGTCGGGCGTCATCCCCATCATCTTCGCCAGCTCGATGCTGTCGTTGCCGCTGCTGATCACGCAGGTGCTCCCCTCCAACCCGGGCAGCTGGGGCGTGACGGTGCAGGAGTGGGTGAACGACAACCTGGTGCAGCCCGACTCGATCTTCTACATCGCGGTCTACGGGTTCCTGATCGTCGGGTTCACGTACTTCTACACGGCCATCGCGTTCGATCCCCACCAGCAGGCCGACACCATCCGCAAGCAGGGCGGCTTCATCCCGGGCATCCGGCCCGGCCCCCAGACCGAGCGCTACCTGGCCAAGATCCTCAACCGCATCACCCTGCCCGGTGCGGTGTTCATCGCCGCCATCGCCCTGCTGCCCTCGTTGCTGCTGGCCTTCGCCGACGTGCAGGCGTTCGCGTTCGGCGGAGTGTCGATCCTCATCGCCGTGGGCGTCGCCCTCGAGACGATGAAGCAGATCGACAGCCAGCTCATGATGCGCAACTACGAAGGCTTCCTGCAGTGACCCGCGGGGTGCGCATGGTGATGCTCGGCCGGCAGGGTGCCGGCAAGGGCACCCAGTGCGTACGGCTCTCGCGTCACTACGTGGTGCCCCACATCTCAACGGGCGACATGCTGCGCGCCGCCGTGCGCGAGGGCACCGAGCTGGGCCTCAAGGCCGCCGAGATCATGGCCGACGGGGGCCTCGTGCCCGACGACCTGATGATCGGCATCGTCGCGGAGCGGCTGGGTGGCAACGGCACCACCGCGCGGGGCTACATCCTCGACGGCTTCCCCCGCACGGTCGGCCAGGCCGAGGCGCTGGCCGAGATCACCTCGGACCGCCCGCTCGACCTGGTCGTCGACCTCGACGTCGCCAAGGAGGCCGTGCTGGAGCGGCTGGCCGGGCGGCGGGTGTGCGACGACTGCGCGGCCAACTACTCCGTCGTCGCGCCCCCCAAGTACGGCTGGGTGTGCGACAACTGCGGCGGCGACGTGGTGCAGCGCGAGGACGACACCCCGGCGGCCATCGAGAAGCGCCTGGCCGCCTACGAGTCCGAGACGGCGCCCCTCATCGCCTGGTACGACAAGCGCGGCCTGCTCGCGGTGGTCGACGGCCTGGGCACGACCGCCGACGTGACCGTCCGCCTGCTCCAGGCCATCGACGCCCGCCGCGGCAGTTGAGGCGGCTGCCGGTGGCCGGGCACCGGGCGGTACGTCGGCGGGCGGCCCCGCCGCGGCCGGGCCGGCGCACCCCGGCCGAGATCCGCACCATGCGGCGGGCCGGGCGGGTCGTGGCCGAGATGCACGAGCGCATCGGCCGGGCGGTGCGCCCCGGCGTCACGCTGGCCCAGCTCGACACGATCGGGCGCGAGGTGCTGGCCCGCAGGGGCGCGCAGTCGAACTTCCTCGGCTACCACGGTTACCCGGCCGTGATCTGCGCCAGCGTCAACGACGTGGTGGTGCACGGCATCCCTGGCGACCGGCCGCTCGCGCCCGGCGACATCGTGTCGATCGACTGCGGCGCGATCGTCGACGGCTACCACGGCGACGCCGCCTTCACCGCCGGGGTCGACTCGATCGACGCCGCGTCGCAGCGGCTCGTCGACGTGACCAGGCAGGCGCTCGAGGCCGGCATCGCCGAGCTGGTGCCCGGCAATCGCCTGGGCGACCTGGGGGCGGCGGTGCAGGGCACGGTCGAGCGCGCCGGGTTGAGCGTGGTACGGGGCTACGTCGGCCACGGCATCGGCACCGCCATGCACGAGCCGCCCGACGTGCCCAACCAGGGCAGACGTGGCAGGGGCGAGGCGGTCGTGGCGGGCGACGTGTACGCCGTCGAGCCCATGGTGTGCGCGGGCAGCGGCCGGACCGCCGTGCTCGACGACGGCTGGACGGTGGTGACGCTCGACGGGTCGCGCGCCGCCCACTGGGAGCACACCGTGGCCGTCACCGACGACGGACCCGAGGTCCTCACGCTGCCCTGAACCGAGACCGGCGGGCGCCCGCTCAGGCGAGTTGCACGCCGGGAACGCCGGCCAGGATGGTGGACGTCGCGGCGGTGGTGACCGGCGACGTGGGCACCAGCGTCGACTCGGCCGCCTGGTAGCGGGCGACGATCTCCGCCTCGGTCACGTCGCAGATCGTGTAGCCGCGCTGGTGCGTGTCGGCGAAGCGCACGTGGGGCAGCTGCCGGATGAGCTGCTCGGCCACGTCGGCCAGCTCGGGGGGGAAGGTCGAGCTGATCGACCCGCCGGCCAGCTCCGCACCCCGGGCGACCGTCGACGGCGAGCCGTCGGGCTCCTCGTCCACCAGGTCGGCGGCGCCCGCCGCGTGGATGTCGCCGCTCACGACCACGGCGTTGTCGACCCCGCCGGCGGCCAGCTGGTCGAGCAGGCGGGTGCGGGCGGCGGTGTAACCGTCCCACTGGTCGGGGTTGTAGAGCGAGCCGGCGAAGGGCATCGAGGTCATGACCACCTGGCTGGCGATGACGTCCCAGGTGGCCCGCGACGCCGCCAACCCGGCGCCGAGCCAGGCCTCCTGCTCGGGGCCGAGCATGGTGCGCTCGGGAGCGGTGCGGGCGTCGCAGGTGGGGCCCAGGCTGCCGGTGCACGCCTGCGGGTCGCGGTACTGGCGGGTGTCGAGCACGTGGAAGCGGGCCAGCCGCCCCCAGTCGAGCGACCGGTAGATGGTCAGGTCGGGGCCGGTGGGCGGCGCCAGGCGCACGGGCTGATGCTCCCACCACGCCTGGTAGGCGGCGGCCCGGCGGGCGGCGAAGTCCGCGACCTCGCCCGGGTCCTCGGGCACCAGGTCGGCGTAGTTGTTCTCGGTCTCGTGGTCGTCCCAGGTGACGACCCAGGGGCAGGCGGCGTGGATGCCCTGCAGGGCCGGGTCGCCCTTGTAGAGGCCGTAACGGTTGCGGTAGGCGTCGAGCGTGCGCACCTCGCCGCTGTTGTGGCTGCGCACGCCGCTGGAGCTGACGCCGCCCTCGTAGATGTAGTCGCCGAGGTGCAGCACGACGTCGGGGTCGTCGGCGGGGGCGTGCGCCCACAGCGGCCAGAAGCCCTGCTGCCAGTTCTGGCAGCTGGCGACGAGCAGGTGCAGGCGGTCGTTCCGGTGGCCGCGGGCGGGGGCCGTACGGGTGCGGCCTACGGGGCTGACCTGGTCGCCGACGATGAACCGGTAGTGGTACCAGGTACCCGGGCGCAGGTGGCCGACGTCGACGTGGACCGAGTGCGCCAGGCCGGGCGACGCGACCGCCGTGCCCCGCCGGACCTGGTGGCGGAAGCGCTCGTCGGTCGCCACCTCCCAGCGCACGGGCACGTCCACGTCGGGCATGCCCCCGCCCTCGAGCGGCGCCGGCGCCAGCCGGGTCCACAGCACCACGGCGTCGGGGAGCGGGTCGCCCGACGCGACGCCAAGTGCGAACAGGCCGGCGGGCAGGTCGGCCGGCGGCCGGGGCGGGCGCGGCCCGCAGCCCGGGGGCCCCCAACCGACCAGCGGGAGGGTGGCTCCTGCGGCCAGCGCACCGGCCAGGAACCGGCGCCGGCTGGTGGCGGACGACGTGCCGTCGCCGCCCGCGTCGCCGCTGCCGGCGTCCCCGCCTGCGGTCGTCGTCCTCGGCTCGTCACCGGTGCTGGTCATCCGGCCCCTCCCCCGTTGTCCCGAGCCTGGCCGGGCCCGGCCCCGCTCGCCTGCGCCCGGTGACCCTAGCGGCCGCCCGGTGGCCCGACCGGCTGTCCGCACGGGTCGCAGGCGACGGTGGGCCGGCCGGCCATGCGGCCCGTGCGGGGAAAGGCGGGACGGGCGCCAGGCGATGGGCTACGGTGACCCGCGGCGCCGGCCACCCTTGGCCACCGGGTCGCTCGTGCTGTGGCGGGCGCGCGCCGAGTTTTCCTGCGTGGCGTGCCGCGCTAGGATGCTCAGTCGGCTCTCGGCGCTATCGGCCTGTTCCCTCACGCGTCTTCAGCCACTGTTCTACAAGCACGTGTAGGAGCACACCCCCTGCCGAAACCCAAGGAAGATGCGATCGTGATGGAGGGAACGATCCTCGAGTCCCTCCCGAATGCGATGTTCCGTGTCGAGCTGGACAACGGCCACCAGGTCCTGGGCCACATCTCCGGCAAGATGCGCATGCATTACATCCGCATCCTCCCTGGTGACCGAGTCCAGGTCGAGCTCACGCCCTACGACCTCAAACGGGGTCGCATCACCTATCGCTACAAGTGACGGGAATCATGAAGGTTCGTCCGAGCGTCAAGAAAATCTGTGAGAAGTGCAAGGTGATCCGCCGCCACGGGCGTGTGCAGGTCATCTGCTCCAACCCGCGCCACAAGCAGCGCCAGGGCTAGAGGAGACGAGCATCGATGGCACGCATCGCCGGCGTCGACATCCCCCGCGAGAAGCGGTTGGAGGTCTCGCTCACCTACATCTTCGGCATCGGTCGCACGCGGTCGCAGCAGATCTGCTCTGCGCTCGACATCAGCCCCGACACACGGGTGCGCGACCTGACCGACGACGAGGTGGCCCGCATCCGCAACCACGTCGACGCCACCTTCAAGGTCGAGGGCGACCTGCGGCGCGAGGTGCAGCAGGACATCAAGCGCAAGATGGAGATCGGCTGCTGGCAGGGCCTGCGCCACCGCCGCGGCCTGCCCGTGCGCGGCCAGCGCACGCAGACGAACGCCCGTACCCGCAAGGGCCCCAAGAAGACGGTCGCCGGCAAGAAGAAGGTGCGCAAGTAACGATGGCCAAGCCCAAGTCCGCCGGTGGCCGGCGACCCCGCAAGCGCGAGCGCAAGAACGTCGGCTACGGCGTCGCCCACATCAAGAGCAGCTTCAACAACACGATCATCAGCTTCACCGACCAGGACGGCAACGTCCTGTCGTGGGCGTCCGCCGGCAACGTCGGGTTCAAGGGCTCGCGCAAGTCCACGCCCTACGCGGCGCAGACGGCTGCCGAGGCGGCCGCCCGCCGGGCCATGGAGCACGGCGTGCGCAAGGTCGACGTGCAGGTCAAGGGCCCCGGCTCGGGCCGCGAGACCGCCATCCGCTCGATCCAGAACGCCGGCATCGAGGTGACCGGCATCAAGGACGTCACCCCTGTCCCCCACAACGGCTGCCGCCCGCCCAAGCGGCGGCGTGTCTGAGGTCGTCGCCGCATGTCGCGCTACACAGGTCCCAAGGCCCGAGTCTCCCGCCGCCTCGGCGTCAACATCTGGGGCACCTCGGGTGAGAACCGCGCGCTCGAGCGCCGGCCCTACCCGCCGGGCGAGCACGGTCGCAGCCGCCGCCGCAACGCCAGCGAGTACCTGCTCCAGCTCCAGGAGAAGCAGAAGGCCCGCTTCACCTACGGCCTCAACGAGCGGCAGTTCCGCAACCTGTACGAAGAGGCGAGCAAGCGCAAGGGCGTCACGGGCGAGCTCATGCTCCAGCTCCTCGAGCGCCGCCTCGACAACATCGCCTACCGGGCGGGCTGGGCATCGACCCGCCCCCAGGCGCGGCAGTTCGTCAACCACGGCCACGTCGAGGTCAACGGTCGGCGCGTCGACATCCCCAGCTACCGCGTGCGCAAGGGCGACGTGGTCAGCCTGCGGGGCAAGGCCCGCCAGATGATCCAGATCCAGTGGAACCGCGACGTGCTGTCCCGCACGCCACCGCCGTGGCTCGACTCCGAGAACGAAGGGTTGTCGGTGAAGGTGCGCGAGTACCCGCTCCGCGAACACATCGACGTGCCCGTGCGAGAGCAGCTCATCGTCGAGCTGTACAGCAAGTAGTCATCCCCCCAACCACGTCAGCTACGAGGGAGCCCCCGATGCTGGTCATGCAGCGCCCCACGGTCGAGCCGATCGCCGAGGAAGAGAACAACCGCCAGCGATTCGCCCTGGGCCCGCTCGACCCCGGTTTCGGCCACACGCTCGGCAACTCGCTGCGTCGCACCCTGCTGTCGTCGATCCCCGGTGCGGCCATCACCCAGGTCCGCTTCGACGACGCCCTGCACGAGTTCGACACCATCCCCGGCGTGGTCGAGGACGTCACCGACATCATCCTCAACCTCAAGGACATCGTGCTCGTCAGCCACAGCGACGAGCCGGTGACCCTGCGCCTCGACGTGCGCGGCCCCGCCGACATCACGGCCAAGGACATCCAGCTCACGTCCGACATCGAGATCCTGAACGAGGACCTCCACCTGGCGACGCTCAACAAGTCGGGCCGCATCGCGGTCGACATCACGGTGTCCAAGGGCCGGGGCTACCGCTCCGCCGATGCCAACAAGGTGTCCGAGACCATCGGCGTCATCCCCGTCGACTCGATCTTCTCGCCCGTCCGCCGCGTGGCGTTCGAGGTCGAGCCCACCCGGGTCGAGCAGTCGACCGAGTTCGACCGGCTGGTCATCGACATCGAGACCGACGGCTCGATCACGCCGCGGGATGCGCTGGCCTCGGCCGGCGACACGCTGCGCTCGCTGGTCGGCCTCGTGGCCGACATGAGCGACGAGCCCCAGGGCCTCGAGCTGGGCGAGCTGCAGGTGACCAGCGCCGGGTCGCCCGACCTCGACCTGCCGATCGAGGACCTCGACCTGTCCGAGCGCCCGCGCAACTGCCTCAAGCGGGCGCAGGTCAACTCGGTGGGCGAGCTGGTCCAGAAGACCGAGGACGACCTGCTGGCCATCACCAACTTCGGCCAGAAGTCGCTCGACGAGGTCATCGCCAAGCTCGACGAGCGCGGCCTGTCCCTGCGCACGAAGGACTGAGGGTCACCCGCCATGCCCGCCACCCCCAAGAAGGGCCGTCGCTTCGGCGGCAGCTCCGCCCACCAGCGGCTGATGATGGCCAACCTGGCCGCCAGCCTGTTCGCGGCCGAGGGCATCGTCACCACCGAGGCCAAGGCCAAGGCGCTCCGCCCGGTGGCCGAGAAGCTCATCACCAAGGCCCGCAAGGCCGACGCCGACCCCGACGTGAAGCTGCACCAGATCCGCCAGGTCGTCGCCTACCTGGGCGACCGCGAGATGACGCACAAGCTGTTCACCGACATCGGGCCCCGTTACGCCGATCGCAACGGCGGCTACACGCGCATCCTCAAGCTCGGGCCGCGCCAGGGCGACAACGCGCCCATGGCACGCATCGAGCTGGTCTGACCCGGCGGCGGCGCGCCGCACCCGGGTGACGCTGTTCGAGATGTCCGAGCCGGCGGCCCCTCGCGGGCCGCTGGTGCGCGTCCGTATGACCGTCGCCTACGACGGCTCGGGCTTCCACGGCTTCGCACCGAACGCCGGGGTCGAGACCGTGGGCGGCACGCTGGGGGACGCCCTGGCGCGGGTGCTGCGCGCGCCGGTCGAGCTGACGTGCGCCGGCCGCACCGACACGGGCGTCCACGCCTGGGGCCAGGTGGTCAGCTTCGACGCTCCGGCCGACAGGTTCGACCCGCTGACGCTGCAGCGCTCGATCAACCGACAATGCGGTCCCGCCGTGATCGTGCGCGAGGTGCGCGAGGCGCCACCGGGGTTCGACGCCCGCCGCTCGGCCATCGGGCGCACCTACCGCTACACGGTGGTCAACCGCCCGGTGCCCGACCCGTTCCTGGCGCACCTCGCCTGGCACGTCGACGAGCCGCTCGACCTCGACCTGCTGCGGCTCGGCTGTGACCCCCTGATGGGCGAGCACGACTTCTCGGCCTTCTGCCGCCGCCCCAAGCACCGGGACGGCACCGAGGCGTCGCTCGTGCGGCGCGTGCGCCGGGCGGGGTGGACCGACCTGGGCGAGGGCGTGCTGCGGTTCGAGATCGAGGCCAACGCCTTCTGCCACCAGATGATCCGGAGCGTGGTGGGCACGCTCGTCGACGTAGGCACCGCCCGCAAGCACGCCGGCGAGTTGCTGGGCATCCTGGCCGGGGGCGATCGGGCGGGCGCCTCACGGCTGGCGCCACCCCAGGGCCTGTGCCTGTGGTCGGTCGACTACGGCGAGCGGCATTCGCACGCCTGACCGTGTACCTGACGTCGAGCTGGCGGGGTTTCATGCGCCAAGCCCTCGACCCGCTGACACGATTCGTGGCAGGCAGATCGCTAACAGTGGCGACCCACGTCCGCAATGCGTAGTCTGTTGCGCGCGCGACAAGCACAGACGCCCGCTGGGGCGGCGACGGCTCCCCGCGTCGCCACCCCAGCGGACGGGACTCAGGCCTCAGCGCACGGGCGTGGGACGGCCCGGGTGGATGGTGCCGAAGGCCAGCGACGCCGTGAGCCCGCACAGGATCCCCAGCCCCGCGCCCCCCAGCACGTCGAGGGGCAGGTGGGCGCCGAAGAAGATGCGGGCGAAGCCCACCAGGGCGGCGACGGGGAAGGGCACGAAGCGCCAGCGGCCGGGCAGCACCGCGGTCAGCACGGTTGCCCACGCGAACGCCACCGTCGTGTGGCCGGACACGTAGCCGTGCCCCGAGAAGAAGCCCGACGTCCGCAGGTTGACGTCGTCGAGCAGGGCGCCCGGCCGGCCCCGCTGGATCGCCTCCTTGACGACCCGGGCCATCACCCAGCCGAGCAGCACGGCGGACGCGGTGGCCAGCGCCGGCCGCGTGCGCCGCGTCAGCCAGTACACGAACAGGCCGCCGACCAGGTACATCGGCACCGTGCCCAGCTGCATCACGGGCCACAGCGGCCATTCCAGCACCCCCGGCAGCCCGTTGACCGCCGCGAAGACGTCGGCCTCCCAGCCCGGCACCCGGTCGGTGCGGTCGGCGAGCAGCAGCCAGCTCAGCGCCAGCAGCCCGATGCCCATGGCCGCCTCGGTGGCGTGCCGCCCCCACGGCCGGGCGCCGGCCAGCCGGGCCCGCGCCGCCGACCGGCTCCGGCCGGAGGTCGTGGCGCCTACGGGCGGGCGGTCGGGCGGCTGTCCGGCGGCGGACGGGTCGTCACCGGTCCGGGTGCCGTCGGGCATGAGGTCGAGCTCCCATCAGGCCGAGGGTGAGACAGCGCGGCGTACGGTAGCCACCGGCTCCGCCGGCACGCCCAGCGCCAGGTTGACCAGCGAGCCGATCGCCACGCCGAGGGCCGCACCGCACACCACGTCGAGCGGGTTGTGGGCGCCCACGTACACGCGGCCCACCATCACGAGGGCGACGAGCACCCACAGCAGCGGGCGCCAGCGGCGGGAGATGTAGGGGGCGACGACGCAGGCGATGGCCGCCACCATGATTGCGTGGCCGGACACGAAGCTCTCGCCGCCCACGCTCACGTCGCCCCGCAGCTCGGCCGAGTCGCCGATGGAGGTGCCCGGGCGCTCGCGGGTGACCGCCGCCTTGACCGCCCGCTCGAGCACCAGCTTGGCGACGGTGACCGCCACCAGCGCCACGGCCAGCCGATAGCGCCGGGCGATGGCCGCGACGATCGCGAGCACCGGGCCCCACACCACCACGCCGAGCTGTTGGAACGGCCACAGGACGGGGTGGAGCCAGTCGGGCAAGCCGTTCACCGCCTCGAAGGTGTCGCGCTCCCAGCCGGCCACGTTGCCGTTGCGCACGGCGAGCATGCCCGCGGCCAGGATCACCAGCCCCGCCGCCGCGGCGGCGACGTCGCCGGCCCGCCGCTCGAGCGGGGGCGCGGGACGACCGGGACGGGCGGTGTTCCCGCTCGCCGGCGCCGTCATCCCACGCACTCCGTGCCCGCTCCGCACAGGTCGAGGCCGGTCGTGGCCTCCACGTGCTCGACCAGCTTGGTCCGGGGCTGGAAGGCCAGCGCCTGCTCGGCGCTGAACATGAGTCCGGGCGAGGCGTCGCCGTCGAACGCGAACTCGTAGGTCACGCAGCCCCCGGGGAACAGGTAGTAGCGGGTGCCGTGCAGCTCGGGCCGCAGCCGGTCGGGCCGCTCGAACCGCTGGGTGCCCAGCTCGTCGCT
>DASSCS010000072.1:0-97767 GCA_035697515.1 Acidimicrobiales bacterium
GGTGTCGCCTCCCGATGCCTCGGCGGGCACCACCTCCTCGGCCAGCGGCGAGGCAGGCTCGCCGATGGCCCCCACATCCGGCGACCCGGGTGCGGCGGCCGCGTCCGTGGAGGACGAGGCGCGCGCGGGCGACGGCGGTGCGGCGGTCTCGACCGGCATGTGCGACACGGTCGACGGGACGGGCGCGGCCGGTGCGGGCGACGGCGACGGACCGGGAGTCGCCGGTGCGCCTGACGCACCCGGTGCTGCAGCCGACGTGGTGGGCGCCGCGGGGGTGGCGCGGCGACGCACGCCGCGGGCCACCCGGGTCAGCGCGGCCCGCACCTCGCCGGCGCTGGGCCGGTTGGCCGGGGCCTTGGTCAGCAGCCGGGCGATGACAGGGCTGAGGGGACCGGGGTGCTGCGGGGGGCGTGGGTCGCCGTGCGCCACCGCGGTGGCGGTGGCGAGCGCGTTGCCGGCCTGGAACGGGGGTTCGCCCTCGACCGCGAAGTAGAGCAGGGCGCCCAGGGCCCACATGTCGGTGGCAGCCGTGATCGCGCCGCCGGTGGCCTGCTCGGGGGCCATGTACGACGGGGAGCCGACGATGAGTCCCGTGGCGGTGACCCGCGACTCGTCGCGGATGGTGGCGACGCCGAAGTCGGTGAGCTTGGCGCGGTCGCCCTCGGGCACGAGCACGTTGGCGGGCTTCACGTCGCGGTGCACGACGCCGACGAGGTGGGCCGCCTCGAGCGCGGTCAGCACGCCCAGCCCGATGGCCGCCGCCCGCCGGTGCGGCAACGGGCCCTGGTCAGCCACGATCTGGGCCAGGCTGGGCCCGCCGACCAGCTCCATGACCAGCCAGATGGCGCCCGACTCCTCGACCACGTCGTAGACCGACACGACGCACGGGTTGTTCAGCCGGGCCGAGGCGTGGGCCTCGCGCAACGCCCGGGCGCGTACCTGCTCCACCTCCTCGTGGCCGGCCAGGAGCTCGACCCGCTTGATGGCCACCTCGCGGCGCAAACGCGTGTCGAGGGCGCGGTACACCGTCGACCGCCCCTGGCCCAGCGCATCCCCCAACTCGTAGCGTTCGGCCAGTCGCTCCATGCGTCGCCCAGTATGGCGGACGTGCCGGGCCGCCCCGACCTCCCGCCGTGAGGGCCCGGACGGTGCCCGCCGCCCCCGTGCCGTACGCTTCTCGCAGTTGGCGGCGGGCCGACCTCACCCAACCCGAGACCATGGCTGACCTGGTGCTGCGCGAGGTCGTCGTCGACGGACGGCTCGTCGACGTGCGAGCGAGCGGCGGTGTGATCACCGAGATCGACCGCCGGCTGCCCGCGCGCCCCGGCGACGACGAGATCGACGGCCGGCGCGGCGCGCTCATCCCCGGCCTGCACGACCACCACGTCCACCTGCTCGCGCTGGCCGCCGCGCCCCTCCCCGGCGCCGCCGACCCGTCCTCCCCGCCCGAGCCCGACCTGGCGGCGGCGGGTGCCGTGCTGGCCGGCTACGGCGTCACCGGCGTGTCCGACCTCACGCCCACCAACTCGCCGTCCGACCTCGCCGTCCTCGCCGCCGCCGCGGGCAGCGGAGCGCTGCCCCAGCGCGTCGTGGCCGGCACCGGCCCCGGCCTGGCCGCCGACCCGGCGCCGTCGCCCCTGACCACCGGTCCGGTCAAGCTGGTGGTCGACGACGGCTCGCCACCCACGCTCGACACGCTGGTGCGGTGGATGCGGGCCGCCCGCGACGCCGCCCGGCCCATCGCCGTGCACTGCGTCACCCGTGCCGGCCTGGCGCTGGCGCTCGACGCCTGGGACCGCGTCGGCACCCGGCCCGGCGACCGGGTCGAGCACGGCTCGGTGGTGCCGCCCGACCTGCGGTCGGTCGTGGCGGCCCGCAACCTCACGGTCGTGACCCAGCCGGGGTTCGTGCTCGAGCGGGGCGACCGCCAGCTGGCCTCCGGAGCGCCCGAGGACCTGCCCCACCTCTACCCCTGTCGCGGCCTGATCGAGGCCGGCATCCCGGTCGGCGGCGGCACCGACGCGCCCTACGGCCACCCCGACCCATGGCGGGCCATCGCCGCGGCGATCGAGCGGCGCACCTCCGGCGGCACGCCGCTCGGCGTGCGCGAGGCGGTGTCGCCGGAGCGGGCGCTGGCGCTGTTCCTCACGCCGCTCGACGACCCGGGCGGCGCGCCCCGCCGGGTCGAGTTGGGCGCGCCCGCCGACCTGTGCCTGCTCGACGGCCCGCTGTCGCAGGTGCTCGAGGGCCCCTCCTCGGACAACGTGACGGCGACGGTGATCGGCGGCGTGGTCCAAGCGCGCTAGTCGACCGGCTCGGGCGCCGGCGCGACGTCCACGGGCGCCGGCGCTCGGCGCCCCTGCCAGGTGCGGGCGGCCAGCTCGAGACCGCCGGCCAGCAGGGCCCCGAAGACGAGCGGGTCGAGCGGCTCGCGGAACCGGGCGTTCTCGAACGCGTCGCAGGTCACGCCCACGACGGTGACGTTCAGGACGGTGAGGGCCACCACCACCGCGACGAGGTCGCGGGCCGTGGCGGTGCCCCGCAGCCGCCGGCGCAGCGAGCGGGCCCCGGCCGCGACCACCACCACGAGCCCCACTACCAGCGTCAGCTGCACGTCGGCCGGCAACGGGTAGAGGTTGGGGTAGCGCGCCAGCGTGGTGCGCTCCAGGTTCATGAGCGCATGGGCCTTCTGCAGGGCTTCGGCCGCGGTGCCGCCGAGCGCGCCCAGCTCGTAGGAGCGGCGCGTGTCGGTCAGGTACATGAGCGAGCTCGCCCACACCGTGCGCGCGTACACGCCCGGCTCGTGGCGGATGGCGGCGAGCGAGTCGGTCATCGCCTGCTCGTAGACGGGCACGTAGCACGCCGCGTTGTAGTTGGCGTTGGGGAGCCCGGCCGGGGCGTCGTCCTTGACCGGGTCGTCGAGCGCCCGGGTGCCGAAGTCGGTGGCGCAGGGCCCGAACAGCGGCTCGTACGCCTCGTACTGCGAGAACCAGATGATGCGGGCCTGGGGGCCGAGCTCGCCGGCCGCGATCATCCGCTCGGTTCGCTCCTCTCCGAGGGGTGACAGGGCCGCGCGTGACAGGTTCATGCCCGCCCAGCTGCTCAGCGAGAACGTGCCGAACCGCACCTGATTCTTGGTCATGAGACCGAGCACCACCAGGAACGGAAGGGCGGTGAGCAGGACCACGCGCCGCCGGTCGACCGCGGCAGGGGGCCAAGCCAGCAATGCGGCGACGACGGCGACCAGCCACAGGGGGGTGAACAGAGCGCGGGTGAGCACGAGCGCGGTCGCCGCCAGCAGGACCAGGCCGTAGCGGCCGATCGTGCGCTGCCGGGCGTAGGCCGCCACCGCCCACACGGTGCCCATCAGCAGGGGTATGACGAAGGACTCGTGGGCCACGTAGGTCTCGAAGGCGAGCAGCGCCGGCTTGCTGAAGACCACGACCGCGGTCAGCGACGCCACCCACCAGCGGCAGCCCATGGCCCGCAGCACCTGGCACAGCGCCACCGCCCCGAACAGGCCGCCGGCGACGAAGACGAGGCGGAACGTCGCGCCTTCCGGCAGCGGCGACCACCGCAGCAGCACGCCCACCGCCACGTTGAACAGCGGGGGCGCCGTGTGCACGTCCCACAGCGGGGCGAACGGGTTCGCGATCAGCTGGTCGGTCTCGAGCAGGTGCCACATCGACGGGTGCAGGTGGGTGGAGCGGAAGCCGTTGCCCGCGAGCTCGAGCGCCACCCGCACCGCCAGCGACCCCGCCACGACGAGGGCCGGCGGCCACCACCACGGCACGCCGCCGCCGGCGGCGGCGCCGTGCATGCTCGGGTCGGCCCGCGACGGCACGTCCGTCGACGCTGCGACTTCGACCATGGCGGACCAATCTCCCCCGCGCTCCGCTGGTGTCGGCCGGCTGCCACGGCGGGCGCGTCCGACCGGTCACGGAGGGTAGCTCATGTGTGCGCCAGGCTGGCCGCGACCCACCCGGCGCCGGGATGGCAGGCTAGGCGAGCGGCTGGTGCTCGGCCCGCTCGGCCGTGTTCCTGCTGTCGCGCTGCTCGGTGAGCGCGGCCACCACCTCGTCGACGTGGGCCTGGCCCTCGTAGAGCTGGCGCAGCAGCCAGAAACGCAGGAAGCGGGCCAGCGAGTAGCGCAGGAACACGGCACCGCCGGCCACGGCCAGGGCCAGCATCGACGAGGCCAGGATCTGCAGTGACTGGATGTCGCGCTGGTCGTCCTTGCCCAGCGAGAGCTGGTAGGCGAGGAACGCCACGACGACCCCCGCCGCCATCGCCACCGCGCCTGCGGCCTGCCACAGGCCGTCGCGGCCGGCGCCACGGCCCACCTTCAGCTCGGCGGCGTCGCTGCGCAGCCGCTCGATCCGATCGTTCATGACTCGCTCCTCGTCAACGCTCATCCACCCAGGTAGGCGCTGGACAGCTCGGACTGCATCTCGGCGGGCGTGCCCACCCGCGTGATCTCACCGGTGACCATGATCGCCGCCCGGTCGGCGATGCCGAGCACCGCCTGCGCGAACTGCTCGACCACCAGGATCGAGATGCCCTCGCGGGCCACCTGGGCGACGATCTCGTAGAGCTGCTGCACGACGATGGGCGCCAGGCCCATCGACAGCTCGTCGAGCACCAGCACCGCCGGATCGGTGACCAGTGCCCGCGCCATGGCCAGCATCTGCTGCTCGCCCCCCGAGAGGGTGCCGGCCAGCTGGGTGCGGCGCTCACCCAGCTGGGGGAAGCGCGCGTACGCCGCCTCCTCGAGGGCGGCGCGGTCGCCGGTGACCTGCGTGGCCATCCACAGGTTCTCGCGCACCGTCAGGTTGGGGAACACGCCCCGCCCCTCCGGCACCGTGCACACGCCGATGCGGGCCAGCTCGTGGGCAGGGGCCCCGGTCACGTCGTAGCCGGCCACCCGCACCGAGCCGGCGGTCGGCGCCAGCAGGCCCGCGCACACCCTGACGGTCGTCGACTTCCCCGCCCCGTTGGCGCCCAGGAGGGCCACCACCTGGCCGGCGGGAACGGCCAGGTCGACGCCGTGCAGCACCTCGATGCCGCCGTAGCCGGCGCGAACGCCCTCGAGCCCGAGGAGCGCGCTGTCGCCGCTCCCGTCGACCCCGGTGGGCTGGCCCGTGAGCCGGGCGCCAGCTGCGTCGTCCGTGGCCCGCAGAGCTCGCCGCCCGGTCATCCCACGCCCTCCGGGGTGCCGAGATAGGCCTCGATCACGGCCGGGTCGTCGCGCACCTCGGCGGGCGGGCCGATGGCGATCGTCCGCCCGTAGTCGAGCACCTGGATCGTCTCGCACACGTCCATCACCAGCGACATGTCGTGCTCGACGAGGCAGATCGCCAGCCCGTCGTCGGCCAGGCGCCGCAGCAGGTGGCCGAACCCCTCGGTCTCCTGCTCGGTCTGGCCGGCGGCAGGCTCGTCGAGCAGCAGGGTGGTCGGGCGGGTCATCAACGCCCGGGCCAGCTCGACCACCCGGGCCTGGCCGGTGGGGATCTCGGCCACCTCGCGGTCCGCGATCGCCTGGAGGCCGGTGAGCGACAGCATCTTCTCGGCCTCGGCCGCCGAGTCGCGCCGGCCCCGGCTCCAGCGGTTGTGTATGTCGCCACCCACCCGCACGTTGTCGCGCACGGTCAGCGAGGTGAAGAGCTCGAGGCGCTGGAACGTGCGGGCGAGCCCCAGGCGAGCGCGCCGGTGTGGCGGGTGGCGCGTGACGTCGTGCCCGTCGAGCACGACCTGGCCGGCCTGGGGCTCGAGCAGCCCGCACACCACGTTGAAGAGGGTGGTCTTGCCGGCGCCGTTGGGCCCGATCAGCCCCGTGACCGCGCCCCGCTCGACCACCACCGTGGTGTTGTTGAGCGCGCTCTTGCCGCCGAAGCGCACCGTGATGCCGCGGGCTTCGAGGTGGGCCACGGCTACGGCACCCCCGCCGTCTCGGACCGTCGGCCCGTCTCGCTGCCGAAACCGAGCGCCGCGTCCAGCATGTCGCGGTCGGCGGCCGTGTACGGGCGGCTGACGCCCACCAGCTCGAGCGGCACGTCCGTGCCCGCCCCGCCCGCGGGTGCCGCCCGCGCGCCCGAGCCGGGCGTCGCGTAGGCCTCGGGCGCCAGCTTCCGGGCCGCGGCCGGCATGGCCCCGATCACGGCCAGCACGATCACGACGAACCACCAGTTGCTGATCGTGCCGTTGCGGGCCAGCAGGTAGCCGGCGCCCACCGCGGCGATCGCCCCCACCAGCACCGGGCGCACGCGGCGCACCGGCCCGAAGTCGACGACGATCCGCTCGACCGCACCGGTGGGGTTGCGGCCGATGCTCACGCCCATGAGGGCCGGCAGCACCAGCGTGAGGTTGGCCAGGAACTCGAACATGCCCTCGAGGTCGCTGTGGTCGGCGCCCAGCTTGTCGAACGTGTCCTGCAGGGTCACGAACAGCACGCCCGCGGCCAGGCCGCCGAACAGTGCGCCGCTCACGTAGCCGATGCCGCCCACCACGGTGAGCATGAGCAGCGACAGGCTGAGGAAGATGTCGAAGCGGTCGATGTTGGCCGAGCCGATCTGCGCGGTCATGAGCGCGCCGCCCACGCCCGCGATGGCCGCCGAGAGCATGAACACCGACAGCTTGAGCGACACCATGCTCTGCCCGAGCGTGGCCGAGGCCGCGGGGCTGTCCTTCATCGCGGTCAGGCGCCGCCCGTAGCTGCTGTGGCGCAGCACCACCAGCCCCACGCCCAGTATCGCGAACAGGACGGTCACGAACATGAGGAAGGTGGGCATGGCCGCCAGGTCGACCGACCCGAACTTGGGCCGCGGCACGCCCAGGTTGCCGCTCGGGAAGATGCTGAAGCGGGTGTGCAGCAGCGGCAGCTCGCGCTCGGTGATCTCGCGCAGCAGCATGTTGGACACGAACACGCCGAAGGCCATGGTCGACAGCGCCAGGTACAGCCCCCTCAGCCGCAGCGACGGCAGGGCCACCAGGGCGCCGACCAACGCGCACACCACCGCGGCGGCCGCGTAGCCGAACAGGGTCGAGCGGGCGCCACCCCCGCCTCCGCTGACGCCGAAGTGGTGCACGACGATGGCGCCGATGGCGCCGAAGGACAGCACGGCCAGGTTGATCTCGCCCGCGTAGCCGGTCAGCAGCACCAGCGACAGGGCGATGACCGCCATGGTCATGCCGAAGGCCAGGCTGTTGACCGCGGTGGGGGCCAGGATGCCCCGCACCAGCCACATGCCGGCCACCAGCAGCACCGCCGCGACCGCGGCCATGGTGACGCTCGGCATGCGGTAGCGCTCGCGCGCCCGGGCCACCGTCGTGCCCCGCAGGCGGTCCTGGGGCAGGAACAGCAGCACCACGAACAGGGCGATCATCGGCAGCGACACGCGGAAGTTGCCCGTCCAGGTCCAGTCGTCGGCCGGGAAGTAGCCGACGACGTAGCTGCCGGCCAGGCCAAGCACCAGCGCCCCGACGAACGTGCGGGGCACGCTGCGCAGTCGGCCGAACATGGCCGCGGCGAAGGCGTCGATGACGAGCAGGGTGAGCGCCTGGGCGCTCATCGTCGAGCCCTGGATGGGGGTGATGAGCACGCCGGCCAGTGCGGCCAGGAACGCGCCCAGCGCCCACGACGCCATGGCGAGGCGCTCGGGCTTGCCGGCGTTGAGCTCGAGCAGGTCGGGGTCGTCGACCACCGCGCGCATGGCCACCCCGGTGCGGGTGCTGAAGAACAGGAACCGCAGCCCCAGCGCCACCACCAGGGCGATGACCATCGCGGCGACCTCGTGCCAGGCCAGGTTCACCCCGGCCACGCTGATCGTCTTGTCGGCCCCGAAGAAGAGCAGGAACAGCCGGGGCGAGCGGGGCGTCGGGTCCCACACCCAGGTGGACAGCGCCAGGAAGCCGAGCATCACGCTGACCGGCACGACGATGCGGGTCACCTCCGACGTGCCCCGCAGACCCCGCATCACCACGCCGTAGAGCAGCGCCCCCAGCAACGGGGCCAGCACCCCCAGCACCAGCACCACGGCCACCGGCGCGGGCCAGCCCCAGCCGAACCGGAGCTGCCAGTACGTGAAGGCCGCCAGCATGGCCACGGCGCCGTGGGCGAAGTTGAAGATGCCCGACGTGGTGTAGGTGACCACCAGCCCCGAGGCGGCGATGCCGTAGACACCGCCGGTGACGAGGCCGAGGATCGTGTACTGGAGGAAGGTCTCCATCGCGGGCGCCGCGACCTAGGGCTGGTACTTGGTGGAGATGCGGTTCTCGTCCAGCTCCGCCTGTTCGACCACTCGCCCGGTCAGCTCGACGCTGCCGTCGGGGTTGCAGACCATCTCGCCCTCCTCCTCGGGTGCGGCCTGCACCCAGGACGTGCCGTCCAGGTGAAGGATCATCGAGCACTCGGGCGGCAGGTTCTCGCCGGGGTTGGTCTCGGCGTGCATACCGCCGCCGTCCCAGCTCGTGATGCCAGCCAGCTCGTCCAGCACACACTGCCGGGTGAGCTCGGCCCCGCAGGCCTTGGCGGCGGTGGCCCACAGAAGGAACGACGACGTGGCCTGCTGGCCGAGCTGGCTGATGTCACCGCCGTGGCCCTGCACGATGTCGAGGTACTGCTGGGTCGCCGGGCTGTCCTCCGCCTGCTCGAACGGGGTGAACGCCGTCCGGAGGTAGACGTTGTCGCCGTTGCCGGTCGCGTTCCAGTCCGCGAACGACTGGAGGTAGTTGTTGGAGTCGGTCAGCCAGACGGGCTCGTAGCCGATCTGGGCGGCGTCGTCGAGCAGGTTCTGCATGTTGGGGTAGGCCTGGCCCGAGTAGTAGACGACCTCGGCGCCGCAGTCCGCCAGCCGCTGGGCGAACGGCTTCCAGTCTGTCTCGCCCGCGATGTTGTACTCGACCGGGCAATCGAGGAACTCGAAGCCGAAGTTGTCCAGGGACTGCAGGACCTTGTCCTTGGTGTCGATGGTGGCGGAGAAGTTGCCGTACATCACCGTGGCGTTCTTGACCTCGTCAGGGAACAGGTCGGCGATCTGCTCGCCCCAACCGGCCGTGTAGATGTCGGCCGGGTTGGGCACGGCCTGGTAGGTCAGCGGGGCGTTGGCGAACTCGGGGCTGACCGAGTACGTGGGTACCGACGGCAGGTCGCAGCCGAGGCGGACCTCCTCCTGGCCCGAGTCGAGCGCCCAGGCGTTGCCCACCAGCATGAACACCTCGTCGCACGCCTGGGTCACGGCGTTGACAACGTTGGTGATGGCGGCGTCGTAGTAGTTGCCCACGATCTCGCGACCGTTGATGCCGCCCTGCTGGTTGCACCAGTCGATCATCGCCTCGATGGCGTCGCTGGCCTCGTGGCTGAGCCCCGGCGAGACGGCATAGCCGGCGTCGTCGCCGTAGCCGATGGTCACCTGGTCGGCGGTCACCCCCTGATCGCCGGTCTCGCCCGGCTCCTCACCCTCCCCGGCCTCGCCGCAGGGCGACTCGAGCGTGCCGAACCCGTCGGCGGCGGCACCCCCGTCGCCGTCGCCCTCGGCCGGTGCGTCGGAGTCGGCGTCCTGGCCCGCGGCAGGGTCGTCACCGCGGTCCGAGCCGCACGCCCCGACCGCGATCGTGAGAGCTGCGAGCACGCCGAGAAGGCGTAGCCACTTCCTGCGCACGTCCGTTCCCCCTGTCGTCGCCGGACCCGGCCGGTAGGCCGTCACCAAATCTGACGAACCGTCACATATGACCGTAGCGCGTCCGGCATCCCGCCGTGCCAGCGGCGGACAGGCGGGTTTGGCCGGCGGCGCACGGCGCCGCGAGAACGCGCTTCGTGGCAGGGCGCGGTGCCCGCCGGCGGCTCCGCCCGGCGCGTCGACGCCGTGATCGGGCGCACTTCGTGCCCCGCGCCGCGGCCACGCTCCATGGCGGCCGGCGCACTCGCCCCCGCTGAGCAGGTGCTCGACCACGGAACGTCCATGGAAACGACCACGGAGGACGGTTGTACCGTCCCCGTGCGAGGCGACCGGTAGAGTTTCCACTGCATGTACAAGGGCGAGCACTCAGAGCGTTATGACTCCCGTCCGACCCGGCCGTCCGTTCCCGGAGGCGTCACCGCCGTCATCCCGGCATGGAACGAGGCCACGACCATAGGGGCGGTGGTCTACGCCGCCCTCGACGCCCGGCTCGTCGACGAGGTGGTGGTGGTCGACAACGCGTCGACCGACGGCACCGCCGCCGCCGCGGCCGCCCACGGCGCCCGGGTGGTGATCGAGCCACATCCCGGCAAGGGCGAGGCCATGCGCGCCGGCGTCACCGCCGCCGCGGGCGACGGCACCTGGCCGGGGCCGGGGGTGATCGTGTTCCTCGATGCCGACCTCGTGGGCCTCCGCCCCGATCACGTCGACGGCCTGGTCGAGGCGGTCGTCTCCGGCAGGGCCGACATGGCCTGCGGGCTGTTCGACCGCGGCCCGGTGGCCAACCCGGTCTTCCTCGGCGCGCTGCCCGTGCTGACAGGCCAGCGGGCGCTGCGGCGCGAGCTGTTCGACCAGCTCGACGCCGCCGACCTGCACGGCTACCGGGTCGAGGCGGCGCTCAACAGCCTGGTGGCCCGCCGGGGTCTGGTGCGACTCGACCGGGTGATGCCCGGCCTGTGGCACCGCACCAAGGAGGAGAAGCTGGCCAGCCCGGTCGTCGGCCACGCCACCAAGCTGGCCATGCTGAGCATCGCCTGCTGGAGCTACCTGCGCTTCGCCCTCACCCACCGCGTGCCGCAGGCCGCAGGCTGACGGCCGTCACTCCCTCTGCTCCGACCACGGGCGCTCGCGGGGCTCGTCGTAGAGCACACCGACGTCCTCGCCGTCGATGGCCCGGTTGGCGTGCGCCAGCCACTGGTCGGCGCCGGCCAGCGGCTGGGGCATCGCGTCGCGCGGGAACCAGCCGACGTCGCGGGTCTCGAGCGGGTGGGCGACCAGCTGGCCGCCCGTGGCCCGGCACAGGAACACCAGGCTGTAGAGGGGCACACGGGTGAAGCCGAGGCGCAGGCCGTCGAGCAGGGCGATGAGGCGGACGGGGACGCAGTCGATGCCCGTTTCCTCCCGCACCTCCTTCACCGCGATCTCGCTGGCCGAGTAGCCCACGTCCGCCCAGCCCGTGGGGTACAGCCAGATGCCGCTGTCGGCCCGTTGCACCAGGAGGATCTGCTTGGCGTCGTTGTGCACCACCGCGCCCACCGCCACCTTGGGAGTGATGTAGCCGGCGACGCCCTGGCCCACGCCCTTCATCCACTCGTCGACGAAGTGCTCGGCGTCGAACCCCTCGTCGGCCTGCGCCGCGGCCCGGATGTCGCCGGCCACGGCCAGCACCTCCTCGAAGCGCTCGCGCTCGTACAGGCTGTCGGTGAACCCGAGCCCGGTGCGGGCGATGCCGGACAGCGCCTCGGCCCAGCGGATGAGGTCCTGGCGGGTGGGTGGCATCCGGCGGGTCACGCCGCCGACGTTACAGGCGCGACCGAAATCGGCTCACGGCAGGGAACGCAGCCACTTCGGCGAGTGTCGGACAGCCAGGGTCGTCCCTGCCCCGCGGGGAACGGGGCAGCGGGGGCACACCATGCGACGGACGGCACGACGGTCGAGGCGGGGCGCGGTCGCGGTCGCGTTGGCGGCGGGCGTCATCAGCGTGGCGGCGGCACCCTCCGGAGCGCAGGACCCCGACCCGACCACGTCGACATCGTCGACCACCACCGTCACCACCGCGCCGACGACCCCCACCACTGCGCCACCGGCGACCACCACGCCGACGACGCCCGCCACGGGCGGGGACGCCGTCCCGGAGCAGCCGGCCCTGTCGCCGCCCGCCACCGGCACGACCACGGCGACCACCGCCATGTCGCCGACGACCGTGACGCCACCGGCCACCACACCACAGGCGGGGCCCGAGCCGCTGGCCGCGGCGGCCGTGACGCTCGACCCCGCGAACGACATGGGCGACGGCACGCCCGTGACGATCACCGTGACGGGCCTGCCGGCGGGCGCGTGGGTCGAGGCCCTGCAGTGCACGTCCGCCGTCGAGAGCGAGACGCCCTCCGGCATCTCCGACCACTGCGACGGGTTCGACGTCGACTACACCGACGGCAACGGCGACGGCACGGCCGCGCTGACCCTTCGCGTCGACGCGCTGCTCACCGCCGGCTGGGACGAACCGGAGGTGACCGACTGCCGGGTGCCGGGCGCCTGCGTGATCGCGGTCCTGGTCGACACCGACGACGGCAGCATCGAGGGCCGCCAGGTGCTCACCGCGCCCGTGGCCATGGCGGTCGACGCACCGCTCGCGCCGCCGCCCGCCGTCAGCGTCGTGCCCGACGACGCGCTGACGGACGCCCAGACGGTCGACGTCACCGCGTCGGGGCTGGTGTGGTCGCGCTCGGCCATGGTCCTGCAGTGCGCGGCCGACCCGGTGGACGAGACCGACTGCGACACGGGCACCGTCCGCTACCTCGAGACCGACGCGTCCGGCGCACTCGCCACCCGGCAGCGCGCCTTCGCCGTCATCGACACCGGTCGGGGCCCGGTCGACTGCCGGGTGCCCGGGTCGTGCGTGATGGTCGCCACCCAGGATCTGATGCGCACGCCCGGTCGCTTCGCCGCCGCCGGCCTCACCTTCGATCCGGCCACCGAGGTCGTCCCCCCGACGCTGACGGTGTCCCCCGCCAGCGGCCTGGTCGACGGGCAGCTGGTGACGGTGACGGGCAGCGGATTCGTCGACGAGTACGTCGAGCTGTACCTGTGCCCGCCCGATCCTGCGGACGGGTGCCGCCTGACCGACGGCTGGGGCTTCATCGAGGACGGGGGCTTCACCTCGCAGGTCGAGGTCGAGGCGATCGTCGCCACGCCGGCCGGCGAGGTCGACTGCCGCACCAGCGCCGAGCCGTGCCTGGTGGTCGCCAGCCGCGGCCTGCCCACGTCGCCCCGCGCCGGCCGGGCCGAGCTGCACTTCACCCCCGACGGGCCGCTGCGCCCACCCCCCACCATCACGCTCGACCCTGCGACCGACCTGCCCGGTGAGGGCCTCGTGACCGTCACCGGCCGCAACTTCACCACGAGCTCGTTCGCCGAGGTGCTGGTGGAGGTCTGCACGGTCGGCGGTGCGGGGTGGTGCGACCCGCAGGCCGAGACGTACGTGCCCACGGTGACCGGCGGCCGCTTCACCGTCGACGTCGACGTGGCCGCCACCTTCACCGTCGGCACCACGGTCGTCGACTGCCGGGCCGCTCCGGGCTGCGAGGTCGTGGCCAGCCTCGGCTTCAACGGCCGCCAGGCCCGTGCCGCACTCGACTTCGCCCCGCCGTCGCCGCCCGACGACCGCTACCTCGAGCCCGTGTTCCCCGAGGTCGAGGTCAGCCGCGACATCGTCTACCGCAGCACCACCAGCGCCTCCGGCGCGCCGGTCGACCTGATGCTCGACATCTACGAGCCCGCGGGCGACAGCGAGGAGCAGCGGCCCGTGGTCGTGTGGCTGCACGGCGGCTGGTTCGGCGGCGGCAGCCGGGCCGACATGGCCGCCTACGCCACCGCCTTCGCCCAGCGGGGTTACGTCGCGGTGTCGATGGCGTACCGCCAGTCGCCGGGCCTGCACTGCTGCCCCACCAACGACGTCGAGGGCGTGACGGATGCGGTGCTCGCGTCGTATGACGACGCCCGCGCCGGCGTGCAGTGGCTGCGCGCGCATGCCGACGAGTACCGCATCGATCGCCGCGCCATCGCCGCCGGCGGCGTGTCGGCCGGCGCCACGGCCGCCGCCAACCTGGCCCACCTTCCCGGCCAGATGGGGCGGTCGGGCGCCTCGCCCATCGCCGCCGCGCTGCCCATCGCCGGCGTCGACACCGGGCGTCCCGACGCCGGCGAGCCGCCGATGCTCGCCTTCCACGCCCGGGGTGACAACACGGCGCCGCTGCACCTGTCGCAGACGGCGTGCGCCCGCGCCGAGAGGCTGGGCGCGACCTGCCGCACCGTCGCCTACGACGGCGTGTGGCAGCCCGCGACGCAGCGCCAGCGCGACATCATCCGCCGCTCGAGCGACTTCCTGGCCGAGGTCGTGCTCGACCCGCTCGGCTACGTCGACTGGACCGGTCCCACGACACCGCCCACCGGTCCGCCGGGCGGGCAGCCCTCGTCCCCACCGTCGGCCCAGCCGCCGGTCCATGTGGTGCCGTTGCCCGTCGCGCTCACCGCCGCCACGCCGGGCTCTGGCGCCGCCACCACGGCGGCGCTGGCCTCGGCCCGCGGCACGCTGCCCCGCACCGGGGCCGAGGCGGCCCGGCTGGTGGCCGTGGCGCTCGCGCTGGTGATCGTCGGGATGGCGCTGCTGGTTGCCCGGCGCCGGCGGCGGACCGTGGGCGACCGCGGCAGCGTGGGCACCACCGTGGCGCTGGCCGCGCTGATGGCCGGCGCGTTCATGGCGAGCAGCACCCTGCTGTCGTCCTCGACGGACGACGACGGGCTCGGTGACGAGTCGGCCCCCGACCACGACGCCATCGACCACGACGCCATGGACCACGACGCCATGGATCACGACGACGAGGGCGGCGAGCACGACGGGGCCGTGCACCGTGACGACGACGAGCACGGCGGCGCCCGCCACGACGACGACCGTGCCCACCTGCAGGACCACGACGACGGCCCCCACCCGGCCCGCCACGCCGCCAGCGGCCACGGCACCACCGGGGGGCCGACCGTGCACGGCACCAGCGGCGGCCACGCGGGCGGCCACGTCACCACCGGGGCCCCGACCGGGCACACAGGCGACCCGCACGACCCCGACCCGCCCGGCGACCCCCAGCACCCCCACGACCCCGACCCGCCCACCGAGCCCGACGACGGGTTCGACCCCGACTGGACGCCGGAGCAGGTGGCCTACGCGCAGGCTCTCATCGACGACACCGAGGCCTCGCTGGTGCGCTACGCCAACCCGGCGATCCTGCCGCTGATCGGGTACCAGTGGATCCTCGACGGCAAGGGGCCGAACGAGTACCAGCACTGGATCCACCTGTCGCGCATAGTCGACCCGCGCCGGCTCGACCCCGACGTCCCCGAGTCGCTGGTGTTCCGCAACGACCTCGACGACGGCCCGGTGCTCGAGGCGGCCATGTACATGCTCCCGCCGGGCTACAACCTGGGCAACATCCCCGCCGACATCGGCTGGCTGCCGGGCTGGCACGTCCACGAGAACCTGTGCTTCGAGAACGGCTTCGAGCTGGTGGGCGTGACGGTCAACGGCAAGTGCGAGCGGGGTGCGGTGATCATCACCCCGCCGATGGTGCACGTGTGGATCGTCGACACGCGCTGCGGCCGGTTCGCCGGCGTCGACGAGCACGGGCTGCAGTGCCACCACGAGCACTGACCCGCCCGCCGACGCCCGCCCGGCCCCGACTCGTGCGCCGGCCTGATCGGCCTCACGCGGGTGCGGCCAGCGCGTGGAGCAGGGCCCGCTCGATCTCGGTCAGGACGGCGGGGTCGGCCACCTTGGCGCCGTCGGACGAGCGGACGAAGAACGAGTCGACGACCTGCGGTCCCAGCGTCTGCACCTTGGCCCCCACGATGTCGAGGTCGAGGTCGGCCAGCGCGCTGGTGATGCGGTACAGCACGCCCAGCCCATCGGTGGCGTGCACCTCGACCACCGTGGCGTCGTCGGACGCGTGGAGGTCGAACCGCACCTCGGGCTCGGCGTCGGCCGGCTGACGGGCGCGCCGGTCGCCGTAGGTGCGCACCCGGTCGGCCAGCCGGGCGCGGATCGCCAGCCGGCCGGCCAGCGCGAGGTGGAGGTCGGCCACCACCTTGTCCCAGGTGAACGTGGGCCCGAAGCTCGACTCGACCCGGAACACCTCGATGGCCCAGCCGCCCTCGCTGGCCACCGCCGCGTCGAGCACGCCCAGGCCGTTCAGCGACAGCACCCCCGCCACCCGGCTGAACAGGCCGTGCCGATCGGGCGTGACGACCGTGAGGCGATCGCCTGCCGTGCGGATGGTCTGGGCCCCGGCGGCCAGCAGAGCCCGCTGGTCGGCGTCGGGGAACTCGTCGGCGACCTCGTGCGCCGGGCCCCCGCCCAGCACGTGGTCGACCCGGGTCACGAGCGCCCGCACCAGGCCGGCCTTCCAGTCGCTCCAGGCGGCGGGGCCGGTCGCCAGCGAGTCGGCCTCGGTGAGGGCGGCCAGCAGGCCCAGCACCTCGCGGCTGCCGAGCACGCGCGCCACGCCCTCGATCGTGGCCGGGTCGTCGATGTCGCGCCGGGTGGCCACGTCGGCCAGCAGCAGGTGGTGGCGGCACAGGGCGACCAGCACCTCGGTGTCGTGCTCGTCGAGGCCCACACGGGGCCCGATGTCGGCCAGCAGGCGCACGCCGTTCTGCGTGTGGTCGCCGGGCTCGCCCTTGCCAATGTCGTGGAACAGGCCCGCCAGCACCAGCAGGTCGGGGCGGGTGACCCGGCCCACCAGGGCGCCCGCGCCCACCGCCGCCTCCCACAGGTGACGGTCGACGGTGTAGCGGTGGTAGGCGTTGCGCTGGGGCTTGCTGCGCACGCAGCCCCACTCGGGCACGTAGCGCTCCCACACGCCCTGCTGATCGAGGGCCTCGAGCAGCACGATGGCCGGCGGGCCGGCGGCCAGCAGGTCGACAAGGGCGGCCCGGGTGGCGTCGCTCCACGGCGCGGCCGGCACGGGGGTTTCGGCGGCCAGCCGGGCCAGCGCCGGCCGGTCGAGCTGGGTGCCGTGCGCGGCGGCCACCGCCGCCGCCCGCAGCGCCACCGCGGGATCGCCGGCCACGTCGACGTCGTCGCCGATGGCCACCTCGCCATCGCGCAGCCGCAGACCACCGCCCAGGTCGCGGGCGCGCCGGGCCCGGCCGAGCGGACCGGTGAGCGAGCTGTCGATGCGGGCCCAGGCGTCGTCGCTGGTCCAGGCAATGGTGCGGGCGGCCTGGGCCAGGCTGCGCATGAGCACGTCGGCGTCGGCGTAGCCCAGCGAGTCGGCGATCCCGTCCTGCTCCTGCAGCAGCAGGCGGTCGCCGGGCCGGCCGGTGCGCCGGTGCAGCTCGACCCGGGCGGCCAGCAACGGCTCGTAGGCGGCGCCGAGGCTGGCCTGGTCGGTGTCCCACAGGATCGACCGGGCCGCCTGCGCCCAGCCGAGCGCGTGCACGTCGCGCAGGCCGCCCCGGCCCTCCTTGAGGTCGGGCTCGAGCAGGAAGGCCACCTCGCCCGCCTGGGCGTGGCGCTCGCGCACCCGGGCCGCCAGCGCAGCCAGCCAGCGCTTCGACCGCTTGCGCCACTGCACGTCGGCCTTGTGCGCCAGCTCGTCGGTGAGCGACCGGTCGCCGGCCAGGTGGCGCACCTGCAGCAGGCCGGTGGCGGTGTCGAGGTCGTGGGCAGCCAGCGCCAGGGCCTCCTTGACCGTGCGCACGGCGTGGCCCAGCTTCATGCGGGCGTCCCAGATCGGGTACCAGAGCCGGTCGGCCAGCTGGCCGATGTCGTCGCGGCCCCGGTGCAGCAGCACGACGTCGATGTCCGACTGCAGCGACAGCTCGGCTCGGCCGTAGCCGCCCACGGCCACCAGCGCCACGCCCCGGGGGTTGGTGCCCTCGACGGCGACCTCGACCAGCTCGGCCAGCCAGCGGTCGACCTCGGCGGTCCAGGCGTCGCATAGGGCACGCCCCACGAGCGAGTTGTCGGCTGCGAGCTGGGCGTGGGCGTCGGTGATGCTCACCGGGGCTGTCTCCGTTCCGTCCTCTGGGGAGCGAGGGTACGACCGGCCTGCGCCGCTTCCGGGAGGAAAGCGGCGCAGGCCGGCAGGGTTCACAGCGGGTTCACGCGGCCGCTACAGAGCGTCGGCGTCGACCTCCCCCGTGCGGATGCGGATGATGCGCTCGGCCGGGGTGACCCAGATCTTCCCGTCGCCGATCTTGCCCGTGCGGGCGGCGGTGGTGACGGCCTCGGCCAGCCGGTCGACGTCGCCGTCCTCGGCCAGCACCTCGATGCGCACCTTGGGGACGAAGTCGATCGTGTACTCGGCGCCGCGGTAGACCTCGGTGTGGCCGGCCTGGCGGCCGAACCCCTGCACCTCGGTGACGGTCATGCCGGTCACGCCGGCCTCCTTGAGGGCCGCCTTGACGTCGTCGAGCTTGAACGGCTTGACGATGGCGGTGATGAGCTTCATCGGATGGTCCTCCGTACTCAGTCGGCGTAGGCGACTTCGGCGTGCTGGGACAGGTCGAGGCCCAGGTCTTCATCTTCCTCGCTGACGCGCAGGCCGATGGTCACGTCGATGACCTTGCCGATGACGAGGCTGGCCACGAACGAGAATGCCAGCGTGACGACCGAGGCGAGCAGCTGGTCGAGCAGCAGATCGGCGCCGCCGCCCAGGAACACGCCCTCGTTGGCGACGAGCGGGTTGATCGTCGAGTCGGCGAAGAAGCCGAGCAGGACCGAGCCGACGAGCCCACCCACCAGGTGGACGGCGATCACGTCGAGGCTGTCGTCGAAGCCGAAGGCCTTCTTGAGCCCCAGCGCCAGGTAGCAGACGGCGCCGGTGAACAGCCCGATGTACACCGGTGCCATGCCGCCCACGAAGCCGGCGCACGGGGTGATGGCGACCAGACCGGCGACCGCGCCCGAGGCGGCGCCCAGCGTGGTGGCGTGCCCGTCCTTGATGCGCTCGACCACCAGCCAGCCCAGCATGGCGGCCGAGGCGGCCAGGAAGGTGTTGACGATGGCCTGGGCGGCGACGCCGTCGGCGGCCAGCGCCGAACCGGCGTTGAAGCCCGCCCAACCGAACCACAGGATGCCGGTGCCGAGAACCGTCATGGGCAGGTTGTGGGGCGGCATCGGCGTGTCGGGCCAGCCCTTGCGCCGGCCGAGCAGCAGCACCATCGCCAGCGCCGCGGCGCCGGCGTTCATGTGCACGACCGCGCCGCCGGCGAAGTCGAGTGCGCCCTGGCTGGCGAGCCAGCCCCCGCCGAACACCATGTGGGCCAGTGGTCCGTACACCAGCACGAGCCACGCCCCGAGGAACACCATGTAGGCCGTGAACTTCAGGCGGTCGGCCGTGGCGCCCGTGATGAGAGCGGGCGTGATGATGGCGAAGGTCATCTGGAAGCCGCAGAAGAGGATGAACGGGATCGTCAGCGGGAGGAAGCCGTCCGGCCCGAAGCCCTCCGGCAGGAAGTTCGGACCGACGTCCTTCAGCCAGACGAAGTCGAAGTTGCCGATGATCCCCTCGTTGCCGATGCCGCCGAAGGCCAGGCTGAACACCAGCGCCACCCACAGCACGGCCAGCAGGCCCATGGCGAACAGGTTCTGCATCAGCATCCCGAGCACGTTCTTGCCGCGAACCATGCCGCCGTAGAACAGCGCCAGCCCCGGAGTCATGAACAACACGAGCGCTGTGGATATGAGCAGCCACGCGGTGTTGCCCGTATCGAAGTCAACTTCCATGCCCCAATCCCTTTCGTAGGTCCCGACAGGCTGACGAAAGGATGGAGCGACGCTGTTTCCCGAACGGGTCGCGTTTGTTTCGTCTCAGTGAATCGACCGATTCAGACAGGCGTCAGGTTCGAGCCCGGTCGAGGCCACGAACGAGCTCACGCGCCACGACATGTACCGGGTCCCACACGGGACCGAACGGGGGGGCGTAGCCCAGGTCGAGGTCGACGACCTGCGCGGCGGTCAGGCCCGCCTGGATGGCGGTGGCCAGCACGTCGATGCGCTTGGCCGTGCCCTCCTCGCCCACGATCTGCGCGCCGATCAACCGCCCGGTGCCGACCTCGGCGATGGCCTTGACGGTGATGCGCTTGCGCTCGGGCAGGTAGCCGGCCCGGCTCTCGCCCTCGATGCTCGCCTCGACCGTGGCGAAGCCGTAGCGCTCGGCCTCGGCCCGCGACAGGCCGGTGCGGCCGATCTCGACGTTGCAGACCTTGGTGACCGCCGTGCCCAGCACCCCGGGGAACGAGGCGTAGCCGCCGCCCATGTTGATGCCTGCCACCCGGCCCTGCTTGTTGGCCACCGTCCCGAGCGCGATGTGCACGGGCGCGCGGGCCACCAGGTGGTACGACTCGCAGCAGTCGCCGGCCGCCCACACGCCGTCGGCCGAGGTGCGCTGGCGCCGGTCGACCCGCACGGCTCCCTTCGCGCCCACCTCGATGCCCGCTCCGGCCGCCAGCTCGCCGTTGGGGCGGGTGCCGAGGCCCAACACCACCAGGTCGACGTCGATGTGCTCACCCCCGGCCACGATGCCACCGTCGTCGATCGCCTCGAGCGGCGTGCCCAGACGCACCTCGACGCCCATGCCCCCCAGCGCGCCCACCAGCGGCGCGGCCACGTCCGCGTCGAGCGTGGGCATGAGCTGTTCGGCCGCCTCGACGAGCGTGACCTCGCGCCCCCGCTGGACGAAGGCCTCGGCCATCTCGAGGCCGATGTAGCCGCCGCCCACCACCGCCACCCGGCGCACTTGGCCTCCGCCCGCGCCGCCCGAGCCCCCCTCGGCGGGCTCACCGTCGACCCGGGCCTGCAGCGTGGCCGCGTCGTCCAGGGTCTGCACGCCGTGCACCATCGGGTGGTCGATGCCGGGCAGGTCGGGGCGCAGCGGGCGTGCGCCGGTGGCGATGTGCAGCGTGTCGAACCCCAGCTGCACCACCCGGCCGGCCTCGTCGTCCCAGGCCTCGACCCGGCGGGCGTCGAGGTCGACGGCCCGGACCTCGTGCCCCAGCCGCACGTCGATGCCGTGGCGGTCGCGGAAGGTCTCGGGGCTGCGGGCGACGAGGTCGTCGATGTCGCCGACCGAGCCGCCCACCAGGTAGGGGATGCCGCAGGCCGAGTAGCTGGTCCAGCGGCCCCGCTCGAGCACGACGATCTCGCGCTCGGGCTGCCGGCGGCGCACCTGCATGGCGGCGCTCATGCCGGCGGCGTCACCGCCGACGACGACCAGGCGATCGCTCATGGCGCCGACACTACGGCGCCGCCACCGCGGCGTCCGGCTCCGGGCGTCACGTCGCCTCACGCCACCCGCACGTCCCCGACCGGCACCCCCGTGCCGGGCACCCGCGGCAGGCGGCCGTCGCACGTCAGGACGCCGGCGCCGGCTGCCTCGGCCAAGGCCAGGCGGCTGAGCTCGGTGGTGCTCAGCGCGACTTCCGCCGCCGGGCCAGATGGACGTGGGCCTTGGCGGCACCCCACACGAGACCGGGCTCGTGCAGCGCGGGGTCGACGTCGGCGAAGGCCGCCGGGGACAGGTCGTACACGTCGTCGGGGAAGCTTCGCTCGTGGAACTCGTCGCGGCCCACCGGCCGGGCGCCCGCCGAGCGCAGCAGCGCGGTCGGGTACCGCACCAGGTCCCGCAGGATGGCGAGCGGGTTGCCGGCCTGGCGGTCGACGTCGGTCGCCAGCAGCCGCCGCACCCGGGGTGCCCCGTCGTCGCGGGCGTCCGCCCCGGCGGCGGCGATGCGCCGGCTCAGGTCGTCGTCGACGGCGATCGCCTGATCGGCGAGCACCCGGCGCACCGAGCGCTCGACCCAGCCGGGGATGGCCCGCTCGATGCCGTCGGCAAGTGCACCCGCGTACGCGGCCAACGCGGCGAGATCATTGGGGTCGTCAACCTCGGACACGCAGGTGGCAGGGTATCTGGCGAGCGGGAGGCGCCTGCCATGCGCCGGGGCTAGTGCCCTGGCCATGAACGTTCGCCCGTCCACGGCGAGTCAGGATCGTCGCCGGCAAGGACGCAGGACGAAGGCAGAGCCGTAGCTACGTCGAGGACGAGGACGCAGCCAGCGGCGATCCTGGCCGGCGTGGTGGGGCGCAAACGTTTGTGGCCGGGGCTAGACACACGGCGTGCGGATCCGTGCGTTGTCGGTGTTCGAGCGGATCGTCTACCAGTGCGTGTGCGTCGACCCGTCCTCGCCCTGCCGGCCCACGCTCGAGGTCGACGCGCTGCTGCGGCCCGGCGACGCCGACACGGGGCCGCTGCTGCTCAGCGTGGCCGAGTACGGGGCGATGGTGGGCGACCGCGAGGTGGCGCTGCGGTGCCTGGCCGAACTGGCGGGCAAGGGTCGGCTGGTCGACCACCTGGGCGTCGACCACATCGCCTTCCCGACGTGGACCCCGTCGGACCGAGGGGCCCGTGACAGGGCTGGTCAGCTCGACGGCAGGGTGACGCCGAGCGCGGCGTTCAGGTTGCCCGAACGCAGGCCCTCGAGGTCGAGGGTCACGTAGCGGTAGCCGGCGGCGTGCACGCACGCCACCACCTGCTCGTGCTGAGCCACCATGTCGGCCAGCCGCTCGAGCGGCACCTCGATGCGGGCCGTGTCGCCGTAGTGGCGCACCCGCACCTCGCGGAACCCCAGCGCGTGCAGCCCGGCCTCCGCCCGCTCGACGCCGGCCAGCCGGGCGAGCGTGACGGGCGTGCCGTAGGGCAGCCGCGAGGCCAGGCAGGCGGCCGCGGGCTTGTCCCACGTGCGCAGGCCCAGGCGGCGAGACCAGTCGCGGACGTCGGCCTTGGTGAAGCCCGCGTCGACCAGCGGGAAGGCGGCTCCCCGCTCGGCGGCCGCCCGCTGCCCGGGGCGGTGGTCGCCCAGGTCGTCGAGGTTGACGCCCAGCACCACGGTGGCGCCCCGCTCGGGCTCGCCGCGGTCGAGGGCCAGCGCGCCGGCCACCGGCGCGACGGCCCGCAGCAGTGCGTCCTTGCACCAGTAGCAGCGATCGCCGTCGTTGCGGGCGTAGGCCTGCTCGACCATCTCGTCGGTCTCGACCTCGCGCCAGCGCAGCCCCCACTCTGCCGCCAGCTCCGCGCACTCGACCCGCTCGCGGCCGGGCAGCGAGGGCGACACGGCGGTGACGGCGAGGGCCCGCTCGGCCCCCAGGGTGTCGTGCGCGACCCAGGCCAGGAACGCCGAGTCGGCCCCGCCGGAGAACGCCACGACGACCCGCCCCAGCTCGCGCAAGCGGTCGCGCAGCCCCTCGAGCGACGCGCTCACCCGTGCGGGCCCATCAGTCGGTGACCTCGATGCGGACCCGCTTGTTGCCCTTGCCCTTCGACTCGGTCTTGACCACCCGCACCCCGCCCACCTCGGCGGTGGAGCGCACGTGGGTGCCCCCGTCGGCCTGCTTGTCGAGGCCCACGATGTCGACGACGCGGACCTCGGCCACCGACTCCGGCACCAGGCTGACCTTGGTGCGGATGAGGGCTTCGTCGAGCACGGCCTCGGCCCGGGGGATGAACGACACCTCTATCGGGCGGTCAGCGGCGACCTCGGCGGCCACCAGCTGCTCGACCCGGGCGCCGAACCCCTCGGGCGTGGGGCTCAGCTCGAAGTCCATGCGGGCCGTCAAGGGCTCCATGTTGCCCCCGGTGACCGGGACGCCCCACTCGTGCCAGATGACGCCGCACAGCACGTGCAGGGCCGTGTGGGTGCGCATCAGCCGGTGGCGCCGCTCCCAGTCGATCTCGCCCGTGACCTCGGTCCCCACGGGCGGCGCCGGCGACCCGGCCTCGAGCACATGCGCCACCTCGTCGCCGCGCTTGCGCACCGCCACGACGCCGGCCTCGCCGCCGGGCCAGCGCAGGACGCCGGTGTCGTGCGGCTGCCCCCCGCCGGTCGGGTAGAACACGGTGCGGTCGAGCACGACGTTCGCCCCGACGTCACCGTCGCCGTCCTCGACGGCGGTGACCACCGAGGTGGTCGACCGCTGGTACGCATCGTGCAGGTACGTCAGTTCCGTGGACATCGTGACCGATCGTTAACGCAACTGGTCGGCAGATCGCAAGCTCCCGTCGCCTGTGGGTGGTAGACCTGTGGCCAGCGGGGGGGCTCTCTCCCGCTCGTTCCATTGGTGGACTGGGAGAACGCAATGCGACAGCACAGCCGTTGGTTACGGCTCTTGGCACTCTTCCTCGGGCTCTCGCTCATCGCCGCCGCGTGCGGCGATGACGACGACGCGGAGACCGGAGCTGATGAAGACACGGAAGACACACCGGCCGACGAGGGCAACGAGCTCGCGCCCCCGCTCGGCGACGCCGCTCCGGCGTGCACGGGCGAGAGCGACGACACGCTCATCCTCGGTGGCCTGCTCCCGCAGACGGGCGACCTCTCGTTCCTCGGCCCACCGGAGGAAGCGGGTGCGGCCCTGGCCGTCGAGGAAGTCAACGCCGCCGGTGGCGTGCTCGGCAGTGACATCGAGTTCCTGCCGGGCGACTCGGGTGACGCCGACCCCGACGTGGCCAACCCCACCGTCGACGCCCACCTGTCGGCCGGCGCCGACGTGATCCTCGGCGCGGCGTCGTCGGGCATCTCGCTCAACGTCATCGACAAGATCACCGGCGCCTGCAAGATCCACTTCTCGCCGGCCAACACGTCGCCGCAGTTCACCGACTACGACGACGACGACCTCTACTTCCGCACCGCCCCCTCCGACATCCTGCAGGGCCAGGTGCTGGCCGACCTGATGGTCGAGGACGGCGTGGCCAACGTGGCCCTCCTGGCCCGCCAGGACTCTTACGGCGAGGGGCTGCTCCAGTACACGCAGCTTCCCTTCGAGGAGCAGGGCGGCGAGGTCGTGCTCGACCAGGTCTACGACCCCGAGGCGCAGAGCTTCGAGGCCGAGGTCGACGCGGTCGTCTCCGAGGACCCGGACGCGCTGGTCTTGATCGGGTTCGACGAGTCGAGCCGCATCCTGTCGTCCCTGTTCGAGCAGGGCTTCACGCCGGACGAGAAGCAGATCTACCTGGTCGACGGCAACATCGGCAACGCTCTCGGCGAGGACTTCGAGGAGCCCGGCACCCTGGTCGGCATCAAGGGCACGCTGCCGGCGGTGGAGCTGGGGGACGACTTCCGGAACCGTCTGCTGGAGATCGACCCCGACCTGGTCGACTACAGCTACTCGGCCGAGACGTACGACGCGGTCATCATCACCGCGCTGGCGGCCATCGCCGCTGACACCGACGACCCGGCCGTCGTCGCGACCGAGATCAACGGCGTGACACGCGAGGGCGAGGCGTGCGAGACGTTCGAGGACTGCGTCGCGCTGCTCGACGGGGGCGAGGACATCGACTACAACGGCCCGTCCGGCCCGCAGGAGTTCAGCCAGCCCGGCGAGCCCACCGCGGCCAGCTTCGCCATCATGTCCTACGGCGACGACAACCAGATCGACGACGAGGCCACCGAGTACCGGCAGGCGTCGCTCTGATCGAGCCCTTCGGGCTCACGCAGTGAGCGAGGGGCCGGCACCTGCGGGTGCCGGCCCCTCGTGCGTCTCCCGGCGGGCCGCCGGCGGTCAGTCGATCTGCGCCAGCGTGCCCAGGTACAGCTCGATGACCTTGGGGTCGGTCAACAGGGCGTCGCCGGTATTGGTGTAGGCGTTGCGCCCCTGGTCGAGCACGTAGCCTCGGTGGCAGATCTGCAGGCAGCGGCTGGCGTTCTGCTCGACCATCACGATCGAGACGCCGGCGTCGTTGATGCGCCGGCAGTTGATGAACACCTCGTCCTGCAGCGCGGGCGACAGGCCGGCCGAGGGCTCGTCGAGCAGCAGCACCTGCGGGTCGGCCATGAGCGCCCGGCCCATCGACAGCATCTGGCGCTCGCCGCCCGACAGCGACCCGGCCCGCTGCTTCCGTCGCTCGCCCAGGCGGGGGAACATCTCCGCGATGACGTCGAAGCGCTCGTCGAACACCTTGGGCGTCTGGTAGACGCCCATCTGCAGGTTCTCCTCGATGGTCAGCCGGGGGAACACGTTCTCGCTCTGCGGCACGTAGCCGATGCCTCGGGCGACCAGCTCGTGCGCCTTGAGGCCGGTGACGTTGTTGCCGCGTAGGGTGACGGTCCCGGACCGGATGGGGATCAGCCCGAACAGCGCCTTGATGAGGGTCGACTTGCCGGCCCCGTTGGGGCCGATGACGCCCACCAGCTCGCCGTCGTGGAGCGTGAGGTTGGTGCCGGACAGGATGTCGACCTCGGGCACGTAGCCCGCCACCACCTCGTCGGCCCTCAGCACCACGTCGGCGCCGTCGTCGTCGCTGCTCGTGGCGCCGGTGCCGGCGGCGGCCGGGGCCGCCACGGTGCCGTCGGTGGGTGCCATGCCGTCGCCGCTCACGATGTCCCCTCGTCGCTGTCGAGTGTCACCACGGTCGCCGCCTCGACCTCGGCGTCGAGTGCCGCCTCGGCGGCCGCGAGCTGCCGTTCCTGCTCGGCCCGATCGAGAGGCGTGCCGTGGTGGGCACCCAGGTAGGCGTCGATCACCCGGGGGTTGGCCACGATCGCGCTGTGGCGGCCCTCGGCGATGATCTCGCCCTCGCTCATGACCACCACCCAGTCGCTGATGGTGCGGACCACGTCCATGTCGTGCTCGACGAACACCACGGTCAGGCCGTCCTCGCGCAGCTGCTGCACGTGGCCGATGATCGTCTGGGCCAGCGCGGGGTTCACGCCGGCCATGGGCTCGTCGAGCATCAGCAGGTGGGGCTTGGCCATCAGGGCCCGGGCCATCTCGAGCAGCTTGCGCTGCCCACCCGACAGCTCGCCGGCGAACTCGTCGCGCATGTGCGCCAGGTTGAACCGCCCCAGCAGGGCGTCGGCCTGCTCGGTGACCTCGGCCTCCTGGTCGCGCCACTTGGGCCGGACGAGAGCCCGGAAGAAGCCCTCGCCCGTCTGCCCGGTGGCACCCAGCTTCATGTTGTCGAGCACGGTCAGCCGGGCGAGCGACTTGGTGAGCTGGAACGTGCGCACCATGCCCCGGCGGGCGATCTTGTACGACGTCAGCCCGTCGAGCGGCTCGCCCTCGAACGACCACGTGCCGCTGTTCGGGTGGTCGAAGCCGGTGACGAGGTTGAAGAAGGTGGTCTTGCCGGCGCCGTTGGGGCCGATCAACGCCGTGATCGCACCTCGCTGCACCTCGCAGTGCTCGACGTTGACGGCGGTGAGGCCGCCGAACCGTCGCGTGATGCCGTCGGCCACCAGGATGGGGTCGTTCTTGGCCACTCCCACCTGCTCGTCGATGCCCTCGAAGGGGTCGATGTGCACCTTTGCGAACGCCTGTTGCGCGGTCATGGCAGCCCTACCTGTCCTGCAGCGCGATCTCGCGCTTGTCGCCGAAGAGGCCCTGGGGCCGGAAGATCAGCAGCAACATCAGCCCCAGGCCCACGAGCATGAAGCGCACGTTGCCCGCCTGGTTGGCGTCCATGATGCTGCGAGGGATGTACTCGTTGGCGACCAGCTCGTTGATGAAGCCCTGCGAGAACGACAGCAGCGCCCAGAAGATCATCGAGCCGACCACCGGCCCCCAGACACGCGCGATGCCCCCCAGGATCAGCGCCGCATAGGCGTAGAACGTGGGGATGGGGCTGAAGCTGCCGGGCGTGATCGCCGCCTGCGCGAGCACCCAGAACATGCCGCCGACGGCCCCGATGACGCCGCCCAGGATCAGGCTCTGCATCTTGTAGCCGTAGACGTTCTTGCCCAGCGACCGCACCGCGTCCTCGTCCTCGCGGATGGCCTTGATCACCCGGCCCCACGGGCTGCGGATGAGCAGCGCCACCAGCAGCGTGGCCAGCAGCACCAGCACCCAGCCCACGAGCAGCACGTACAGGGTGCGCTCGCTGTAGCGCCAGGGCCCGAACCCGTAGGTGCCGTTGGGGATGGGGTTGAGGTCGTAGAACCCCGAGCTGAAGCCGCTCAGCCCGTCGGACCCGCCGGTAACCGCACGCCAGCTGGGCGCGCTGACCATGAGCCGGTAGATCTCGCTGGCGGCGATGGTGACGATGGCCAGGTAGTCGGCCCGCAGCCGCAGCGTCGGCAGGCCGAGCACCAGGGCCAGCAGCACCGCGGCGCCGATGCCGATGAGCACGCCCACGCCGAGCGGCACACCCCACTCGAGCGTGCTGATGGCCACGCCGTAGCCGCCGATGGCCATGAACCCCACCTGCCCGAAGTTGAGCAGGCCCGTGTAGCCGAAGTGCACGTTGAGGCCGATGGCGGCGAGGGCGTAGATGATCGCCTCGCGCCCGACCAGCGCCCGCAGCGTGTCCTCGATGATGGTCGACCAGTCCATGAGTCTCCCTATCCGATCCGCTCGGCTTGGCCGAGGATGCCCTGGGGTCGCACCAGCAGGATCACGATCAAGATGGCGAGCGCGGTGACGGTCTTGAACTCGGACGGGATCCAGAGCGTCGAGAGCTCCATCACCATCCCGACCACCATGCTGCCCACCAGCGCGCCGAACGCAGTGCCGAGCCCGCCCAGCGTCACCCCGGCGAACATCAGCAGCAGCAGCTGGAAGCCCATCTGCCAGCTCACCTGCTCGGACAGGCCCTGGAGGATGCCGCCGAGCGCCGCCAGACCGGCGCCGGCGGCCCAGACGAACGTGATGACCCGGTTGACGTCGATGCCCGACGACTCGGCCAGGTCGCGGTTGTCGGACACCGCCCGCGTGGCCTTGCCCATGCGGGTGCGCAGCAGGAACAACGCCACCCCGACCAGGGCCACGATCGAGATGATCATGCCGATCAGGTCGCGGGGCACGATCGACACCGGGCCGATCTCGAGACCCGACTTCTGCAGCGTGAACTGCGAGTAGGTGCGGGTCAGGCCGCCGAACTGGAAGTTGAAGATGTAGCGCAGGAGGATGCTGAGGCCGATGCTGACCACCAGCATGGCGATGAGGCCCGTGCCGCGCTCGCGCAGTGGCCGCCACAGGGCCCGGTCGATGCCCGCCCCCGCCAGCACCGCCACCAGGATCGCCAGGGGCGCGGCGACGTAGAGGTGCCAGCCCACCGTCACGTTGAAGAAGAAGGCCACCAGCGCCCCGAAGGTGACCATCTCGCCGTGGGCGAAGTTCACCAGACCGGTGGTGCCGAAGATGAGCGACAGGCCGATGGCGCACATGGCGATGATCAGCCCGAAGCGGATGCCCTGGACGCCGAGGCGCAGGCCCCGGTCGAAGGTGGTGGACACGTTGCGGGTGGCCGCCTCGCCGAAGTCGAGGGGGAACAGCACGTTGCGCGCCTGCCCCACGCGCAACGTCACGTCGAGCGTCGAGCGGTCGGCGTTGCGCAACACCACCTCGTCGGGCAGCGAGTCGACGTCGAGCGTGACCGTGTAGGCGCCGGGTGCCGGCACCGGCACCTCGAACACGCCATCGGCATCGGACTCGGCCGTCTCGCTGAAGCTGCCGTCGGCCGACTCGACGGTGATCGTGACGCCCTCGGCGCCGACCTGCTCGCCCGACTCGTCGTCGTAGCGCAGCGTGCCCCTGACCGCCTCGCCGCCCTCACCTTCGCCTGCCGGCTCCTGGGCCGGCGCCTCGATGCCCGCACCCGCGGCGGGCGCCAGTGCCACCAGGGCCGCGAGCGCGACCACTGCCACGAGGAATCTCCTCATCCATGCTCCTCTCGGAGGATTGGGGGAGTGTAGGGGCGACACCCGGCGCCCGTCCCTTTCGTGCGTACGACGCGACATTCTTCACCGATCCGTCATCGATTTCCCACCTCGCACGACGAATCGCCTACCGCCGGGACGGACGGGCTGTCGGTCAGCCCCTCACGCCCACCGCGTCGAGCACCTCGTCGAGCGTGCCGACCGCCCCGGTGACGAACGAGCCGAACTCGGCGTAGCGGGACGAGGCCTCGTCATAGCGCATCTGGTAGACGCACGCCTTGATGTCGTCGGGGTGCACGCCGAACAGCGTGACGCCCCACTCGAAGTCGTCCAGGCCGGTCGAGCCGGTCACCAACTGCAGCACCCGGCCCGCGAAGGTGCGGCCGGTGGCGCCGTGGCCGAGCATCAGCGCCTCGCGGTCGTCGTAGGGCAGCTCGTACCAGTTGTGCTTGTCGCCCCGCCGCTTGGACATGGGGTAGAAGCAGAACGCGGTCTTCCCCTCGGGCGGCAACTGCGGGTACAGCCGGGCCTGCTTGCGCGCCTCGGGCATGCCCTCGGCGTATTCGGACACCTCGGTGAGCGACACGTAGCTGTCGACCACCTCCAAGCCGGCCGCCTCGACCTCGCTCTGGAACCGGCGGATGCGCCACAGGTCGGGGCCGAGCGCCAGCAGGCACACGTCGCCCTTGTGGCCCACCAGGGCGGCCGGCACCACCTGGTGCTCGTCGGCCTCCATCGCCTTGACGGCCGAGGTCAGCGCCGTGGCATCGGCCAGCGGCGTCACCCGGCAGAAGAGGTGCAGGACGTTCCATCCGATGGTGGGGGTGAGGGGCGCTGCCATGGGACCGAGAGTAGTGGGCCGCCCTCCCCCAGCCCCCGCCCGTCCGCCGCTCCCCCACGGCGGTCCGCGGCCGACCGCGGCCGTGCCAGACTCGGCGGGTGCGACGGATGAGCAGGCTGGGGAACGGTGGGCACCGGCGCGGCGCGCCCCTGGTGGTGCTGGCGCTCGTCGGCGTGGCGCTGGCCGCGGGCTGCGGCGCGCGCAAACCGACGACGTCCGAGGCCGCGGCCGCCGAGACCGCCGAGACGGTGTGCGCCACCCTGCGCCGCTGGAACAACGACCTGACCGAGGTGTTCAACGCCACCTCGCAGCAGATCACCGACGACGACGACCCCGACACGGCCGGCGACGTGCTGGTCGACGGGTTCGACGAGATGATCGAGCTCGCCACCGACCACCGCGACGAGGTCGACGGGCTGGACCTGCCCGCCGCCGGTTGGCGCGACGACCTGATCGCCGAGCTGGCCGCGGGGGCCGACGAGTCGATCGCGGTGCTGCAGGACGAGCGCGGCGAGGCCGCCGACCTGCCACCCATCGAGGTCGACGACCAGGGCGGCGCAGTGGGCGGCGCGTCGGTGGGCCTCGAGCGGGCGACGGCGGTGCTCGAGCCCTCGGTGGGCGCGTACGACCCCGTCCTGGGCGCAGCGTTCGCCGCCGACGAGGGCTGCGAGCACGTCGTCCAGCCGTTCTGACCTCCACCCCGATCACGCCCGCTCGACGGTCACCACCGCGTTGTAGTCGGGCACCTTCGACGCCGGCTCGCGGTGCTCGGCCCCGGCCGCGATGAGCACGTTGCCCTCGGGCCAGTGCACCTGGATGGTGCGGGCGGGCAGACGGGCCAGCGTGACGGTGCCGTCGTAGGTGCCCGTGTCCGAGCGCAGCCGCACCCGGTCGCCGGCGGCGAGGCCGAGGTCGGCGGCGTCGGCGGGATCGATCATCACCGCGTCGCGCCCGGCGCCGGTGAGCGGGTCGACCGCGGCCTGCACCATGGAGTTGAACTGCTTGCCGCGCCTCGTCGACACCACGAAGGCGCCGTCGGGCAGGCGCCGCTCGGGCGGGTCGAGGGCGCTGAACCGGCCCCGGCCGCTGGGCGTGGGGAACTCGCCGCCGGCGCACAGGTGACGTCCACCCCACTGCACCTGGTCGCCGGTGGCGGCCAGCGTCTCGATGCCGGCGTACAGCGGGACCACGCGGGCGATCTCGTCCCGCAACGCCTGGTTGGAGGGCCACGAGAAGTGCCGCCGCAGCGCGGGGCGGGTGCGGTTGACGACGTCGGCGAACAGGCGCCACTCGCTGCGGGCCTCGCCCACCCGGCGGGGCAGCTCGGGGCTGAACACGATGCGGCGCTCGGTGGTGGTCTCGGTGCCGCCGCCCTCCTGCTCGTAGCGGGTGGCGACGGGCAGCAGCACGACGTCGTCGCCCTCGACCAGCATCTGGCTCGTGAGCACCACGTCCTGGTGGACGCGCAGGGGCACCCGGGCCAGGGCAGCCTCGACCGCCGGCGGGTCGGGCAGCACGTCGAGGAAGTTGCCGCCCGACATCCACAGCACGTCGAGGTCGCCGCTGCCTGCGGCCTCCACCATCTGCGGGGCGGTCAGCCCCGGCCGGTCGGGCACCGGGAAGCCCCAGTCCCGCGCCAGGGCCGCGGCGTGCTCGGGATCGACGGGCGCACCCCCGGGCAGCGCCGTCGCGTAGGCCCCCATCTCGGCGCCGCCCTGCACGCCCGAGTGCCCACGGATGGGCATGAGGCCCACCCCGTCGCGCCCAACGCTTCCCTGGGCCAGGGCCAGGTTGACGATGCCCCGCACGCCCTCGGCCGCATCGCGGTGATGGGTGATGCCCATCGACCACACGTGCACGGCGCCGCCGGCCCGCACCAGCTCGTCGACGAACGCGTCGAGCGTGGGACCGTCGACGCCCGCCAGCCCCAGCAGGTGGTCGAGGTCCTGCTCGGCCAGCCGGTCGCGCACCCCAGCGAAGCCCTCGGTGTGGTCGGCCACGAACCGATCGTCGACCGCGTCCCGCTCGATCAGGCGCTTCAGCGCCGCGTTGGCCAGGGCCACGTCGCCACCGGGGCGGACCGGGACGTGCAGGTCGCTCATCTTCGTGCCGAACACGGCCGACTCGACGTTGGACGGCACCCAGTAGCGCTCGAGCCCCGGCTCGAGGAACGGGTTGACCACCACCACCCGGCAGCCCCGGCGGCGGGCCAGGTACAGGTACTTCATGAACACCGGCTGGTTGTTGGCCGGGTTGGAGCCCCACAGCACCACCAGCGGCGCCTCGACCACGTCCTGGAACGAGCACGTGGTGGCGGCCACGCCCACCGTCTGGCGCAGGCCCACGGTCGACGGCGCGTGGCACACCCGGGCGGCCGAGTCGATGCTCGCGATGCCCAGCGCCCGGGCCGCCTTGGCGGCCGCGTAGTACACCTCGTTGGTGATGCCCCGGCTGGTCATGTAGAGGGCCACGCGCTCGGGCGGCGCGCCGCGCAGGCCCGCGGCCAGCACCGACAGCGCCTCGTCCCACGAGACCCGGTGGAACCCGTTCTCGCCCCGGCGCCGGCGCTGGGGGTGGCCGAGGCGGCCGAGCGCCCGCAGCTGGCCGCCGGTCCGGCCACGCAGGGCGGCGACGTCGGACAGGACGACGGGATCGAACGGGTCGGCCGTGTTGAGCTCGAGCAGGTTGAGCCGGGTGGTGCACAGGTGCACGCCGTCGATGGTCCAGTCGTGCAGCCCGGCGACCCCGAGGGCGCAGCCGTCGCACGCCCCCTTGGTGAGGACGTCCCACGCGTAGCGGGGGTGGTTGCGGTTGACCCAGGCCGCCTTGGCCATGTCGCGGTAGTGGTTCGGCTTCTGCTCGCCCACGCCGTTGGGCCGCCAGCCGGCCCACAGGCCCGGGCGCCAGCCGGTGAACTGCTCACGGAGGCTCATCGCTCAGCCCTCCGCCACCGCGGGCCCGTCGAGCGGCGCGTACAGGTTGAGCCGCCCGTCGCGTGCGAAGCCGCACAGGGTCATGCCGGCCAGCCGGGCGGCGCTGACGGCCAGCGACGACGGGGCGCTGACCGCCACCACGGTGGCGAACCCCGCGGCCCAGGCCTTCTGCACGATCTCGAAGCTGGCCCGGCCGCTGACCCACAGGCCCAGGTCGGCGGCAGGCAGCGCGCCCTCGAGCAGCAGGTGGCCGACCACCTTGTCGACCGCGTTGTGGCGCCCGATGTCCTCGCGGCCCACCACCGGGGTGCCGGTGCGGGTGAAGGCCACCGCCGCGTGCACGGCGCCGGTCAGCTCGAACAGGTGCTGGTCGCCGGCCACGGTGCCGGCGAGCGAGGCCAGCACGTCGAGGGCGAACGGCGGCCGCGGCGGCAGCGGGTGCAGGCGCTCGCGCAGCTCGTCGACCGCCGTGGTGCCACACATGCCACAGGCGGAGGTGGTGACGGTCAGCCGCGGCGAGGGGACGGGGGCGCGGCCGCCGGTGTCGACCGACACCACGTTGAACTCGCTGTCGACCGCCGAGCCCGTGCCGCAGTAGCGGCACTGCCGCACCGGCACCCCCGCCAGCAGCCCCTCGGTGAAGCAGAACCCGGCCGCCAGCTCGAAGTCGTGGCCGGGCGTGCGCATGGTGGTGGCCACGAGCACGCCGTCGAGGTGCACCTCGAGCGGCTCCTCGACGATGAGCTGGTCGGGCTCGCGACGGAGGGAGCTGCCGTCATAGCGGTGCGTCAGCACCTTGGCCGTGCGTCCCCGGGGCACGGGTCGAGGGTATCGGCCCGCCGACCCGGCTCACTTGGGCACGACGTCGAGCGCGTGCAGCACGGGGGCGTCCGGCGGCCCGTCGACCAGGTGCAGGCCGATCTCGTTCGCCCCGTCGTGCAGCGCACCCGGCCACAGCAGCGCCTGGATGATGGAGACGCCGTAGGCCGTGGGCGTGGCGGGCACGACGGCGGCCACCACCCCGTCGACGGTCACCGCCACCACCGCGTCCGCCGGCAACGGGGCCTGGCCCCGCAGCTCGAGGGGCGGGAACCCGACGTCGACGTTCGCCCAGGCGTCGAGACCCTCGACCAGTGCGACGGCGTCTAGGGGCTCGCCGATCTCGACGCCATCTCGCCCGTCGTCTCCCCCCTCGCCCGTGACCGACCTGCCGACGAGGCCGCCGTGCTCGGTCCGCCGCCACACGGCCAGGTCCCCGGTGCCCTCGACGAGGTCGGTGGCCAGCACCCGGGCGAACCCCTCGACGCCGTCGATCCGCACGACCTCGTCGTCACCCTCGGGCCGCAGCCGGGCGATCTCCCAGTCGACCACCCACTTGTCGGCCGGGTCGCGGTCGACGCTGCCGAGCGGCCGCCCGTCGACGTCCCACGGCAGCTCATCGATGCCCAGCTCGGCGGCGATCGTGGGCAGGATGTCGGTCGAGTTGACGTTGCTGTCGTCGATCGCCCCCGCCCGCTGGCCGGGCGCCTTGACGATCAGGGGCGTCCACAGGATCTCGTCGTAGTTGGCGTCGTCGATCGCCCGCATCGGCGAGTCGTCGGTGAAGGCATAGCCGTGGTCGGCCGTCACCACCACCATCGAGTCGTCGTAGGCGCCGTCCGCTCCCAGGCGGTCGAGCAGGTTGCCCAGCAACATGTCGGCCGTCTGGGCCTGCAGCACGTGCCGCTGCTGCGCCACGTCCTGCCCCCATCCCGACCAGGTGTCGACCCACAGCCCGCCCGCCCGGCCGGGGCCGGCCCCGTAGACGCGGCCGTCGGGGAGGTACTCCCAGCCCGGGTGGGGGAGCAGGACGTGCAACACGTGCAGGCCGGGCCGCTCGCCGGGGCGGAAGTCCTGGGCCTCGATCCACCCCATGGACCGGGGCAGGCGCCCCTCGAACACGTAGGGCACCAGCTCGGGATCGACCCGGGCCTCCGTCATCTGCTCCTCCCAGATGCGCCCGGCGTCGCGCAGCAGGCCGTAGAGCGGCGAGCCCGCCGGCTGGGGGCACAGCGTCACCGGGCACAGGCCGGTGATCGCCTCGCCGCCGTGCACCTCGTGGCTGCGCCCCAGCAGGGTGAAGATGTTGTGCGGGTACTTCGAGACCAGCGCGGGAGGCCGGTCGGCCGACGGTCGCTGGCCGGACAGGATGGCGGGCACGGCCTCGAGCGTCATCTGGGCGGCGGTGGTGTGGTTGCGGTACCAGGTGGCGTCGCCGGCCAGGCGGGCGAAGTTGGGGTACAGCTCGGCGTCGATGCGGCCCTCGCCGTCGAGCAGCATCCCGGTGGGCAGCCCGTCGAACACCACCATCACGACGGGCGCCGCGTCGGCCGGCACCGCCGCGGGCGACAGCGGGCCATGGCGGCCGCCGAGCACGATCGAGGCGGTCGACGACATGAACAGGAACTGGGCCACGAAGACCACCGCACCGAGCGAGCAGTAGCGCAGGAAGGTGCGCAGCGCCGGGAACCGGGCGTGCGCCGCGGCCAGGGCCAGGCCCGCCGCGACCGACACCGCCACCATCGGGCGGAAGGCCCAGGGGACGCGCGGCGCCACGAGCTCCCACACCACCAGCGCCAGCAGCCCGGCCATGGCGGCCGAGTGCGCCAGCCGGCGCGCCCGGACGCCGGCCACCAGGGCCAGCAGCGACTCGGCGGCCACGAGCAGCGCCACCGGCGCCAGCACGATCACCAGGGCGAACGCCACGACGTCGGTCCAGTCCGACCCCCGGGCGACCAGGCTCTCCGGTGAGCGGCCGAAGCTGGCCAGCAGCGGCCGGGCCAGCACGAACGACGACAGCGCCAGCAGCTCGAGCGCGTACGGCAGCGCCTCGCGGCGGACGTCGGCGGGGGCGGTCAGTCGGGCGAGTCGGGCGACGCGGCTCCGCCACCGGGCGGACCGCCCCGCGGGCTCCAGGGCCGCCGGCGGGGCCGCGGTTGGCGCCGCGCCGTCGCCGCTGCCGTCGCTGGCCGGGACGTCGGTGGTGACCACGTCAGTCTCCCGCCACCGTCAGCGGGCGCAGCCGCTCATCGCCCACGGGCCCTCCGACCACGTACGCGGTCAGCTCGTTGCGGCCGTCGACGAACAGGCGGGGTGGGATCAGGCCGTGGGCCAGCGTGTCGTCGGCCCCGAGGCCGGGCTCGACCTGCGTCACGGCCCCGACGGTGCCGTTCAGCGCGTAGGCCACGTAAGTGCCCTCGGCCAACTGCGTCGACCCCACGACCTCGAGCGGCAGCGGCTCGTCGGTGTCGATGTCGTCGAGCGCGGCCCGCCGGGCCACCGTCACCCTGCCGTCGGCGGCGGCACCGACGTCGAGGTCGGCGACGCTCAGGCCGACGAGCCCGCCGTGGGCCGTGCGCTGCCACACCGCGTCGAAGCCGGTGCCCTCGACGGGGTCGGCGGCGAGCACACGGGCGAAGCCCTCGCGCGCGTCGACCTCCACCAACCGCTCTCCCTCGGGCGAGCGCAGCTCGTTCAGGCCGTCGTCGAGCAACGGCTTGGTGTCGCTCCGGCCGGTCGGCTCGCCGATCGCAACCCCGTCCACCGGCCACGGCAGCTCGACGCCGAGCGTCCGGGCGATGGTGGGGACGATGTCGATCGATAGCACGTCGGTGTCGTCGATGCGGCCCGCCGGCTGGCCCGGGGCCTTGATGATGAGCGGCGTCCACATGATCTGGTCGTAGTTGTCAGCGGTCAGGCCCCGCGACGACGTGCCGGGCAGGAACGACATGCCATGGTCGGCGGTGACCACCACCATGGCGTCGTCGTACGTCCCGGCGGCACGCAGGGCGTCGAGGTACCGACCGAGGATGCGGTCGGCGGCCTGGACCTGCAGCAGGTGGCGTTGGTGCCCGACAGCTGTCCCCGACTCGGTCCAGCCCTCCATCCGATGGCCGGTGGCCGACGTCGTCGTTGCGTACCGCGTGCCGTCGCCGGTCACCTCCCACGGCTCGTGCGGGAGCATGACGTGGTGGAACACCAGGTGGGGCTCGTCGCCCGGCTCGAGGTCGAGCCTGCCCTGCCACTGCTCCGCGTCCGCATAGCCCGGGGGCAGCGCGTCCACCGTGAGCCCGCTCCCGTCGCCGTGGGGGGCGGGCCCGCTGGCCCAGTGGTCGACGGCGTCGCCGAGCAGGCCGCTCAGGTCGGCCCCGGGCTGCCGCCGGCAGATCGCCGTGCCGCACAGGGCGGTGACCTGCTCGCGAGCCTGCACGTCGTAGTTGCCGCCGAGCAGCGTGAACAGGTTGTCGGGATCGGCGTCCTGGACGAGCCAGTGCCCACTACTGCTGGGGTAGCGGCCGGTCAGCAGGGCGGGCACGGCGAACTGGGTGAACGCGGCCACCGTCGTGGCGTTGCGGTACCAGGTGCCGTCGCCGGCCAGCTCGGCGAGGTGCGGGTAGAGCTCGGCGTCGATGTGCCCGGTGCCGTCGAGCAGCGACACCAGCGGCAGCGCGTCGAACACCAGGAAGATCACGTCGGGGGGATCGTCGCCCAGTTGCGCGCGCACGCCGGCCACCAGCTCCTCGTCGAGCGCGGGGCCGGAGACGGTCAGGAGGCCGGAGGCCGGCGACAGCGCCAGGAACTGCACGAGGTAGATGGCGCACGACACGCCCGCGAAACGTAGGAACGTGCCCGTGATCGGGACCCAGCGGCGCAGCGCCGTGAGCACCGCCACGGCCACGCAGGCGGCGAAGATCAGCTTGGTGGCCTCGCGCGGCCAACCGGTGGCGTCCTGTCCCAGCCGCCACACGCCCACCGCGCCCACCATGCCCACCAGCACGGGGTGCACCCACGCGCGTGCCGGCCGCGCCACCCACCGGAGCAGCAGGCCTGCGGCCGCGACCGCCAAGCCGGGGACGAGCGCCACGATCAAGGCGAAGACCAGCACCGACCAGCCGGTCACCCCCCGCGCCAGCAGGCTTCCCGGTGAGCGCCCGAAGATGTCGAGCACCGGACGGCCGAACGCGAACGCGGCGAGCGCCACCAGCTCGAGCGCCAGCAGGCCCTGCTCGCGCCACGCGAGCCACGCGAGCCGCGCGAGTGGGTCCCGCCAGCCGGGGTGGTCGTCAGCCGCCTGGCGGCCGTCGCCGGGGCCGTCGCCCGCGGTCGGCGGCACGGGCGCCGCCGCCTCGTCGGATGTGCCCCGGTCGACTGTCGTCATGCTGCTGGCCGCTCCCCCCTCGGCCCGCCAGCCCAGCTGCGAGCTCAGGGCTTCGCTTCCGCCAGGTACATCGTGCGGGTCCCCCCGGGGAGGGTCTCCTGGCGGTGGACCACGAACTGCTCGGCGAGCAGCCCCTCGAACGCGTCCCGGCGGTAGTCGTCGAACAGGCCCGCGGGCTTGTTGGCCAGCAGGCGCTTCACCTGAACGTCGTCTACGTGGGGGAACTCGACCACGAGCCGCCCGCCGAACGCGGCCAGCCAGGCCACCACCTCGGGCAGCGGCACGTTGGCGGCGATGGCGAGGTGGTGGACCAGCGCCAGCGCGAGCGTGGCGTCGGGCCGCACCCGCTCGACGAACGGGGCGCGCTCGCGGTTGCGCCAGCCGATGCCGCCCGACGGGTCGACCAGGTTCATCACCAGTGGCAGCACGTTCTCGCGACCCGCGGCCCGTAGCCGCCGATAGAGCAGGTCGACGACCTTCTCGTCGCCGTCGACGGCGACCACGTAGCCGGCCTGCTCGGCGGCCAGCGCCGAGTACTCGCCGTCGTTGGCGCCGAGGTCGAGCACGAGCCGGTTGGTGCCCTCGCCCAGCGCGGCCCGCACGAACGCCTGCTTGGCCTTGGCGTCGTCGTCGCTGTACGAGCAGGTGGTGCGGTAGTCGGACCACACCGAGTGGTCGTCGTCGGTCGTCGAACCCCGCTTGGCCACCTCGAGGCCCGCCACCAGCTTGCGCAGGTTCCTGGTCGTGGCCTTGGCCAGTTCGGTGGAGAAGCCCGACGACCTCAGGTCCGACTTCACCGTCTCGGACGCGGTGGTGACCTTGCGCTCGAGAACGCTGTGCAGGGTCACGTTGCGCAGGACGCCCTTGCGGAACCGCCGCAGGCCCGAGAACATGCCGGCCACGTCGGACGGTGTCAGCCCGTCGACCGCGCCGCGCAGGAACGGCTGGAAGGGCACGCCCACGTGCGCCTGCACGAGCAACGGGAAGAGCATGGTCTGGCAGAACTGCCGGTAGCCCGGCCACGGCCCGCTCGACGGCTCGAACGAGCCGATGTCGATGAACGTGGGCCGCGCCCCCACGAACTGCACGTTGTAGGCCGTGCCGTCCTTGAGCGACATGCCCTCGTCGAGCGCCGCGGCCAGCACGTCGAGGTGCAGGGTCGCGGCCTCGCGCAGCATGGCGAAGGGCCACTCGTACGCGTACGAGATGACCGGGATGCGCTCGTGCTCGAGCACGCGAGCCCACGGCTGGCCCCGCGGCGAGGCCGGGGCGTCGCCCTCGTGCAGGGTGGTGCGCACCACCTGCCCGCCCTCGACCAGGCGCGGGAAGAAGGCCGTACCCTCGACGCGCGCCCAGTCGGCGGCCGCCTGGCCCGAGAGCCCGCGCAGGACCTTGCCGCCCGACGTGAAGACAGCGCTGTCAGGGTCGCGGAACGACCCCGGTTCGTAGGCGGTCACCAGCCAGTCGTGAGTCAGGTGTCGGAGGCGACGGAGGTCGACTCGTCAGCCTGGGTACCCGTCGTCTCGTCGGCGGGGGCGGTCGCCCCGGCATCGGCGGACAGCTCGGCATCCCGCTTGCGCTTGCGGCCGAGGCCCGAGAACCGGGCTCGTGCCTGCTTGGCCGCCACGCCCGCGGCAGCTACGCCGCCGACGAGTGCGGAGGCGATGAGGCTTCCGGAACCGGGATCGAGATAAGCAAGCGTCACGTGAGCATCCCCCTTTGGATGAGTGGTCGACCGCGGTGGCCGAGGGTCGCGCTGCCCCTGCGACAACGGCGTTACCCACAGTACCCCCAGCACACATCGTGACGACACAGGCCGTATGCCGGCCGTTCACTTGGCCCGCATTGTGGCACACGCCCTTCCGGCCGCGCGCAATCGCGTGACGGCCTCGCCCTCGCCCCGGTCCGCTACACAGGGGCGGTGCACGACGACCCCGTCGAGCCGCCGCCGCTCACCACCCGGCGCATGCTGGCGCGCGGGCTGGCCCGTCGCTGCCCCCTGTGCGGGGCCGGGCACCTGTTCAGACGATGGTTCACCATGGCCGAGCGGTGCCCGCGCTGCGGGTTCCGCCTCGAGCGCATCGAGGGCCACTGGATCGGCGCGCTCGGCATGAACACCATGGTCAGCTTCGGCGCCGTGCTCGTGGCCGTGCTCGTGGCCTTCGCCCTCACGTATCCCGACGGGTCGACCGCCGCCGGGGTCACCGCCATCGTGGCCGTGGCCGTGGTCGTGCCGCTCGCCTTCTACCCCACCTCGAAGACACTCTGGAGCGCCATCGACCTGGCCATGAGGCCGCTCGAGCCCGAGGACGACGTCGACCCGCGCTACATCCCCGGCTCCCGCCACCGCGAGGCCTGACCGCAGCGGCGCCGAACCCGGCGGCGTGCCCTCTCAGTGACCGACCAGGGCGGGCCTGCCGGCCAGGTGGGCGTGGTCGTTGAAGCGCACCAGCTCCCACTCGAGCGAGGCGTAGGTGTACGGGTTCGAGCCCCAGCGCCACTCGGTGATCGAGGCGTTCTCGGGGCTGAACCAGGCCCGCTGGCCGGTCGTCGCCAGGTCGACGGCCAGGAAGCGCAGCATCGACTGGACGATGACGCCGCCGTGGGAGGCGACCACCACGGTCTGCCCGGCGTGCCGCTCGACCAGGCGGTCGATCGCGTCCGCGACGCGCGCTGCCATCTCGTTCCAGGTCTCGCTGCCGGGGGCGCGGCGGAAGTCGGGATGCCAGCCGTCGGGCCCGTGGGGATAGCGCTCGTCGAACACCTCCCACGCCAGGCCGTCGCCCTCGCCCGGGTGGTGCTCGCACAGGTCGCAGTCCTGGCTGATGCCGGGATCGCCCAGCACCGGCGCGAGGATGGCTGCGGTCTCGAACGCGCGGGGCATCAAGCTGGCGTACAGCACGACCTCGCCGTCCAGCTCGCCGGTGGCGGCCAGCCGGTCGCGCAGCGCCTCGACCTGGGCCCGGCCCCGCGGCGACAGGCCCTGGCACCCCTTGTGGCCGCCGACGATGCGCCGCTCCTGGGCCACCGACTCGCCGTGCCTGACCATCACGATGCGGGTCCCGTCCATGACGGCCACGCTACCGGCGGCCCCGCGCGTGGCCGCATCGAGTTCGGCAGCCCCGTGCCCGCCGCCGGCGCGTTGCCCGGGCCTGCGCCTGCACGCGCGACCGCCGCCCCATGGGGGCGGCGGTTCCGCGGTCTGGCGTGTTCCGACGCGGCGGGGCCGGCGACGGCCCGCGACACCCGGGGTGGGGCTAGAAGTCCTCCATGCCGCCGCCCGGGGCGCCCGCGGGGGTCTCCTCGGGCTTGTCGGCGATGACGGCCTCGGTGGTGAGGAACAGCGCCGCGATCGACGCCGCGTTCTGCAGCGCGGACCGGGTGACCTTGGCGGCGTCGATGATGCCGGCCTTGGTCAGGTCCTCGTAGTCGCCCGAGTCGGCGTTCAGGCCCTCGGGACCGTCGAGGCTGCGCACCCGCTCGGCGACCACGCCGCCCTCGAGGCCGGCGTTGACGGCGATCTGCTTGAGCGGCTCCTCGAGCGCACGGGCCACGATGCGGGCGCCGGTGGACTCGTCGGCCGACAGCGTGTCGACCAGGTCGAGCACCTTGGTCTGCGCCCGCAGGAGGGTGGTGCCGCCGCCGGCGACGACGCCCTCCTCGATGGCCGCCTTGGTGGTGGACACCGCGTCCTCGATGCGGTGCTTCTTCTCCTTGAGCTCGACCTCGGTGGCCGCACCGACCTTGAGCACGGCGACGCCGCCGGACAGCTTGGCCAGCCGCTCCTGCAGCTTCTCGCGGTCGTAGTCGGAGTCGGTGTTCTCGATCTCGTTCTTGATCTGCTTGATGCGGCCCTGGATGTCGTCGGGCGAGCCGGCGCCCTCGACGATGGTCGTCTCGTCCTTGGTGACGATGATCTTCTTGGCCTGGCCCAGCAGGTCGAGCGTGGTGTTCTCGAGCTTGAGGCCCACGTCCTCGCTGATGACCTGGCCGCCGGTGAGGATGCCGATGTCGGCCAGCATGGCCTTGCGCCGCTCGCCGAAGCCGGGGGCCTTGATGGCCACCGACTTGAACGTGCCCCGGATCTTGTTGACGACGAGCGTTGACAGCGCCTCGCCCTCGACGTCCTCGGCGACGATCACGAGCTGCTTGCCGGACTGCATGACCTTCTCGAGCACGGGCAGCAGGTCGCGCACCGTCGAGATCTTGCCGCTCACCAGCAGCACGTACGGGTCGTCGAAGACGGCCTCCATGCGGTCGGGGTCGGTGACGAAGTAGGCAGAGATGTAGCCCTTGTCGAAGCGCATGCCCTCGACGAGGTCCATCTCCATGCCGAAGGTCTGCGACTCCTCGACGGTGATCACGCCGTCCTTGCCGACCTTGTCGATGGCCTCGGCGATCATCTCGCCGATCTCGGGGTCGGCGGCCGAGATGCCGGCCACCTGGGCGATCTGGTCCTTCGAGTCGATCTCGACGGCCTGGTCCTTGATGGCCTCGACCGCCGTGGCGACCGCAGCCTCGATGCCCTTCTTGACCGACATCGGGTTGGCGCCGGCGGCAACGTTGCGCAGGCCCTCGCGCACCATCGACCAGGCCAGGACGGTGGCGGTCGTGGTGCCGTCACCGGCGACGTCATCGGTCTTCTTGGCGACCTCCTTGACCAGCTCGGCACCGATCTTCTCGAAGGGGTCGTCGAGCTCGATCTCCTTGGCGATCGACACACCGTCGTTGGTGATCGTGGGAGCGCCCCACTTCTTGTCGAGGACGACGTTGCGGCCCTTGGGTCCGAGCGTGACCCGGACGGCATCGGCCAGCTTGTTCATGCCGGCCTCGAGGCTGCGGCGCGCCTCGGTGTCGAAAGCGATGATCTTCGGCATCCGTTGGTCCCTCCGTTGGGCACGGGGTTAGCACTCGTCGAATGTGAGTGCTAGCCAGTCAACCACGCCGTTTCAGCACTCGCAACCGCCGAGTGCTAACCGCGGGGCGGCTCAGCCCCCGGCGACCGCGGGGATGATCGAGACTTCGGCGCCGTCGGGCACCGGGGTGTCGAGCCCCTCGAGGAAGCGGATGTCGTCGTCGGCTACGAACACGTTGACGAAGCGGCGCAGGTTGCCGTCGTCGTCCAACAGGCGGTCCGCGAAGCCGGGGTGGGCGCCGTCGAGGTTGCCGAGCACGTCACGCACGTTCTCGCCCTCGAGCGCCACCTCGGACCGGCCGCCCGTCAGGGTGCGCAGCGTGGTGGGGATGCGGACGGAGACGCTCATGTCAGATCTGGTTCCTTGGCTCGGGAGCGGGTCGCGGGGCGCGTTGGCGGCCGACGAATCGTAACCAACCCCCTGCGCAGCCCTCTCATTCCGGCAGGCGTCCGGTCGGGCCGGCCCGGGCGGCCAGGACGCCGGCCAGCGCCTCGGCGATGCAGGCGGCCGTGTCGTGCCGCGCCCGCTCGTCGCCGAACCGCTCGACCAGCGAGACCACCTCGAGCGGGGCCGACCCGGCGGCCCCGGCGGCCAGATCGGGCACCACCTCGCCCACCACCGCCACGCACGGCACGCCGCAGGCGCCGGCCATCTCGGCCACGCCGCCGACGACCTTGCCGTCGAAGGACTGCTCGTCGAGGAAGCCCTCGGCCGTGACGACCAGGTCGGCGCCCTCGATCAGGTCGTGGACCTCGAGCTCGTCGGCCACCGCGTCGAACCCGCTGACCAGCCTGGCGCCGGCCACCGCCAGACCGCCGGCCAGGCCCCCGGCGGCGCCCGCTCCCTCGATGACCCGCACGTCGACCCCGTGGTCGGCGAGGTACACGTCGGCCAGCCGGTCGAGCCGGCGGCGCAGCAACTCGACCTGGGCGGGCGAGGCGCCCTTCTGCGGCGCGAACACCTCGGCCGCGTCGACGAAGCGGGTGCGCACGTCGCACAGCGCCAGCAGCTCGACCCCGGCCAGGCGGTGCAGGGGGAACAACGCCCGCAGCGCGCCGAGGCCGCCGTCGGTGGTGGCCGAGCCGCCCAGGCCCACCAGCACCCGCGTGGCCCCGGCGTCGACCGCCGCGGCCAGCAGCTCGCCCGTGCCCGTGGTCGAGGCGCCGATCGGGTCGTTGCCCTCAGGGCCGCCCGCCAGCGCCAGGCCCGAGGCCCGGGCCATCTCGACCACGGCCGTGCGCCCCGCAAGGCGCCACTCGGCCTCGACCACCCCGCCGAGCGGACCGGTCACCGGCGTGGTGCGGTTGGGCCCGCCCAGCACGTCGAGCGTGCCCTCGCCCCCGTCGGCCACGGGCACCTCGTCGTGCTTCCAGCCCGCGGCCGCCGCGGCACGGCCCGCCGCGTCCGCGACCGCGCGGGCGGTCATGGTGCCGCGCATCTTGTCGGGGACGATGACCACTCGCACGACCGGCAAGTGTGGCGCATCGGCGCGTCCCGGTCCGCCGCCCCGGCCCGGCCGGCCGGTGCGACCGCACTAGCGTGGACCACTCGTGGACCGCCCCGTCGTCGTCGTGTCGAACCGTGGCCCCCTGTCGTTCCGCCTCGACGACGCCGGCGCGATCGAGGCGAGCCGCGGCGCCGGTGGCCTGGTGTCTGGCCTCGGGCCCCTGGTGGCGGGCACGGGCGCGCTGTGGGTGGCCGCCGCGATGGGTGAGGGCGACCGGGCCGCGGCGGCCGCCGGCGTGGTCGACGCCCTCGACTTCCGCGTGTGCCTGGTCGAGGTCGATCCCCATCTTTACCGGCTGGCCTACGACGTGATCAGCAACCAGGTGCTCTGGTTCGTCCACCACGGCCTGTACGACCTGCCCCGCGAGCCGGCCTTCGGTCCCGACCTGCGCGACGCCTGGCAGGCCTACCGTCGCGTCAACCGGGCCTTCGCCGACGCGGTCGCCGACATCGCACCCCAGGGCGCCGTGGTGCTGGTGCAGGACTACCACCTGGGCCTGATGGGCCTGCCGCTCGCCGAGCAGCGGCCCGACCTCGACGCCGTGCACTTCAGCCACACCCCCTTCGCCACCCCCACGTGGCTGCGGGTGCTGCCCGACCACATCGCCGCCGAGCTGCTGTCGGGCCTGGCGGCGCACCGGGCGTGCGGCTTCCACTCACAGCGCTGGGCCGACGACTTCACCGCCTGCTGCCGCGAGGTGCTGGCGCTGGCCCCCCACACGTTCGTGTCGCCCCTCGCCGCCGACGCCGACGACGTGCGGGGCGCCGCCGCGAGCGCCGAGTGCGACGCGGCGCTGGCCGAGATCGAGGCCGAGGTGGGCGACCGGCTGGTGGTGGCCCGGGTCGACCGCATCGAGCTGTCCAAGAACCTGCTGCGGGGCTTCCAGGCGTTCGACGACCTGCTCGACCGGCGCCCCGAGTGGCGCGAGCGGGTGGTGTTCCTCGCCTCGGTCTACCCCTCGCGCACGGGGGTGCCCGCGTACATCGAGTACCAGCAGGACGTCGAGGCCCTGGTCGAGCGCATCAACGAGCGGTGGGCCGGCCCCGACTGGACGCCCATCGTCTACGACACCCGCGACGACTACCCCCGCTCGGTCGCCGTGCTGCGCCGCGCGGACGTGGTGGTGGTCAACGCCATCCGCGACGGCCTCAACCTCGTGGCCAAGGAGGCGGCGATCGTCAACGAGCGCGACGCCGTGCTGTGCCTGTCGCCCGAGGCCGGCGTGTGGGACGAGGTCGGCTCGGCGGCCGTGCCGGTGCACCCCTACGACGTGGCCGGCACCGCGGACGCCCTCGACCATGCGCTGCGCATGCCACCCGGCGAGCGGGCCGAGCGGGCGGCGCGCCTGCGCGAGCTGTCGGTGGCCCGCCGGCCGGCCGACTGGCTGGCCGACCAGGTCGCCGCGGCCGGCTGAGCCGGGCGTTCACCCGGCGTCGGCCGGGGGGACCAGGGTGCGCAGCAGGGCGACCAGCGCGGCCGGGCCGTCGACCACCACGTCGGCGCGATCGACCAGCTCGCGCGGCACCTCGGCGCTGGCCACCGCCACCCGCACCGTGTCGACGCCGCGGCCGGCCAGCCGGTCGAGGGCATCGAAGGCGGGCAGGTCACCGTGGTCGTCGCCGGCGAAGAGCACCGCGCCCAGGCCCTCGACGAGCTGCTCCAGCGCCGTGCCCTTGTCGGTGTCGATGGGCGGGTGCAGCTCGACCGACATCTTGGCCGGGCGGGCCACCAGGCCCGACCGGGCGGCCTGGCGCCGGGCCCACTCTGCAACGGCCGGGCCCGCCTCGGGGTGGGCGCGGTAGTGGAGGGTGAGCGACAGACCCTTGGGCTCGACCACCATCCCCTCCGGACCATGGTCGGCCGACCTGCGCGCCACGTGGGTGACGACCTCCCGCCACACGTCGGCCCGGGGCGGGTCGAGCCGCTGGTCGCCGCGCATCACCTCCAGCCCGTAGAGGCCCGACAGCACGACGCCCTCGGGCACAAGCGGCGCCAGGAAGTCAACGGGCCGGCCCGACACGACCGCCACGAGCGCGAGGCGCGTCACCAGGGCGGCCAGCACGTCGACGGCACCGTCGCCGGGCCGGGCCTCGGCCGGCTCGGCGACGATGGGCGACAGGGTGCCGTCGAAGTCGAGCACCACCGCCGAGCCCTCCGGGCGGGCGACCAGCGGCGCCAGGGCGTCGCCAGCCGGGCGGGTCGGGCTCACGGTGGAACGGCCGCGGGCCGTCAGGGCTGGCCGTCGGCCAGGTCAGGCCCCAACAGGACCAAAAGGTTGGCGCCGGCCAGGTCGACCGGCGGCGGGTCCGGCATGGCCTGCACCGCGTCCTCGGGCGCGCCGATCAGAGCGGCCAGCACCGCCGCCTCGGCCTCGTAGCCCGCGACGGGCAGCACCTGGGTGGTCTCGACCTGGTCGGGCGCGTTGTCGGCCGGCAGGACCTGATAGCCGCCGGCCTGGAGCGTCTCGGTCTGCTGGCCCGCCGCGCCTTGCACACCAGAGGCATTGGCCACCAGGACCACGACCTCGGTGGGCGGGCGCGCCTGCGGCGCCGTGGTCTCGGTGGTCGCCTCGCTGCCGGCGGTCTCGCCACCGTCCGTGCCCTCGGTGCCCTCCGTCCCGGCGGTGTCGACCACGGACGGTCCCGAACCGGTGTCGTCGAGCGCGCGCAGGACGAAGAACCCGATCACCACGGCGACGGCGACGAGCACCACGCCGCGCACGGGGCTGGCGCCCCGGGTCGGGCGGCTGGGCGTGGGCGGTCGCTCGGTGGTCTGCATGGTGCTGGGCCTCCTCAGCGGCCGGGCCCGAGGGTGGGTGCCACGGGTGTAAGGCTGGCCGCAGCGCCCACGCGATGCAAGCACCCTCGGCGCGGGCGCCACGGTGCCGGCGGGTATCGTCGTGGGCCTTGCCCGAGTAGCTCAGCCGGCCAGAGCAGGCGCCTTGTAAGCGTCAGGTCGCGGGTTCGACTCCCGCCTCGGGCTCCTGCTCCCCACCTCCTCCCGTCGGGCTCACCGGCGGCGGGCCACCTCGAAGCAGGCCAGCGCGGCGGCCGCCGACACGTTGAGCGACCCCAGCACGCCGGCCATGGGGATGGCCACCACTTCGTCGCACCGCTCGCGCACCAGCCGCGACAGTCCCCGGCCCTCGGCGCCCAGCACCAGGCACACGGGCCCGTCGGCGCCGGCCATGTCATACAGCGAGGTCGACGCGGCGCCGTCCAGCCCCACGAGGTGCACGCCGGCCGTGCGCAGCCTGGCCAGCGCAGCGGGCAAGCCGCCCACCACCGCGATGGGCACGTGCTCGACCGCACCGGCCGCTGCCTTGGTCGCCGCTGGGGTGACGTGCACGGCCCGGTGCCGGGGCAGGACTGCGCCCGTGACGCCGGCGCACTCGGCCGAGCGCAGGATCGCACCCAGGTTGCCCGGGTCGGTCACCCCGTCGAGGGCCACCAGGAAGGGCGGCGCGCCCCGGCGGCCGGCCACCAGGTCGTCGAGGTCGGCCTCGGGCAGGGGGGCGGCCAGAGCCAGCACGCCCTGGGGCGCCTCGCAGCGGGCCTGGGCGGCGAACCGGCCCCGGCTCACCGTCGTGACGGTCACTCGGTTGCCGGCAGCCAGCTCGCGGATGTCGGCGAGGACGGGCGCGTCGTCGCCCTCGTCGACCATCCACACCTCGCGCACCTTGCGGCGGCCGGCGATGAGCAGCTCCCGCACGGCCTGGCGGCCCTCGACCTGCTCGCCGCCCAGGCCCCGGGCCGACGACACGCGGCCGCGCCGCCCGGCGGGAATGGGACGGGGCATGCGGGTGGTGATGCGGGTGGGCGGCGGCGTGCGCGCCTTGCCTCGGCCCTGTCCGGGACGTCCACTGGCCCGACCCCCCGGAGCGCCCGGACCGGCCTCAGCGCCCGACCGACCCGGACCGCCCGATCGACTCCGGCCGGCGCCGCCCGGTCCCTGGCCACCTCGGCCCGGACGACCCTGACCTCCCTGGCCACCCCGGCCCGGACCACCCTGACCTCCCTGGCCACCCCGGCCCTGACCGCCCTGACCTCCCTGGCCACCCCGGCCCTGACCGCCCTGGCCGCCCTGGCCACCCCGGCCCTGACCGCCCTGGCCGCCCTGGCCCGCGCCGCCCCGCCGTCCGCCGCCGCCCCGACCCCGGCCACCGCCGCCCTCGCCGCCGGACCGGCCCTGCCCGCCGCGCGGTGTCATGGCGCCGTCGCCACGAGTGCCACAGCGAGGCAGGCCACGCCCTCGCCCCGTCCCAGCGCGCCCAGTCCCTCGGGCCGCTTGCCCTTGACCGTCACCGGCGCCCCCACCGCCTCGGCCAGGCGCTCGTGGATCGCCTCGCGCCGCGGCGCCAGCCGGGGGGCGTCGAGCACCACCGTGCAGTCGACGTTCTGCGGCTGCCAGCCGGCGGCCCGCACGTCGGCCACCGCCCGGCACAGCAGGTCGATCGAGTCGGCCCCGGCCCACGCCGGGTCGGTGTCGGGGAAGTGCCCGCCGATGTCGCCCAGCCCGGCCGCGCCCAGCAGCGCGTCGATGACCGCATGGGCGATCACGTCGGCGTCGCTGTGCCCGGCGAGCCCCCGCTCGCCCGGGAACGCCACGCCGCCCAGGACGAGGGGACGGTCCGGGTCGTCGGAGAAGGGGTGCACGTCGTAGCCCTGCCCGACCCGGACGCGGGGGCCGTCAGCGGGCACGGAGCAACGCCTCGGCGACCACCAGGTCGGCTTGCCGGGTGATCTTGAGGTTGGTCGGTGATCCGTCCACGACGACCACCTTGCCACCCGCCGCCTCGACGAGCGACGCATCGTCGGTCGCCTCGCCCTGCTCGGCGTGCGCGGCCCGCAGCGCCGCGGCGCGGAACGCCTGGGGGGTCTGCACCGCCACCAGCCCGTCACGGTCGACCACCCCGCCGCCGCGGGAGCGGAGCGTGTCGGCCACCGGCACGCCCGGCACCACGGCGTCGGCTCCCGCGCGCACCGCCCCGACCACGGCGGCGAACAGGGCGGCGTCGGCCAGCGGGCGCGCGCCGTCGTGCACCACGATCACCTCGGCGTCGTCGGGGACTCGGGCGAGGCCGGCCCGCACCGAGCCCGACCGGGTGCCCGCCCCCGCCACCACGGCGTCGGCAGCCGGCTCGTCGTCGTGCTCGTGGCCGGGCGCGACCACCAGCACGACCCCTCCGGGCAGGTCGTTGCCCCGCGCCACGCCCGGGCCGGCCACCACGCTGCGGGCGGCGTCGAGCGACCAGTCGAGCACCCGCCGGCCGGCCAGCGGCTCGTACTGCTTCGCCGCCCCGAAACGACGCCCCGAGCCGGCGGCGACCACCACGACCCACACGCGTCCCATGACGGCCGGAGGCTACCCGCCGGGCACCTGGCACCCCTCCGTCGGGACGGCCGTCCCCCGCATCGTTATCGTTCCCGGTGATGAGCCCCACAGACCTGCTCGCCGACGTCGAGCTCTTCGGCGATCTCACCCCCCAGGAGCTGTCCGAGCTGGCCGCGTCCAGCACCACCGACGACCTGCGGCGCGGCGACGTGCTGTTCCACGAGGACGACCCCGCGGACACGCTCTACGTGGTGATCGAGGGCCGCATCGCCATCGCCAAGCGCTCGATCGACGGGCGCGAGTCGGTGGTGGCGCTCATGGAGGCCGGCGACCTCGTGGGAGAGATGCAGCTGTTCGAGGGCCAGGGGCGCACCGCCGAGGCCCGGGCGCTCGAGCCGTCCCAGGTGCTCGCCATCGGCTTCGCGCCCATCCGCCGGGTGTACGAGCAACGCCCCGAGCTGCTGTGGAGCGTCGTCCGCATGCTGGCGACGCGGGTGCGCAACATGGACGTGGCGCTGGCCGACTCGGTGTTCCTCGACGTCACCGGGCGCACCGCCAAGCGGCTGGTCGAGATGGCGGCCGGCGCCGACGAGTTCACCCTGCCGGTCACCCAGGAGGAGCTGGCCGCCATGGTGGGCGCATCGCGCGAGCGGGTGAACAAGGCCATCGCCAGCTTCGTGCGCCTTGGCTGGATCGAGCAGTCCGACCGTCGTTACCGCATCACCGACCGCGAGCAGCTCGAACGCCGCGCCCGCTAGCCCGCCGTCGCCTCAGCCGGCCAGGTGGGCGACGGCCCGGCGCCAGGCGTCGGCCGCGTCGGCGGCGCGGTGGGCCGGCCGGTCGGGATCGTGCACGAAGCCGTGGTCTGCGCCCTCGTAGCGCACCACCTCGACCCCCACGGCCTCGAGCGCCTCGAGGTCGGCGGCCGGCACCCACTGGTCGGCCGTGCCCGCGATCTCGAGCACCGGGCAGGCTCCGGGCTTCGCCAGAGCCTCGAGCGGCTCGCCCTGGGTGGGGCTGGCCCACATGTCGGGCACCCGACCCATCCCGTAGAACGAGACGGCCCGGGAGAAGCGGCCGCTGCCCGCGGCCTTGAGCGCGTACATGCCGCCCATGCAGAACCCCAGCACGCCGACCGGCTCGACGCCCGTGGCGTCGGCCGCGGCCACGGCGTCGTCGAGCACCCGCCCGTCGTCGAGCGAGCCGCCCGCGCTCAGCCGGTCGGCCAGCGTGGGCAGATCGTCACGCCCGGGCCAGAGCTCGACGGCGCACACCACCCAGCCCTGGTCGCGGGCAAGTCGCGCCACCATGTCGTCGAACAGGGGACGCAGGCCCCCGATGTCGGGCAGCACCACCAGCCCGCGGGTCGGCGCGCCCTCGGGGCGGGCGATCTCGGCCGGCGTGCCGGAGGGCAGCGTCATGCGCATGCCGGGTGTCTAGCGCACCGCGACCGGCCTCAGCTGTAGCGGTCGAGGATGCTGGTCTCGGCCAGCCGGGACAGCCCCTCCTTGATGGCGCGCGCCCGCGCCTGCCCCACGCCGGTGACGTCGTCGAGGTCGTCGACGGTGGCCCGCATGATCTTCTGCAGCGAGCCGAACTGGGCGACGATGCGGTCGACGACCGACTCGGGCAGGCGGGGAATGCGGGCCAGCAGGCGGTAGCCGCGGGGCTGCACGTTGGCGTCGAGGTCGACGGTGGCGCCCGGGAGCTGCAGCGTCGACCCCACCGCCATGGCGTCGAGCAGCTCCTCGGTGCCCATCGCGGCCAGCGCGGCCATCGCCTGGTCGAGGCGCCACCCGGTCTCGGGCGTGAAGTAGTCGAGCATGACGAGGCGGCGCTCGTCCTCGACGCCGCCCATCAGCTCCTCGAGCTGCAGCTTGACCAGGCGCCCGTCGACGCCGAGCTGCACGATGTCGCCGCTGATCTCCTCGGCGATGCGCCGCACCATCTCGGTGCGCTGCAGCACGTTGACCACGTCGCGCATGGTGACCAGGTCCTCGACCTCGAGCGCGGAGAGCGAGGCCGTCACGCCGTCGAGCCGGTCGCGGTAGCGCTCGAGCGTCTGCAGCGCCTGGTTGGCCCGCACCAGCAGGCGGGGGATGGCCTCGAGCGGATGCTTCTCGTCGCCCACGTACACGGCGATGATGGCCATGTCCTCGGACACCGACACCACCGGCACGTCGATCGAACGGGCCACGCGCTCGGCGGTGCGGTGGCGGGTGCCGGTCTCGGACGTGGGCACGTTGGGGTTGGGGACGAGGTGCACGTTGGCCCGGGCGATGCGGCTGGCGTCGCTGGCCAGGATGATGGCGCCGTCCATCTTGGCCAGCTCGGACAGGCGCTGGGGGCTGAATGCGGCGTCGAGCAGGAACCCGCCCGAGCAGATGTTCAGGACCTCTGGCCCGTCGCCCACCACGATGAGCGCGCCCTTGCTGGCCTGCAGGATGCGATCGATGCCCTCGCGCAACGGCGTGCCTGGTGCCACTGCGGCGAGCGCGTCCATGAGCTCGGCACTGGCGCGGGTGACCACGGCGCAAGGATAGTGCGGCCGTGGTCTCACTCCGCGTGCCGGCCACGCCGGGCGGTGATTACGCCACGGAGAGGTGGAACGCCTGCTGATGGATCGCGTCGCCGATCGAGGCCGCCCGTGTCAGGCACATGCCGGTGGGCGCATCGGGAGCGGAGCGTGGCACGACGGCGCGGCGGAACCCCAACCGGGCCGCCTCGGCCAGCCGGCGCTCGGTGCGGTGGACCTGGCGCAGCTCGCCGCCCAGGCCCACCTCGCCGCAGGTGACCAGATCGGCCGGCAGCGGCCGCTCGGTGGCCGACGACACCACCGCCAGCGCCATGGCGAGGTCGGCCCCCGGCTCGGGCACCCGCACCCCGCCGGCCACCGCCACGTGGACCTCGGCCCGGCTGAGGTCGAGCTCGGCGTGCCGTTCGAGCACCGCCAGCACCTGGTTGAGCCGCCCGGCGTCGACGCCCTGCACCGTGCGCCGGGGCGACGGCGCGTTGCTCGGCACCACGAGCGCCTGCACCTCGACCAGCAACGGGCGCTGGCCGTCGAGCACCGGGGCCACCACCGAGCCGGGCACGCCCGGCTGGCGGTCGGCCAGGAACAGGGCGCTGGGGTCGGGCACGCCCACCAGCCCGCCCTCGCCCATCTCGAACAGGCCGAGCTCGTGGGTGCTGCCGAACCGGTGCTTGGCGGCCCGCAGCATGCGGAGGGCGTGGTGCCGCTCGCCGTCGAAGGCGAGCACGGTGTCGACCAGGTGCTCGAGCACCCGGGGGCCGGCCAGCCCGCCTTCCTTGGTGACGTGACCCACCAGCACCACGCTGACGCCCCGGGCCTTGGCCTCGCCGACCAGGCGCTGGGCGCAGCCCCGCACCTGCCCGACCGACCCGGGCGCCGACAGCAGGTCGGGATCGTGCACCGTCTGGATGGAGTCGACCACCACCACGTCGGGCGCCAGCGCGTCGATGTGGCCGATCACGTGCGCCAGTGACGTCTCGGCCACCAGCCACAGCGACGGCGAGCTGATGCCCAGGCGCTCGGCCCGCAGCGCCACCTGGCGGGCCGACTCCTCGGCCGTGACGTAGAGGCACGACGCCCCGCGGCCCCGGCCCGACGCCCCGCCCGGGGTCGGGGCCCCGCCCGCCGCCGGGTGCCCCCGGCCATCGGCGATCGAGGCCAGGGCCTGCAGCAGCAGCGTCGACTTGCCCACGCCCGGCTCGCCGCCCAGCACCGTGACCGAGCCAGGCACCAACCCGCCGCCCAGCACCCGGTCGAGCTCGGCCTCGCCGGTCGGCACCGGCGCCACCGCGTCGCCCACCGCCTCGGCGATGGGCACCGGCACCGAGGGCGGGGCCAGCGAGGCGAACGCCACGCCCGCCCGCGCCGGCGGCCTGACCTGCTCCTCGCTCAGGGTGCCGCTGGCCTCGCACGCCGTGCACCAACCCATCCACTTGGGCGTCTCGGCGCCGCACTCGCTGCATCGGTACACGGTCTTCACCCGGGACATGGCGGCACCCTACGCAGGGGGTACGACAGTTTCGGCGGACCGCCCGGCCACCGCCGGCGGCCCGGCCTCCCGATCTTCGCCGGACCGTCGCCGGACCGTCGCGAGGCAATAGCAGCCGCCCGGCGGAGGCCGAGGCAATCGCTTGCGGCCCCCGGCGACTACTGCCTCGGGAACGGACCGGCGGCAGTCATCGCCTCGCCCACCTCCGGCCGCCCACCCCACACACCCGGCAATCATCGCCCCGCCATCTCCGTGCGTCGGCTCACCGGCCGGCACGCCGGCGGGAGCGGACCACCCGCAGCACCAGCACCGCGACGAAAGCTCCGAGGCACAGTACGGCGACGAGCGCCAGGCCCAGCACCGGCCAGTCGTACCGGGTGCCGTCCGACCGCATGTCCAGCGGTGCGCCGCCGATGCGGGGCGACCAGGACGCCCGCTCGCCCGCCAGCACGGCCGTGACCTCGAGCGTGAACGCGTCGGCCAGCGGTTGGCCCAGGCGCTCCTCGATGGCGGCGGCGTCCTCGCCCAGGGCCTCGCCCTCGAGCGCGGCGGCGAGCCCCTCGTCGCCGAAGGCCTCGAGCCCGCCGCTCAGGTCGGCCGTGCCCTCGAAGCGGACCTGGGTGCGCCCGAACGACTCGCTGCGGGTGACGTGCAGGTCGCGCAGGGCACCCGACGGGCCGGTCAGCTCGGCCAGCACCCGGTCGGCCTCGGCGGGCGTGCCGAAGGCCCGGGTGGCCTGCAGCCGCACGCCGCCGTCGTCGCCGGCCTCGGGCCCCTCGACCGTCCAGCCGGCCGCGACCAGGTCGTCGTCGCGCACGAGCGCCGCCAGGTCGGCGGCGTCGGACACCCCGTCACCGTCGAGGTCGGGCAGCCGCGCCACCGCCTCGGCGTCGAGGTCGACCGCCACCTCGACGGTCCCGGAGCCGTCGTCGTCCACGTCCAGCGTCACGGTGGTGCGCACCTGGCAGGCCGACGCACCCACCACGACCAACAGCGAGAGGGCGGCGAGAAGGGGGCGGCGGAGCATCGGGAGGAGGCGAGGGGCCAGCGTCGGCGGGGTGACTGTAGTGGTGGTCCGCGCGGGCCGGCGCGCAGGCGACCGCCCCGAGACGCGGCAGGGGCCGCCCCGAGGCGGCCCCCGTGCCGTGCGTGTCGTCGTGTGACCCGCGGGTCAGGCGTCGCCGCCGGTCTCGGCCAGCTCCATGGGCGGGGGCACGAAGCCCTCGACCGAGCGGAAGGCGATCTTCTTCTCGCCTGGCGAGTCGGGATCGTCCTCGACGTCGACCACCACGATCTCGCCGGCCCGCAGCTCCTTGAGCAGGAGCTTCTCGGACACTGGGTCCTCGACCATGCGCTGGATGGCACGGCGCAGCGGCCGGGCGCCCAGCTGGGGGTCGTAGCCCTTGTCGGCGAGCAGGTACTTGGCCTCGGGCGTGAGCTCCATCCCCAGGCCCTGGCCCTCGAGCTGCCGCTGCACCCGGCTGATCATCAGGTCGACGATCTGCGTGACCTCGTCCTTGGTGAGCTCGTGGAACACGATCGTGTCGTCGATGCGGTTCAGGAACTCGGGACGGAAGTGCAGCTTGAGGGCGTCGTTGACCTTCTCCTTCATCTTCTCGTAGGAGACGGCCTCGTCGGAGCGGGCGAACCCCACGTTGGCCTTGCGCAGGTCGGCCGTGCCCAGGTTGGACGTCATGATGAGCACGGTGTTGCGGAAGTCGACCGAGCGGCCCTGGGCGTCGGTGAGGCGCCCCTCCTCCAGGATCTGCAGCAGGGTGTTGAAGACGTCGGGGTGGGCCTTCTCGATCTCGTCGAAGAGGACCACGCTGAACGGCTTGCGTCGCACGGCCTCGGTGAGCTGGCCGCCCTCGTCGTAACCGACGTAGCCCGGAGGGGCGCCGACCAGGCGGGAGACGGTGTACTTGTCCATGTACTCGCTCATGTCGAGCTGGATGAGCGCGCTCTCGTCGCCGAAGAGGAACTCGGCCAGCGTCTTGGCCAGCTCGGTCTTGCCCACGCCGGAGGGGCCCAGGAAGATGAACGAGCCGCTGGGGCGCTTGGGGTCCTTCAGGCCGGCACGGGTGCGGCGGATGGCCTGGCTGACGGCCCTGATGGAGTCCTCCTGGCCGACGACCCGCTTGTGCAGCTCGTCCTCCATGCGCAGCAGCTTCTGGGTCTCCTCCTCGGTGAGCTTGTAGACGGGGATGCCCGTCCACACCGAGAGCACCTCGGCGATGGCCTCCTCGTCGACCTCGTCGAACAGGTCGACGCCCGAGTCCTTGATCTCCTGCTCCTTGGACTCCTTGCGGGCCAGCAGCTCCTTCTCGGTGTCGCGCAGGCGGCCCGCCTCCTCGAAGTCCTGCTGCTCGACCGCCTTCTTCTTGGACTCGACGACCTTGGCCAGCTCGTTCTCGATGTCCTTGTAGTCGGGCGGCGTCTTCATGCGCTTGATGCGCAGGCGGCTGCCCGCCTCGTCGACGAGGTCGATGGCCTTGTCGGGCAGGAACCGGTCGGAGATGTAGCGATCGGCCAGGTTGGCCGAGGCCACCAGCGCCTGGTCGGTGATGGTGACCCGGTGGTGGGCCTCGTAGCGGTCGCGCAGGCCCTTCAGGATCTCGATCGTGTGGGCCACGGTGGGCTCGTCGACCGTGATCTTCTGGAAGCGCCGCTCGAGCGCCGCGTCCTTCTCGAGGTGCTTGCGGTACTCGTCGAGGGTGGTGGCGCCGATGGTCTGCAGCTCGCCCCGCGCCAGCATGGGCTTGAGGATGGAGGCCGCGTCGATGGCGCCCTCGGCGGCACCCGCACCCACCAGGGTGTGGATCTCGTCGATGAACAGGATGATGTCGCCCCGGGTGCGGATCTCCTTGAGCACCTTCTTCAGGCGCTCCTCGAAGTCGCCCCGGTAGCGGCTGCCGGCCACGAGCGCGCCGAGGTCGAGCGTGTAGAGCTGCTTGTCCTCGAGCGTCTCGGGCACGGTGCGGGAGACGATGTTCTGGGCCAGGCCCTCGACGATGGCCGTCTTGCCCACGCCGGGCTCGCCCACCAGCACCGGGTTGTTCTTGGTGCGGCGCGAGAGCACCTGCATGACCCGCTCCATCTCGCGGGAGCGGCCGATGACCGGGTCGAGCTTCTTCTCGCGGGCGAGCTGGGTGAGGTTGCGCCCGAACTGGTCGAGCACCAGCGAACCGGTGGGCTGGGCCTCGCCCGTGCCCGAGCCCGCGGTGGCGCCGGCCTTCTCGCCCGGAGGGGCGCCGGAGCCCATGTGGCCCGACAGGAGCTGGATGACCTGCTGGCGCACGCGGGACAGGTCGGCGCCGAGCTTGACCAGCACCTGGGCGGCGACGCCCTCGCCCTCGCGGATGAGACCGAGGAGGATGTGCTCGGTGCCGATGTAGTTGTGGCCGAGCTGGAGCGCCTCGCGCAGCGACAGCTCGAGGACCTTCTTGGCGCGCGGCGTGAACGGGATGTGCCCAGAGGGCGACGAGCCACCCTGGCCGATGATCTCCTCGACCTGCTGGCGGACGGCCTCGAGGCTGATGCCGAGCGACTCGAGCGCCTTGGCCGCGACACCCTCACCCTCGTGGATGAGCCCGAGGAGGATGTGCTCGGTGCCGATGTAGTTGTGGTTGAGGAGCCGGGCTTCTTCCTGGGCCAACACCACGACCCGTCGCGCCCGGTCGGTGAACCGTTCGAACAAGAGAGTTGCCTCCCGCCGGTAGGGGGGATCCGTGGGGGAACTCTACAGCCGATCAGGGGTGGAGACGCCGCCCGCCGCGCGAACGCCGGGTTCGTAACCGGATTGCGCGGCCGCGCGCGCGGTGGGTGGCATCGGGCCGGAGGCGGCGGGGCGGGGCGGTCATTCCCCGGGGCCCGGCGCCTCGCCACCGGGGTCGTCGTCGCCCTCGCGGCCCTCCTGCTCGGCGGGTTCTCCCTGGTCAGAGGGCTGGTCGTCGGGTGCGTCCGCCGCGGCCGGCGGGAGGTCACCCAGCGCCCGGCGCACGTCGGCGGACGTGGTGCCCAGCGCGGCGAGCACGCCGTCGGCAACCCCGTCGTGGCGCTCCGCCAGGCGCAGGACGCCCAACAGCAACTCTTCGGTGTCGATCTGCTCGTCGGAGGTGCCCGCAGGGCCGCCCTCGCCGCCCTCGCCGCCCTCGCTCCCGCCGCCGGACGCCAGGGCCTCGACCAGCGCCCACTCGATGGCGGCGAGCAGGTCGTCGCTGTACCCCTCGATGCCGCCGCCCTCGCCCGAGCCGGTGCCCAGCGTGTGCTCGACCGCCGCGCGGGCCCGGCCCAGGTCGACGCTGGCGGCGGTCAGGGCCTGGGCGGCCCGGCCCTCGCCCTCGAGCACCAGACCGAGCAGCAGGTGGGCGACGCGGACGGTGGGGTGGCCGAGACGCATGGCCTCGGACTCGGCCAGCAGCAGCACCCGGGCGGCCGACACGGTGAACCGGCGGAACACGATGCGGTCGACCGAGCGTTCCAGCATGTCGTCGGCCCGGGCCGCGCCCGCCGAGGCACGGGCGGCGGCGCGCACGCCGGCGAGCTGCATGCGCCGCGCGTAGGGCGTCGCCACCAGCGCCGCCGCGCTCGGCGCCCCGCCGGCCAGCATCTGGTACACCTTGCTGCGCACGGTGGACAGGTCGGCCCCGAGGGCCACCAGCACCTGCGCCGCCACCCCCTCGCCCTCGCGCACCAGGCCCAGCAGGACGTGCTCGGTGCCGATGTAGTTGTGGCCGAGTTGCAGCGCCTCGCGCAGCGACAGCTCGAGAACCTTCTTCGCCCGGGGGGTGAACGGGATGTGCGCCGACGGCTGGGCGTCGCTCCCGCTCTCGCCGATGATCTCCTCGACCTTCCGGCGCACCTTGGCGAGGTCCACGCCCAGCGCCTCCAGGGACCTGGCCCCGACCCCGTCGCCCTCATGGACCAGGCCCAGCAGGATGTGCTCGGTGCCGATGTAGTTGTGGCCGAGGCGGCGTGCCTCCTCCTGCGACAGCACGACGACCCGGCGTGCCCGGTCGGTGAAGCGTTCGAACATGGGTGCTCTCCCCGTTGGCCCCGCCCGTTGTCGCCCGGTGGCCGATGCTAGTGCCGCGGCGGGCGGCGGCCCTGGTCGGCGCGGCCGCCGAGGTTTCGGCCTGCGGGCTGGTCACGTAGCGTCCGGCCCCGTGGCTGCTCCCCCCAACCCGCTGGCCGACCTGCCCGGCATGCCCGCGCTGCGGGCACGCGTCGACGAGCGGCTGCTGGCCGCCGTGGCCTCCGACGACCCCGCCATGACCGAGATGGCGTCGCACCTCGTCAAGGCGGGCGGCAAGCGCTTGCGACCCCTGCTCGCCGCGCTGTCGTCGGTCGCCGGCGACGGCGCTCGGGCCGAGGACGGCGGCACCGCCGGGGCCACGACCGTGGGTGACGACGCCGTCACCGGAGGCGTGGCGTGCGAGCTGGTGCACGTCGGCTCGCTGCACCACGACGACGTCATCGACGAGGCCGAGGTGCGGCACGGGGTCGAGAGCGTGAACGCCCGCTGGGGCAACCTGCGGGCCATCCTCTCGGGCGACTTCCTGCTGGCCCGGGCGTCGGGGCTGGCGGCCTCGCTCGGCACCGAGGTGGCGGGCCTGCTGGCGGCCACCATCGGGCGGCTGTGCGAGGGCGAGGTGCGTGAGCTGCAGTTCGCGTTCCAGGTCGACCGCAGCGTGGCCGACTACGCGGCGGCGATCGAGGGCAAGACGGCCGCGCTGTTCTCGACCGCCTCGCGCATCGGCGGCATCGTCGCCGGCCTGCCGCGCGAGCAGATCGACGCGCTGACCGACTTCGGCCTCCACTTCGGCATGGCGTTCCAGGTGGTCGACGACATCCTCGACGTGGTTGCCACCGACGACGAGCTCGGCAAGCCAGCGGGCCACGACATGGCCGAGGGCGTGTACAACCTGCCGGTGCTGCGGGCTCTCGACGGTGGGGGCGGCGAGCTCCGGGACCTGCTGGGCGGCCCCCTCGACGCCGACGCGCAGGCCCGGGCGCTGGCCATCGTGCGTGCGGGCGACGGCGTGGCGCAGTCGATCACCGAGGCCCGCGCCTACGTCGACCGGGCGGTCGCCGACCTCGACCGGCTGCCGCCGAGCCCCGCCGGCGAGGCGCTCGCCGCCGCGACGCGCCACCTGCTGGCGGGCCTCGACCGCTGACCCGCGCCGGGCGCGCCTCGCGGACCGGGACCGCACGCCGGCCCGCCGGCCCGTCGGCGACCCGAGCGCGGGTGCCGGCACCCGGGCGCGGCGTCGCCAGCACCGGTCCCGGACCGGCGCGGGCACGCGGGTCGGCCAGACTGGCGGTCATGAGGGTGACCGCCAGGGTCGACTACGCGGTGCGAGCCGCCACGGGGTTGGCGCTCGTCCACCCGGGAACGCTGACGGCCGAGGCCATCGCCGAGCGGCGGGGCCTGCCCCTCGCCTTCACCAAGCAGATCCTGGCCCGCATGCGGCGTGCCGGCATCGTGGCCGCCCAGCGGGGCGGCGAGGGCGGCTACCGCCTGGGCCGGCCGCCCGAGGACCTGTCGGTGGCCGACGTCGTGCGGGCCGTCGAGGGCCCCCTAGCCGACGTGCGGGGCGAGCCGCCCGAGGACCTGGACTACCCGGGCGAGGACGGCGAGGTGCTGCGCGCCCTGTGGATCGCCACCCGCGCCAGCCTGCGCTCGGTGCTCGAGCACGTCAGCCTCGCCGACCTGGCCAAGGGCGCGCTCCCGCCCCGCATCGACACCCTGACCGAGCAGCCCGGCGCCTGGCACCGCCGCTGACGCCCGACCCCACCGGATCCCGCCGGCTCGCCGGCAGGCACCCTGCCCCGGCCCGCCTGGCCCGGCACCCCGCGCCGGCTCGACCCGGCACCCCCGAACGCCCCGTACGGCATGTCCTCCGGTTTCTGGTGCAGAGGTGGTTGCCCAGCAACCAGAACCGCACCAGAAACCGGTCACGCGGCCAGGTCCAGGTGGCTGCGGATCATCTCGGCGACGTAGTCGGGCCCGCTCGACGACGTCTTCGTACGTGACCTCGATCAGCCGCCATCCGGCGCGCACCAGCCTGGCCGCACGCTCCGCATCCCTCTGCCGGTCGCGGCGGGTCGAGTGCGTCGCGTGCCCGGCCAGCTCGACGATCAGCCCGGCCCGGTCCCAGCACAGGTCGACGCGGGCGGTGCCGCCGCCCGCCTTGCGCCGCTTGACCTGCACTCGCGGGAGCGGCAGCCCCGATCGGGCAACGACGCGGATCGCCTCCTGTTCCAGCCAGCTGTCACCCAGTGGGCGGCCCTCCGTGCGGTCGAGGAGCGTCGCGAGGGCTGGCAATCCCGGTCTGCCGCTGCGGCGCAGGGCATCGAGACGCCACCGGAGGTGAGGACGCCAGACGAGGTTGCGACGTTCGGCGTGGTCGAGCACGGCCTCCAGCTGGGCCGGCTCGAGCCGTGACGCGATGTCGCAGAGGGTGCGCGCCGCCGTCGTGCGAGGCAGGCCTGCGGGCTCGACATCGGCAGGCCCGAGATCGAGCGTCCGGTGAACCGTGGCCGGCACGGCTCGGGGCTGGCGGCCGCGGGGCACGGTGATCTCGAGCGGCCCCTCGCCGATGCCCTCGAACCGCCAGAGGCGCGCAGCCGTCAGGTGCGACGCCACCGCGCCCTCACCCGCCGCCAACACCACAGCCAGGACCTGTTGGTCCCAGGTCGGGACGACGGCGGCGTGGCGCAGTACGCCGTGCGCCACCGGGACGAGGACCCCGTTGCTGATGAGGGTGCGGCGCCGCTGCCGGGTGACGCCGACGGCGTCGAGCTGCCCGGTGGTCACGAGGCCGAGCGTCTGACGGGCCAGCTCGGCGATGGCCCTGTCGTCGGTCCGGGCCATGGCGGACGAGGCTACGGCGGGGGTATGACACCCGACCGCGCCTGACCCGCGAGGCCTGGTACCGCCGCCCGGCCGGGCCCGGGGGGAGCCAGGCCCGGCCCGTCAGACGTTGCGGCGGTAACGGCCACCCACCTCGAACAGGGCGTCGGTGATCTCGCCCAGGGTGCAGGACCGCACGGCGTCCATCAGGACGGCGAACAGGTTGTCGTCGCTCAGCGCCGCCCGGCGCAGGCGGTCGAGCGCGGCGGGCCGCTCGTCCGCGTGCGCGGCCCGGAAGGCGGCCACGTTGGCCAGGCAGCGCCGCTTCTCCTCGTCGGTCGACCGGGCGAGCTCGAGCGGCCGGCCGCCGTGTGCTTCCTCGCCGCCCGCGCCGGAGCCGTTGGGGCCGCCGCCCTGCGGGCCCGGCGCGGGGGCGAGGAAGGTGTTGACACCCACGATGGGCAGGGTGCCGTCGTGCTTGCGCTGCTCGTAGAGCAGCGACTCGTCCTGGATGCGACCCCGCTGGTAGCCGGTCTCCATGGCCCCCAGCACGCCGCCGCGCTCGGCCAGCCGGTCGAACTCGTCCAGCACGGCCTGCTCGACGAGGTCGGTCAGCTGCTCGATCACGAACGAGCCCTGGTTGGGGTTGTGGTTCGTGGCGACGCCCCACTCGCGGTTGATGATCTGCTGGATCGCGACCGCTCGGCGCACCGACTCGGCGGTGGGGGTGGTGACGGCCTCGTCGTAGGCGTTGGTGTGCAGGCTGTTGCAGTTGTCGTAGAGGGCGATGAGGGCCTGCAGGGTCGTGCGGATGTCGTTGAACGCCATCTCCTGCGCGTGCAGCGACCGGCCCGAGGTCTGCACGTGGTACTTGAGCTTCTGGCTGCGCTCGTTGGCGCCGTACCGGTCGCGCATGGCGATGGCCCAGATGCGCCGGGCCACCCGCCCCAGCACCGCGTACTCGGGGTCCATGCCGTTGCTGAAGAAGAACGACAGGTTGGGGGCGAAGTCGTCGACGTCCATGCCCCGGGCCAGGTACGCCTCGACGTAGGTGAACGCGTTGGCCAGGGTGAACGCGAGCTGGGTGATCGGGTTCGCGCCCGCCTCGGCGATGTGGTACCCCGAGATCGACACCGAGTAGAAGCTGCGCACCTGCTCGGCGACGAACCACTCCTGGATGTCGGCCATCATCCGCAGCGCGAACTCGGTGGAGAAGATGCAGGTGTTCTGGCCCTGGTCCTCCTTCAGGATGTCGGCCTGCACCGTGCCCCGCACCGTGCGCAGCACGTAGGCGCGGATGCCGGCGGCCTCGTCCGGCGACGGCGGGCGGCCCCGCTCGGCCCGGAACGCCTCCATGCGCTGCTCGATGGCCGTGCAGAAGTACATGGCCAGGATGGTGGGCGCCGGGCCGTTGATGGTCATCGACACCGAGGTCGACGGGTCGCAGAGGTCGAACCCGTCGTAGAGCGCCCGCATGTCGTCGAGCGTCGAGATCGACACCCCCGAGTTGCCGACCTTGCCGTAGATGTCGGGCCGCTCGTCGGGGTCGAAGCCGTACAGGGTCACCGAGTCGAACGCCGTCGACAGCCGGGTCGCCGGCTGGCCCTGGGCGAGCAGGTGGAAGCGGCGGTTCGTGCGGGTGGCGTCGCCCTCGCCGGCGAACATGCGCGTGGGGTCCTCGTCCACGCGCTTGAAGGCGAAGACCCCGCCGGTGAACGGGAACCGCCCGGGGAGGTTCTCGTCGCGCAGGAACCGCAGTAGGTCGCCGTCGTCGCCGAAGCGGGGCAGCGCCACCTTCGGCACGTGCGTGCCCGCCAGCGACACGGAGGTGAGCGGGGTGCGCACCTCGCGGTCGCGCACCACGTCGACGTGCTCGTCGCCCGAGTAGGCCTCGACGGTGTGCGGCCAGCCGTCGAGCAGGGCGTGCGACGCGGGGTCCAGCTCGTCCTCGGCCGCCGCCAGCAGCTCCTCGACGTCGGCCGCCGCGGCCGCCGACCCGGCGGCGGCCAGCAGGTCGCTCGTGATGCGCAGGGCCTGGTGGCGGCGGGCGACCTCGGCCTGCTCGGCCGTGAACCGGTGGTAATCGCGCACGGCGCCGGCCACGTCGGCCAGGTAGCGCGACCGCTCGGGCGGCACGACGGTGGTGACCCCGGTCGGCACCCGCTCGGCGACCGGCGCCAGTGCCCCGCCGCCCTCGGGCAGGCCGTGCCGGCGCAGCTCGCCCCGCAGGTGGTGGTACAGGGCGGTGACGCCGTCGTCGTTGAAGCGGGCGGCGATGGTGCCGAACACCGGCAGGTCGTCGAGCGGGGTGTCGAACGACTCGTGGTTGCGCTGGAGCTGGCGGCGCACGTCGCGCAGGGCGTCGAGGGCGCCCCGCCGGTCGAACTTGTTGATCGCCACGACGTCGGCGAAGTCGAGCATGTCGATCTTCTCGAGCTGGCTGGCGGCACCGAACTCGGGCGTCATGACGTAGAGCGAGACGTCGGCAACCTCGACGATGCCCGTGTCGCCCTGGCCGATGCCCGGCGTCTCGACGATGACCAGGTCGTGGCCTGCGGCCCGGCAGGCGCCGACGATGTCGTCGACGTGGCGCGGCACCTCGGACCCGGCGCCCCGGGTGGCGAACGAGCGCACGAACACGTTCGGATGGTCGATGGCGTTCATGCGGATGCGGTCGCCCAGCAGCGCCCCGCCCGCCCGTCGCCGGGTGGGGTCGACGGCGATCACCGCCACCCGCAGCTTGTCGTCGAAGTCGAGGCGCAGCCGCCGCACCAGCTCGTCTGTCAAGGACGACTTGCCCGACCCGCCGGTGCCGGTAATGCCGAGCACGGGAACCGTGCGCCGGGCGGCGGCGGTGCGCAGGTCCTCGAGCTGGCTGCGGCTGAGCGTGCCGGCCTGGATCGCCGTGAGCGCCCGGGCCAGCGCCCGCTGGTCGCCGGCGAGCACGTCGTCGACCGAGCGCGGCCCGTCGGCGGCCAGGTCGACGTCGCATGCGGCGACGATGGTGTTGACCATGGGCGCCAGGCCCATCCGCTGGCCGTCCTCGGGGCTGAAGATGCGGGCCACGCCGTAGGCGTGCAGCTCGGCGGCCTCGGCGGCCACGATCACGCCACCGCCGCCGCCGAACACACCGATGTCGGGGCGCCCCTCGGCCCGCAGCCGGTCGACCAGGTAGCGGAAGAACTCGAGGTGGCCACCCTGGTACGAGCTGACGGCGACGCCCTGCGCGTCCTCCTGCACCGCGGCCCGGACGATCTCGTCGACCGACCGGTTGTGGCCCAGGTGGATGACCTCGGCCCCCTGCGCCTGCAGGATGCGGCGCATGACGTTGATGGCGGCGTCGTGGCCGTCGAACAGGCTGGCGGCCGTCACCAGGCGCACGGGGTGGACCGGGCGGTGGAGCCCGTCGCCGGGGGCAACGGCGGGCTCGACGCCCGGTACCGGTCGGGAGCGACGGTCGGTGGGGGTGCCGATGATCGCACCCGCCTTCGACCCCCCTTGACCAGCCACGGCGCAACACTAGTTGGACTTCCGAGTTTCTGTCTACCGAGAGTAAGGCTTCCGACAACTTAGGCTCCGACCACTGAGAGTCCGATGACCGGTCGTCCGACCACTGGACATCCGACATAGGATGCGGCTGATGTCAAACCCTCGACCGCTGGGCTTCGACGCCATCGCCGAGGCCAGACGCCAGTGGGAGGCCCACGGCTGGGACGCCCCCGCCGCCATGGCCGCCACCACCTCGATCATGCGGGCGCAGCAGATCATCCTCGCCACGGCCGAAGAGGCGCTGCGCCCGTTCGACCTGACCTTCGCCCGCTACGAGGCGCTGGTGCTGCTGGCGTTCAGCCGCAACGGCTCGCTCCCCCTCGGCAAGATGGGCGACCGGCTGATGCTCCACCCCACCAGCGTCACGAACATCGTCGACCGTCTCGAGCAGCAGGGCCTGGTCCACCGCGTGGCCCACCCGACCGACCGCCGCACCAAGCTGGCCGAGATCAACGAGGACGGTCGCCGCATCGTCGACAAGGCCACCGAGGCCGTCAGCGCCACCGGCTTCGGCATGGGGGCCCTCGACGACGCGGAGCTCAACCGCTTGACCGCCATGCTGCGCAAGCTGCGCGTCGCGGCCGGCGACTTTCCCGGCTGACCGCCCCGGCATCCGAGCCGACCGGACGCGCTGGCCCCCGGCTACGCCGTGTCGGCCGACGGCAGGGCGTGGACCTCGCCCGTCTGGATGCGCCACAGGGCCGCGTACAGCCCCGGCGACGACACGAGCTCGTCGTGGGTGCCCGACTCGACCACCCGCCCCGCCTCGAGCACGTGGATGCGGTCGGCGTGGCGCACCGTGGACAGCCGGTGGGCGATCACGATGACGGTGCGGTCGCGGCCCACCAGCTCGAGCGAGCGCTGGATGGAGGCCTCCGTCTCGTTGTCGACCGCCGAGGTCGCCTCGTCGAGCACCAGCACCGGCGGGTCCTTGAGGATGGCCCGGGCGATCGACAACCGCTGGCGCTGGCCGCCCGACAGCTTCTGGCCCCGCTCGCCCACCACGGTGTCGTAGCCGCGGGGCAGCTCGGTGATGAACTCGTGGGCCTCGGCCAGCCGCGCGGCCCGCTCGAGCTCGGCGTCGCCGGCGTCGGGCCGGCCGTAGGCCAGGTTCTCGCGCACCGTGCCCTGGAACAGGAACACGTCCTGGCCCACGTAGCCGATGGCCCGGCGCAGCTCGACCAGCGGCACGACGTCGACGGCCACGCCGTCGAGGGTGACCCGCCCCGCCTGGGCGTCGTACAGGCGCAGCAGCAGCTTGACCACCGTGGACTTGCCGGCGCCGGTCGAGCCGACGATGGCATGGGTCTCGCCGGCGGGCACCGCCAGGTCGAAGCCCTCGAGCACGTGGCGCCCCTCCCCCGGACCGACCCGGGGGTCGTAGCGGAAGCGCACGCGCTCGAAGCGGACGTCGCCGCGCAACGGCCGAGGCAGCGCGCCGGGGCCGTCGACGATGGTGGGGTCGACCGCCAGCAGGTCGAGGATGCGGCGCGTCGACGCCATGGCCCGCTGGTACAGGTCGAACGTCTCGCCCAGCCGGGTGAGGGGCCACAGCAGGCGCTGGGTCATGTACACCAGCACCGAGAACACGCCCACCTCGAGGCTGCCCTCGAGCGCCGCCCGGCCGCCGACCACCAGGGTCACGGTGAAGGCGGCCAGGATGGCCATGCGGATGAGCGGGATGAACGCGGACGACAGCTTGATGGCCCGCCGGTTCGCCTCGCGATAGGCGCCGCTGGCCACCGCCACCCGGTCGGACTCGCGCTCCTCGGCCGTGAACGAGCGGATGGTGGCGATGCCCGACACGTTGTTGGCCAGCAGCGCGCCCAGGTCGCCGGCCGCCTGGCGCACGTCTGTGTAGCGCGGCTCGAGCCGGCGCTGGTAGCGCACCGAGGCCCACACGATCAGCGGGATCGGCGCGAAGGCCACGACCCCCAGAACGGGCTCGGCGACGAAGAAGAAGATGCCGACGAACACGACGTTGACCGCAGTGCGCACCAGCTCGTTGGCGCCGATGTCGAGGAACCGCTCGAGCTGGTTGACGTCGTCGTTGAGGATCGACAGCAGCCCGCCCGTCGACTGGTCCTCGAACCAGGCCAGCTCGAGGCGCTGCACGTGGCGGTAGGCGTCCATGCGGGCCTCGTGCTCGATGGTCTGCGCCAGGTTGCGCCACAGCAGCTGGGCCACGTAGTCGGTCACCGACTCGACCACCCACACGACGACGTTGATCAGCGCCAGCACGACGAGCTGGTCGAACCGGTCCTCCACCCCGAACACGCGGGCGACCAGCGACTCCTCCGACCGCACCACCACGTCGACCGCGGCGCCGATGAGCAGCTCGGGCATGACGTCGGCCAGCTTGTTCAGCACGCTGAAGGAGATGGCCGCCACCACCGTGCGACGGTGCCCGGCGGCGTAGCGCCACAGCCGCACGAGCGGCCGCTCGTCCGTGGCGGAGCGGGCGGAGAGGTCGTCGGGGCCGCTGGTCATGCCGACCGAGGCTAGGGAGCGGCGGGGGCGACCGCGCACGGGGTTCCCACGCGCTGATCTGTCGCCGCCGGGCTACCGTCGGGTCGATGACGCTGCACCGCCTCGGGCCCGGCGCGTCCGCCGGCGCAGTCGCCGCCTCGCTCGACGAGCACGGCTACGCGCTGGTCGAGGGCGTGCTCGCGCCCGCGGACGTCGACCAGCGCCTGGCGGCGCTGACCGACCTGTTCGCGGCCACGCCCACGGGTCGCAACTTCTTCGAGGGCTTCCACACGCAGCGCATCTACGCGGTGTACGCCAAGACCCGGGCCTTCGACGACCTGGCCGTGCACCCCCTGCTGCTGGCGGCGCTCGACCACGCCCTCGGACCCCACTACCAGTTCTCGGCGCCGGTGGCGTTGCAGATCGGCCCGGGCGAGAAGGCCCAGGTGCTCCACCGCGACGAGGACATCTACCCGCTGACCCGGCCCCACGACCCGGTGGTGGTCAACAGCATGTGGGCGCTCTGCGACTTCACCGAGGCCAACGGCGCCACCCGGCTCGTCCCCGGCAGCCACCGCTGGCCCGACGGCCGCCGGCCCACCGACGACGAGGCCATCACCGCCACCATGCCTGCCGGCTCGGTGCTGATCTACCTGGGCGGCCTGTGGCACGGCGGCGGCGCCAACACGACCGACGTCCCCCGCCCGGGCCTGCTGCTCGAGTACGTGGTGTCGTGGCTGCGGCCCCAGGAGACCCAGCTCGTGGCCGTGCCGCCCGAGGTGGTGCGCGAGCTGCCCGAGCGGCTGCAGGAGTTGCTCGGCTACAACACCTTCCCCCCGTTCCTCGGCTACGTCGACGGCCGCCACCCCCGACGGGTTCTCGATCCGGCCAGTGGCCGGGCCGACGACGTGCTGCGGCGCATCCCCCAGCCCGAGCACGCCGCCGGCGGTGGGGCAGCATGGTCGGGTGACGACGACCGACACTGACCCCGGCGCGGCGGTGCGCGCCCTCGCCGACGAGTACTGGGAAGCCCGGCTGGAGGCGAGCCCGCTCTTCGCCACCTTCCTGGGCGACCATCGCTACGACGACCGAGTCGACGACCTGTCGGCCGAAGCCGAGCGCCGATACCGCGACGTGTGGGCCGACCTGCGTGCCCGGGCGGCGGCGCTCGGCGACGGTGGCGGCGACGCCGGGGCCGACGGTGGCGGCGGTGGCGGCGGTGGCGACGGTCTGAGCGAGGTCGACCGAAGCACCCTCGACCTGCTGGTGCACGAGCTCGACGACGCGATGCGCGGCACCGACCTGCGCCTGGCCGAGATGGCGTCCGACCAGCTGGACGGGGTCCACGCCGAGCTGCTCGTCAACGCCGGGCAACTCAACGCGCCCGAGCCCGAGCACGCCGCCATGGCCGTCGAGCGCACCCGGCAGTACGGCACGATGCTGGACCAGGCGGCCGACCGGTTCCGCGCGGGGCTGGCCGCCGGGCGCACGCCCGCACGCATCAACATCGAGCGGTCGATCAACCAGGTCGAGGGCTACCTGGCCTCGCCCGTCGAGTCCGACCCCTTCGCCAACCTGCGCGGCCCGGAGGGCTGGGACGGCCTCGACGCCTGGCGGGCCGAGCTGGCCGGCATCGTGCGCGACGCAGTGCGTCCCGCGTTCGCCGCCTACCGCGACGTGCTGCGCGACGAGCTGCTGCCCGTGGCCCGTCCCGACGACCGGCCGGGTCTGGTGCACCTCGACGACGGCCCGGCCATCTACCGGGCGCTGATCGAGATGCACACGGGCCTGCCGCTCACCCCGGGCGAGCTGCATGCCGTGGGCATGGCCGAGGTGACCGAATCGTTGCCGGCCGAGTACGCCGAGGTGGGCGGCCGGCAGTTCGGCACCAACGACCTCCAGGCGATCTTCGCCCGCCTGGTCGACGACCCCGACCTGCGCTACCGCGACGGCGACGAGATCATGGCCCACGCCGGCGCCTGCCTCGAGGCCGCCCGGGCGGCGATGGGGGACTGGTTCGGCATCACCCCCCAGGCCCCGTGCGTGCTCACGCCCGTCCCCGACTACCTGGCCCCCGACTCGCCGTCCGCCTACTACACGCCGCCCGCGCCCGATGGCAGCCGCCCGGGCGAGTACCACGTCAACCTGCACGCGGCCACCGACCGTGGGCGGGTCGAGACCGCGGCCACGGCCTTCCACGAGGCCATACCCGGGCACCACCTCCAGCTCGCCATCGCCACCGAGCGCTCGGACCTGCCCTCGTTCCGCCGGCTGTCGTGGGGCCACACCGCGTTCGTCGAGGGCTGGGCGCTGTACACCGAGCGGCTGGCCGACGAGATGGGCCTGTACGCGAGCGACCTCGACCGCCTGGGCATGCTGGCCGCCGACTCGTGGCGGGCGTGCCGGCTGGTGGTCGACACGGGCCTGCACGCGCTGGGGTGGACTCGCCGCGAGGCCATCGACTTCATGGGGGCGCACGCACCGGTGAGCCGTACCGAGATCGAGGTCGAGGTCGACCGCTACATCGGGATCCCCGGCCAGGCACTGGCCTACAAGGTGGGCCAGCGCGAGATCCTGCGGTTGCGGGCCGAGGCGCGGGGCGCACTCGGCGCCGCCTTTGACATCAAGGACTTCCACGACGTCGTGCTCGGCGGCGCCACGGTCAGCTTGCGGGTGCTGCAGGCGCGGGTGGCGCGCTGGCTCGCCGACGGCGCCGGGCGCTGACCGGCCCGGCCCCGGCGGGCCGACGTCAGCCGTAGCCCTCGGCGGTCTGCGGCCGCTCCTCGATCACGTAGTGATGCACCAGGCCGGCCAGTACCGCGCCGACCAGTGGCGCCAGCCAGAACAGCCAGAGCTGCTCGACCGCCCAACCGCCCACGAACACCGCCGGGCCGGTCGACCGGGCCGGGTTCACCGACGTGTTGGTGACCGGGATGCTGATGAGGTGGATGAGGGTGAGCGCCAGGCCGATGGTCAGCGGGGCGAAGCCCGCGGGCGCCCCGCGGCCCGTGACCCCGAGGATGACGAGCAGGAAGAAGAACGTCAGCACCACCTCGGCCACCAGGGCGGCCAGCCAGTCGTAGCCGCCGGGCGAGTGGTCGGCGAAGCCGTTGGCGGCGAGCGTGCTCTCGCCCGCGCCGGTGCCGACGCTGAACCCGTCGACGCCGTTGGCGATGACCACGATGATCGCCGCGGCGATGATGGCCCCCACCACCTGCGCCACGACGTACACGATCGCCTCGCGCAGCTCGATGCGCCGCGCCACCAGCACCCCCAGCGTGACGGCCGGGTTGAAGTGGCCGCCCGAGATGTGGCCCAGGGCGTAGGCCGCGGTCACGACCGTGAGGCCGAAGGCGAGCGAGACGCCGAGGAAGCCGATGCCGGTGCTCACGACGCCGTCCTCCAGGGGTGAGAGGAACACCGCCGCGATCACGGCGCTCCCGCACCCGCCGAGCACCAGCCACAGCGTGCCGAGCACCTCTGCGATCGCCTTGCGTTGCAGGTCCATCGGGCCCTCCATCGTTCGGTCGCCTGCGTGCCTTACGTCGTGCCGGTGCTGCCGGTCCTCACCCGCGCGGGGTGACCATGGCGGTCGCAGGCTCCGCGACCCGGCTGCCGCCGGCCGGTAGGGTCCGGCCGCAGACCCGCTGCTCCGCTCCCGGAGGTCGGCCAATGCCCAATCGCGCCGCGCCCCGCCGATCGGCTCGCGTGCTCACCGTCGCCGTGGTGATCGTGGGCGCGCTGGCGGTGCTGGGCGCGGTGGCGTTCTGGCCGCGTGGCGACGCCCGCGACGCGGGGTCGAGCGCGCCCGGCTACGTCGACGCCACGGTCACGGCGATCGACCGTGGGTCGTTCACCGCCGAGTTGACGTCGGGGCCCGACAGGGGCGACACGGTCGAGGTCGCGCTGCGGACGGACGAGCCCGGCGAGCCCGAGGCCGGCGGGCGCGTGGCGGCCGTGCCCGACCTCGAGGTGGGCGACGAGGTGGTGCTGCTCGACGTGGCCTCGAGCCCGCAGCGCTACCGCTACTCGTTCGCCGACATCCAGCGCGACTCCTCCCTGCTGTGGCTGGCGGCGGTGCTCGTGCTGGTGGTCGTCGCCTTCGGTCGCTGGCGGGGGGTGCGCTCCCTGCTGGGCCTGGTAACGGGTGGCGCCGTGCTGGTGGCGTTCCTGGTGCCCGCGCTGCTGCGCGACAAGCCGGCGGTGTCCGTCATCCTGGCGGCCGTTGCGATCATGGCGTTCGTCACCCTCTACCTGGCGCACGGGGTCAGCCTCGGCACCACCGTCGCGCTCGCGGGCACGCTCACAAGCCTGGCCCTGACCTGCGGGCTGGCGCTGCTCGCCGTCGAGATGACCGGGCTGACCGCGCTGGCCGACGGCCGGGCGCGGACACTGCCGCTCGGCGAGGCGCTCGACCTGCGCGGGCTGCTCGTGGCCGGCATCGTCGTCGGCGCCCTGGGGGTGCTCGACGACGTCACCGTGAGCCAGGTGTCGATCGTCGCCGCCTTGCGGCGGGCCAACCCCGGCCTGCCCCGACGGGTGCTGTACCTCGAGGCCACCCGGGTCGGGCGCGACCACATGGCGTCGACCGTCAACACGCTGGTGCTCGCCTACGCCGGCGCCGCGCTGCCCCTGCTGCTCGTGTTCGCCCAGGGTGACCAGCCGGCCGGGCGGCTGGTCACGGGCGGGCTGATCTCCGTCGAGATCGTGCGCATGCTCGTCGGGGCGATCGGCCTCGTGGCGTCGGTGCCCGTCACCACCGCGCTGGCCGCGCTCGTGCTCGGGCCCGGCGAGCGCGACGCCCGCGTCAACGGCGACCGCGACGACCCCGTCGACCGTGCCCCGGCTCACCTCGCCGGTCTCACCCGGGGTGGGTGATAGACCACAGACCGACTTTCGGGCATGCTGCAGGCGCCGAGGTCATCCCCATCTCCCGCCCCCAGCACAAGAGGCCGAGATGTCTCCCGCTCCAACGCCAAGTCAGGGGATCCCGCCGCTCCCCCACGCCCTGGTCGGGCGCAGCCGCCTCCACGCCCGGCTGAGCGACGGCGCGCGGCGCCCGATCACCCTGGTCTCGGGCCTCCCGGGCGCGGGCAAGACCACCCTCGTCGCCTCGTGGCTGCGATCGGGCGACCTGCCCGCGGCGTGGATCTCCCTCGACGGCCGCCACGACACGCCGGGGCGCCTGACCCGCGCCGCGCTGCGCGGGCTGGCGGCCATCGGGGCCACGCCCGAGCCCCGGTCCCGCCGGCGCCGGTCGGACGCTGCCCTGCTCGACGGCGCCTTCGACGCTCTGGCCGGCGGCCGCTGGGTCCTCGTGCTCGACGACGTGCACGAGCTGCGGTCGCGCGAGGCGCTGGGGGCGCTGCAGCTCATCGTCGACCGCGCCCCGCCGGGCTTGTCGGTGGTGCTGTGCACACGGGCCGACCCGCCGGTCGCCCTCGGCCGCATGCGGCTGGCGGGCCGGCTGGGTGAGATCCGCAACGCCGACCTCGAGTTCACCGCCGCCGAGACCGCCGACCTGTTCGCCGCGCACGGCCTCGACATGGGCGACGAGGACGCGTACGCCCTGTGGCTGCGCACGCAGGGCTGGGCGGCGGGCCTCCGCCTCGCCGCCGGCGCTCTGACGGCGGCCGCCGACCCCCACGAGCTGGTGCGCAGCACCGCGACGACCGAGGCGGCCGTCGCCGACTACCTGTTGGAGGAGGTGCTCGACCAGCAGGACGCGGGCACCCAGAGCTTCCTGCTGCGCACCAGCGTGGCCGAGCGCCTGACCCCCGAGCTGGCGGGGGTGCTGGCCGACGACCCCGAAGCGCAGGTGCGGCTCGACGACCTCGAGCGCAGCGGCGTCTTCCTCATCGACTCGATCGACGGCTGGTACCGCTACCACGCCCTGTTCGCCGATCTGCTACGGGCCAGCCTTCGGCGCCGGCATCCCGACCTGGTGGCCGAGCTGCACGGCCGGGCGGCGGCATGGCTGCTGGCCGAGGGCCACCGGGCTGCGGCCGAGGTGCACGCCCACCTGGCCGGCGACTGGTCCCTGACCGGCCGCCTGGCCGCCGACCGCTGGCTGGCGGGCGTGCTCGACGACGCCGAGCCATCGCCCGATCCGCTCCGCGGCGTCCCGCAAGACGCGGTGGCGGCGACGGGGACGTTCAGCGCGGTGGCCGCGGGTGTGGCCTGCGCCCGGGGTGACCGCGACGCCGCCGACCTGCACCGGGGGCGCCTCGATGCGCTGGGCTGTCCCGAGGTGCACCGGCTGGTGCTCGACCTGAGCTACGGGTGGTCCTTCGGCGCCGACCGGCGGACGCGGCGGGCTGCGGTGGCACTGGCGGGTGCGACCGGGGCGGGCGTCGATGCCGACGCGTCGGCGCTGCGACGCCTGGCCCGGCTGCGGGGCGCCGAGCTCGACGTCGACGCCGGCTGCTTCGACGCGGCCGTCACCGCGCTGTGCAGCATCGCCGAGGCGGGCGACGACGAGTGGATGTGCGCCGAGGCCTCCGCCGTGGTGGCCCTGGTCGACGCGGCCAACGGCAACCTGCCGGCGGCCGAGCGGCGGGCCGCCGCCGTGCTGGCCGAGGGCGACGCCCACGACCTGCATCCGACGGCGCTGGTGGCCGCTCATCTGGGCGAGGCCCTGTGCTGCGCCCAGCGGTCCGAGCGGCGCAACGCGCTCGCCCACCTCGACCACGCCGAGGCTCCCGGCTCGGCGCTGCCGCGACCGCTGCACGCCACCCGGCGTGCCGTGCGGGCGGCGCTGGGCCACTCGGCCCGGTCCGCGGCCTGGCTCGACTCGGTGACCGCCGAGCAGCCCCTGGCGACCCAGGCGCTCGTGGCCTGCGGGACGCTCGAGATCGTCGACCCCGAGAGCCGCCTCGTCCCCGTGGGCGGGCCGGCCGAGCGAGCGGTCGCGCGAGCCCGCCAGGAACTGGCTCGCGGGGCGCCGGACGCGGCGCGGACGGCCCTCGCCCGTGCGCTGGGCACTCGTCCGGGGGGTAGCGTGACGGACCGGGCCGGCCCTCGCTCGCTGCACCCCCGCACCGCCATCGAGGCCCGGGTGCTGGCCGCCGTGGCCGCGGCGCGGGCGCGGGACGGCAACGATGCCGCCCGCCACCTCGGCGTGGCGCTCGACCTGGTGGCGTGGTCGGACGTGCGGGCCCCGCTGCTCGACCATGGCGGGGACGCCGCCGGGGTGGACGACTTGCTCGGCCTGCTCGGCGGCCCAGGTGTCGAGGGTCAGCACCGGGGGCTGGCTCTGGCATTGGTCGATCAGTTGCGCCGCGCCACCTCGGGTACGGGAGCACCCGTCGACGAGCTGACCGAGCGCGAGACGGCTGTGCTGCAGTATTTGCCGACGCTCATGACCAATGCCGAGATCGCCCAGGGCCTGCACCTGTCGATCAACACGGTGAAGTCGCACCTCAAGGCCGTCTACCGCAAGCTGGGGGTGGTTGGTCGGCGCGACGCCGTGCTGCGGGGTCGCGAGCTCGAGTTGATCTGAGCGCCACGCCGTGGCGGCGCAGGACGGCGTTGAGGGTCGCCTTGCCGTGGCGCTCGCTCTCGCTCAGGCGCCTGAGCTCATCGATGCGCGCCCGCAGGTCGGCCATGGCCGGCGAGGCTAGTGAGCAGCGCCCACCGCTAGATTCCGGGCCGTGCCGGCCCGCCATCCTCTGCTCGTGGCGCTCGAGCCAGTGGCCGACGCGCTGGGGGCCACGCTGGTGCCCGCGTCGCGGGTCGGCGACGCCGACATCCCGCTGCGCTGGGAGGGGGACGTGGTGGGCGGGTTGCGGCTACCCGGTGTGCACGGCGCGCTGGACCGCATGATCGCCACCGTCGAAGCTCAGCTCGGGGCGCCCCTCGCCGAGCTGTCGCGGGAGGACAAGCAGCGGGCCGTGAGGCTGCTCGACGAGCGCGGCGCCTTCCGCCTGCGCAAGGCGGTCGAGGAGGTGGCCGACGCCCTGGGGGTCAGTCGCTTCACCGTCTACAACTACCTGAACGCCGGAGCGAGGTGACGCCGTGACCCTGGTCGTCGAGTTCACCATCGAGCCCTTCGTCGGGGGCGAGCCGGGGCCTCACGTGCAGGCCGCGGTCGAGGCCGCGGGCCGGTCGGGGCTCGACGTCGACTTCGGGCCCTTCGGCACCACGGTGTCGGGCGAGGACGGGGCCGTGCTCGGCGCGGTCGACGCCATCCTGCGGGCCGCGATCGCCGCGGGCGCCACCCGCGTCTCGCTGCAGCTCGCGCGGCCCGACTGACCCCGATCTTCCCGCCGCGGTTTCCGATGCCCTGGCGCCCGATCCCGCGGCAGGAAATCCGGGGTTGGCAGGATGACGGGCATGGACGCCCCCGACCCGACCGCCTCCGCCCCCGTCGACCTGCTTGTTATCGGCGCCGATCTGGTCGTCACGATGGACGACGACCGGCGCGAGCTGGCCGGCGGGTGGGTCGCCTGCCGCGACGGCTTCGTCGCCGCCGTCGGCTCGGCGTCCGACGTCCCGCCCGAGGCCGCCCTGGTGCTGCGGGCCGACGGCTGCCTCGTCACGCCGGGCCTGGTCAACACGCATCACCACATCTACCAGAACCTCACCCGCGCCTACCTGCCCGCCACGTCGAGCACGCTGTTCGACTGGCTGACGACGCTGTATCCCCGCTGGGCGATGCTCGACGAGGAGGCCTCGTACGTGTCGGCGTGGGTGGGGCTGGCGGAGCTGGCGATGGGGGGCTGCACCACGTCGACCGACCACCTATACGTGCACCCGGCGAGCGGCGGCGACCTGCTGGCGGCCGAGATCGAGGCTGCCCGCGACCTGGGCATGCGCTTCCATCCCACCCGGGGATCGATGTCGCTCTCCCGCAAGGACGGGGGCCTGCCGCCCGACTCGGTGGTGCAGGACGACGACACGATCCTGGCCGCCAGCGAGGAGGCGGTCGCCCGCCACCACGACCCGGCCCCCGGCGCGATGGTGCGGGTGGCGCTGGCGCCGTGCTCACCGTTCTCGGTGACGCCCGACCTGATGCGGCGCACGGCCGAGCTGGCCGAGCGCCTGGACGTGCGGCTGCACACCCACCTGGCCGAGGACCCCGACGAGGACCGGTTCTGCCTCGACAGGTTCGGCCGCCGCCCGATCGAGCACTTCGAGGACTGCGGCTGGGGCTCGGACCGGGCCTGGGTGGCCCACTGCATCTACCCGAACGAGGCCGAGATCGCCCGCATGGGCGGCTGGGGCACGGGCGTGGCCCACTGCCCCAGCTCGAACATGATGATCGGCGGCGGCGGCATCGCACCCGTGGCCGAGTACCGCGCCGCGGGCGTGCCGGTGGGCCTCGGCTGCGACGGCTCGGCCTCGACCGACTGCGCGTCGCTGTGGCTCGAGGCCCGGGGCGCGCTGCTGCTCGGGCGCCAGCGGGGTGGACCGACCTCGTGCACCGCCCGCGACGCCCTGGAGATCGGGACCCGGGGCTCGGCGGCGTGCCTGGGCCGGCTGGGCGAGCTGGGCGTGCTCGCTCCGGGCGCCGCCGCCGACCTGGTGGCCTGGCGCCTCGACGGCCTGACGTTCGCCGGCGCCCTGACCGACCCGGTCGAGGCGCTGCTGCGCTGCGGCCCGACGTGGGCCCACCACACGATCGTGGCCGGCCGCCCGGTGGTCGAGGACGGCGAGCTGCGGGCGACGGGCGTCGGCGACATCCTCGCCCGCCACCGCATGGCCGCAGCACGGCTGCAGGGCGTCGACCTGTAGCGGCGGATCTCGGTCGATCGGCGATCGAGACGTTGGCGTACACGCCGGCGCCTGGTTGACTCCCCCCATGCCTGTCGAGGGGGAGTACGAACCGAGCGCGTGGGACTGGGTGGCCAGCCACGTCGACCGCTACGAGTCGTCCGGCGGCACCAGCAGCACCACGATGCAGGGCAAGCCGACCGTCGTGGTGACGATGCGGGGCCGACGGTCGGGCAAGGTGCGCAAGGCGGCGCTCATGCGCGTCGAGCACGAGGGGCGCTACGCCATCGTGGCGTCGAAGGGCGGCGACGCCCGGCATCCCGAGTGGTACCACAACATCACAGCCGACCCCGCGGTCACGCTGCGGGACGGGCCGATCGTCCGGGACATGCGGGCCCGCGAGCTCGAGGGCGACGAGCGGGACGAGTGGTGGGCCCGCGCCGTCGCGGCCTGGCCCGACTACGCCAACTACCAACGCAAGACCGAGCGCACCATCCCGGTCCTGGTGCTCGAACCGGCCGGCTGATGGTCGCCGGGCCCCGGGCGCCGGGGCTCGCTCAGGCCACGGGTGACAGGTCGGGGGCGCCTCGTTCGAGGTAGCGGCCCCAGCCCTGCTCGCCGCAGAACCGGCCGTCGCGGGCGACCACCCGCCCCCGCGCCAGCACCAGCGAGGGCCACCCCCGCACCACGCGGCCCTCGTAGGGCGAGTGGTCGACCCGCATGTGCAGGGCACGGGCGTCGAGCGACTGCGATCGCTCGGGGTCCCACACCACCACGTCGGCGTCGGCCCCGGGGCGCAAGCAGCCCTTGCGGGGGAACAGCCCGAACGTGCGGGCCGGAGCCTCCGCGCACAGGCGCACCCAGTCGGCGACGGAGATGCGCCCGGCCCGCACCCCTTGCCACACGAGCGTCATGCGGGTCTCGATGCCCGGCAGGCCGCCGGGCACCTCGGTGAAGTCGGCGAACCCCTCGGCCCGGCCGGCCGTGCCCCGGCGCCGGTCGTCGGTCCAGAACGGGCAGTGGTCGGTGGCGATTGTCTGCACCCAGCCCCGAGCCAGGCCCTCCCACAGCTCCTCGCGGTGCCACTCGTCGCGCAGCGGCGGGGTGCACACGAAGTTCTCGCCGCCCGGCCCCTCCAGCAGCATGGCATCGAGGTGCAGGTACTGGGGGCACGTCTCGGCGTGCAGCGCCACGCCCCGCTGCTGCGCGGCCCGCACCTCGGCCAGCCCGGGAGCCGACGACAGGTGGACCACGTACACCGGCGCGCCCGCCACCTCGGCCAGCCGGCCGACCCGGTTCACCGCCTCGGCCTCGAGCGCGGCGGGACGGGTCGTACGGTGCTCGACCACCGAGGTCCGGCCCTCGGCCACCGCCCGCCGCCGCAGCGCCTCGATGGCGCCGCCGTTCTCGCAGTGCACGGTGACCAGCGCCCCGTGCTTGGCGCACGCAGTGAGAACGTCGAAGACCACGTCGTCGTCGACCTGCAGCAGCTGGGGGTACGCGAGATACAGCTTGAAGCTGGTGACGCCCCGCTCGATGCAGCCGGCCACCACCGCCTCGGGCACGGCCTCGGTGAAGGTCATGTGCAGACCCACGTCGATCGCGGCCGGCTCGGCCCACCGCCGCCAGGTGGCCAGCGCGGCGAGCGGATCCTCGCCGCGGTACGCAGTGACGTAGTCGATGACCGTGGTGGTACCGCCCACCGCAGCAGCGGCCGTGCCGGTCGCGAAGTCATCGGACACCCGCACCGCCCCCACCGGCAGGTGCATGTGGGTGTGGGCGTCGACCCCCCCGGGCACGACCAGCAGACCCGCGACGTCGACGACCGGCTCGGCGCCGATCCCGCCCCCGGGCGCCGCCCCCGGCCCCGCCGCGAGGTCGGGGCCGACGGCGCGGATGCGCCCGTCCGGTCCCACCGACACGTCGGCCACCCGTTCGCCGTCGAGGTCGACGACCGTGCCGCCGCGCAGCAACATGGCCACACACAACCACACCTGCACACACCCCCGGCACCGGGATGTCCCGACCTGCGGCCCTCAGCCCGGCGACGTGCCAAACTTTCAACAGTTCGTTGAACCGTCGGGTCGCCCTGGTCGTACCTGTGTGGGCGCCAGCGACCCGATCAGCCCCGCCCATGACCGTCCTCGCCCCCGCCCGACTGACCGACGCCCTGGCCGCCCTCGACCGCGACCCGGCGCTGACGGTGCTGGCCGGCGGCACCGACCTGATGGTCGAGGTCAACTACGGCGAGCGCCGCCCCGCCGACGTGATGTCGCTCCGCCGCCTGGCCGAGCTGCGCCGCTGGCGCGTCGAGCCCGGGACCGATGGCGACGATCGCGACGCGGGTGGCGGCCGGGCCGACGTGGTCCTGGGCGCCGGCACCACCTACACGACGCTGCTGGGCCCCGAGCTGGCGGAGCTGCTGCCGGCCCTGGCGCAGGCGGCGCGCACGGTCGGCAGCCCGCAGATCCGCAACACGGGCACGATCGGCGGCAACCTGGCCACCGGGTCGCCCGCCGGCGACACCCTGCCGGTGCTCGTGGCGCACGGCGCCCGGGTCGAGCTGGCCTCCGTGCACGGGCGGCGCACGCTCGCGGTCGACGAGTTCCTCGTCGGCCCGAAGCGCACCGCCCTGGCGCCCGGCGAGCTCATCACCGCGGTGCGGGTGCCGGTGGCGGCCGGGTCGGCCGGGTTCTCGAAGATCGGGGTGCGCAACGCCATGGTCATCGCCGTCGCCAACTGCGCGCTCGTGGTCGACCGCCGGCTGCGGACCGTGCGCTGCGCCCTCGGGTCGGTGGGCCCGGTGCCCATCCGCGACCCCGAGGCCGAGGCGTGGGTCGCCGAGCTCCTCGACTGGGACGGCGCCTCGCCCGTCGAGCCCGCAGTGGCCGGCGAGTTCGGGGCCCGCCTGGCCGCCGCCAGCCGCCCGATCGACGACCATCGCGCCACCGCGGACTACCGCCGCCACGCCGTCGGCGTGCTGGCCCGCCGGGCCCTGGCCCGAGCCTGGCCACCGCCCGGCGACCCGGGCGCCCCGACCTCGACCGTCCCGACCGAGGCGGCCTGACCGGTGGCCTCGAGTCCTCATGACGCCGGCAGCCCCGGCACGACCACGCGGGCGGGGAGCGGCGGTGCGACCGTCCCGGTCGGAGCCGCCAGCAGCGGCGTGGCCGGACCGGGCGGGCGGGCGGGCGCCACGGCAGGCAGCGGCGAGGTCGTCACGCCCTACGAGCTGGTGGTCAACGGTGTGGCCCGGCGGGTCGACGGCGCCCGGGCCAGCGACAGCCTGCTGCACGTGCTGCGCGACCGGCTCGGACTGCCGGGCGCCAAGAACGCCTGCGAGCAGGGTGAGTGCGGCTCGTGCTCGGTGCTGGTCGACGGCGTGCTGGTGTGCGCCTGCCTCGAGCTCGCCGAGGCCGTCACCGGCTGCGCCGTGACCACCGTCGAGGGCCTGGAGCCCGCGGGCGGCGAGCCCAGCGATGCGGCCCTCGGCGGCGACGTGCTCACCGACGTGCAGCGGGCGATGGTCGAGGCCGGCGGTGTGCAGTGCGGCTTCTGCACCCCCGGGTTCGTGGTCGCCATCCACGACCTGCTCGCCCGGGTGCCCGAGCCCGGGCCGTTCGAGGTGCGCGAGGCCCTCGCCGGCAACCTGTGCCGCTGCACGGGCTACGGCCGCATACTCGCCGCGGTCGAGCAGGTGGTGGCCGAGCGCTCGTCCGTCGGGGGCGAGACCGCGAGTGGCGGGCCGGCGCCCTGGCAGGCGGCCGGCAGCGAACCGCGAGGGTCGGCGTGACCGACCTTCAGGCGCCCCCCTCCGTTCGGGGCGGATCGGCCGGCGGCCGCGTCGGCGACAGCCCGGTCCGCCCCGACGGGGCGCCCAAGGTGCAGGGCAGCTTCGCCTTCTCGTCCGACCTGTACGCCGACGGCATGCTGTGGGGCCGCACGCTGCGCTCGCCCCATCCCCATGCCCGCATCGCGTCCGTCGACGTGGGCCCCGCGCTGGCCATCCCCGGCGTGGCGTGCGTGGTCGCCGCCGACGACGTGCCCGGCGCGGCCACCTACGGCCTCATCTCGGCCGACCAGCCCGTGTTCGCCCGCGACGTCGTCCGCTTCGTGGGCGAGCCGGTGGCGGCGGTGGCGGCCGACCATCCCGACACCGCTCGCCGGGCGCTCGAGGCCGTCGGGGTGACCTACGAGCCGCTCGCCCCCCTGGTCGACGCGGACGCCGCGGCCGGGGCGCCGCCCATCCACCCCGAGGGCAACGTCATCCGCCGCATCGAGGTGGTGCACGGCGACACCGGCGCCACGGGCGACGTGGTGGTCGAGGGCACCTACGAGGTGGGCATGCAGGACCAGGCCTTCCTCGGGCCCGAGTCGGGGCTGGCCGTGCCCGACGGCCAGGGCGGGGTCGACCTGTGGGTCGCCACCCAGTGGCTCCACGAGGACCGCGACCAGGTCGCCGCCTGCCTCGGCCTACCGCCAGAGCAGGTGCGGCTGCACCTCGGCGGCGTGGGCGGGGCCTTCGGCGGTCGCGAGGACGTGAGCATGCAGGTGCACGCCTGCCTGCTCGCGCTGGCCAGCGGCCGCCCGGTGAAGATGAGCTACCTGCGCGACGAGTCGTTCCTCGGCCACGTGCACCGCCACCCGGCCCGCATGCACTACCGCCATCACGCCACGCGGGCGGGCGACCTGGTCAAGGTCGAGGCCACGGTGGTGCTCGACGGTGGGGCCTACGCGTCGTCGTCGGCCGCGGTGATCGCCAACGCGGCCCGCTTCGCCTGCGGCCCCTACCGGGTGCCCAACGCGCACGTCGACGCGAGCGTGGTGCGCACCAACAACCCCCCGTGCGGCGCCATGCGTGGCTTCGGGGCCGTGCAGGCGTGCTTCGCGCACGAGTCGCAGATGGACCGCCTGGCGGCGCGCCTCGGCATCGATCCGGTCGAGCTACGGTTGCGCAACGCGCTCGGCACCGGCGACGTGCTGCCCACCGGCCAGGTCATCACGGGCACGGCGCCGGTGGCCGAGTGCATCCGCGCCGCCGTCGCGCACCCGCTGCCCCCGCCGGCCGGCCACGACCTGCTGGAGCGGCCGGGCGGCGCCGGGCGTACCGACGATCCCGCCCGCACCCGGCGGGGCATGGGCGTGGCTGTCGGTTTCAAGAACCTGCTCTACTCCGAGGGCTTCGACGACACCTCCGAGGCCCGGGTGCGCCTGGAGGGCGGCGTGGCCACGGTCACCTGTGCCGTCGCCGAAGTGGGGCAGGGCTTCGTGACCATCGCGGGGCAGATCGCCCGCACGGCGCTCGGCTGCGACGGCGTGGTGGTCGAGCCGGCGAGCACCCCGTCGGCGGGCTCGGCGGGCTCGTCGTCGGCGTCGCGCCAGACCTGGATGTCGGGCGGCGCCGTCCTGCGGGCCTGCCGCCTGGTCGCCGACCAGGTGCGCGCCGACCTCGCCGACCGGCTGGGCCTGGCTCCCGAGGCGCTGGTCATGGGCGACGACGGCCGCATCACCGAGGCCGCAGCGGGCGGCGACGGTCGCGCCGGCGGCGAGCGGGTCGACGTCAGCGTGGCCGAGGCGGCGGGCGACCGCCGCTACGAGGCGGCGGCCGTGCACCGCCACCGCCCCACGGTGCCGCTCGACGAGCGGGGCCAGGGCGAGGTGGACGTCAGCTTCGTGTTCGCCGCCCACCGGGCCGTGGTCGACGTCGACCCCGACCTGGGGCTGGTGCGGGTGGTGCAGGTGGCCACCGGGCAGGACGTGGGCCGGGTGCTGCACCCCACCCAGGTGACGGGCCAGATCGAGGGCGGCATCGCCCAGGGCGTGGGCCTTGCCGTGATGGAGGAGATCGTGCTCGACGGCGGCCTGGTCAGGAACCCCAGCTTTACCGACTACCTCATCCCCACCGTGGCCGACGCTCCGGAGGTGCTGGCCACCTGCATCGAGCAGCCCGAGCCCGGGGCACCCTTCGGCGCCAAGGGCGTGGGCGAACCGCCGACCATCTCGTCGACCGCCGCGGTGGTCGCCGCCATCCGGGATGCGACCGGCGTCGACGTCACCCGGGTGCCCGTGCGCCCCTGGGACCTCACGTCACCGTGACCGCCGTGCCAGAGTCGGGGCCGATGGACGAGCACCGCACCGACGACGCCTGGGACGACTCGCCCGTGGGCCCCGAGCGCGAGGTCCTCACCTGGGAGCTGTTCGGCACCGCCGCCCGCGACCTGGCCCGCATCGTGATCGACGACGGCTACCGGCCCGACGTGGTCATCGCCGTCGCCCGCGGGGGCCTGACCGTCGCCGGCGCCCTCGCCTACGCGCTGGGGGTCAAGAACTGCGGCTCGATGAACGTCGAGTTCTACACGGGCGTGGACGAGCGGTTGGACGTGCCGGTGGTGCTGCCGCCCACCCTCGACCTGGTCGACGTGCGGGGCCTGCGGGTGCTGGTGGCCGACGACGTGGCCGACACCGGCCACACGCTGCGGCTGGTGCGCGAGGTGCTGGCCCAGCACGTGGCCGAGGCGCGCACGGCGGTGCTGTACGGCAAGCCCCGCTCGGTCGTGGCCCCCGACTACGCCTGGCGCGAGACCGATCGCTGGGTCGTCTTCCCCTGGTCGGCCGAGCCGCCCGTCACCCACCCGGACGGCAGGTGAGCGAACCGGCGCCTCGTCGGGGTGGGGTGTTCAACGATCCGTCGAGGCGCCACCATGGGCGGGTGGAGATCAAGGCCGAGAGGCTGCTGGCCGACCTCGACGCCCTCGCCGAGGTCGGTGACACGGGCGACGGCGGCAACTGTCGGCTGGCCCTCACCGACGACGACGCCGGCGGGCGCGAGCTGGTGGTGGGCTGGATGCGGGGCCTCGGCCTGGCGGTGCGGGTCGACCGCATCGGCAACGTGGTCGCCACCCGGTCCGGCCGCGAGCCCGGCCTCGACCCGGTGATGACCGGCAGCCACATCGACACCGTCCGCACCGGCGGCCGCTACGACGGCACGCTCGGCGTGCTGGCCGGCCTCGAGGTGGTGCGGGCGCTCGACGACGCCGACGTGCGCACCCGCCGCCCCCTGGCCGTCGCCTTCTTCACCGACGAGGAGGGCAGCCGGTTCCCCCCGGACATGCTGGGCAGCCTCGTCTACGCCGGCGGGATGGCGCTGGAGGACGCGCTCGGCGTCGTGGGCATCGACGGCGCCGTGCTGGGCGACGAGCTCGAGCGGATCGGCTGGGCCGGCGAGGCCGCGGTGCCCGGGCCCGCCCCCCACGCCTACGTCGAGCTGCACATCGAGCAGGGCCCGCTGCTCGAGGAGCAGGGCGTCACCATCGGCGCGGTCACGGGCGTGCAGGGCATCTCGTGGCAGGAGCTGACCCTCACCGGCCAGGCCAACCACGCCGGCACCACGCCGATGCGGCTGCGGCGCGACGCGGGGTACGTCGCCGCCGAGGTGGCCACGTACGTGCGCCGGCTGGCGCGCCAGCTGGGCGGCCACCAGGTGGGCACGGTCGGCCGCATCGACCTGCACCCCGACCTGGTCAACGTCGTCGCCGCCCGCGCCACGCTCACCGTCGACCTGCGTAACACCGACGACGCCGTCCTGGCCGAATCGGAGTGGCGGCTGCGCGAGCACGTCGACCGGCTGGCGCGCGACGAGGAGGTCGAGGCGTCGTGGCGGCGGCTCGCCCGGTTCGAGCCGGTCGCCTTCGATCCGGGGGTGATCGCGCTGGTCGAGCGGGCCGCCGCCGACCGGGGGCACCGGGTGATCCGCCTGCCGTCGGGGGCGGGGCACGACGCCCAGATGCTGGCCCGCATGTGTCCCGCTGGCATGGTGTTCGTGCCCAGCCGGGCGGGCGTGAGTCACAACCCGGCCGAGTTCACTGAGCCGGAGCACCTGGCGGCCGGCACCCAGGTCCTGGCCGACGTCCTGGTGGAGCTGGCCTCATGACGCGCCGGTCCCGCCCGCCCCGGGACGCCGGCGCGCCGGGCCCCGCCCCGCCGTCCCGCCCGTCGCACGCCACCGACCGCTCGATCGGAGCCCCCGCATGAGCCGTACCGTCACCGTCGCCGCCGCCCAGATGGGCCCCATCGCCCTCGACGAGCCCCGCCCCGAGGTGATCGAGCGGCAGGTCGCGCTGCTGCGCGAGGCCGCCGGGCGGGGCGCCGACCTCGTCGTGTTCCCCGAGCTGGCGCTCACGACGTTCTTCCCCCGCTACTGGTACGAGGACGGCGATCCCGACCTCGACGCCTGGTACGAGACCGAGGTGCCCGGCCCCGCCACCAAGCCCCTGTGGGACGAGGCCGTGCGCCTCGGCGTGGGCTTCTACCTGGGCTTCGCCGAGCTGACGCCCGACGGCGAGCGGTTCAACTCGTCGGTGCTGGTCGGTCCCGACGGCGGGGAGATCGGCCGCTACCGCAAGATCCACCTGCCCGGGCACGGCGAGCGCGAGCCGTGGCGGCCGTTCCAGCACCTGGAGAAGCGCTACTTCCAGCGGGGCGACCTGGGCTTCCCGGTGTTCGACGCCTGGGCCGGTCGGGTCGGCATGCTCATCTGCAACGACCGACGCTGGCCCGAGTCGTACCGCATGCTGGGCCTGCAGGGGGTCGAGCTGGTGTGCGTGGGCTACAACACCCCGGTCCACAACCCCCCGGCGCCCGACCACGACCGCTACAGCGACTTCCACAACCACCTGGTCATGCAGTCGGGCGCCTACCAGAACGGCACGTTCGTGGTGGGCGTGAGCAAGGCGGGGCGCGAGGACGGCATCGACCACATCGGCGGGTCGTGCGTCATCCACCCGTCGGGGACGATCGTCACCCAGTGCACCGGGCTGGGCGACGAGGTGGCCGTGGCCGTCTGCGATCTGGACGACACGGTGTCGTACAAGACCACGGTGTTCGACTTCGCCCGGCACCGCCAGCCCGACCAGTACCGGGCGCTCACCGACTGAGCGTCGGGCCGGTGGGCGGCGCTCAGCGGGGTGGGCGGCCGACGATGCGCTCGAAGTTGGCGGGGTCGGTCACGCCCTCGGTGGCCAGCAGCAGGACGGTCGCCTGCTCCGGGATGGGCAGCTCGGTCCGGTGCTCGTCGACCACCGCCATCAGGCCGGCCAGTGCCGCAGCCCCGGTCTCGCCCACGTCCATGCCGGCGTCCGCCAGGGCGCGCACTGCGGACCGGCAGCGGTCGTCGTCGACGGCCACGAACGCATCGAACGCGGCGGCGACCGTGGGTAGGGCGAGCATCGAAGCCAGGCCGCAGTTGAGCCCGGCCATGATCGACCGGTGCGGCCCGGGCACCTCGACCAGGTGCCCGGCCTCGGCCGCGGCGGCGACGCACGCGGCGGAGGTCGGTTCGACGCCGATGAGCAGAGGTCCGTTGCCCGGGTCGCGCCCCGCCCGCAGGCACGACCCCGCCGAGGCACCAAGCGCCCCCACCCCCAGCGGCACCACTGCCACGTCGACCACGGCCGAGCGCCGCACGGCGACCCCGTCGTCGGTCACCTCGACGCCGTCTCCCTCGTCGACGCCCTCGCCGGCGCGGCCGTCGGGCACCGCCAGCTGGGCCTCGATCTCGGCGAAGATCGTCGAGTAGCCCTCGATCACCCAACCGGGAACGTCCTGGTAGCCGGGCCACGACGTGTCGGAGACGACCAGGTCGCGCTCGCCCGCCATGCCCGCCGACAGCGTGACCGCGTCGTCGTAGGTCCCGGGCACCACGACCACCTCGGCGCCCTCCGAGGCGATGCCGTCGATGCGGGCCTCCGCCGTGCCCTCGGGCACCAGGATGGTGGCGGACAAGCCCAGCAGGCGGGCCATGCGGGCCACGGCGCGCCCGTGGTTGCCGTCGGTTGCGGCCACCAGTCGCACGGGGCCGAGCTGCTCGGCGATCGCGGCGGCCAGCTCGTCGAGCGTGGTCCAGTCGGGCTCGCGGCCCATGCGCTCGACCAGTGCGCGGTAGGTGGCCCACGAGGCGCCGAGCACCTTGAACGCGGGCAGGCCGAGGCGGCTGGACTCGTCCTTGACGAGCACCCGCTCGACACCGGTGGCGGCGGCCAGGTCGGGCAGGTCGCGCAGCGGCGTGGGGGCGTAGCCGGGCAGGCGCTGGTGGAACGCCTGGACCTGCGGCCCCGGGCGGGCATCGGCCGGGAGCGGCGATGTGCGGTGATTGAGCACGAGGCGCGAGGTCATGGCCACCTGTTCTACCCATCTCGACGCCGCCGGATCGCTTTCAACAGTTTGTTGATCTCTGGCAAGGTGGTACCCGTGCCAGTGCACTTCACGCTCAACGGCGCCGACGTCGAGGTGGACGACCACCCCCATCTCCTGGCCGCCCTGCGAGAGCAGCTCGACGTGACCAGCGCCAAGGACGGGTGCTCGCCGTCGGGCCAGTGCGGCGCGTGCACGGTGCTCGTCGACGGCAAGCCCACGGTGAGCTGCTCGCTGGCCCTCGACCGCGTGGCCGGCCGGCCGGTGACCACGCTCGAGGGGCTGCCCGCCGCCGAGCGGGCGCGCTATGCAGAGGCGTTCGCCGCCACGGGGGCGCTGCAGTGCGGCTTCTGCACGCCGGGCATCGTGCTGCGCGCCCGCTACCTGGTCGAGCGCGACGGCGCCGCCCTCACCCGCGACAAGGCCGCCCGCCACCTGGGTGCGCACCTGTGCCGCTGCACCGGCTACCACAGCATTCTCGACGCGGTCGAGGCGCTGGCCGGCGGCGACGGCGCCGCGCCCGAGCTCACGGCGACGCCGGTGCAGGCGCCCACGTCACCACGAGCCGCGGGGTCGGGGGGCGAGGCGCCCTCGTGGGGGGTCGGCAGCCGCAACCCCCGCTACCAGGCCGCCGAGCTGGCGCTCGGCGACAAGCCCTACGTCGACGACATGCGGGTGCCCGGGATGCTGCACGCGGCGCCGGTCCTGGCCGAGCACGCCCGCGCCGACGTGCTGGCCATCGACGCCGCGGCGGCGGTTGCCGTCCCCGGCGTCGAGCGCGTGCTCACCGCGGCCGACGTGCCCGGCGAGCTGCGCATCGGCCTCATCCACCGCGACTGGCCCGTGTTCGTGCCCGAGGGCGGGCGCACGTCCTACACCGGCGACCTGCTCGCCCTGGTGGTGGCGGGCGACCGCGCCACCGCCCGCCGGGCCGCCGAGCTGGTGCGGGTCGACTACCGGCCCCTGCTGCCGTTCGCCGATCCGCACGCCGCCCTGGCCGCGTCCGACCCGGCGGTCTGGCAGGTGGGCGACCCGGCCGAGCCCAACGTGCTGTCGCGCACCACCTATGCCCGCAGCGACCATCCCGCCGGCCTCGACGCCGACGCCGCGCTGGGCGCCAGCGCGCACACCGTGCACGAGGTGTTCCGGACCCAGCGGGTCGAGCACGCCTTCCTCGAGCCCGAGTCGACCCTGGCCGTGCCCCGCGACGACGGCAGCCTCGAGGTGTTCTCCGGCGGTCAGGGCGTGTGGGACGACCGCCGCCAGATCGCCGACGTGCTGGGCATCGACGAGGGCCGCGTGCTCGTCCACCTGGTGGACAACGGCGGCGCGTTCGGCGGCAAGGAGGACTGCGCCAACCAGGCCCAGACCGCTGTGGCGGCCTGGCTGCTGGGCCGCCCCGTCAAGTGCACGTTCAGCCGCGAGGAGTCGCTGCACGTGCACCCCAAGCGCCACCCCGTGCAGGTCGAGGCCTGGGCGGGGTGCGACCCGGATGGCCGGCTGACGGCGCTCAAGGCCCGCATCGTGGGCGACTCCGGCCCCTACGCGTCGGTGGGCATGAAGGTGCTCGAGCGGGCGGCCGGGCATGCCAGTGGCCCCTACACGTGGCCGGTGGTCGACGTCGACGCCGTGGCCGTGCGGACCAACAACCCGGTGTGCGGGGCGTTCCGTGGGTTCGGCGCCAACCAGGCCCAGTTCGCCACCGAGGGCCTGCTCGACCGTCTGGCCGACGCCTGCGGCCTCGACCCCTGGGAGATGCGGGCCCGCAACGTCGTGGCCCCCGGGGCGGTGTGGGGCCCGGGTCAGGTGATGGACGACGGCTGCCTCGGCGCCCGCGACTGCCTCGACGCCATCCGGCCCCGGTGGGACGCGGCGGTGGCGGCGGGCAAGGCGGTGGGCCTGGGGCTGGGGCTCAAGAACTCGGGCCTGGGCAACGGCTTCAACGAGGTGGCCCGCGCGGTCGTGCGCTTCGACGAGGACGGCGACGGGACCGGCGACGGGGCGGACGGCCGCGCCGGCACCGGCGGCGTCGAGGTGCGGCACTGCTGGACCGAGATGGGCCAGGGGGTGCACACCGTCGCGCTCCAAGTGGCGGTGCAGGAGCTGGGGGTCGATCCCTCCCGGGTGCGGGTGGTGGTCGACACGTCCCGTGAGTTGGGCGCCGGTCAGACGACGGGAAGCCGGGGCACGCTCATGGGCGCGGGTGCGGTGGCCGCCGCCTGCAAGGTGGCCTGCGACGGCGGCTGCCGACCCGGCGTCGACTACGTGGGCGAGTACCGCGTCGACTGGACCCAGGCGCTGGGCACGGTCGAGCGCCCCACCATCCACTCGACGTTCGGCTACGCCGCCCAGCTCGTCGTGATGGACCGGGAGACGGGCGCGATCGAGCGGGTGGTGGCCGCCCACGACGTGGGCCGGGCCGTCAACCCGATGCTGTGCGAGGGCCAGGTCGTCGGCGCGGTGCACATGGGGCTCGGGTACGCGCTGAGCGAGGATTTCCCCACCGACGACCAGTGCCGGCCCACCGCCATGACCCTGCGGCAGCTGGGCATCCTCCGGGCCAAGGACATGCCGCCGGTCGACGTGGTGCTGGTCGAGCGGCCCCAGCCCCGGGCGCCGTACGGCATCAAGGGCGTGGGCGAGATCGGCCTGGTCCCCACGGCCGGGGCCGTGGCCGGCGCCCTCCATGACCTCGACGGAGGGTGGCGGGCCACGCTGCCGCTGCGCCGGGACTCCCCGTGACCGCCACCACGGCCGGACTGGTCTGCGCCCATCACCACCTGTACTCGACGCTGGCCCGGGGCATGCCGGCGCCCCCCGCCACGCCGCGCAGCTTCCCCGAGATCCTCGAGCAGGTGTGGTGGCGGCTCGACGCGGCCCTCGACCTCGGCCTGGTCCGGTGGTCCGCGCTGCTCGGAGCCGTCGAGGCGCTGGAGGCCGGCACCACCGCCATCATCGACCACCACGCCTCGCCCTCGGCCGTCGACGGCAGCCTCGACGTCATCGCCGAGGCGTGCGCCGAGGTGGGGGTGCGGGTGGTGTGCGCCTACGAGGTGACCGACCGCCACGGGCCCGAGGGCGCCAAGGCCGGGCTGGCCGAGAACGAGCGGTTCCTCCGGGCGGGCGGCCGGGGCCTGGTGGGCGCGCACGCCTGCTTCACGCTGTCGGACGCCACGCTCGACGCGGTGGTGGGGCTGGCCCGCGACCTGGCCGTGGGGGTGCACGTGCACGTGGGCGAGGACGCGGTGGACGCCCGCGGCGCCGACCGCCTGCGCCCCCACGCCGACGACGGCTGGCTGCTCGCCCACTGCGTGCACGGCGACCCACCGCTGGCGGGCACCGTGGCCCACAACCCCCGTTCCAACATGAACAACGGCGTCGGGTACGCCCGGCCGTCTCGCTGGGCCGCGGCCGGCAACCGGGTGGTGCTGGGCAGCGACGGCATCGGCGCCGCCATGGTGGACGAGTTCGCCCTGGCCTACGCGGCCCAGCGGGCCGGCGACGTGACGGCGACGCCGGACGACGCCTGGGCCTGGCTGCAGGCGGGCGCCGACCTGGTGCCCGAGGTGCGGGACGACGAGGTGACCTGGTCCGCCGACCGGGCCGACCCCTGGTACCTGGCGTTCACCCCGGGGGTGCGGGCCGAGCGGGTGGTGGTCGACGGCGGGGTGGTGGTCGACGGCGGGGCGTGCACCCGCGTGGACGGCGAGCGGATCCGGGCCCGGGCCTGGGAGGAGGCACGGCGGCTGTGGTCGAGGCTGTGAGCGAGGGCCGCGACGGGCGGGCGGAGGACGGTGCAGCGCTCGCGGCTGCGGGCACCGACGCCGACCGCGTGCTGGCCGGGGTGCCCATGGCGCTGTACGTGCAGGACGCCCATCCGATCCGCGAGGCGATGGGCTTCGTGCGGCGGGCCGAGGAGCTCGGCTTCGCGGCCGTGTGGCAGGCCGACAGCCGGCTGGTGCGCGAGGCCACGGTCCCCATGGCCGCCTTCGCCGCCACCACCGAGCGCATCGCGGTGGGCTCGGGGGTCATCGACATCTGGACCCGCAACCCCGCGCGCCTGGCCTCGCTGTTCTCGACGCTCGACGACCTGGCGCCGGGGCGGATCCTCGCCGGCCTCGGCGCCTGGTGGGACCCGCTGGCCGCCAAGGTCGGCGTGGCGCGCGAGGGGCCGCTGCGGGTCATGCGCGAGGTGGTCGAGTCGGTGCGCGCCCTGCTGCGGTGCGACGGCCCGGTGACCTACGAGGGCACCCACGTGCACCTCGACGGCGTCGAGCTCGACTACGTCCACCAGGAGCGACGGGCCAAGCAGGTGCCGCTCTACATCGGGGCGACCGGCATGAGGATGATGGCGCTGGCCGGCGAGATCGCCGACGGTGCGGTGCTCAACTACCTGGTCTCCCCCGCCTACGACCGGCGGGCGCTGGAGGCGCTGGCCGATGGCGCCGACCGCGCCGGTCGCTCCCTCGACGACGTCGACCGTCCCCAGCTGGTGGTGTGCTCCCTCGACGCCGACCGCACCGCCGCGCTCGACGCCGCCCGACTGCTCGTAACCCAGTACCTGGGGCAGCAGCCCCACATCATGGCGGCCTCCGGCGTGCCGTCCGAGATGCTCGACGACATCGGCGAGGTGCTTACCTGGCCGGCGAGCCACGACGAGGTCGTCGCCGCCAGCAAGCTCGTCCCCGACGAGATCGTGCAGATGCTGTGCGCGGCGGGCACCGCCGCCGAGTGCCGGGCCAAGGTGGCCGAGTACGTGGCCAGCGGCTGCACGTCGCCGATCCTGTACCCCCTGGGCGACGTGGCGGCCACGCTCGACGCGTTCGCCCCCCAGCCCGCCCCCTAGGGTTTTCTTCGCGGGATCGGCCGCTCCGGCGGCCGATCCCGCGAGGAAAACGCCGGGGTGGGGCCGGTGGGTGACGGCCGCCGTGCCGCGCCTCGCTAGCGGGCAGCTCTACGTCGGCCCGCCGACGGCCGGCTGGTCGCCTGTTCCCGATCGTGATCGACAGGGTCCGCCCGGGTTCCACCGCCGGGCGGACCCCGGATGCGGCAAGCTGGCCGGCGGTGACCGACCGCCCCATCCGCCTCGCCGAGGGCTCGCTCGTCGTGCTCGTGGGGCCGCCCGCCTCGGGCAAGTCGACGTGGGCGGCGCGGCACTTCGCGCCCCATGACGTCGTGTCGTCCGACGCCCTCCGAGCAGTGGTCGGCACCGGCGAGCACGATCAGCGGGCGTCGAAGGACGCGTTCGACCTGGTCGACATGGTGATCGAGCGGCGGCTGCGGCGGGGCCTGACCACGGTGGTCGACTCGCTGGGCACCGACGCCAAGCGGCGCCGGGGCTGGCTGGCGGCGGCCGAGCGGGCGGGCGTGCGCTGCGTGGCGGTCGTGTTCGACACCGAGCCCGCGGTGTGCCGGGCCCGCAACCGCGAGCGGGAGCGCCCGATCCCGTCGCGGGTGATCTCGTCGATGCTGGCGGCCTGGCCCGCGGCCCGCGACGCCCTCGCCGACGACGGGTTCGCGGCCATCCACCCACCGGGCGACCCGACGATCGTCGCCCCCGATCTGGTCGCCGCCCCGGCCGCGGCCGCCCGCCACAGGGAGGACCCCATGCCCCTCGAGTTCGGCCTGCAGATCCCCCGGTTCACCTGGCCGGGCGGCCCCGCCGAGACCCGCGACCGGCTGGCCGAGGTCGCCACCGCCGCCGAGCAGGCGGGCTTCAGCAGCATCTGGGTGATGGACCACTTCCTGCAGATCCCCTCGGTGGGACGCCACTGGGAGGACATGCTCGACAGCTACACCACCCTCGCCTTCCTGGCCGCCCGCACCGAGTCGGCCCGGCTGGGCACGATGGTCACCGGCGTGACCTACCGCAACATCGCCCACCTGGCCAAGATCGTCGCCTCGCTCGACGTGCTCTCCGGCGGGCGGGCGGTCTGCGGCATCGGGGCGGCGTGGTTCGAGCGCGAGCACCGGGCCTACGGCTGGACGTTTCCCCCGCTGGCCGAGCGCTACCGGCAGCTCGAGGACGCCCTCGAGCTGCTCCCGCTCATGTGGGGCAAGGGCGCGCCCCCCTACTCGGGCCGCACGATCGAGGTGGCCGAGGCGGTGTGCTATCCCCGCCCGCTGCAGGAGAAGGTGCCCATCCTGGTGGGCGGGTCCGGCGAGCGCCGCACACTGCGCCTGGTCGCCCGCCACGCCGACGCGTGCAACCTGTTCGGCGACCCGGAGACCGTGCGCCACAAGGTCGAGGTGCTGCACCGCCACTGCTCGGAGGAGGGCCGCGACCCCGGCGAGATCACGATCACCAGCCTGTCGACCGCGGACGCGCCGACGGTGGCCGACCACGTGGGCCGCTACCGGCAGTTCGCCGAGGCCGGAGTCGAGACGGCGGTCGTCAACTTCCCCGACCTCACCACCACCGAGCCGCTGGAGCGGTTCTCTGAGGTGATCGCCGCCTTCCGGCCCTGACCTGGGCAGTCACGCCGGGTGGCACAACTTTCGCGAACCGGATCGCACCGTCCCCCGTACTGATCTCCGTAGCAGTGCCGGCGCCCCCCAGCCGGCCACGAGGCGAACGAGGAGATCATGCACACCACCAGCAGGAACACACGTCGATACGGCCTGACCGCCGGGGCGGCCGCCGCGCTCACCCTGGGCCTCGTGGCCGCCGGCCCGGCGGGCGCGACACGCAGCACGGCGTCGGTGTACAGGGACACGCTCACCGTGAACACCGGCAGCGGCAGCCAGTCGGTCGCGTTGCGCCTCGCAGCGGGCGACCCCGCGACCCTCGAGGTCGACGTCAACGACGACGGCACGGCTGAGCACAGCTTCGACCGGGCGACCTTCAGCAGGATCAAGGTGTTCCTCGGCAGCGGCAGCGACCGCTTCCGGGTCGACCAGGTCAACGGCGCCGTCGCCGACGAGGCCCTGACCGTCGACGGCGGCAGCGGCAACGACACCCTCGACGGCGGCGACGGCAACGAGGTGTTCAAGGGCGGCAGCGGCAAGGACGCCGTCGACGGCAACCGGGGCGCCGACACCGGCATCCTCGGTTCGGGCAACGACAGCTTCCGCTGGGACCCGGGCGACGGCAGCGACGTCGTCGAGGGCGATCGCGGCACCGACACGCTCGACTTCAACGGCGCCGCCGGCGTCGAGAACATGCGCCTGTCGCCCGTCGGCCAGCGGTCGCTGTTCTTCCGCGACGCCGGCAACATCAGCATGGACATGGACAACGTCGAGAAGCTGGACCTGACGGCCCTCGGCGGCGCCGACACGGTGATCGTCGAGGACATGACGGGCACGGACTTCCGGAAGGCCGACATCGACCTCCAGGGTCCGGCGGGCGGCGGTGACGGGAGCTCCGACACCGTCACGGTCAACGGCACGAACCGCCGCGACCACATCGACGTCGAGGCCGACGGCAGCGAGGTCGAGGTCGACGGGCTGAAGACCGACGTCGACATCATCGGCGCCGAGACCAGCGACGTGCTCAAGATCAGCGCTCTCGGCGGCAACGACGACGTCGACGTCGAGGCGGCGGCCGAGGCCCTCATCGACGTGATCGTCGACCTGGGCACCGGCCAGCGCTGACAGCAGTTCCCCCCACTACGGACGATCGGGGCCCCCCGGCGGAGGGTCCCGATCGTCCGCGCTCAGCCGGAACTCGTTCGCCCCGGGTGGGCGGGCGGCCTACGGTCGCCGCATGGCCGTGACCGTGATGGTGTTCCGTGCCCGCCTCCGGGAACGGAGCGTGGGGGTGGCACCAGCTCAACCCCTCGTGGGCCGAGAGGCTGGTCGCTGAGGCCGGCATCTCGCCCGGCGACCTGGTCGTCGACGTCGGGGCGGGCACCGGTGCCCTGACCGCTCCCCTCGTCGCCGTCGGTGCCCGCGTGGTGGCCGTCGAGCTGCACCCGGGGCGCGCGGCGGTGCTGCGCGAGCGCTTCGCCGCCGAGAACGTGACGGTGGTGCGCGCCGACGCCGCCGACCTGCGGCTGCCCCGCCGGCCGTTCCGGGTGGTGGCCAACCCGCCCTTCAGCGTCACCGGCCCGCTGGTGAAGCGCCTGCTGGCTCCCGGCTCGCGCCTGGTCCGGGCCGACCTGGTGCTGCAGCAGGCGCCCGCCCGCCGGCTGGCGTCGGGACGAGCGCCCGGCGCCGGCCGCTGGACCCGCGACTACCAGGTGCGCCTGGGACGGCGCGTCCCCCGGCAGGCGTTCACGCCGCGCCCCCGCGTCGACTGCGCCACGCTGATCGTCACCCGGCGCTGAGCCCGGCAGGGCGCGGCCGCGGGGGCCGCACGTCTCAGGCGGTTTCCGACAGGCCGGCCGCCATCGCCGCGCCCAGCTCCCAGCAGGCGTCGAGGTCGTCGCGCGCCGGGGCGCCCACCACCGACACCGGGGCCTGGGCCAGCGACCAGCGCAGCCCGGTGACGATCTTGTCGATGCCCCGCAGCGCGCCGGTCGTGTCGTCGTTGCCGTGCACGAACACGCCGTAGGGCCGGCCCGCGGTGGCATCGAGGCACGGGTAGTAGATCGTGTCGAAGAAGTGCTTGAGCGCCCCGGACATGTAGCCGAGGTTGGCGGGCGTGCCCAGCAGGTAGCCGTCCGCCTCGAGCACGTCGACGGCCGTGGTCCCCAGCGCCGGCCGGACCACCACGTCGACCCCCGCGATCTGCGGGTCGGTCGCACCGGACCGCACGGCCTCGACCAGCGAGTGCACCGCGGGCGAAGGCGTGTGGTGGACGATCAGCAGCGTCTTCCTGGTCACAAGGGGTTTCTGTCTCCGAAGTGAGCAACCGGGTGAGCAACAGGGTCCGGTCACGAAAAGTGGGGCCGGCGGTGCGCAGACACCCCGGCCCCCGGACACGAGGAGAAGCCCCTCATGCCAGACACGACCGTACCCACCCCCCAGCCGCCGGGCGATCCCCGCTTGACGACCCTGCTGACCCGCTGCCGCAGCCTGCGCCGCGAGCTCGACCGGCTCGACGACGCCTTGTCGATGCTTACCCGCGACGAGCGGGCCGGCCTCGAAGCGTCGGCGGTCATGATGCGTGACCTGCTCGACGGCCTCGAGGTCGACATCGACAAGAGGGCGTCCGGGCTGTGAGCCGCCGGGCCTACAAGCTGCTGTCCATCCCGGGCGACCTGCGGGCCGCCAGGCGTGGCCCGGGGGCGCTCGCACGCCGTCAGGGCCGCAAGATGGCCCACAAGAGGCTCGCCCGGCTCCTGCGCCGCGTCCTGCGGTCGTAGCCGGCGCCAGACCGCCCGCCGCCCCTCGGCCTACTGGTCGGGGGGCGGTTCCGCGTCCCGGCGCGCACAAGATCGGGCAATCGGTATCACTGGCCCGTCAGATGTTGCTGTTTGGCCGCGGACTTGGTGGGTTCAGGTTGTGACGGCGAAGAGTCGCCATGCCGCTGGTATGACTTTGAGTTCGTGTTCGCCGCGGTCGTCGAACGTCGTGCCCGAACCTGCGACGAGGTCGACGACGGTTCGGGACACGAGGACCTCGCCGGGCTGTGCGGTTTCGCAGACGCGACATGCGAGGTGGACGGCGATGCCTGCGAGCTCGGTGCCGCGTCGTTCGACTTCACCGGTGTGGATCCCGACCCGGACGTCGAGGCCGATCTGGCGGGCGGCGTCGCGGATCGCGGTCCCACAACGGATTGCGCGGGCCGGGCCGTCGAAGGTGGCGAGTATTCCGTCTCCGGTGAGTTTCTCTTCGTCCTAACTGCCGATCTCGCGCCTCGTACTGCCCGGCCAGGGGGCAATCGGCGCTAGAACCCAAGCGGCGGCCGCGGGACCTGTCGCTCTCCGTCAGGAGTGCTCACGATGAGCTCATCCGATGCACCAAGCGGCATCACCGCCGCGA
>DASSCS010000073.1:0-49758 GCA_035697515.1 Acidimicrobiales bacterium
GGTGGGTGAGGCGCCTGCCCCTGCGCGGGCTGGGCGAGGCCGAGGTGCGCGAGCTGCTGGCGCACCTGAGCCCCGAGGGCGACGTGGCCGGCACCGCCCGGAAGCTGGTGACCGAGACGGCGGGCAACCCCTTCCTCGTCACCGAGCTGGCCCGCGCCCGCGCCGCCGGCGGGGGCGAGGGGGGCACGGCCATCCCGCCGGGCGTGCACGACTTGGTGAACAGCCGCCTGGCGCGCCTCGGCACCGCGGCGGTCGAGCTGCTGCGTGCGGGCGCGGTGGCAGGCGCCCGCTTCGACCTCGACATCGCGGGCGACGTCGCCGGGCTCGACGACGACACCCTGCTCGACGCCGCCGACGCCGCGCTGGCGTCGGGCCTGGTCACCGAAGAGACCGCCGATCGCTACCGGTTCCCCCACGACATCGTGCGCCGCACGCTCGTCGCCCAGCTCAGCGGCGCGCGCCGGCGCACCATGCACCGGCGGACCGCGGACGCCGTCGAGCGCCGGCGCGCCCACGCACTCGACGAGCACGCGGCCGTGCTCGCCCACCACTGCTCGGCCGGGGCGAGCCCGGCGGGCGACGAGCGTGCGGTGCAGTGGGCGCGACGGGCCTCGGCCCAGGCGGCCGAGCGCAGCGCGCCGGCCGAGGCGGTGAGGCTGTGCCGCCAGGCCCTCGCACACCTGCCGCCCGGCGACGGGCGGTTGGAGGCCGAGGTGACCACCGAGCTCGGCATCGCCACGCTGGCGGCGGGCGACACGTCGGGTGCCCGCACGCTGGTCGAGGGCGCCGCCCTGGCGGGCCGGCACGGGTGTCCCGACGTGCTCGACCGGGCGGCGGTGGCGCTGGCCGACGCCGCGGCCCAGCGCCCCGAGCTGCGCGCCGTCGCCCGCGACGTGCTCGCCGACGCCCTGGCGGCGCCTGCCCCCCACGTCTCGCCGAACGGCGCCCACGGCGGGAACGGCGACGAGGACCCGTCGGTGTTGCACGCCCGCGTGCTCGTGCGGCACCTGCGGCTGGAGGGGCCAGAGGGCGCGCGACCCCTCGGCTCCGAGGCGCGGCGGGCGATCGACGCGCTGCACGCCCGCATCACCTCGCTGACCGAACCGGGCGGCGTCGACGAGCGCCTGCGCCTGGCCGACGAGCTGGCGGTGCTGGCGGATGTCGCCGACGACCCCGCCTCCCGCATCGCGGCCACCCACGAACAGGCGATGGCCGCCGCAACGCTGGGCGACATCGGGGCGACCGACGCGGCGCTGGCGGCGCTGGCCTCGGTGGTCGCCGCCCACGACGACCCGTGGGGCCGGGCGCTGCTGGCCGAGCGCACGGTGGCCGAGCTGACCATCGACGGACGCCTGGCCGAGGCTCGCGAGGCACTGGCCGTCGCGGTCGAGGCTGTGGCCGCCCACCGCGGTGCCGGTGGTGCGGACGGGGCCGACGCGGTCGGCACACGCCACCGCACCGTCATCGACTGGCTGGCCGGCGACGGCCCACCGGCCCCGCACCGGGCCGCGGGTGCCGCGCCGGGCTCTGCCCTCCACGACCTGGCCATGGCGGCGCTCGTCGCCTGCGACAGCGGCGATCGTGCGCTCGTGGACGATGTGCGGTCACGCCTCGCCCCCAACGCCGACCTGGTGTGCGGGATGGGCTACCGCACGTTCGTGGGCGCGGCGTCGTTCCACCTGGGCCGTCTGGCCGCGGCGGCCGGCGAGTGGGCCGAGGCCGAGCGCCACCTGCAGAGCGCGCTGCGCATGCACAACGCCTGGGGTGCCCGCCCCTGGGTCGCCCTCACCAAGGCGGCGCTGGCCGACGTGCTCGACGCCCGGGCCCGGCCCATCGACCGCGAGTGGATCGCCGGCCTGCGCTCGGAGTCGGCCTGGGTGACCCGCACGCTGGGGCTCCGCAGGCTCTGAGATGGAACCGGCGATCATGCGCCAGCGGCTCGCCGACGCCCGCGTGGCGCGGCTGGCCACGGTCACCGACGACGGTCGCCCCCACGTGGTCCCCTGCTGCTTCGCCCTCGTGTCCGACACCGTCTACTCCGCGGTGGACGCCAAGCCGAAGTCGACCCTGGCGCTGCGACGCCTCGACAACCTGCGCGCCCGTGGCCGCGCGTCCCTGCTGGTGGACCACTACGCCGAGGACTGGTCGACCCTGTGGTGGGTGCGGGTCGACGGCGTCGGGCGGGTGATCGACGACGGCCCCGAGCGCGAGCTTGGCCTGCGTGCCCTCGTGGCCAGGTACGACCAGTACCGGCGCGAACCACCCCCGGGCGCGGTGGTCGCCCTCGACATCACCGCCTGGCGCGCCTGGCCCTGAGCCGGGTGGCGGTGGGGAGCAGCTAGGCCAGCGGGTCGGCGAACGGGTCGCCGGGGCCGCCCGGCCCGCCGAACGGGTCGTCGATGGCGGGGCGGATGCTCACCGCCGTGCCCCCGTCGTCCTCGCCCGCCAGCTCGGCCCCGAGCAGGCCCACGTAGCCGCTCTCCTCGAGCTCGTGCGCCAGCTCCGGCCCGCCCGAACGCACGATCGCGCCCTTGGCCAGCACGTGCACGCGGTCGGCCCGCAGCTCGTGGAGCAGCCGGCTGTAGTGGGTGATCGCGAGCACGCCCAAGCCCCGCCCGCCCGCCTCGACCGGCTGGGTCTCGGCCTCGATGCGCCGGGCGCAGGCCCGCAGCGCGTCGACGTCGAGGCCCGAGTCGAGCTCGTCGAGCACCGCGATCGCCGGCCGCAGCACGCCCAGCTGCAGGGTCTCGTTCTTCTTCTTCTCGCCGCCCGACAGGTCGACGTTGAGCGGCCGGTCGATGAGACGGGGGTCGAGGGCCAGCCGCTCGGCCTCGGCGGCGATCTCGGCCGCGATGTCGTCGGCGGGACGGCCGGCGGTGCGGGCCGAGGTCTGCAGCAGGTCGTGCAGCGACACCCCGGGCACCTCGGTGGGGTACTGCAGGGCCAGGAACAGGCCGGCCTGGGCCCGCTGCCACGGGGCCATCGCCAGCACGTCGGTCCCGTCGAGGGTCACGCTCCCGGCCGTGACCTCGTAGCCGGGCCGGCCCATGAGGACGTGCGCGAGCGTCGACTTGCCGGAGCCGTTGGGGCCCATGACCGCGTGGACCTCGCCCGACCGGACGGTCAGGTCGATGCCGCGCAGGATCTCCTTGCCGGCCACCTCTGCCCGCAGGCCCTCGATGGCGAGGACGTGCTGGGCGTTGCGGCCGGGAGCCCGGGCGGTGGTCGTCAGGTCAGTCATCGAGCACCACCACGATCTCGCCGCCGTCGACCCGCACGTCGTACACGGGCACCGGCCGGGTGGCGGGCAGGATGAGCGCCTCGCCGGTCTCGAGCGAGAAGGTGCTGCCGTGCTTCCAGCACTCGATCGTGCGGTCGTCCGGGTCGACCTCGCCCTCGGCGAGCGAGACGTTCTGGTGCGAGCACGTGTCGCCGATGGCGTACACGTCGTCGTCGATGCGCACCACCGCGATGCGGTGCGCGCCCACGTCGAAGCGCCGCGCCGAGCCGGGGGCCAGCTCGTCGAGCGGGCAGAGGGTCACCTTGGCCACTACGCGTCCTTCCGCTCGAACTTGGCGGCCACCGTGGCCCGCAGCAGCGGCGCCACCCCACCCACCGGCAGGCGGGTGAGCACCTCGTCGAAGAAGCCGCTGACGATGAGCCGCTCGGCCTCGTCGGTCGGCACGCCCCGGCTCTCGAGGTAGAAGCGCTGCTCCTCGTCGACCGGGCCGACCGCCGAGGCGTGGCTGCAGCGCACGTCGTTGTTCTCGATGACCAGGTTGGGCACCGACTCGGCCCAGGCGCCGTCGGACAGCTTGACGTTGCGGTTGGTCTGGAAGGCGTTGGTGCCCCGGGCCTGCTTGCCCACCCGGATCATGCCCGTGTACACCGAGCGGGAGCGGCCGCCGACCGCTCCCTTGAACAGCAGGTTCGAGGTGCAGTCGGGGGCGATGTGGTCCTGGAAGGTGCGGAAGTCGAGCGTCTGGTCGCCCTCGCCGAAGTAGACGGCGTCGAGCTCGCCGGTGGCGCCCCGGCCCACCATGCGGCAGTCGGTGCGCACCCGGGCGTAGTCGCCGCCGAAGCCGATGCTGGTGGAGCGCAGGGTCGACTCGGCCTCGACCTGCGACACCTGGGTGCCGACCTGCCAGGTGGCCAGCCCGAGCTGCTGGACGGTCACGTGGCCCACCCGGGCGGCCCGCCCCGCAAGGATCTCGGTGACGGGGACCACGAGCCCGGGCTCGGCGCCCGAGGACTGCACCTCGAGCACGTTCACGTCGCTGTCGGCACCGGCGCGCACCACCAGGTGGGGGAACGCCGCAGCACCGTCGCCGTCGGTGGCGTGCACCACCACGACCGGGCCCGGCAACGTCACGCCGGCGGGCACGTCGACCACCACTGGCTCGATCACGAAGGCGTCGTGCAGCGACACGAACGCGTCGGGCGCCTCGCCGACCGCCGCGCCGACGAGGTCGGCGTGGTCGTCGCCCGCGGCGCCGACCGTCACGCCCCGCGCTGCGAGCCCGTCGGCCAGCTCGACCGAGGCGACGCGGCCGTTGCGCACCACCACGGTGGCGGCACGGTGGGCGACGGCGTCGACCAGCGCCTGGGTGCCCGGCGACAACGCGGCGTCCTCGGACGGCGGCGCCGGGGCGAACTGGTCGAGCTCGAGCTCGTCGATGCGGCTGTAGCGCCAGATCTCCTCCTCCGTCGACGGCAGCGTGCCGGCGGCGAACGCCGCGGCCGCCGCGGCCCGGCGTTCCCGCAGCCAGGAGGGCCCGTCGAGCGCGGCGGAGGCGGCGGTGGTGAAGGTGGTCAGCGTCAGTCCTTTCGCAGCTCGCCGGCACGATGCGGGCGCCGCGGTCAGGGATGTCAGCCTACCGGCACGCCCGGACACCTCCCAAGGCCCGAGCAGACCTGCCTCGACGTGGGCGCGGCCGTGCCGCAGAGGTCACTTGCGGCGCAGCCAGCGCCGCCAGCGGGGGGTCTCGCCGCGGTCGCGCTCGGCGTGCACCTCGGCCAGCACGGTCGGGCCGGCGGCGTTGACGATCTCCTCGGCCTCGTCGAGCAGCCGGGCCACCGAGTCGTCGCCCCGGTCGAGCGCGTCGAGGGGCTCGGCCGGCGTCTCCGGGGTGACCAGCGTGCCGTGCGCCCAGTTGACGTCGGCCATGCGCCGCTCGTAGCGAGGGCAGTCTTCCGGGCACCGCCACGGGGCCTCCGGCGCCAGGTCGAGGTCGCACTTCCGCACGGTCTCGCCGTTGCGGTACGTCCGTGACTCGAAGTGCTTGCAGTCCTGGCGCATCGGCACGCTGCGCAGTGTAGGGCCGGGCGGGACCGTCCCGGCGAGCAGGGACGCACGAGCCGGCGATGCCCACCAGCACCCGCTCGTGGGGATCGGTCAGCCGACCGAGCCCTCCATCTGCAGCTCGATCAGGCGGCTCCACTCGACCGCGTACTCCATCGGCAGCGTGCGGGTGACCGGCTCGATGAAGCCGTTGACCACCATGCTCATGGCCTGCTCCTCCGACAGCCCGCGGCTCATCAGGTAGAAGAGCTGCTCGTCGGCCACCTTGGACACCGTGGCCTCGTGGCCGATGTCGGCGTCGCGGGCGCCGACCTCCATGTAGGGGAAGGTGTCGCTGACCGAGTCCTCGTCGAGGATGAGCGCGTCGCACTGCACGTGGCTCTTGCAGCCGTAGGCGTCGTCCTCGACCCTGACGAGGCCGCGGTACGAGGTGCGGCCGCCGTCCTTGGAGATGGACTTGGACACGATCTTCGAGGTGGTCTCGGGCGCGGCGTGCACCATCTTGGCGCCGGCGTCCTGGTGCTGGCCGGGACCTGCGTAGGCCACCGACAGCACCTCGCCCGACGCCTTCGGGCCGACCATGTAGACAGCGGGGTACTTCATGGTGAGGCGCGAGCCGATGTTGCCGTCGATCCACTCCATGTGGCCCTCGGCCTCGACCCGGGCCCGCTTGGTCACCAGGTTGAACACGTTGTTCGACCAGTTCTGGATGGTGGTGTAGGTGACCCGGGCGCTGGGCTTGACCACGATCTCGACCACGGCCGAGTGCAGCGAGTCGGTGGTGTACACCGGGGCGGAGCAGCCCTCGATGTAGTGCACCTTCGAGCCCTCGTCGGCGATGATCAGCGTGCGCTCGAACTGGCCCATGTTCTCGGCGTTGATGCGGAAGTAGGCCTGCAGCGGCATCTCGACCTCGACGCCCGGAGGCACGTAGATGAACGACCCGCCCGACCACACCGACGTGTTGAGCGCGGCGAACTTGTTGTCGTTGCGGGGGATGATCGTGCCGAAGTACTGCTTGACCAGCTCGGGATACTCGCGCAGCGCGGTGTCCATGTCGCAGAAGATGACGCCCTGGCGCTCGAGGTCCTCTCGGTTGCGGTGGAAGACGACCTCGGACTCGTACTGGGCGGTGACGCCGGCGAGGTACTTGCGCTCGGCCTCGGGGATGCCGAGCTTCTCGTAGGTGTTCTTGATCGAGTCGGGCAGCTCGTCCCACTCGTCGACCTGCCCGGAGGTGGGCTTGACGTAGTAGTAGATGTCGTCGATGTAGATCTCCGACATGTCGCCGCCCCAGGTGGGCATGGGCCGGCTCTCGAAGTGCTTCAGCGACTTCAGCCGGTTCTTCAGCATCCAGTCGGGCTCGCCCTTCATCCACGACATCTCGCGGACGATGTCCTCGCTCAGGCCCTTCTTGGGCTTGAAGACGTAGTTCTCCTCGTCAGACCAGCCGAGCTTGTAGCGCCCCAGGTCGAGATCGGCGACTGCCATGCGACGTGTCCCTCCGGACGAACCTTTGGCGGACGAATTTCTCCTACGGCGATAGTAGCAATCGGTGCACCCGGCTCCACCACCGATCCGCCGGGGCCGGGGACGTCGCGCCGATCACCTCGTGGAGTAGGCAGCCGGGTACAGAACGTCGTCACGGCCGTGGCACCATTGCCGGACGCCGCAATCGCCCCGCAACCGGCAACGCGACCGTGCCGCCCGCTCGGCAGCCGCGTCGCCGCGACCGGGCCCGCCTCCGCGCGACCGGGTCAGACCGACCACGGGGTGCGGGGGGTCCGCTCGGTGACGCCGTCGACGACGACGTCGACCCGCTCGTTGAAGAACGACACCAGGCCGGCGATGCGGGGGCACTCGACCACCGGCTCGGGGTAGCTCCACGCCAGGTCGCGGTGCAGGGTGTCGCCCACCTGCACCGACCAGTAGCGGGCCGTGCCCTTGTAGGGGCAGCTCGTCACGGTGTCGGACGGCACCAGCAGGGCCCGGCGGACGTCGTCGGGCGGGAAGTACCAGCGGGTCGGCAGCGTGGTCTCGAACAGGGCGTGGGCCCGGCTCGATTCGGCCACCACCTCGCCGTCCAGCTCGATGCGCACGTGGCGGTCGCTGGGCATGACGTCGACCCGCTTGTGCGGGTCGCGGGCGTGCACGTGGACCTCCAGCGCCTCCTCGAACCACGAGACACCGGCGTCCCAGGTGAAGGTCCAGCGGCCGGCCACCTTCCGCAGGGGGGCCGGCGGGTCGCCGAACAGCGCGGCCCCCCGCTCGACGACCGTGTCGCCCACCACGACGTCGTGCGCCACCGTGAACGGGAGCTCGCCGCCCACCTCGCCGCCGGCCGACGAGGGCCGCAGCAGGTCGGTGCGCACGTCGGCGGCGGGGAGGCAGTAGGTGGGCAGCGTGCCCGGGCCGTACCAGGCCAGCAGCAGCGCCCGCCCGCTGTCTGCCAGCACGGTGTCGCCCACCCGGGCCCGGACCCGGCGCGGCGTGGGCTCGACGCGGGGCTCGATGCCCCAGGCCACAAGGTCGGTCATGCCGTCGACGCTACGGCGCGACGCCACGGTTCGGACCTCGGCCGGTCGTGCCGGCCTTGCGGTCTGCCGTCGCCGCGCATGCTCAGGCGGCGCTGCCAGCCGCCTTGCGCAGGGCCGCCGCAGTGGCCCGGGGGTCGTAGTCCGGGGCGACGCCGTCGACGATGACGGCCTCGCCCTCGATGTGGTTGGTGCGGAGCGGCAGGATCGCCTGGTAGGCGGGCGAGTCGTACCAGGCGCGGGCCTCGTCGATGCCCGGGAACTCGACCATGACCACCGTGCCCGGCCAGGGTCCCTCCTTGACCTCGACCTGGGCGCCGTGCACCAGGAAGCGACCGCCGAAGGGGTCGAGCGTCGCCTGGATGCGCTCGATGTACTCGAGCACGTCGTCGTTGATCCGGGGCGTGCGCAGGTGGGCCAGTGCGTAGGCGGCCATGTCGGTCCTCTCGGTGGTGACGGTGTCGCTGGTGACGGTGTCGCTGTCGCCTCATCGTGACGAGCGCCGGGCGGCGTGACGATTACCGCTCAGGTAGTGGTGGTGCCTACGGCGCGTCCGTGCGCAGCGCGCCGCTGCCCCCTGCACGTCGACCCTCACGAGCTCCAGACCCTTCAGCTCGACGTGGTGGTCGTCGTCCTGGATCAGGCCGGGGCGCCGGCGCCCGTGCCCGCCACCCAGGTCTCGTACAGGGCGGCGTACGAGCCGCCGCGGGCCACGAGGTCGGCGTGGGTGCCCAGCTCGACCAGCCCGCCGCCGTCGACCACGCCCACGAAGTCGGCGCGCTCGCTGGTCGAGAGCCGGTGGGCGATCACGACCACCGTGCGGCCGTCGAGCAGCCGGTCGACCGCGCCCTCGACGAGCGCCTCGGTGCCCGGGTCGAGGCTCGAGGTGGCCTCGTCGAGCACCAGCACCGCCGGATCGGCCAGCGCGGCACGGGCCAGCGACACGAGCTGCTTCTCGCCGGCGGACAGGCGGCTGCCCCGCTCGCGCACCTCCGTGTCCAGGCCCTCGGCGAGCATCGCGAAGCGGTCGTAGGCTCCCACCGCGCGCAGCGCGTCGTCGACCTCGGCGTCGGTGGCGCCCGCCCGGGCCAACCGCACGTTGTCGCGGATGGTGCCGTTGAACAGGAACCCCTCCTGGGGGATGACCACGATGCGCCCCCGCAGCGACGACAACGTGGCGTCGCGCAGGTCGACGCCGCCGAAGCGCACGTGGCCCTCGGTGGGGTCGTACAGCCGCGCGGCGAGCTTGGCCAGCGTCGACTTGCCGGCGCCGGTTGGCCCCACGAGCGCGAGCCGCGACCCGGCCGGGATGTGCAGCGTCACGTCGCGCAGCACCCGGGGACCGTCGCCGTAGGCGAACGACACGTCGACGATGTCGATGTGGCCTACCTCGGGCAGGTCGACCGCGCCGGGGCGCTCGTCGACGTCGACCTCGGTGTCGAGCAGCTCGTACAGCTTCTGCAGGCCGGCCCCGGCCGACTGCACCAGGTTGAAGAGCTGGCTGAGTTGCTGGACCGGCGCGAACAGGTTGGACAGCGTGAGCACGAAGAAGGCCACGGTGCCGACGGTGAGCATGCCGGTGTGCACCCACCAGCCGCCGACGCCGAGGGCCAGGGCCGTGGCGCCCAGGCCCGCGAGCTCGATGACCGGCAGGTACCAGGCCGAGACGACAACCGACCGCATGTGGCTGTCGTAGAGCTCGCGGTTGCCCTGCTCGAAGCGGTCGACCTCGACGTCCTCGCGGGCGAAGGCCTGCACGACCCGGACCCCGGCGATGCCCTCCTGCAGGTGCGACAGCGTGTTGCCGATGCTGTCGCGCACGTCGAGATAGGCCACGTTCGAGTCGCGCTGGAACTTGACGCTGGCCAGCACCACCGGCGGCAGGGCCACGAGGCAGACCAGCAGCAGCTGCCACGACACCGACGCCAGCACGAGCAGGGACACCACCAGCAGCAGCGCGCTCGACACGAACATGGCCAGACCGTTCTGGATGAGCTCTGACAGCGAGTCGACGTCCGAGGTCATGCGCGACACGAGCACGCCCGACTTCGAGCGGTCGTAGAACGGCATCGACAGCCGCTGCAGATGGTGGAACACCCGGTTGCGCAGCTCGCGCAGGAAGTCCTCGCCGACGCGGCTGAGCAGGGCGATCTGCCACCGGTTGGTGAGGTAGGCGAGGACGGCCACGACGACGTACGCCACGACCGCGGCGTTCAGCGTGGCGGCGCTGCGGCCCTTGATGCCCTGGTCGATGCCGACCCGCACCAGGTAGGGCCCGGCCAGCACCGTGGCCGTCCACAGCACGACCATGACCATCGAGCCGATGACCCGGCGGCGGTGGGGCCGCAGCAGCCGGGCCGACCGGCGCAGCACGCGGGTGGCGGTGACGGCGTCGAGCCGCTCGTCGGCGCTGACGCCGGCACCGAGGCGCATCAACGTCGGCTCCTCTCGGCGCCCACCCGCTCGGCGGGGCCCGAGGCGTCCGCCGGCTCACGCCCGTCGCCCCCTCCGCCGGAGGCGCCGTTGCCCGGCACCGCGCCGGCCGCGAGCTCGGCCTCGGCCTCGGCCGCCGCCTCGCGCCGCGCGGCGGAGGCCAGCACCTGCCGGTAGCGGGGGCTCGACCCGAGCAGCGAACGGTGGGTGCCCTCGGCCAGCACGCGGCCCTCGTCGATGAGCACGACCCGGTCGGCGAGCGCGATGGTGGCCGGGCGGTGGGCGATGACGATGGTGGTGCGGCCGCGCATCACCTCGGTGAGCGCGTCGCGGATCTCGTGCTCCTTGGTGGGGTCGACCGCGGAGGTGGCGTCGTCGAGGATGAGCACGCGCGGGTCGGCCAGGATCGCCCGGGCGATGGCGATGCGCTGCCGCTGGCCGCCCGACAGTGAGTAGCCGCGCTCGCCGATGCGGGTGGCGTAGCCCTCGGGCAGCTCGGTGATGAACTCGTGCGCGCCGGCCAGCGCCGCCGCCCGCTCGATCGTCTCGACCGGCGCCTCGGGGTCGGCGAAGGCGATGTTCGCGGCGATCGTGTCGCTGAAGAGGAACGTGTCCTCGAACACGATGCCCACCGACCGGCGCAGGTCGCGCAGCAGCAGGTCGCGCACGTCGACGCCGTCGATGCTGATGCCGCCGGCCTCGACGTCGTAGAAGCGGGGGATCAGCCGGGCCACGGTGGTCTTGCCCGACCCGGTGGGGCCCACGAGCGCCACCGACTCGCCCGCCGCGACCCTGAGGTTCACGCCGTCGAGCACCGGCTCGGGCCGCCCGTAGCCGAAGCGGACGCCCTCGAAGCGCACCTCGCCACCGCCCGCAGGCAGCGCCCTGGGGTGGCCGGCGTCGGCGATCTCGGGCTCGGTGGTGAGGACCTCGTCGACCCGCTCGCCCGAGGCGATGGCCCGCTGCGCCTGGGCGACGATCATGCCGAGCATCCGGAGCGGCACCACCAGCATGCCGATGTAGACGTTGAAGGCCACGAGCGCACCCAGCGAGAGGTTGCCGTCCAGCACCTGGTGCCCGCCGTAGCCCAGCACGGCGATGAGCCCGATGTTGGGCAGCAGCTCGAGGCCGGGGACGAAGCGGGCCCGGGTCATCGCGGCCGCCATCGACTCGCGGTAGACGTCGTCGGCCTCGTTCGCCAGGCGCCCCGATTGGACCTCCTCGGCACCCAGGCCCTTGACCACCCGCACGCCGGCCACCGACTCCTCGACCACCGCCGCGAGCTCGGCCGACTCGCGCTGGATGCCCATGACGTGCGGGTGCAGCCGGCGTGAGAAGCGGGTGGCCATCACGTTGAGGAACGGCAGCGAGCCGAGGGCCAGCAGCGTGAGCAGCGGGTCGATCGCGGCGAGGATGGCGGTGACCGCCAGCACGGTGACGCCGTTGCTGATGGTGAGCGGGATCATCACCACCAGGGCCTGGATCTGCTGGAGGTCGGTGTTGGCCCGGCTCATGAGCTGCCCGGTCTGTACCTCGTCGTGGTAGCCGAAGTGCAGCCGCTGCATGTGGGCGAACAGGCGGTCACGCAGGTTGGCCTCGACCGCCCGGGCCTCGCGGAACGCGTAGTAGCGCCGCATGCCGGTGAACACCGCCGAGGCCACGGCCACCAGCCCGAGGGCGAGGGACCAGCGCCGCAGGGCGCCCATGTCGTCCGGCTCGATGCCCTGGTCGATGGCCTGCTGGACCAGCACGCCCGTGCTGACCTTGGCCGCCGTCCACGCCAGGCCGACCAGGACGCCGATGGTGATGCCCCACCGCCGCCGGCCGGTCTCGCGGAGAATCAGCGCCAACCCTCTGCGCCCCCCGCTGCTCTCCGGCATGAGCCTCCCCTCATCTGCGGCCCGCTGGCCCGCGGAAAACTTGACCCGCGGGTCAAGTTTAGCCGGTCGACCTGGGCATCCCCACACGACTTCCGCGGCGTCGTTCGCCAGTCGGGTCGGCGCCCGTCGGCGCCCGAGTAGCTCGGGGCGTGGCGGAACACGTACGCACCGGGGCGATGGCACCGCCTCCGTCAGCCCGGGGCGGCGGCGCCCTCACCCGGCGCGGGCGCCTGTCAGGTCGCGAGCACGACCGGGGCCAGCTCCCGCCAGGCGTCCAGCGGCAGTGCTGTCACGTCGGCGTCGACCACCTGGATGCACACGTGGTCGGCGCCGGCCGCGCGGTGGGCGGCCACCCGCTCGGCGATGGCGTCGGGCTCGCCCCAGGCCACCAGGGCGTCGACCAGCGCGTCGCTGCCGCCGTCGGCGAGGTCGTCGTCGCCCCAGCCCAGCCGGCGCAGGTTGTTCACGTAGTTGGGCAGGGTCAGGTAGATGCGCATGTGCTTGCGAGCCGCGTCACGGGCGACCTCGGCGTCGGTCGCCAGCACCGCCGCCTGCTCGACCATCAGCTGCGGCCCCGACCCCAGGTGCTCGCGGGCGAACGGCGTGTGGTCGACCGGCACGAAGTAGGTGAGGGCGCCCCAGGCGAGCTCCGCCGCCAGCGCGAGCATCCTGGGCCCCAGCGCGGCGATGACCCGGGGCGGGGCGTCGGCCGGCGCCGGCGACACCGTGAAGACCGAGTCGAGGGCGGTCAGGTAGTCGCGCATGCGGGCGAGCGGCTTGTCCCAGCTCTGCCCGAGCATGCCCTCGACCATCGGGCCGTGGCTCACGCCCAGGCCCAGCAGGAAGCGGCCGCCCGAGTCGTCGGCCAGCAGCCGCTGCGCATGGGCGGCGGCCACCGGGGTGCGGTTGAAGATGTTGGCCACGCCGGTGGCGACCACCAGCCGGGTCGTCGCGTCGAGCAGCACGCCGGCATGCGTGACGGCCTCGCGACCCACAGCCTCGGGCACCCACAGCGCGCCGTAGCCCAACTCCTCGATCTCGGCCGCCACCTCGCGCGCCCGCGCCGCGGGCTGGAGGTCGAGCTGGCCCGTCCAGATGCCGACCGGTCCCAGGTCCATGACCGGCGACGCTACTTTGGGCGCCGATGGACCCCGCCATCGGCGCCCCAGGCGGCCCGCCCGACGTCCCCGCCGGCTCCGGCACGGCGGGCGTCGGCACAGCCGGGCTGGTCACCGCCGGCACCGCCGCTGCCGACCGGGGCGTCCCCGCTGCGCCGCCCGCCCCGCCGGCCACGTCCCCCCGCTCCGCCCGGCAGTGGTGGGGCCGCCTCGCCGGGCTGGCCGGGCTCGCCGGTGCCACCGCCTACCTCGGCCTGGTCGACCCCGCCTCGGGCGGTGCCTACCCGCCCTGCCCCAGCCAGGCGCTGTTCGGCATCGACTGCCCGGCGTGCGGGGGGCTGCGCGGCACCCACGACCTGCTCAACGGCGACATCGTCGGAGCGCTCGACCACAACCTGCTGCTGCCCCTGCTGCTCGCCCTGCCCGCGGCGGCGCTCGCCCTGTGGTTGCTGCCCCTGACCGGGCGGCCGGTGCCCCGGGTGCGCCTACCCCGGTGGTCGCTCGTGGCCGCGGCCGCGGTCGCCGCCGGCTTCGCCGTGCTGCGCAACCTGCCCGTCGCCGGCCTCGAGTTCCTGGCCTCGGGCGCCTGAGCGCCGACGCGCGGCCGGCCCGCCCCCAGCGGTGTCGAGCAGCCGCAGCGACCCCGCGATGAGCGGTCCCGCCGCCAGAGCGAAGCCGGCCGTGCCCAGGCCCAGCGCGCCGCCGAGCGCCCAGCCGACACTCAGCGTGGTCGCCTCGATTGCCACCCGCGCCCGAACCAGCGGGACCGAGCGGTCCGTGGCCACCAGCATCACCATCTCCAGCGGCCCGACGCCGATGTCGGCCCGCACGATCAGCGCCACCCCCAGGCACACGACCGGCACGCCGACGCCGTACAGCAGCACGCGACCGGCCGTCGGGCCCGGCTCGCCGAGCACCGCCAGCCCCGCGTCGACCGCCCCGCTCACCGTCACCAGCAGCACCGCGTTGCCCCAGCCGGGCAGCCGCCCGAACGGGGCGCACAGCAGGTATACGGCCACGCTGAGGGCCGCACCGGCGGCGCCCACCGACACCCCGGCACGATCGGACACGGCCGTCGTGAGCACGTCCCAGGGCGTCACCCCCAGGCGGGCGGAGATCATCGCCGCCGCACCCACGCCGATGAGCACCCCGCCCGCGGCCACCAGCGCGAGGGTGCGGGCACCCACGGCACGGCCGGCGACTCGGCGGAACCTCATCCGATCTACTCAACCCACTTCCGGATCGGAGGCGGCGCCTGCCAGCCGGCGAGCGCGTCGAGCATGGTGCGCGGGTCGGCGGCCGCCAGCACCAGCCGGCGGTTCTCGGGCCGGAGGAAGCCCTGGTCGACGGCGCTGTCGAACAGCGCGATGAGCGGCCCGAAGAAGCCGGCCACGTCGACCAGGCCGCAGGGCTTGGGCGGCGAGTGCAACCCGAGCTGGCTCCAGGTGAGCACCTCGCAGAACTCCTCCAGGGTGCCGAAGCCGCCGGGCAGCGCCACGAACCCGTCGGACAGCTCCGCCATGACGGCCTTGCGCTCGTGCATCGTCGACACGATCCGGAGGTCGTCGAGGCCGGTGTGGGCCACCTCGGCCTCGACCAGCGACCCCGGGATGACACCGATGACCTCGCCTCCGGCCCGCCGGCACGCGTCGGCCACGGCTCCCATCAGGCCCACGTGCGCACCGCCGTACACCAGCCCGATGGCCCGCTCGGCCAGCTCGCCGCCGAGCACCCGGGCGGCCTCGGCGTAGTCGGGCCGGGCCCCGAGGCTCGACCCGCAGAAGACGCACACCCGTCGCAGCTCCATCCCTCACCCTGCCACGACGGGAGCGACCGACCCGTGGGGATTCGTCAGTCGAGGCGGCGGAGCAGCTTGCGGTAGTGGGCGCCGCGCTCGACGTAGCTGAGCATGCCCGGGCGGATCATGCGGTCGGGGTCCACGGCGTTCGGCCGGATCGTGGCCGGGATGCCCAGCGCCATGGCGCGGGCCGGAACCTCGACCCCGCCGGACACCACCGCACCCGCCCCCACCAGGGCACCGGTGCGCACCACGGCGTCGTGCAGCACGACGGCACCGGAGCCCACCAGTGCGCCGTCCTCGATGGTGCAGCCCTCCAGGTGGACCAGGTGGCCGATCACGCACTCGGCCCCCACCTTCGTGGGATGCGCGAGGGTGACGTGCAGCACCGAGCCGTCCTGGATCGAGCTGCGAGCGCCGATCGTGATGGCCGCCCCGTCGCCCCGTAGCACCGCGCCCGGCCACACCGACGACTCGGGCCCGAGCGTCACGTTGCCGATGATCACCGCGTCGGGGTGCACGTAGGCGGTGGGGTCGATGGTCGGCTCGATCTCGCCGAGCGCGTAGACGGGCACGGGCGGATCAGGGGGTGTAGCGGCCGAAGCCGCCCCGGAAGAACACCAGCGGGCCGCCCTCGTGGCCGATCTCGAGGTCGAGCACGCGGCCGACCACGATCCAGTGGTCGCCCGCGGGGTGCACCGTCTCGATGCGGCAGTCGATCCAGGCCAGCACGTCGTTGAGCACCGGCGCGCCGGTGGCCGCCGAGGGCCGCCAGCCGATGCCCGAGAACTTGTCCTCGCCCTTGCCGGCGAACACCCGGGCCACGCCCTCCTGGTCGTCACCCAGGACGTTGACGCAGTAGTGGCCGGCCGCCTCGATCCTGGGCCAGCTCGACGACTGGTCACCGGCGCAGAACTGCACGAGCGGCGGTTCGAGCGACACCGACGAGAACGAGCCCACGCACATGCCGACGGGTCCCTCCGCCCCGGCCGCGGTGATGACCGTGACGCCGGACGCGAAGTGGCCGAGCACCTGCCGGAACCGGGCGCTGTCGGTGCCCGGGAGGCTGGCCGGGGAGGCGGACGGATCGGCGCTCACCCCGGGCACCCTAGCCAAGGTGACGCGCCGTCAGATCTCGGAGCCGCCGCGCGCCCGCGGCAGCGGGCGGCCGCCGTCACCCGCCGAAGCTGACCGTGAGCCCCTCGTACGCGGCCAGGACCTCGGACAGCCCGGTGGTCTCGGCCCGGTCGCGGGCGTGCGCCAGCAGCGTGTCGACGCCGTCGTCGTCGCGGGCCGGGTCGTGGTGGAACAGGGCCAGGCGCTTCGCCCCGGCCTCGTGGGCTACGAACACCGCGTAGTCGACCGTGCAGTGACCCCAGTGGTACTTCTGGGCGAACTCGTCGTCGGTGTACTGCGCGTCGTGGATGACCAGGTCGGCGCCGTCGCACAGCTCGAGCACCGCGTCGCTGACCGCGAAGCTGCCGTCGTGCGGCATCTGGTGGTCGGCCACGTAGGCCACCGTGGCACCCCCGACCTCGACGCGGTAGCCGTTGTTCGTCCCCACGTGCGGCACGGGCCGCACCCGCACCTTGGCACCGTCGATCTCGAGGTCGCAGTCGGCCACATCGTGGAAGGTGATCTGCCCGTACAGCTCCTCGACCGTGACCGGGAAGAACGGCGGCCGCACGAACTGGCGGAACGCCTCGTCGAGCGAGCCGGCCTCCTGCGGGGGGCCGTACACGTCGAGCTGGGCGCCCGGCACCAGGATGGGCGCGAAGAACGGCAGCCCCTGCACGTGGTCCCAGTGCATGTGGGTGACCAGCGCCGAGCCCCGGAACGACCCGTCGGAGGGAAGGTCGCGGCCGAGCTGGCGCAGGCCGGTGCCGAGGTCGAGCACGATCGGGTCGTGCCCGGGCGCATCGAGCTGGACGCAGGACGTGTTGCCGCCGTAGCGGCGGTTCTCGTCGCACGGACAGGGGGTCGAGCCCCGGACACCGAAGAAGGAGACGTTCAGCAAGGCTTCCCCTCTGTGCGCCACGAGCGCTCGGGCGACGTTATCCAACAACCGCCCGCCGGGGCGCTGGGTGTGACCACAATCACCGGGGGCGTCCGGTCGGGGCCGCGCCGCCCCGCTCGGTTACGGTCGCCGGCCATGACCACAGCTCGGGAAGGAACGATCACCCAGGGCAGCGTCGACGCCAACGGCCTGAGCTTCGGCTACCTCGCCGCCGGCGATGAGAGCGCGCCGCTGGCCCTGTGCCTGCACGGCTTCCCCGATTCCGCGTGGACGTGGCGGCATCTCCTGCCCTCTCTGGCGGCGGCGGGCTACAAGGCCGTGGCCCCGTGGCTGCGAGGGTATGCGCCGACGACCGTACCCGACGACGGCCACTACCAAGCAGCGGTGCTGGGCCTCGACGCCTGCGCGCTGCACGGCGCCCTGGGCGCCGGCGGCGACGCCGTGCTGATCGGCCACGACTGGGGGGCGCTGGCCGCGTACTCCGCCGTCCACGAGCCGTCGACGCCCTGGCGGCGTCTTGTGACCATGGCCGTCCCGCCGCCGGCGACCATCGCCACCGCCTTCCTCTCCTACGATCAGCTCCGACGCTCGTGGTACATGTTCTTCTTCCAGCACCCGCTGGCCGACATGGCGGTGCCGATGGACGACCTCGCCTTCATCGACCGGCTGTGGGCCGACTGGTCGCCGGGGTACGACGCCGCCGAGGACGTGGCGCACGCCAAGGACGCGCTGCGCGGCCCCGCCAACCTGGCCGCGGCCATCGGCTACTACCGGGCGACGCTCGGCGGCGTGGGGCTCGACGACCGTCCCGAGGTGGTGGCGCTGCAGAACGCGGCCAACGGTGCTCCTCCGCTGCCCACGCTCTACCTGCACGGGCGCACCGACGGCTGCATGGGCGCCGACCTGGCGGGCCAGGCCGGCTCGGCGCTCACGCATCCCGGCTCGCGGGTGTCGCTGGTCGACGACGCCGGGCACTTCCTGCACCTCGAGCAGCCCGAGGCGGTCAACCGGCTGGTGCTCGACTTCCTTACCGAGGGCTGACTGCCGGCGCGGACCGCGCCGCGTCAGCCGAGGCGGCCGAGCGCACGGACCTTGGCCACCACCGCGTCGAAGCGCGCCCGCGGCAGCGCGGCCCCCTCGCGGCGCACGGCGCCCGGGTCGTAGCGCAGCACGCGGTCGGCGTTGGCGAAGCTGACCCGCCGGTCGCGGTCCCAACCCCCGGTGCCCACCTCGACCCACTCGTGGGCATCGCGCTTGGCGGACGGGTCCTGGCTGCTGAGCGGCACCGCCAGCAGCCGCTCGCCCTCGCCCGCACGGCGGCCGGGGCCGTAGCCGATGACCAGCACGGGACGGTCCTTGCCCTGGCTGGGGTCGTCCTCGAAGGGCACCCAGGCCCACACCACCTCGCCGGGGTCGGGGGCGCCGTCGCGCTCGGGCGCGTAGACCACCTCGCGCTCGTCCGGCCGGCCGCGGCGTGTCGGGCGGAGCTTGTCGAGGACGGAGCGCAGGCGTGCCATGGCGCGACAGCCTAGGAACCGGCGCCCCCCGGCGCGGTCACGGCAGGCGCAGGCGGGCGCCGTCCTTCACGGCCAGACCGTCGTCGAGCAAGCCGACGGCGACGCGGTCGGCGCGGCTCGGGTCGCCGGGCCAGCCCATCACCGCCGCCACCTCCGCCAGCGGCACGGGCCCCCGGCACAGCGCTTCGACCAGGCGGCCGCGGCCCTGGCGGTCGGAGCCCTCGAACCGGGGCTGGCCCGTGCTCACCCCCGCCGAGCCGTCGGCCGGGTCCGGTGCCGCCAGGCCGGCCGCCGCCCAGCCGCACCCGGCCCGCGCGGGGCACTCGGCGCAGCGGGGGCGGCGGCGCCGGCAGACGGTGCCGCCCAGCTCCATGAGCGCCTGGTTCCAGGCCCACGACCGCGGGCCGGACGGGGGCACCAGCCCGTCGGCCAGCGCCTGGGCCTCGGCCGGGCGCAGCGACCGCCCCTCCCACCGGGCCAGCACCCGACCGACGTTGGTGTCGACCACACCCACCGGCCGCTCGAAGGCGAACGCCAGCACGGCGCGGGCCGTGTAGGGCCCGATCCCGGGCAGCGCCAGCAGCGCGCCCAGGTCGGCGGGCAGGTCGCCGCCGTGCCGCGCCACGACCGCGCGGGCACAGCGGTGCAGGTTGACGGCACGGCGGTTGTAGCCGAGCCCGGCCCACGATCGCACCACCTCGCCGGCCGGGGCGGCAGCGCAGGCCGCAGCCGTGGGGAACCGGCCGAGGAAGGCGTGGTAGTAGCCGACCACCCGGTCGACGCCCGTCTGCTGCGCCATCACCTCCGACACCAGCACCGCCCACGGGTCGCGCGTCGCGCGCCATGGCAGCGCCCGCAGGTGGGCGTCGCCCCACGCCAGCACGGCCGCGGCCCGTCCCCCGGCAGTCGGCCGCCCCTCGGTCATGCCGACCAGGCTGTCACCGCACGCGGCAGCGGAACACGCGGGTCGTGTACGGGAACGGGAAGCGATCGCGGCCGGCGAGGTCGGGATGGGTGGCGGCCAGGTTGCGGACGCGGTCGAGCACCCGCTGCTTGTCGGCCGGCGGCAGCGCGCCCACGACGCTGACCGACTCGGCGCGGGCCACCAGCAGATCGGGGTCGCAGGGCTGGTCCCAGTCGTGCGACCACACCTCGACGGGTGTGAAGCCGCCCGCCTCGGCCACGACGGCCGCGTAGTCGACGTCGTAGTAGCTGTCGTAGGGCCGTTCGAGGTGGGGGCCGTCGACGAGCAGGTCGCCGAACGCGCGCACCCAGTCGTGACGTCGATCCCGCGTGTTCCACACGAGGAAGAGGTGGCCGCCGGGGTGCAGCACCCGCCGCACCTCGGCCAGCGCCAGGGCGGGGTCGAACCAGTGGAACGCCTGGGCCACGGTCACGGCGTCGACCGAGCGGTCGGCGAGCGGCAGGTCCTCGGCCGTGCCGTCGTGCACCTCGACGCCGGGGAGCAGCGCCGCCAGCCGCTCGCGCATGGCGGCGATGGGCTCGACGGCCACGACGTCGGCGCCGCTGGGCGCCAGCAGGCGGGTGAGCTTGCCGGTGCCGGCGGCGAGGTCGAGCACCCGCCTGCCCGGGCCGATCTGTCCGTGGCCGACGATGTGCGCGATCGCCTCGGCCGGGTACGAGGGGCGCGCCGCCTCGTAGGCGGCGGCGTTGTCTGCGAAACCGCGGGCTGCGTCCCGTATCTGCTCTGCCATCCGAGCCTCCTCGTCGCCCGAATGATACAAGTTGCAGACAAGTGGCGCCAGGGCGCCCGTCAGCCGTCGGCGAAGACCTCGTCGCCGTAGGGATAGCGGCGGGTGGGGGCGTGCTCGCGCTTCCACACCATGAGCGAGCGCTTGAAGTAGCAGACCTCCTCCTCGCGCTGGTTGATGCCCTTGGTCTCGACGGTGACGATGCCCCGCTTGCCGTCGGAGGTCTCCTTCTTGGCCAGCACCTTGGTGACGGCGTAGATGGTGTCGCCGTGGAAGGTGGGCCTCGGGTGCTTGAGCGACTCGATCTCCAGGTTGGCCACCGCCGCCCCGCTGACGTCGGGCACCGACATGCCGAGCACCAGCGAGTACACGAGGTTGCCGACCACCACGTTCTGCTTCTGCACGCTCTCGTTCTCGGCGAACCACGTGTTGGTGTGCAGCGGGTGGTGGTTCATGGTGATCATGCAGAACAGGTGGTCGTCGTACTCGGTGATGGTCTTGCCCGGCCAGTGCCGGTACACGTCACCCACCTCGAAGTCCTCGAGGTGGCGGCCGAACGGGCGGTCGATCGTTGCCATGCCCGACACGCTACGAAGCCGCCCGGCCGCGGACCAGACCGGGGGGCGGCGATGCCCGTGCCCACGGCCCCTCCCGTACGCTGTCGGCCGTGCGGGCGAACGCGGTGACGTACCTGTCGGCTCTCGGGACCGCCTCGGTCCTGATCGCCGCGGGCGCCGGCTGTGCCCGGGAGGCCGGCCCCGACGTGGTCGCCGCCACCGGCCCACGCGTCGAGGCGTCGAGCGAGTTCCTCGCCGCGGTGTCCGAGCGATCGGGCGCCGAGCCCTACCGCTACGAGGGCAGGCTCACAATGGGCACCGGCGGGGCCGCCAGCCTGGTGCCCGTGATGTCGATCACGGGCGAGGTCGAGGGCGAGCGCATGTCGATGGCGATGGACATGGGCCCGATGTTCGAGACGCTCGGCGAGAACGGTGACGTGCCCCCCGAGCTCGTCTCCGGCGAGCCGATGATGGAGATGGTGAGCGACGGGCAGAGCATGTACATCCGGGCGCCGGTCCTGGCGGCGCTGCGCGACACGAGCCTCGAGGAGGCGGACGGACGACTGACCGGGGAGGTCACGTTCCCGCCCATCCTCGCCGAGCTCGACGGCGACACGTGGGGGCGGGTCGACCTCGACGCGGTGGCGGGCGACCTCGGCACGCTGGACGTGACCGGCGGCCAGAACGCCGACCCGACCGCCATGCTCGACCTCGTCGCCGCGGCCGACGATCCCCGCGAGCTGGGCGGCAACCGCATCCAGGGCGTGGCGGTCGAGGGCATCGGCGCCACCATCACCTACGGCGAGCTCGTCACCGGCGGCGGGGACGTCTCCGAGGACGAGATCGCCGAGCAGCTGCGCGAGTCGATGCCCGACGACCTGGGTCCGCCCGTCGACGACGCCGATCTGGACGCCATGTTCGAGGCGATGTTCGCCACCGAGGTCCCGCTCGAGGTCTGGGTCGACGAGGCGGGGCTCGTCCGGCAGTTCGTGTTCGAGCTCGAGGTCGGCGCCATGATGAGCGAGGTCGGCGAGGCCATCGACGAGCCCGATCCGCCGCCCTTCGTCCCGACCATGCGCATGGCGATGGACTTCCTCGACTACGGCGACCGGTCCATCGAGATCGAGATCCCCGCCGAGTCGGTCGACATCACCGACGAGTACGTCGACCCGTAGGCCCGGCCCGCCCACGCCTGGCGGCGACTTCGCCACCGCCTGAGCGCCCGTCTAACTTCTGGCGCCATGAGCGCGCCCGACCTCCCGGCTCCCGACCTGAGCGCCGCCGCGTCCGCCGTCGACCTCGCCCGTGACGTCGTGCACCGGGGCCTGGCCCACGTCGCCGCCACCGGGTCGGTGGACGACGACCAGGTAGTGGCCTACGACCTGGCACATGCCGCCGCCGCGGTCGAGACCGCCCGCACGCTGCTCGACTACGGGACCAAGGGCGGCGACGAGGCCCGCATCACCTGCGCCTTCGCGGCCGAAGCGGTGGCCGACGTGGCGGCCAGGCTGTTCGGTCGCGAGGCGGCCTGGGGCGTCGAGCCCGGGGCGCTCGACGGCGCCCACGGCGTGGTGGCCGCCTACCGCGACCCCGCGTTCCTGGCGTCGATCGACGGGCCGGGGCCCCGCCACCTCGACGACGACTTCGAGATGGTGCAGGACGCCTTCCGCCGCTTCGCCGACGACAAGATCCGCCCCGTCGCCGAGCACATCCACCGCCACAACGCGGACATCCCCGAGGAGATCATCGCCGGGCTCGCCGAGATCGGCGCCTTCGGCCTGTCGGTGCCCGAGGAGTACGGCGGCTTCGCGGCCGGCGGCGAGAGCGACTACATGGGCATGGTGGTGGCCACCGAGGAGCTGTCGCGGGCCTCGTTGGGCGTGGGCGGCTCGCTGATCACCCGCCCCGAGATCCTGACCCGGGCGCTGGTGAAGGGCGGCACCGAGGAGCAGAAGCAGCAGTGGCTGCACCGCCTCGCCAGCGCCGAGGACATGGCCGCGGTCGCGGTCACCGAGCCGGACCACGGCTCCGACGTGGCCGGCATCAAGGTCACCGCCACCCCCACCGAGGGCGGTTGGCTGGTCAGCGGCGTCAAGACGTGGTGCACCTTCGGCGCCCGGGCCACCGTGCTGATGCTCCTGGCCCGCACCGACCCCGACCGGTCGAAGGCCCACCGTGGGCTGTCGATGTTCGTGGTGCCCAAGCCGGTGTCGGAGGGGCACGGCTTCGAGCTCACCCAGGACGCGGGGGCGGATGGCGGCGCCCCGGGCGGCGGCCGGATGGAGGGCCGACCCATCGACACCATCGGCTACCGGGGCATGCACTCCTACGAGATCGCCTTCGACGACTGGTTCGTGGCCGGCGCCAACCTGGTCGGGGGCGACGACGGCCTGGGACGAGGCTTCTATCTGCAGATGGCCGGCTTCGAGAACGGCCGGCTGCAGACGGCTGCCCGGGCCATCGGCGTGATGCAGGCCGCCTACGAGGACGCCCGCCGGTACGCGCTCGACCGCTCGGTGTTCGGCCGCCCGGTCGGCGACTACCAGCTCACCAAGGCCAAGCTGGCCCGCATGGCGGTGACCATCCAGGCCGCCCGCCAGTTCAGCTACGCCGTGGCCCGCATGATGGCCAAGGGCGAGGGCTCGATGGAGGCGGCGATGGTGAAGGCGTACGTGTGCAAGGCCGCCGAGTGGGTCACCCGCGAGGCCATGCAGATCCACGGCGGCTACGGCTACGCGGAGGAGTACGCGGTCAGCCGCTACTTCGTCGACGCCCGCGTGCTGTCGATCTTCGAGGGCGCGGACGAGACCCTGTGCCTCAAGGTCATCGCCCGCCGCCTGGTCGAGCAGGCCGCGGGGTAGCCCCTCAGCGGTCGGCGGCGGCCAGCTCGTCCACCCGCCGCCGCCAGCTCGACAGCATCGTGGCGAAGTGCGCGGGGTTGTACACGTCCTCCTCGTAGGACCACTGCCCGTCGCCGGCGTAGTGCAGGATCGTGATGTTCGACGCCTGGTGCACGCTGCCGTCGCCGGGGTCGGCCATGCGGTTCTCGAGCTGGCACACGATCCAGCCGCGCGCCTCGTCGACGACGTACCAGTCGACCGGGAACTCGGGCATGTGGTCGCCGGGGAACAACGCCATCGTCTCGGTGATCCACGCCCTGATCGCCTCGCGCCCCTCGAACCGGCCGTAGTGGTGCTCGACGTAGGTGGCGTCCTCGGTGAACTGGTCGGCCCACGCGCTCCAGTCGCCCGTCGCCCCCGCCGTGGCCGCCGCCCGCTGGAAGGCGGCGAACGCCTCCTCCAGCTCGTGCCTCGTGAATCGTCCCATGGGCGGACGATACGTCTTGGGTGACGGTTGTGTCACCGGCCATGCGGACGCCTAGCGTCACCGCCGATGGACGACTTCACGGGCAAGGTCGCGGTGGTCACGGGCGCGGCGTCGGGCATCGGCCTGGGGCTGGCGCAGCGGTTCGCAGGCGAGGGCATGCGGGTGGTGCTGGCCGACGTCGAGCGCGACGCGCTCGACGCGGCGGCCGAGGCGCTGGCCGCACAGCACGGCGCCGACGACGTGCTGGCCGTGCCCACCGACGTGCGCGACGAGCGGGCGGTCGACGCGCTGGCCGACGCCGCCTTCGAGCGCTTCGGCGCCGTCCACGTGCTGTGCAACAACGCGGGCGTGGGCGTGGGCGGGCTGAGCTGGACCATCCCCGCCGACCGCTGGCGCTGGATCGTCGACGTCAACCTGCTGGCCGTCGCGCACGGCGTCCGGGCGTTCGTGCCCCGCATGATCGAGCAGGGCGAGGGCCACGTCGTCAACACCGCCTCGGCCGCCGGCATCATGACCGGCCCGGGCATGGCGCCGTACTACGCCACCAAGCACGGGGTGGTGGCCATGTCCGAGTCGCTGTTCTTCGAGCTGCGGTTCGTCGGCGCCGGCGTGGGCGTGTCGGTGCTGTGCCCCGAGTGGGTGCGCACCCGCATCGCCGACTCCGAGCGCAACCGGCCCGACGACGTGGCGGCGACCGACCTCATGGGCCAACCCGTCGAGGCGCCGGCGGGCGACGCGGGCGACGAGACCGACGGCGACGCGGCCACTCCCCCGCCGTCGCTGGGCGACATGGTGCAGAACCTGGTCGAGGGCGGCCTCGACCCGGCCGAGGTGGCCGGCATGGTGGTCGACGGCATCCGCACCGGCCGGTTCTGGATCTTCACCCACCCCACCACCGTCGAGCACGCCAAGCAGCGCTGGGACGCCATCGCCGCCGACGGCGAGCCCACCATCTGGAACCTGACCGCCGACGCCGCCGGCACCGCCGCCACGCCCCCCTGACCCGACTGACTCCACCCGCACCTCGTGCCTCGTGCGATAGCAAGCTCGTGCGGTCGCGAGGCAATGACTCGCGAGGCAAGGACTCGCGCTCCCGGACGGCCGAGGCGATAGCTGCCGGGGGCCGCAAGCGATTGCCTCGGGCCCCCGCGATCGCCAGTCATTGCCTCGCGGCGCCGAGCCAGCCGCCACCAGTGGCCGCCAGACGTTGCCTCGGCTCACCGGACCAGCCGCCGACAGTCAATGCCTCGCGTCATGGGGCCAGCCGCCGCCAGCCGCCGCCAGTCATTGCCTCGCGGCGCCGGACCAGGCGCCCGCCAGTGGCCGCCGGTCATTGCGTCGGGCCGGGCGACCGCGAGCTCGCGCCTCGCGGCTCGGTCAGGTCGGGGTCAGCCCGACTCGACGGCCTCGATGGCAGCGGCGAGCGCCAGCGTGCGGCGGGCCTGCTCGACGTGCAGGTTCTCGACCATGCGACCTTCGACGGTGACCACGCCCCGGCCCTCGGCCTCGGCCTGCTCGAACGCCTCGATGATGCGGCGGGCCCGATCGACCTCGTCGTCGGTGGGCGCGAACACCCGGTTGCACGGCTCGAGCTGGCTGGGGTGGATGAGGGTCTTGCCGTCGAAGCCCATCTGCCGCCCCTGCACGCACTCGGCCTCGAACCCGGCCGCGTCCTTGATGTCGTTGTAGACCCCGTCGAGGATCACCTTGCCCGTGGCCCGCGCCGCCAGCAGCGCCAGGCCCAGCCCGGCGAGCAGGGGTTGGCGGCCGGGCACGTGCTCGGCCTGCAGCTCCTTCGCCAGATCGTTGGTGCCCATGACCAGCACGGCGAGCCGCTCGGACGCCCGCGCCACCTCCTCGGCGTGGAGCATGGCGACCGGGGTCTCGAGCATCGCCCAGACGGCGGTGTGGTCGGGCGCCCCGCCCGCATCGAGCGCCTTCTCGACCCGGTGCACCGCGTCGGCCGAGTCGACCTTGGGCACCACCACCGCGGCGGGCGCGGCCGCGGCCACGGCCCGCAGGTCGTCGTCGTGCCACGGCGTGCCCGCGCCGTTGACCCTGATCGTCACCTCGCGGCGGCCGTAGCGGTCTGACGCCGCGGCCTCGCACACCCGGTCGCGGGCCTCGGCCTTGGCGTCGGGGGCGACGGCGTCCTCGAGGTCGAGGATGAGGGCATCGGCGGGCAGGCCCTCGGCCTTGGTCAGCGCCCGCTCGTTGGCGCCCGGCATGTAGAGCACCGAGCGGCGGGGACGTCGCGCGTCAGACATCGCCGGACTCGTCCGCGTAGGCCTTGGCCAGCTCGGGGTCCTTGGCGGCCAGCGCCTCGGCCAGCTCGACCATGACCCGGCACTGCTTGACCGAGGCGTCGTCCTCCATCCTTCCGTCGAGCATCACCGCGCCGGTGCCGTCGCCCATGGCCGCGATCACCCGGCGGGCGTGCGTCACGTCCGCGGGGGAGGGCGAGAACACCCGCCGGGCGATGTCGATCTGCACCGGGTGCAGGCTCCAGGCGCCCACGCAGCCGAGCAGGAAGGCGTTGCGGAACTGGTCCTCGCAGGCGACCACGTCCTTGATGTCGCCGAAGGGGCCGTAGAAGGGCAGGATGCCGTTCGCAGCGCAGGCGTCGACCATGCGGGCGATGGTGTAGTGCCACAGGTCCTGCTGGTACGAGGTGCGGTCGGCCTCGATGTCGCCGTCAGGCGGGTCCTGGCGCACCAGGTAGCCGGGGTGGCCGCCGCCCACGCGGGTGGTCTTCATGCGGCGGCTGGCGGCCAGGTCGGCAGGGCCGAGCGACAGGCCCTGCATGCGGGGGCTGGCGGCGCAGATCTCCTCGACGTTGGCGACGCCCCGGGGCGTCTCGAGGATGGCGTGCACGAGCAGCGGCCGGCCGAGGCCCGCCCGGGCCTCGAGCTGGGCGATCAACCGGTCGACGTAGTGGATGTCCTCGGGCCCCTCGACCTTGGGGATCATGATCACGTCGAGCTTTTCGCCGATCTCGGTGACGGCCGCCGTCAGGTCGTCGAGCGCCCACGGCGAGTCGAGGCTGTTGACACGTGTCCACAGCTGGGAGCCGCAGCCGGCGTCCCACGCCCTGCCCACGTCGAGCAGGCCGGCCCGCGCGGCCTGCTTGTCGCCGGCCGGCACGCCGTCCTCGAGGTTGGCGAGCAGGATGTCGACCTTCGTGGCCAGGTCCGGCGCCTTGGCCACCATCTTGGCGTTGGAGGCCGGGAAGAAGTGGATCATCCGCGACGGCGGGAACGGGATCTCGCGCACCGGGGCGGGTGCACCGACGGCCAGCGGGCGGAAGAAGTCCTTCGGCGAACGCATGCGCCAACCCTAGGCGCGGGTCAGCAGCCGTAGAGAGTGAGGGTCGGGCCGCTGACGGTGTGCTTGTTGCCGGCGTTGTCGACGGCGGTGACCGACCACGTGATGGTGGTCGCGGCGCCGACGCCGAGCTGGTTCTGCGGGAACGGGCCGATCGTGCCCGTCCACGAGCCGCCCGAGAGCGACATCGATCCCCCGCCGCTGTACCCGTTGCCACTGAAGCTCAGGGTCACGCTCCTGATGCCCGAGGCGTCGCTGACCGCCGCGATGCCCTGGGCGGTCTTGGGGTACTCGCAGAACTCGGAGCCGTTGTCCACGGTGAGCTGCAGCGGGCTGCGGCCCAGCCGGTCGATCGTGGGCGGGGTGGTGTCGCGCGGGGCCGTCGTCGGTGCCGTGGTGCCGGGCGCAGCCGTCGTGCCGGGCGTCGAGGGTGGGGCGCCCGGGTCGGGGGTGGGCGCCACCGGGTCGCCGGTCGCCGGGTCGGCCGGCACCGGCGGCGTGGACGGGTCGCCGTCGTCGTCGACGAGGCTGGTGGTCGTGCCCGGCAGGCTGGTGGAGGTCGCCGCCGTGGTCGAGGACGGGTCGTCGTCAGCGTCGTCGACGGTGGGGCCGTCGTCGGGCTCGGTCGCATCGACGTCGTCGGTCTCGATCGCCGCCTCGTCGTCGCCGCCACCGAGGCTGCCCGCGACCGCGGCCCCGACGACGATCACGGCAACCACGGCCGCGAGCGCGGCAGCCGCCAAGCGGCCCCGTCCGCCCGCCAGCCCACCCAGCACGCCGCCGAGCCCGCCGCCGGCCACGCCGCCGCCCGACGGGCCGGCCGACGACCCCAGCGCCTCGCCGGGCGCGTCCTTGGGCCCGGCGAGCGCGTGGTAGTCCGACCCGCCGAACGCGTCGCCGGTCGCATCGCCGAGCCCACCGCCGGCCCCGCCGTCTGCTCCCGGGCCCCGCAGCAGGGCGCCGACCCCGGCGCCCGCCTCGCCGGTCGCGCCCGACAGCGCGTCGCCCGCCCCGTCGCCCAGCCCGCCGCCCGGCGGGGTGGGAGCGGTCTGGGGCACGAGCCCGGGCCCGAGCAACGCCACGCCCGTGGCGTCGAACCGCCGCCGCTCGGGACCGCCCGCGAGCAGCGCTGCGCCCAGGGCGGCGGCCAGCTCTGGCTGCGGGTCGACCGCGGTGGCCGCGCCGGTGGCGACGCCGACCTGCACGGCCAGCTGGTCGAGCCAGGGCGGCTCGCCCGCCAGCACCACCGAGTCGAGGTCGAGCGGGGCGAGCCCGGCCTCCGCCACGATCGAGAGCAGCAGGCCCACGGCCCCGTCGAGGTGGGCGGCGAGGTCGACGTCGTCGCCTGCGGGTGGCAGCGCGCCCGCCTGGCCGGCCAGCTCGAGGCCGTCGCGTCCCCGGCGCACCAGCGCGACGCTCACCGAGCCGGCGTCGACGTCGAGCACGGCCAGGAGGCTGCCCTCGGGACGGGGGGCGTGGTGCAGGAACCAGGCGGCGATCGCCACGGGCCGCGGCACCAGGACGGGCGTGGCGAACGCGGCGGCCGCCGCCTGGTGGGCCAGCAACCGGGGACCGTCGTCCGGTGTGACCGCGAACGCCAGCGCCACCGCCTCGACCCGCTCGTCGGAGAGCGCCCGCGAGGCGACGGACGACAGCATCGCCCCCGTCGCGCCGGCGGCATCGGCCACCGCGCCGGCCCCGACGGGCATGAGGTCGACCGCCGCAGCCGTCGCGGTGCCGTCACCCAGCTGGCAGGGCGTGACGTCGTCGCCCCGCCGGCGCGCCGCGGCGCACACCGCCACGCGCAGATCGATCCCCAGTGCCTCGCCCATGTGCCGCCTCGTCGTCTGCCTAGCCCCAGGCTCTCCGGCTCGCCCCAACGTAGCCGCGGCGCGGCCGGCGTTCCGCCTCCGCCCGGTTGGCGGCCGCGGGGCGGTGACCGTGCCTCCCGGACGGCTGGCGCCGCCCGGATCAGCGCAGGTCGGCCGGGAGCATCTGCTCGGTGATCAGGTGCTCGAACCGGGCCGGGTCGCCCCCGACGTAGCCGCGGCACAGCCGGAGCCCCTCGGTGTAGCAGTGGCTGTAGGCGCGCCAGGTCTCGTCGGTGAGGAACGACACCGCCTTGGTCGCCCGGTTGCGCGGGAGCAGCGCCCAGCGCTCGAGGTAGGCGACCACGTCGTCGGCGGGGACGCCCCGTTCGTGCAACATGATGGCGGCGTTGGACCGCACCCACGACAGCACCTCGCCCGCCTCGGCCACGGCTGCGGCCACCTCGGCGTCGTAGCGCACGCCCAGCGGGGCCAGGTGCTCGGCCACCGCGGGCTCGGGGCGCCGCCCCAGCGTGACTTCGACACCGAGGTCGGCAAGCCCCTCGGCCAGGGTGCACTGGGGCGTGCCCACGAGGAAGATCGTCTCCTCCAGCCAGCGCCGGCGCCGCACCAGGCCGACCTCCTTGCGCGTGTGCTCGGTGTGGTGGCCCGGGTAGGCCTCGTGGGCCACCAGGTGGCCGAGCGACAGCGACAGCACCGGCAGGTCGACGTTGATGGCCACCCGGCTGCGCAGCCCACCCAGGTAGTAGTTGAACCCCGACCACGGCTTGCCGGTCTCGAACACCCAGTCGACCTGCTCGCCCTCGGGCAGGCCGAAGCTCCGCAGGGTGCGGTCGCGCAGGTCGTCGGCCAGCGAGCGGATCGCCGACTCCAGCACGTCGGCGGGCACGGCGTGGGCCTCTCGCCAGTCGATGTGGCGCTCGCGCAGCGGGCCCTCGCCCGGCAGGACCGCGTCGAGGCCCCGGTGGGCGGCCGCGAAGTCGTCCTCGGGCACGAGGGCGGGCCGGGCCCCGTAGCAGCGCTCCACCTCGTCGAGGTAGTCGATGGGCTCGCCGGCCAGCCTGGCCGCGCTGGTGTGCAGGCCCACCACCTGGGCGCGCAGCCAGCGGCGCCGGCTGGCGTCGACGGCCTGGCCGCCACCGGCGTCCGCGCCGTCGTCGCCCGCGTCGAGATCGGCCACCAGCCGGCCAGCGTCGGCGCGCAGCTCGGCCGGCGGCCGAACGGGCTCGGCCTCGACCCTGGCCGCCAGGTCGGGCGGCCCGTAGTAGGCGTCGACGAACCCGTCGACGTGACGGCCGAGCCGCAGGCCCAGCTCGAGGTAGCGCTCGACGACGTCACTCACGACGGCTCTGCCCGGCCCTGCGGCCGGTTCAGCCCAGCGTCTCGCGCAGGAACTCGACGGTCTCGCCGAAGCACTCGTGCGCGGCCGTGGCGTCGTACACCTCGGGCCGGGTGTCGTTGAAGAACGCGTGCTCCGCCCCCTCGACCACGTGCAGGTCGGCCTCCTTGCCCAGGTCGTCGAGCGTCTGCTGGAACTCGGCCACCTTGGCGGGGTCGAAGAAGCCGTCGTTGCCGGCGTAGTGGCCGAGCACCTTGGCGTCGAGCTGCGACCAGTCGGGCTCGGCGTTCGGCCACGGGATGAGCCCGTACCACGGCACGACCGCCTTCACCTTGTCGGGCCGCCTGGTCGCCAGCACCAGTGCCAGCCCGCCGCCCATGCAGAACCCGGTGACGCCCACGCGGTCTCGGCCCGCCACCTCGGCCACCTTGTCGACCGCGCCGCTCATGTCCTTGGCGGCCTGCTCGATGTTCATGGCCATCATCAGCTTGCCGGCCTCGTCGGGCTCGGTTGTCGTCTCGCCGTGGTAGAGGTCGGGCGCCAGCGCCACGAACCCCTCCTCGGCGAACCGGTCGCACACCTCGGTGATGTGGGGCACCAGGCCCCACCACTCCTGGATGACGACCAGCGGGATGCCCGTGCCCCCCGGGGGCACCGCCAGGTACCCCTGCGCCGTCCCCCCGTTGCTCGTGAACTCGACGATCTCTCCCATGCCGGCAGACGCTACCCAGCCGTCCGAGCGAGTGTGCCGTCAGACCCGCCCGATGCGCGCGAGGTAGCGGTCGAGGTCGGTGCGGATGTGGCGCACCAGGGTGGCGACCCGCTCGTTGCCCGCGGCGAGCGCGTCGATCACCTCGTCGGTGAGGCCGGCGCGCATGGTCACGGGGTCGACCCAGCGGGCTCCGTCGTGCTCGTGGCTGACGACCACGTCGCCGTCGCGCAGCCGTCCTCGGTACGACAGCTGCAGGCAGTCGCCGCTGTACACCCAGATCGGGTAGGCGCCGATGAGCTCGAGCTCGCCCTCGATGTCGAGCCCGCTCTCTTCGACGAGCTCGCGCCGCGCGCCCTCTTCCGGCAGCTCGCCCCGCTCGACCGCGCCACCCGGCAGGAACCACTGCCCCGTCAGCGCGCCGCCGGCCCGCTTGAGCAGCAGGATCTCGTCGCCGCGCTCCGCGTACACGACCGCCGAGAGGCCGTAGAGCGGCACGTCGACATCGCCGAGCGCCACCCCGAGAACGTCATCCCCCATGCCCGGCAGCGTACGCCCGCCGGGCCGCCGGCCGAGCGCCGGTCACCAGGCGCCCTTGGGGCGGAGCAGCTCGGGCGGGACGGGGCAGGCGAGGCGGCGGGGCTCGATGGCGCGCTCGGCCTCGGTGCAGGCGACGACCTCGACCCCCTCCGCGCCGGCGCGGGCGACCAGCGTGTCGAACAGCCCGGGCGCCAGGCGGCGGCCCACGTCGACGACCAACCACACGGGCACGCCGGCGTCGCGGGCCGCGGCCATCTCGTCGGCCGTGCCCTCCGGCGCGACGAAGCGATCGGGACCGGCGGCGCCCGCCTCGACCAGCAGCACCCGGGGTTCGTCGCGCTCGACGTGCAGGGCGCCCGGGTCGTGGGCCAGCACCAGGTCGTCGCGCCGGTGGGTCAGCTCGTACGGCAGCTCGGAGCCGCCGGCCACGTCGGGCACCACGGCCACCACCACGCCATCGGGCAGGTCGAGGGCGAGGGCACTGGCCGCGGGCTCGCCGGCGAGGTCGTCGTCGATGGCGTGGGCCTCGGCCCGCACGTCGCCGGCGGCCAGCAGCCTTGCGCAGGCCCACCACAGGGCGCCGGCGGTGGGGTGCCGGTCGAGCAGCCGGCGGCACGAGGTGAGCAGCCCCGGGGGGTCGCCGGCGAAGCTGCCCAGCACGGCCGCAGCCTCGCGGGCGAGCAGCGCCTGATCGACCCCGCGGGCCCGGGCCACGGCACGCAGGCGCTCGATGGGGTGCACCCACCCGACGCTACCGGGCGGCCGCCTGGTCGGGAGTGCCGTCAGGCGCCGGGCTTGAACACCATCAGGTAGAGCATGGCCAGCAGCAACAGCGTCATGATCTGGTGGCCTGAGGTGACCTTGGCGTGGTCGTCCTGGCGCTGGCCGGCTAGCACCAAAGCGTGGAACACGCCGTTCATCGCGATCCACACGACGAAGGCCAGCGAGATCCACGTGTCGCTGAGCTCGAAGGCGTCGTCGCTGGTCACGATGCAGCCGATGCCGAACAGCCCCGCCAGGACGAGCGCTGGTGCGTACACCTGGCGCCCGGCGGCCCCGAGGACGCCCGTGAGGCCGTCACGACCGCCGGGAAGCGCGCCGATGACCGCGGGGGCGAACGCCACCACCACGGTGGCGATGTGCAGGACGAGCATGATCTCGAAGCCGGTGCTCACGGAGGCCTCCCGACCGCGGCGACAGGGGTGGTGCAGCGGGAAGCTAGCGCCCGCCGGTCGGCCGCCCGGGCGGCCCGCCGGGACGCACCCGATCCGGGATCTGCTCCGTGCGAACACCATCCACTACTTTCTCGGCCGTGGCTACCGACCCCCCTGGTGACCTGCAGCTCGCGCCGCTCGACGGCGAGCCGCGCACCCTCGACGGCTGGCTGACCACGTTTCACCTGGCGGCGGTCATCCTCGACCCGTACACCTACGAGAGCGCGTGGCTGCTCGAGACAGCGGGCCGCATCCTCGAGAACTTCCGGGGCGCCGACTGTCGCATCGCGTTCGTGGTCACGGCTGACGCCGGCGACGCCCGCGAGTTCCTCGGGCCCTGGGCCGGTCGCGTGCTCACCTTCGCCGACCCCGACCGCGACCTGGTGAAGGCGCTGGGCATCAACGAACTGCCCGCGTTCGTCCACCTGCGCCAGGACCGCTCGGTGGCGGCGCTGGCCGAGGGCTGGGACCCGCCCGAGTGGCGCGAGGTCGCCTCCGAGCTGGGCAAGTCCATGAGCTGGTCGCGGCCCCACATCCCTGCCCCCGGCGACCCCCAGCCCTACGCGGGCTCCCCCGCCCTCGGCGCCTGACGCAGCATCACCGGCGGACGCCGCCCTCGGTCATGCCGAGCACGTCGAGGGCCCGGTCGACCTCGTCGTCGCTGAGCAGCTCCCGCTCGACCACGATCTCGCGCACGGTGCGCCCGGTCCTGATGCTCTCCTTCACCACCTCGGACGCGGCCTCGTAGCCGATGTAGGGGTTGAGCGAGGTACCGAGCGACGGGCTCGACTCGGCGTAGGCGCGGCACCGCTCGGCGTCAGCCTCGATGCCGGCCACGCAGCGGTCGGCGAACAGGCGGGTCACGTTGGCCAGCAGCCGGATCGACTCGAGCAGGTTGCGGGCCATCACCGGCAGGTAGACGTTGAGCTCGAAGTTGCCCTGCGAGCCCGCGAACGCCATCGCGGCGTCGTTGCCGATGACCTGGGCGCACACCTGGGTCACGGCCTCGGCCAGCACCGGGTTGACCTTGCCCGGCATGATCGACGAGCCCGGCTGCAGGTCGGGCAGCCGGATCTCGGCCAGGCCGGTGCGCGGCCCGCTGGCCATCCAACGCACGTCGTTGGCGATCTTGATCAGCGCCACCGCCAGCGTGCGCAGCGCCCCCGACAGGTTCACGAGCGCGTCACGAGCCCCGTGGGCGGCGAAGTGGTCGGGCGCCTCCGACAGCGGCAGCACCAGCTCGCGGGCCAGCCGGTTGATGACGGCCTGTGCGAACCCGGGCGGGCAGTTGAGCCCGGTCCCCACCGCGGTGCCCCCGAGGGGCAGCTCGCCGACGGAGGACATCGTCGAGCGGACCGCCTCGGCGGCGCTCGACACCTGGGCCGCGTAGCCACCGAACTCCTGGCCGAGGGTGACGGGCGTGGCGTCCATGAGGTGTGTGCGCCCGGACTTCACCACCGTCGTGAGCTCGCGTGACTTCGCGACGAGCGCGGCGTGCAGGTACTCGAGGGCCGGCAGCAGGGCGGTGTCCACCTGCAGCGCGGCGGCGACGTGGATGGCGGAGGGGAACACATCGTTCGACGACTGCGAGGCGTTGACCTCGTCGTTGGGGTGCACCGGGCGGCCCAGCCGCTCGCTGGCGAGGTGGGCGATGACCTCGTTGGCGTTCATGTGGGAGCTGGTGCCCGAGCCGGTCTGGAACACGTCGAGGGGGAAGTGGTCGTCGTGCTCGCCGGCCGCGACCTCGGCCGCGGCGTCGGCGATCGCCTGCGCCACGTCGGGCTCGATGACGCCCAGCTCGGCGTTGGCCAGGGCCGCGGCCCCCTTGATCCGCGCCAGCGCGGCGATGAGCGACCGTTCAAGCCGCACCCCCGAGACAGGGAAGTTCTCGACCGCCCGCTGGGTCTGCGCCCCCCACCGGGCCGAGGCCGGCACCCGGACCTCGCCCATCGTGTCGTGCTCGATCCGGAACTCGTCGTCGGCATCCACGAAGTCGACGGTACCGACCCGGACCGCCCCAAGCTGCTCGTCGCCGCTTCGGCGCGTCGTTCGGGCGGCAGTCGGCGGGCGATGTCGTCGCCGACTCCCCCAACGTGACCCGCGCACCACCACCCGCCTACGTTTCCAGGCGGTATGAGCAGGTTCGCGTACACCGAGCTGCTGCCCCTCGGCCCCGACGAGACGACGTACCGGCTCGTGTCGTCCGACGGCATCGGCAGCTTCACCGCCGGCGGCCACCGCTTCCTCACCGTCGAGCCCGCGGTGCTCACCCGGCTCACCGCGCTGGCGATGCACGAGATCGCCCACTACCTGCGGCCCGGGCACCTGGGCCAGCTGCGGGCGATCATCGACGATCCCGAGGCCTCGGCCAACGACCGCTTCGTCGCGCTCGACCTGCTGAAGAACGTCTGCATCTCGGCCGGGGGCGTGCTGCCCATGTGCCAGGACACCGGCACGGCCATCGTCAAGGGCAAGAAGGGCCAGTTGGTGTTCACCGGCGGCGGCGACGAGGAGGCCATCGCCGAGGGCATCCACGAGACGTACCAGCGGGACAACCTGCGCTACAGCCAGATGGCACCGCTCACGATGTGGGACGAGGTCAACACCCGCACCAATCTCCCGGCCGAGATCAAGATCGCCGCGGTCGACGGCGACGCCTACAAGCTCATGTTCATGGCCAAGGGCGGCGGTTCAGCCAACAAGAGCTACCTTTTCCAGGAGACCAAGGCGCTGCTCAACCCGGCCAGCCTGGCCGCGTTCCTCGACGAGAAGCTGCGGGCGCTCGGCACCGCGGCCTGCCCGCCGTACCACCTGGCCGTGGTCGTGGGGGGCACGTCGGCCGAGCTGGCGGTCGAGACGGCCAAGCTGGCCTCGACCCGGTACCTCGACACGCTGCCCACCGCCGGGTCGGAGCTGGGCCACGGGTTCCGCGACCTCGAGCTCGAGGCCGAGGTGCTGGCCCAGGTGCAGCAGTTCGGCATCGGCGCGCAGTTCGGCGGCAAGTACTTCTGCCACGACGTGCGGGTGATCCGCCTGCCCCGCCACGGCGCCTCGTGCCCGGTGGCGATCGCCGTGTCGTGCTCGGCCGACCGCCAGGCGCTGGCCAAGATCACCCGCGACGGCGTGTTCCTCGAGCAGCTCGAGCACGACCCGGCCCGCTTCCTGCCCGAGGTCGACGACACCGCACTCGGCACCGACGCGGTGCGCATCGACCTCTCCCGCCCGATGGACGAGGTTCGCGCCGAGCTGAGCCGCTACCCGGTGAAGACCCGGCTGTCGCTGTCGGGGCCGATGGTCGTCGCCCGCGACATCGCCCACGCCAAGATCAAGGAACGGCTCGACGCCGGCGAGGGCATGCCGCAGTACCTGCGCGACCACTGCGTCTACTACGCGGGACCGGCCAAGACGCCGGCGGGCATGCCGTCCGGCTCGTTCGGCCCCACCACCGCGGGCCGTATGGACGCCTACGTCGACGAGTTCCAGGCCGCCGGCGGCAGCATGGTCATGCTGGCCAAGGGCAACCGCAGCCGGCGGGTGACCGACGCGTGCAAGAGCCACGGCGGCTTCTACCTGGGCTCCATCGGCGGGCCGGCCGCCCGCCTGGCGCAGGACTGCATCCGCAAGGTCGACGTGCTCGAGTACCCGGAGCTGGGCATGGAGGCGGTCTGGCGCATCGAGGTCGAGGACTTCCCGGCGTTCATCGTCGTCGACGACAAGGGCAACGACTTCTTTGCCGAGGTCAGCCGCCCGATCGCCATCCGACCGCCACGTCCTCGACCGGTGCCACGGGACTGACCCGGGGTCAGGCGACTAGCGTGCCGGCATGAAGTTCGGACTCGCTTTCGCGAACACCGGGCCCTTCGCAGGGCCGGACGGCGCCACAACCCTCGGTCATGCCGCTGAGGAGTCGGGCTTCGACTCGCTGTGGACGGTCGAGCACGTGGTCGTGCCCAAGGACTACCAGTCGACCTACCCGTACTCCCCCGACGGCAAGATGCCCGGCGGCGGCGCGTTCGACATCCCGGATCCGCTGATCTGGCTCACGTGGGTCGCGGCCCGCACGACCACCCTCAAGCTGGGCACCGGCATCCTCATCCTGCCCCAGCGCAACCCGGTGGTGCTGGCCAAGGAGGTGGCGACCCTCGACGTGCTGTCGGGCGGGCGCGCGCTGCTCGGCGTGGGCATCGGCTGGCTCGAAGAGGAGTTCGACGTGCTGGGCGTGCCGTTCGACGACCGGGGCTCGCGCACCGAGGAGTACGTGGGCGCCATGCGCGCCCTGTGGTCGCAGGACGAGCCCGCGTTCAGCGGCGACACGGTGAGCTTCACCGGGGCGGTCATGCGCCCCCGACCGGTCGCCGGGGCGGTGCCCATCATCGTGGGCGGCCACTCCCCCGCCGCCGCCCGCCGTGCCGGCCGGGTGGGCGATGGCTTCTTCCCCGGCAAGGGCGACCTGCCGGCGCTGCTCGACGAGATGCGCAAGGCCGCCGACGAGGCCGGCCGCGACCCTGGCGCCATCGAGGTCACCTCGACCGGCGCATCCGTCCTCGGCGGCGGCGCGGCAGCGGTCGACGAGGTGGGACGGCTGGCCGAGCTCGGTGTCGACCGCCTGGTCGTCCCGCCGTTGTCGTACAACCCGGCCGAGATCGGTGAGGCGCTCGCCCGGTTCGGCGACGAGGTCATCGCCCCCTCAGCCTGAGCACCGGCGGGGTCGACCGCCGCTCAGCCTGCGCACGACTCGAACGTGAACGGGCCGTCGCCGCCGCCCGGCGCGACGCGGGCATCGCCCTGCTCGCCCGCCCACCGCTCGACGGCGTCGCGCAGCTCGCGCGTCTCGGCCACGTCGTCGCCCACCAACGAGACGGTGGCGCAGGCGCGGTCGCCGTCGCGCCACGCCACGCCCCGGTCGCCGCCCCAGCCGGTGGCGGCGGCCCGGGCGTCGTCCATCCCCAGCTCGCCCGCCAGCATGAGCATCAGCACCAGCTGGCCGACCACGCCCTCGTCCACCACCTCGCCGGCCACGTCGGGCGCCGGCACGCGGACGGCCTGCTCGCCCGCGAAGTAGCGGTCGGGGTCGAGCACCTGCTCAGTGGTGCGGGGCGGGTCGGCGAACGCCTCGGCCAGCGCCTCGTTGCCCCCGTGGTCGACCACCCGCTCGACGAATGGCTCGCCGAGCAGGTAGGGCGCGCCGATGAGGTCGAGCAGCACGACGGGGACGTCGTCCAGGTCGACGTCGCCGCCCGCCGCCAGCTCCTGGGCATCGGCCCGGGCGCGCTCGTCGTCGTCGAGCGAGGCGTGATAGGCGCTCTCGATGCGCCGTGCGTTGCCCTCGGCCACCGCGCTGAACCCGAAGCCGACCTCGTCGTCCGCGTCGTCGTACTCGGGGCGGTCGAGGTCGTGGTGCTGGTCGTCGAGGGCGTGCACCAGCTCGTGGGCGATCGTGGTCTTCACGTAGGGGGTGAGCTCGGCGCCCCGCACGACCAGCTCGGCCGTCTCGGGGTCGTAGAAGCCGACGACGAACCCGCCCAGCAGCGACCGCATGGCCTCGACCACGTCGGTGCCGGGCTCGACCATGCCCAGGCCCTCGAGGAACGCGCCGGTGGCGCGCAGCTCGTCGACGTCCTCGTCGAAGTCGGCCAGCAGCCGGTCCTGGAACTCGCCCTCGCCGGCGAGGTCCACCTCGACCGGCTCGACGAAGGCGAGGCCCCGCTCCTGCTCGACGAAGGTGCTGATCGCGGCCACCGCCGCCTCGACCTCGGCGCGGGTGGCCGGCTCACCCGTGGTGGTGGGCGCCGAGTCCCGACCGTCGTCACCGGGCCCCGAGTCGCCCGATCCGGCGCTCCGGGCCAGCAGGCTCGACGCCACCAGCGCGGCGACGACCGCCAAGCCGATCACCACCACGGGCCAGCGCCGCCGTGTGGTCACCCGGTCGAACTCGCCGTCGAACTCGTCGGGCGGCGGCGGGGCACTGGCCGACCGCTGGCCGTCCGGGGGCGGCGGAGGGTCGAGCGGCGTCGGGGGCGGCGGCAGGTCGGGCGGCGCCGCCCGGGGCGGAGCGGGATCGGCCGGAGCGGGATCGGGCGGCGGGACGGGCGGATCGGCCATGGCGCGCGGCACGGTAGCGGCACCCGATCGCGACCTGGCACGGGCCAACGGTTCGGTCCCCCGGCCCGCGGGGTACAAGTCGACTGTCGACACCCGGGAGATGCCATGCCCCACCCCCACGACGCTCACGAGCCCGACCGCCCCGACAGGGTCGACGCCGGCGATCCCGACGGCCCCGACCCCGGCGACGCGCCGACCGATCGTGAGCGGGCCGAGGAGATCTACGAGGAGGTCGGCGCCGAGAACCCCGACCCGGTCACCCGGCGCGAGGCCATCGAGGGCGAGTTGGAGGACGAGGGCCTGTCCGACGAGGGCGGCCTCCTCGGTGAGCACCTCGACTGACCGGCCGATGACCCTCGTCAACCGCATCCTCCCGTCCCGCCCGATCGCCAGCCTCGACGACTACCGCCAAGCGGGTGGTGGCCGGGCACTCGACGCGGCCCGCCGCGTCGACGCCGAGGCTCTCGTGGCCGAGGTCGAGGCGTCGGGCCTGCGGGGCCGGGGCGGCGCTGGCTTCCCCACCGGCACCAAGTGGCGCACCATCGCAGCCAACCGCTCGCCCGACCTGCCCACCACGGTGGTCGTCAACGCGGCCGAGGGCGAGCCCGGCACCTACAAGGACCGCACCATCCTGCGGGCCGATCCCTACTCGGTGATCGAGGGCGCCCTGGTGGCCGCCATCGCCGTCGGCGGCGCCGACGTGGTCGTGGCGCTCAAGGAGCGCGAGCCGGTCGAGCGCGAGCGGGTCGCCGCCGCCGTCGCCGAGATGCGGGCCGCCGGCATGCTCGGCGACCTGGACGTCACGATCGCCACCGGCCCCGACGAGTACCTGTTCGGCGAGGAGACGGCGCTGCTGGAGGTGGTCGACGGCCGGGCGCCCCTGCCCCGCATCGCCCCGCCCTACCGCCGGGGCGTGGTCGAGGTGGTCGAGCACGACGACGACGTCGACAGCGGCAGCGGCCTGGCCGCCCACGTCGAGATGGCCGGTCCGGGCCACGAGACCTTGGCGCCGCCCGCGCTGGTCGACAACGTCGAGACCCTGGCCAACGTCGCCCGGATCGTGGCCGACGGGGCCGCCTGGTTCCGCGGCCTGGGCACCGAGGGATCGCCGGGCACGATCGTGTGCACCGTGACCGGCGACGTCCGCCATCCCGGCGTCGGCGAAGTGCCGCTCGGCACCACCGTGCGGGCCGCCATCGAGGCCATCGCCGGCGGGCCCGCGGCCGACCGCCCGCCCAAGGCGGTGCTCAACGGGGTCTCTGCGGCCCCGCTGCCCGCCGCGCTGCTCGACACCCCGCTCACCTACGAGGACATGGCGGGCGTGGGCAGCGGCCTCGGAACGGCCAGCCTGATCGTGGTGGGCGACGGCACCGACATGACCGCGGTCGCCGCCGGCGCCGCCCGCTTCCTGGCCGTCGAGTCGTGTGGCCAGTGCACGCCCTGCAAGGCCGACGGCCTGGCCATCGCCGCCTCGCTCGACCGGCTGTGCACCGGCGACGGCAGCCAGCACGACCTCGACACGGTGACCGCCGCCCTGACGACCGTCGCCGACGGCGCCCGCTGCAACCTAGCCAGCCAGCAGCAGGCGGTGGTCGGCGCCATCCTGGCCGGCTGGGACGACGAGCTCGTGCGCCGGGCGACCGGGACCGGCGAGTCCGTGACGCCGGTGCTGATCACCGAGGTCACGGCGCTGGCCGACGGCGAGCTGACGCTCGACGAGTCGCGCCGCACCAAGCAGCCCGACTGGACCCACGACGCCGAGTGGTCCGGCTCGTACCCGGCCGACGAGCTGGCCGACCACCGCGAGCAGCACGAGATCGACTGACCGGCGTCTCGCCGGCCGGCGCCTACGGGTGCAGCCGGTAGAAGCGGAAGAAGTCGTCCTCGATCGGCAGCACCTCGACCTCGGCGAACCCGGCGTCGCGGGCGTAGCCGGCGAACGTGTCGGGCCGCATGACGGTGCCGGTGGCGACCGAGGGCTGCTGCGACAGGCCGTCGCCGAGGCAGCACATCAGCGAGTAGCCGTACATGAGCTGTTCGACCTCGCCCGCCGGGGCGGTGAAGCTCTCCTCGGTGCGTTCGTCCATGACCACCACCACGCCGTCGTCGGCGACGAGGCGCCGCATGGCGGCCAGCACGGCCGCGGGCTGCGGCATGTCGTGGACGCACTCGAACGCGAAGACGGCGTCGTACACACCCTCGTGGCTGTCGTCGAGTGACGCCGTGTCGGTGACGTGGAACCGCACGCGGTCGGCCACGCCGCTCTCCTCGGCGTTGCGGCGGGCCGCGACGACCGACGGCTCGTCGATGTCGAAGCCGTCGACGACGAGCCCGGGGTAGGCCAGGGCCAGCCCGATGGCTGACCAGCCGAAGCCGCAGCCGACATCCGCGATGCGCTCGGCCGACCGGAGCCGGGCGTGCACGTCGGGGGCCGCGGGGAGCAGCTCCTGGGCCAGGCGCTGCAGGAACAGGGGCCGGTTGGCCGCCGCCTGGGCGTGGCGGGCGTCGTCGCCCAGCTCGCCCCAGCTCAGGCCGCTGCCGGTGCGGTACGAGTCGGCGATGCGGTCGATGTACCGGCCGGCGGTGGCGACGAACCGGGCGATGGGCGCCATGTAGGTGACGTTGTCGGGATCGGCCAGCACCGCGGCGTGCGCGGCCGGCAGGGCGAAGCGCCGCTCGCCGGAGGCGGCGCTGACATCGTCGACGGTCACATAGCCGCAGACGGCCTGGTGTTCGAGCCACTCGCGGGCGAAGCGCTCGGACGCGCCGGTCTGGGCCGCCAGCTCGGCGGACGTGCGGGGCCGCCCGTCGGCCAGCGCCTGGTACCAGCCCAGCCGGGCGCCGAGCTCGATGGCCTGGACCTGCTGGGCGCCCAGCACGGCCGCGAAGACCTTCTCGGCGAACTCGTCGGGCGTCATCTCGAGGGCCTCACCTGGTGTGGTCGTCATAGGTACATTGCTACAGCCCGTGAGGCCGCCGCGGTTCGAACCTGGGCGGCGGTTCAGTCCTCGATGGGCGGGAGGGTGGCCAGCGGGAGCAGCTCGTGCGCCCACGACACCCGGTAGTTGACGGCCGGCGCGAACACCTCGCAGTACTCGCGCTCGACCTGCAGCCCGCGGAAGCGCATGGTGGCGATCTCGCGCTCGATCAGGTGCTCGATGCTCTCGAGGTGGGCGACGCCCCGCTTCTCGGACAGTCCCGCATGCAGGCGCAGGGCCTCGACCTTCAGCTCCCAGGTCTCCTCGACGTCGACGTAGATGGTGCCCTGCGAGTTCAGCCCGCTGGTGGTCTCGGAGTAGAAGAGGTTGCCGACCTTGTGCGGCTCGTGCTCGGACTCGAGCTCGTCGACCCGGGCCAGCAGGCACGCCCCGAGCACGGCCCGCGACAGGGCCCGGTGGTCGGGGTGGTAGTCGGTCGGCTGGTGGGTGATGACGACGTCGGCCTTGTGCCGGCGCAGCAGGTCCATGATCCGCTGGGTGTGCGGCGGGTCGTCGAAGATGGCCCCCTCCTCGAAGTCGAGCCACTCCTGGCTCGCCCCCAGCCGGGCCGCGATGCCCCGCACCTCGTCGGCCCACTCGTCCTCGTAGGCGGCCGACACCATGACCACCGTGTGGCCGCGCCGGGCGTACTTCGCCAGGGTGCCACCCGCCTGGTAGGGCATGTCGAACGGGTCGGGGTGGGCGCCGACGGCCACGATGGTGAGGGGACCGTCACCGGGGAGAGCATCCATGCCTCCGGTCTACCCGTCGCGGGGGCCGCCAGCGCGTTGGGCGGCCTCACGAGCGCCGGCGGCGTCGCCGGCGCAAGCGCTCGAGCCTCCCGGCGGTGGAGATGGCGCCGGCGACGGGTTGGTCGGGGTTGGCCAGCGCGCCGGCGGCTGCGGCGGTGGCCCGGTCACGGCAGCCGGGGCACACCTCCCGACCGGTCGCGGTGACGACCCGCTTCCGGGCCATCCCGAACGGTCGCCCGCAGCTGTCACAGTTCGCGCTCACGGGCGCACGCTACACGGACACTCGGCGGTCCCGGCCGCGCGGGTCAGCCGCGCCGGGTGCGGCGGAGCCGGCCGGCGAGGCGACGCGCCGGGCTGGGCGGCCCGGGCGCTCGGCCGAGCCGGGCGAGGTCGTCGTCGGTGAGGCGGATGCCCGCCGCGGCGACGTTCTGCTCGAGATGGTCGAGCGACGAGGTGCCCGGGATGGGCAGCACCCGGGGCGACCGGGCGAGCTGCCACGCGACCGCAACCTGCACCGCCGTGGCCCCATGACGGTCGGCCACCTCCCGCAGCGCCGCGCCCTCGCCGGGCCGGCGGCCGCCCACGGGAGCCCAGGGGATGAAGGCGATGCCCAGCTCGTCGGCCAGGTCGATCATCGGGTCGGAGCCTCGGGCCGACAAGTTGTAGCGGTTCTGCACCGACACGACCGGAACGATGGACAGGGCCTGGCGCACCTGGTCGACGCCGACGTTGGAGAGGCCGACGTGGGCGATCTTGCCCTCGTCCCGCAGGGCCGCCAGCGCGCCCACCGACTCGTGGTAGGGCACCGCCGGGTCGGGCACGTGGAGCTGGTAGAGCGTGATCCGCTCGACCCCGAGCCGGCGGAGGCTGCCCTCGCACGCGGCCCGCAGGTGCTCGGGTCGGCCGTCGGGGCGCCACTGGTCGGGCCCGTCGCGCCGGTAGCCGCCCTTCGTCGCCACCACCAGGTCGTCGGGGTAGGGGGCCAGGGCGTCGGCGATGAGCGTCTCGCTGACCTCAGGCCCGTAGCTGTCGGCGGTGTCGACGAACTGCACGCCCAGCTCGACCGCGCGGCGCAGCACCCCGAGGGCGGCGTCGCGGTCGGCGGGCGGGCCCCAGATGCCAGCGCCCGTGATGCGCATGGCCCCGAACCCCAGCCGGTTGACCACCGGACCGTCGCCCAGCGCGACCGTGCCCGCGGCCGCTGCGGGTGCCTCGTCAGCCATGGTGCCCCTCCTGCGATCGTTCCGGTCTTGAGTGGCGGCCGCGCCCTGGCGGTCGGCCCTGGCGGTCTTCCGTAGTGGCCGTGCGCTGACGGTCTCGCGTGGTGGTCGTGCGCTGGCGGCCGTGCCCGCCGCTGGTGGTCGCGCCTCGCCGCCCGTCGACGCTAGCTGCCGCCGCGACCCCGGACCCGCTGCCGTCCGCGACGCGAGCGCGCAGCCACGCGGCCGCCACCGCACCCACCCGAACCGGCGTCCATCCGTCCCGGAGAACGCGACATCCGAACGCCGGAACGGCGAGCCCACCCAACCGGCGTCCAGCCGTCCCGGAGAACGCAACAATCGAACGCCGGAACGCCGAGACCCGGGCTGCGCCGACATGCCGTGCGTCACATCCAGCTCACCCCGGGTAGCGTGGTGCCAGCGATTCGAGGAGGGTGCGAATGTCCACCACCGAGCGGTTGCGGCCCGTCGAGCGCCGCGTGATGCGCTGGGCCGACGCCGGCCTGGGCGACGCCGAGATCGGCCGCCGGTTCGGACGGGGAGAGCGGTGGACCGCGCAGGTGCGCCGGCTCGCCGGGCTCGACCGGCCCCTCGCCACGGCCGGTGACGGCGACGACGGCGACGGCGACCCGCTGCGCCCGCTCGAGCGGCGGGTGCTGCGCCTGCGGGCCCAGGGCGTCGACCACGACGAGCTGAGCGTGCGCTTCCGCCGCAGCCCCGAGCACATGGCCCGGGTCGAGGAGTACGCGCACTACAAGCTCGCGGCGGCCTCGTAGCGCGCCGGTCGGCGGCCGGGCCGGCCGCGCCGCTCAGATCGACAGCTCGCTCTTGGTGGGCCCCTTGCTCGACCAGTAGCTGTCGGTGCGGCCCAGGCGGAAGCGCTCGGGCTTCTCGTCGTCGGTCAGCACCTCGGTCTCGAGCCACAGGCGCTTGAGGTGGCGGATCTTTCCCGCCGCTCTGTCGTCCTGGTAGGCGTCGCGCCCGTGCAGCACGTGGTAGTTGTTCACGAACTGCATGTCGCCGGGCTGCATGCCCATGGCCACCCGGTACTGGGGCTCGGCGCACATGGCGTCGAGGCGGTCCATCGCCTCCCGGCCCAGTGCCGAGGGCCGCGGCGCGTCGTCGTGGCGCCGCGACGCCTCGATGTAGGGCCGGATGTAGCGCACGAACAGCCGCTCGGCCCGCCGGCTGAAGATCGGCATCGTGTACCAGCTGCGCGCCCCGGGAGCCTGCTCGCCCCGCAGGTCGTAGGGGAACGGCTCGTACAGGGCGGCGGCCAGCTCGGGCTCGGCGCGCACCAGGTCGTTGTGGATGGTCACCGCATTGGCGACCAGGCTGTCGCCCCCGCCGGCGCCGGCGTCGAGGCAGAACAGGCCGACGAGGTCGGAGCCGTCGGAGTGGAACGGCAGGGCGATGCCGCCCAGCTCGTTGCCCCGCGAGGTGGGATCGCTGGGCGAGCGCCCCTGGTCGGTCACGTCACCCAGCAGGTGGCCCTTGGCGTTCTGGGGCCACGGGTACCCCATGTGGGTGCCCACGCCCCAGTAGATGGCCGACGCCCGGTCCTTGGTGTAGCGCTCGACGGGCACGCCCCGGATGAGCACCATGCCCCGCCCGTCGATGAGCTCGCGGGTGATGCGGGCCAGCTCGGGACCGAGCGTGGGCAGCGGGAACAGGTCGCGGGTGATGTCGAGCACGTCATCGGCGCGCGCTTCGGCGTGCACCAGGGCGGCGTCGAGCTCGGCGACGTGCTCGTCGGTGAGCGGGAAGATGTAGCTGTCGCCCACCTCGTCGGCCCGCCACTCGCAGGCGGGCTCGAGCGGCTCGGGCGTCACCACGGGGCGGTCGGTGGTGGTCATCGGGCTCCTCCGGGGGTGGGGGCGGGGCGGGGGCCGCGCACGAGCCGACCGGGCAGCGCGTCGGTGGGCTCGCCGTCCTGGTAGGTCACCTGGCCGGCGACGACGGTGACGACGTAGCCCTCGGCCGGCTGCACCAGGCGACGGCCGCCGGCGGGCAGGTCGTGGCGCATCTCGGGCCGGCGGGCCGTGAGGCGGTCGAAGTCGATGACGTTGACATCGGCCCGGTGGCCGGGGGCGAGCACGCCCCGGTCGAGCAGCCCGACCGTGCGGGCCGTGTCGCGGGTGTGCTGCCGGATGAGGTAGGGCAGGTCGAAGCGACCGTGGTCGCGGTCGCGGCCCCACAGGGTGAGCAAGGTGGTGGGGAACGAGGCGTCGCAGATGGTGCCCACGTGGGCACCGCCGTCGGCCAGTCCCGGCACGGTGTGCGGGTGGGCGAGCATCTCGCCCGTGGCGTCGAGGTCGCCGTCGACGTAGTTGAGGATGGGCAGGTAGAACAGCGCCCGGCCCCCGTCGGACACCAGGTGATCGTAGGCCAGGTCGAGCGGATCGCGGCCCGCGCGCTCGGCGCGGCGGGCGATGCTGGTGGCCGGGTCGGGCTCGTAGTCCGGCGGGTCGCCCAGCTCGTACATGCGGTCGAAGGCCCCGATGAGCCGGCCGCCGAGCTTGCCCTCGGCCCGCTCGGTGGTCGCCGCGGTCAGCACCCGCTCGCGGAACCCCCGATCGGACAGGGCGGCCACCTGCCGGTCGAGCGGCAGCCCGGCCACCTCGCGGTAGACACGGTTCGTCAGCAAGGGGTGGAGCGTGCACTGCAGCCCCAGCAGCAGCCCGACGGGCCGGGGCGCCACCTGGGCGGACATGGCGACCCCGTCGGCATTGGCCGCGCTGAGCAGGTCGAGCAGGCGTCGCCAGGCCAGGCCCCGAGCCTGCACGAGCGAGAACGACAGCGGCCGGCCCGACTCGGCGGCCATGCGCCGGAAGATGGCGAACTCGGCATCGGCGTCGGTGAAGTCGGACACCACCTGCAGCACCCCGCGGCCGGTGGCCCCGATGGCGCGGGCGATGCCCACCAGCTCGTCGGCCTCGGCCGTCAGCGTCGGCGTGGGCTCGCCCCGGCTGGTGCGATGGTTGAGCGTGCGCGAGGTGGTGAACCCCAGCGCCCCGGCCTCGACCGCCGCGGCCGCCTGCCGAGCCATGGCGGCGATGTCGTCGGCGGTCGCCGGCTCGCGGGCCGCGCCCCGCTCGCCCATGACGTTGAGCCGCAGGGCGCCGTGGGGCACCTGCAGCGCCACGTCGATGTCGAAGGGCCGCCCGTCGACCGCGTCGAGGAACTCGGGGAACGTCTCCCACTCCCACGACAGCCCCTCGTCGAGCACGACGCCGGGGATGTCCTCGACCCCCTCCATCAACTCGATGAGGCGGGCGTGATCGGTGGGGCGGACCGGGGCGAAGCCGACGCCACAGTTGCCGGCCACCACCGTGGTGACCCCGTGCCACGACGAGGGCACCATGCGCTCGTCCCAGCTGGCCTGGCCGTCGTAGTGGGCGTGGATGTCGACGAACCCGGGCGTGACCAGCAGGCCGTCGGCCTCGACGGTGCGGGCGGCGGTGCCTCTGACCCGGCCCACCTCGGTGACGATGCCGCCGTCGATGGCCACGTCTGCGGTGCGGGGCTCTCCGCCGGTGCCGTCGATGACGGTGCCGCCCCGGATGACGAGGTGGTGGTCGGTCACGGGCGGGCCTCCTGGTACAGGGTGGGCAGCAGCTCGCCGACGAGCAGGCGGCCGGCGGTGCGGGCGTGGTCGCGGTCGGCGCCGAAGCTGGGACCGGTGACGACGAAGCGCTCGATGCCGAGGGCGGCGAGGCCGCGGAAGCGCTCGGCGCAGGCGTCGGGCGAGCCCACGATGGCGAAGCGGTCGACGAAGGTGGGGCTGAGCACCTGGGTGTGGGCCGCCCGGTTGCTCAGGTGCTCGGTGCTGTCGTAGCGGCGGCCCACCTCGGCCACCACGGCCCGGTCGTCGTCGCGCAGGCCGGCGCCGGTGGAGCCGGGCATCGACGAGAAGTGGGCGAAGGCGGCCACGCCGCCGGCGATGAGGCTGCGGGCCACCTCGAGGTCGGGGTGGCAGCCCACGTTGACGTAGGCGCCGAACGAGATGGTGGCCGGGTCGCGGCCGGCGTCGGCCGCCGCCTTGCGGGCCAGGTCGAGCGCCCAGCCGATGCGCTCGGGGTCGGCGCCCACGGCGAGGGTGACCCGCTCGGCGGTGCGGGCGGCGAAGTCGATGACCCGGGGGCCGGACGAGGCGACATCGAGGGGCACCTTGGGCTGGCGGGCCCGGTCGAGCCAGCGCATGCGGCTGGCGAAGCCGTCGCAGTCGACCGTGCCCTTGGCCAGGTAGGTCTGCACGTCGGTGACCAGCGCGGCGAAGCGCGCCACGGGCATCGGCTTCAGGCCGAGGTGGAACAGCGCGGTGTCGCCCCGGCCGATGCCCAGGACGAACCGCCCGCCCGAGGTCTCCTGCACGGTGGCGGCGACGTTGGCCAGCGCCGCGGGGTGGCGGGTGTGGGCGTTGGTCACGCCGGTGGCGAAGCGCACCCGCTCGGTGGCCGCCGCGGCGAGCGCCACCGCCACGAACGGGTCGCCCACCAGGTTCTGCGAGTCGGTGAACGTGACGCCGTCCCAACCGGCCTGCTCGGCCCGCTGCGCCTGGGCGACGGCGGTGCCCGGCTCGGGCAGCCGGGTGGTCCAAAGCTCCATGCTCATCCCCTCTGCGCTCCCCGTCGGCCCTGGCACCCTAGACTCGAACTGCGTTCGAATCAAACGCCGTTCGATTTACGGCGGCGACTTCCACGACGACCACGACCACGGGACGAGGGCACGTGCCAGCCAGCACGACCACGCCGGCGACCGCGCCGGCGAAGACGAAGGCGACGAAATGGGGCGACCGGCGCCAGCGGCGCATCGACATCCTCGACGCCGCCAGGGCGCAGATCGCAGAGGGCGGCTACCGGTCGCTCAACATGCGCGACCTGGCGGCCGCCGCCGGGGTCAGCCCGGCCACCCTCTACTCGTACTTCGCCACCAAGGAGCAGCTCTTCGCCACCCTCTACGCCCAGGCGATCCGCGCCCACACCGAGGCCTACCGCCCCGTCGCCGAGGCGGGCCACGGCCTGGCCGCGCTGCTGGTGCAGGTGATCGAGGCGCACATCGAGCTGTACCGCACCTACGGCCGCTACTTCACGCTGTGGTCGGCGCTGCGCCACGACGCCGCCGCCCAGCCGGGTGGCTTCCCGCCCGAGCTCGTCGACGAGCTGCGCACCGCCACCCGCGAGCACAACCGGCTGCTGATGGACAGCATCCGGGCCGCCGCGGCCCGGGACGGCCGCCACGTGGCCGACGAGCGCATGGTGCCGAGCTTCCTGTGGTCGGTGCTGACCGGCCTGGCCGACCACGTGACCAGCGAACGGCGGGCGCTCGACGGCTACCCCGCCGGGCGGCTGGTGCGGTTCGCCGCCGCCCGCCTGGCGCTGGCCATCACCGATCCGGGCACGGCGCCCGAGTCGTGACACCGCGATTCCTGCCGCGAGATCGGGGGCCGCGACCCCGCGAGCCGCGGCAGGTTCCCGGGGACCCGGCCTTCAGGCGAACGTGCGGACGAGGGCCAGCACCGCGGCCGCGTCGGGTCCCTCGCCCCGCAGCCCGGTG
>DASSCS010000074.1:0-18965 GCA_035697515.1 Acidimicrobiales bacterium
GCGGCGCTGGGCGCCGGCGCCCCGGCCTGGTCGTCCCAGGCCGGGGTCGGCTCCAGCGTGGCGGTGGCGCCGCAGCCGCACGGCGGCGCCCCGTCGCCGGGGGTGACCTGCACGCCCACGTGGGCGGCGAACCGGTCGCTCACGTCGACGGCGCTCATCGGGCACCTGCCCCGACCGGCTCGAGCACGCGCTCGCGGTCGTCGTCGCCCTCGGGCTCGATCGGCTCCTCGTCGGCCTCGACGGTGCCCGTCCCGCCCTCGAGGTCGAGGTGGGGCAGCAGGCGGTCGAGCCAGCCCGGCAGCCACCAGTTGGCGTTGCCGAGCAGGGCCATGGTCGCCGGCACCAGCACCATCCGCACGACGGTGGCGTCGAGCAGCACGGCGGTGGCCAGGCCGATGCCGAACATCTTGATGGTGACGTCGTCGCCGACCACGAAGCCGAGGAACACGCTGATCATAATGAGCGCCGCCGAGGTGATGACCCGGGCGGTGGCGCCCAGCCCGTCGACCACCGAGGCGTGGCTGTCGCCGGTGCGCAGCCATTCCTCGCGGATGCGGGACAGCAGGAAGACCTCGTAGTCCATCGACAGCCCAAACAGGATGGCGAACATGATGAGCGGCACGAACGGGTTGATCGCCACCGTCTCGTCCAGCCCGACCAGGCCCTTGCCCCAGCCCCACTGGAAGATGGCCACGATCACGCCGTAGGCGGCGCCGATCGACAGCACGTTCATGAACGCCGCCTTCAGCGGCACCAGGACCGAGCGGAACACGATGGCCAGCAGCACGAACGACAGGGCCACGACCGCGGCGATGAACAGCGGCAGGCGCTCGCTGATACGGGCGGACAGGTCCTCGAAGAACGCCGTCGAGCCCGTCACCTGGGCGGTGGCGCCGGTGCCGTCGACGGCGTCGGGCAGCACCTCGGCCCGCACGTCCCCGAGCAGGTCGGCGGTCGCCTCGTCGCCGGGCGCCGTGGTGGGGTTGGCGAACATGACCGACGTGTCGCCCGCCTCGTTGACCAGCGGCGCGCTCACCAGCGCGATGCCGTCGGTCGCCGCCAGGGCGTCGTGCACGCGGGCGGCGGCGTCGCCACGCGCAGGGTCCTCGACCACCACGGTCAGCGGGCCGTTGAAGCCGGGGCCGTAGGCCTCGGTGGTCAGGTCGTAGGCCAGGCGCTGGGTGGTGTCGGGCGCCGCGTTGCCGTCGTCGGCGAAGCCCACCCGCAGCGCCAGCACCGGGGCGGCCAGCACCAGCAGCCCCACCAGCGCGGTCACGGCGTAGCGTCCGGGCCGGCGGCCGACCCGGTGCGCCCACCGGCCGGACAGGGTCTCGTGGGCGGCGTCGGTGGCCTTGCGCCGGTGGATGGCGAACCGGTCGATGCGGTTGCCCGCCCAGCCGAGCAGGCCGGGCAGCAGGGTGACCGCGATGGCCATCGACACGACCACGGTGATGGCCACGGCGAAGCCCATGGTGGTCACGGCGGGCAGGCCGGCCAGCAGCAGCCCCACGATGGCGATGACCACGGTGGTGCCGGCGAACAGCACGGCCTGACCCGCCGTGGCGTTGGCGCGGCCGGCGGCCTCGGTCACCGGCAGTCCCTCGTGCAGGTGCTGGCGGAAGCGGGTGACCACGAACAGGGCATAGTCGATGCCCACGCCGATGCCGATCATGATGGCGAGCACCGGCGAGGTGTCGGGCACGTCGGTGAAGCCCGACATGATGCCCAGCCCGGCCATGCCGATGGCCACGCCGATGAGGGCGGTGGCGATGGGCACACCGGCGGCGATGACCGAGCCGAACGCCACGAGCAGGACGATGAGGGCCACGATCAGGCCGATGCCCTCCTGGCCCTCGACCTCGCTGGCGGCCCAGGCGATGTCGCCCGACACCTCCGCCTGCACGCCCGCGTCGCGCGCGGGCTCGATGGCCTCGACCACGGCGTCGTAGTGCTCGGGCTGCACGGTCAGCTCGCCGTACTGCACGGGCGCGAAGGCGGTGCGGCCGTCGGGGCTGACGGTCGGCGCCGCGGGGTCGAACGGGTCGCCCACCAGCGTGACGTCCGGTCCCGTGGCCAGCCGCGCGACGGCGTCGTCGACGGCGGCCCGGTTGGCGGGGTCGTCGATGCGGCCCTGCTCGACGTGGAAGACCACCCGGCCCGAGGCGCCGGCGAAGTCGGGGAACTGGTCGGCCAGGGTGTCGGACGCCTGCTGCGACTCGACTCCCGGCACCCGGTAGTCGTTGACGGGATCGCCGCCCGCCGCGCCCTGCCAGGCGAAGACGGCCACGGCGACGAGCACCCACACGCCGATCGTGCGGAACGGGTGGGCGGCGGTGCGGCGACCCAGGCGGTAGAGGAACTGTGACATGAGCTGTGCCTTCGTGGTGGGGGATCTCGCCCGCGTGGGCGGGCACCCCAGCACGATGCGCGGTGCCGGTTGCGGGCCGCTGAGCCGTCGCTGACAGGCGCTGACAGGAGCTGGTCAGACGCTGACAGGCGGTTGCAGGTCAGCTCGGAACCCCCCCTGACCTGCGCCTGCGCGTCGCCGGCGACCGCCGTGGGCGTGTCAGCCGGCCAGGCTGCGTGCGGCCTCGAGCTGGGCTGTCGCGGCCTGGCGCGCCACCAGGTCGTCGCCGTGCGAGGCGCACTCGACGGCCTGCTCGGCGCAGCGCAGGGCGTCCGCGCAGTCGCCCTGGTCGGCCCTGATCTGGCTGAGCCGGTACCAGCACTCTGCGGCGCCGCCGTAGTAGCCGATGCGGCTGAACAGGCCGGCGGCCTCGTGCACCCGCTCGGCGCCCCGCTCGCGGTCGCCGAACGCCGCCTGTGCGGTGCCCCACGCGGCCAGCGCGTAGCCGCCGATCACGGGCGAGAAGCCCTCCTGGCTGGCGGCGATGGCGGCCTCGCCCAGCGCGGTGGCCGCCTCGCCGTCGCCGGCGTCGAGCCTGATGAACGCCATGCCCGAGGCCGCCAACGACACCAGCGCCGGCACCGCCGCCTCGGCCGCCAGGTCGTGCAGCTCCTGCCAGGCGGCGAACGAGTCGTCGGGGCGGCCGTCGCGCTCGGCCACCTCGCCCAGCCGGGCGAGCCCAGCCATGAGCGTCATGTGGTTGCCGGTGCGCCGGCAGGTGTCGATGGCCCGCGACAGCAGCCGGTGGGCCTGGGCGAGGTCGCCGAGCAGCCCGGCCACCACGCCCTCCTGGTAGTCGACCGCCGACAGCCCGTGCTCGTCGGCGGCCTGGGTGAACCAGCGGCGGGCCTGCACCAGCCAGCTCGATGCCGCCTGGGCCTCGGTCGAGAAGACGTGCTGCGAGGCGCGGATGAAGCAGTGCCAGCCCAGGCGCTGCGGGTCGCCGATGCGCTGCTCGATCGGGTACGCCGACTCGGACAGCGCGAAGGCGGCGTCGCTGTTGCCGGCCATGACCCCGGCCAGCCCCGCCAGGGTGCGGGCGTGGGCGACCAGGCGGTCGGGGGCGGCGTCGCCGGCCCGGGCCAGCGTGGTGGTCAGCACGCTCCACGCCAGGCCCGCCTGCATGGTGGTGAACCAGTGCCAGCCCAGGTTGCCGGCCATCTCGAGGGCCAGCAGCGGCTCGTGGGTGAGCGCCCACGAGATGGCCTGCTGCAGGTTGGCGGCCTCGAGCTGGATGGCCCGCACCTGGGTCACGTGACCCGCCTCGGGCCGGGTGATGGCGGCGCCGTCGGACACGTCGCGGGCCCAGGTGGCGTGGCGGCGGGCCACCACGCCGCGCTCGCCGCGCTCGTCCAGCCGGTCGGCCGCGTAGTCGGCCAGTGTCTGCAGCATGGTGAAGCGGGCGCCCGCGGGCGTGCGGTCGAGCGTCACGAGCGACTTGTCGACCAGGCGGCCGAGCACCGACTCGACCGCGGTGGGGTCGACGTCGCCGTCGGCGCACACGGCCCGCGCCGCAGCCAGGGTGGCACCGCCGGTGAAGCTGGAGAGCCGCTCGAACACCCGCTGCTCGTCGGGCTCGAGCAGCTCGTAGCTCCAGTCGACCACGGCCCGCAGCGTGCGCTGCCGGGGCTGGGCGGTGCGGGGGCCCTCGACCAGCAGCTCGAAGCGCTGGTCGAGGCGGTCGACCATCTCCTGCAGGTCGAGGTGGCGGGCGCGGGCGGCGGCCAGCTCGACGGCCAGGGGCAGGCCGTCGAGGCGCCGGCAGATCTCGACCACCGTGTCGCGCCACCCGACGTGGGCCGGCGGCTGCGCCCCGCCGGCCGACATGCGGTCGAGGAACAGTTCGACGGCTCGGTCGAGCGGCAGCGGCGGCACCACGAACAGGAACTCGCCCGGCACGCCCAGCGTCTCGCGGCTGGTGGCCAGCACCCGCAGGTCGGGGCAGTGGGCCAGCAGCGTCTCGGCCAGGTTGGCCACGTCGTCGACGACGTGCTCGCAGTTGTCGACGAGCAGGACGATCTGCCGGTCGCCCAGCGCGTGGGCGACCTCGTCGACCGAGCGGGGGGCCGGACTGCCGGCGATCGCCCCCTCGTCGAGGCGCAGGGTGCGCACCACCGCCGTGAGCACGCCGGTCGCGTCGCGGACCGAGGCCAGGTCGACCAGCCACACCCCGTCCTGCACCGAGGGCGCCAGCGCGTGGGCCACCTCGACCGACAGGCGTGTCTTGCCGGCGCCGCCCGGCCCCACCAGGGTGATCAGCCGGTGGCTCGCGGCCAGCTCGAGCAGGTCGGCCAGCTCGCTCTCGCGGCCCAGGCAGGCGGTGAGCGGGCGGGGGACGTTGCCCCGGGCCGGGCGTGCCCCGCTCGCGTCGGGCGGAGCGGACCCGGGCCCCGGACGGCGGGTCGCCGCCCTGGCGACCGCCGGTGGGTCGAGCGACGGGTCCTGGGCCAGCACGGCGGCCTCGAGCCGGCGCAACTCGGCGCCGGGCTCGATGCCCAGCTCGTCGACCAGGCGCCGGCGGGCGTCCTGGAAGGCGCGCAGCGCATCGGCCTGGCGGCCGCAGCGGTACAGGGCCAGCACGAGCTGCGCCCACAGGCGCTCGCGCAGGGGGTGCTGGTGGGTGAGCTGCTCGAGCTCGCCCACCACGTTGGCGTGGCCGCCGGTGGCGAGCTCGGCGTCGATGCGGTCCTCGACGGCCGCGAGCTGCGCCTCGGCGAACCGGGCCCGCTCGGCCCGCGCCCAGCCGTCGGCCGGCAGGCTGGCCAGCGGCTCGCCCCGGACCAGGCCGAGGGCGTCGCGCAGGTCGATGACCGCAGCGCCGGGATCGTCGGCCAGGTGGCTGCGGCCGCGGGTCACCATCTCGTCGAAGCGTTCGAGGTCGGTTCCCGTGCCGTTGCCGGACATCAGGGCGTAGCCGGCGTCGGTGGTCTCGATGATCGAGCCGTCGGCGACCGACGCCAGGTTGCGGCGCAGGCGCGACACCAGTACCTGCAGCGAGTTGAGCGGCTGCCGGGGGAGGTCGTCGCCGTAGAGGATGTCGACCAGCCGGTCGCGGGAGATCACCCTGCCGCGCTCGACCGCCAGTGCGGCCAGCAGCAGCTGCAGCTTCTGACCCGGCACCGCCACGATCGTGCCGTCGTCGCCAGCGACCTCGACGGGCCCGAGCAAACGGACCTCCATGACCCGTCACGCTACCGGGATGCGGCCCAGGTGGCGGCAGCGTTTACTGTGTTAGTTCAGCCGGTAGGCGCCGGCTGGGGGCCGCGCAGCAGGCGGCCAGGTCGCTCGCCGGTGGCCTCGTCCTGCTCGCGCACCACGACCCCGCGCTTCACCGTGGCCGCGTAGCCCCGGGCCCGCTGGACCAGTCGGCGGCCGCCCGCCGGCAGGTCGTAGACCATCTCGGGGGCGTCGATGGCCAGGGCGTCGAAGTCGATGACGTTGACGTCGGCCAGGTAGCCCGGCGCCAGCAGGCCGCGGTCGTCGAAGCCGTAGAGCGCCGCGGTGCTGCGGGTCTGCAGGTGCACGGCCTGCTCGAGGCCCAGCCGGTCGCCCCGGCTGCGGTCGCGCACCCAGTGGCGGAGCATGTAGGTGGGCAGGCTGGCGTCGCACAGCAGGCCGCAGTGGGCGCCGCCGTCGCCCAGGCCGAGCACGGTGCCCGGGTGGACGAGCATGTCGTGCAGCGCCCCGAAGTCGCCGTGGGCGTAGCCGAGCAGGGGGATGTAGAGCAGGCCCCGGCCGTCGTCGGCCATCATCAGGTCGTAGGTGACCTCCTGGGGCGTGCGTCCCTCGCGCTCGGCGACGGCCTGCACGCTCCGGTCGGGCGCGGGCTCGTACTCGGGCGGGTTGCCGAGCGGGAACAGCTTGTGCCAGGCCGAGGTGAGGAACGCGGCGATGCCGCTGACCTGGGGCCGCTCGGCCACCATGGCGGCCCGCACGTCGGGCGCGCGCAGGCGGGCCATCCGCTCCTCGCGGGGCAGGCCGGCGATGGCCTGCCAGGTCTCGTTGAACAGGAACGGGTGCGCCGTCGAGTCCCAGCCGAACAGCACCGACGCGGGTCGCCCCGCCACCTGGGGGACGATGCGCGCCCCGGCGGCCGTGGCCTCGTCGGCCAACTCGATCAGCCGGCGCCAGTGCTCGGGCCGCACGTCGTCCTGCAGGCAGTTGAAGGTGACCGGCCGGCCGGTCTCGCGGGCGATGGTGGCCATCCAGGCGAACTCGGACTCGGGAGTGATCATGTCGCTGGCCAGCTCGAACACGCCCGAGCCGGCCTCGCCGAGCGCCATGCCGATGCCGATCAGCTCGTCGGCGCTGGCGGTGGTGCCCGCAGCCAGCTCGCCGTCCTTGGCCCGGTGCAGGATCGTGCGGGTGGTCGAGAAGCCGACGGCGCCGGCCTCGACCGCCTCGCGCACGACCTTGGCCATGCCCTCGATCTCGTCGGGGGTGGCCTCGGCGTTCTGGCCGCCGCGGTCGCCCATGACATAGGCGCGCACGGCGCCGTGGGGGACGAGCGCGCTGACGTCCATGACCCGGGCCAGGCGGTCAAGCTCGTCGAGGTACTGGGGGAAGGTCTCCCAGTTCCACGACATGCCCTCGGCCAGCGCGGTGCCGGGGATGTCCTCGACGCCCTCCATGAGCTGGATGAGCCACTCGCGCTTGGCCGGGTCGGCCGGGGCGAAGCCGACGCCGCAGTTGCCCATCACGACGGTGGTGACGCCGTGCCAGCTCGACGGCGTCATGTCGGGGTCCCAGGTGGCCTGGCCGTCGTAGTGGGTGTGGATGTCGACGAAGCCGGGAGTGACCACCTTGCCCTCGGCGTCGATCTCGCGCGTGCCCGTGCCGTCGACCTGCCCGACGGCCGTGATGCGCTCGCCGTCGATGGCGACGTCCGCGGTGCCGGGCGGCAGGGCGGGGCCGCCGGAGCCGTCGACCACCGTGCCGTTGCGGATCACCAGGTCGTGGTCGTGCATCGCAGGTCCCCTCGTCGTGTGGCTGACACTCGCGTCACCGCTCAGCCAACACCACCTTGACCAGCCGGTCAAGGCCCCGGGCGCCCGTGGGCCCGGCGAGATCCCAGGTTCCGTTCCGGATCGCCCGGCCCTACCGGGCGCGGTGCGGCCGGGCCGTTCCCGGCGGTCCGGCGAGGCAATGGCTGGCGTGGTGCGGCCGGGCCGTCCCGGCGGTCCGGCGAGGCAATGGCTGCCGTGGTGCGGCCGGGCCGTCCGCGGCGGTCCGGCGAGGCAATGGCTGGCGGTCGGTCGTGCGCGAGGCAATGACCGTCGGGGGCCGGTCACCATCGCCTCGAGAGATCGCAGCCGGTTGTCATTGCCTCGGCAAGTCGGGCGGTCGACCGTCGCCGGCACCTCGGGATCCCCGGGCGGTCGGCGGGGCCGTCCGGAGGGGTGGTCCGCCAAAGTGTCACACCCCGTCCTTAATGTTCCGGCCATGGACCTGTGGTCGCCGCCCCACGATGCGCCCCACCTGCTCGAGTGGTGGCGGCCACTCATGCTCGTCAGCCGGCGCGCCCGGGGCGATCGGTTCCCGTGGCCGGTCCACCTCGACGAGTTCCGGCTGGCCGGCCGGGTCAAGCGCCAGGGCCGGCCCGACGTCTGGATCTACGACCACCACGAGAGCCGCGGCTCGGTGTGCGCCGATGCCCGGGGGCAGACCTACAAGTTCGTCGCCACGCCCAACGGCAAGGGCGTCGGCCAGTTCCGCGAGTGCCCGCTGCGCACGGCCCTGTGGCGCGCCGGCCTCCCCGACGTGGTCGACCCGATCTGGTACGAGCCGCCCCGCTCGCCCGGGTGGGACGGCGCGGAGCGAGACCTCCACGCCGACGACGACGGATCGCCCCACGTGCCCGACACGGAGACGGGGGACGATCGGGGCGAGGCGCCCCACGTCATCCGCCGCGGGCACCTCACCCTCATCGCCGGTTGATCCGGAGCCGGTCTGCTCATCGCCGGTTGATCCGGAGCCGGTCTGCTCCTCGCCGGCTGATCCGGAGCCGGCCTGGCGTGGTCAGGCGCCGAGGTGCTCGGCGGGGATGTGGCCCATGCGGCCCGCCTGGAAGTCCTCGATCGCCTGGGCCAGCTCGGCCCGGGTGTTCATGACGAACGGGCCGTAGTGCGCCACCGGCTCGCGGATGGGGCGCCCGCCCAGCAGCAGCACCTCGAGGTTGGGGGTGTGGCTGTCCTGGTCGGCGTCGGCCGCCACGACCAGGTGGTCGCCCGCGCCCAGCACGGCCAGCTGGCTGGTGCGCACCGGCCGGGCGGCGTCGCCGTCGCCGACCGAGCCCCGCCCGGCGAGCACGTACACCAGGGCGTTGTGGTCGGGTGACCAGGGCACCGCCAGCCGCGCCCCGGGGGCGACGGTGGCGTGGACGTAGGTGATCGGCGTATGGGTCACGCCCGGGCCGTCGTGGCCGTCGAGCGTGCCCGCGATCACGCGCAGCAGGGCGCCACCGTCGGGCGAGCGCACCAGCTTCACCTCGCCGCCGCGGATGTCCTGGTAGCGGGGGTCGACGAACTTGTCGGCCGCCGGCAGGTTGACCCACAGCTGCACGCCGTGGAACAGGCCGCCGCTGGCCACCAGGTCGTCCGGCGGGCGCTCGATGTGCAGCAGGCCCGAGCCGGCGGTCATCCACTGGGTGTCGCCGTCGGTGATCAGGCCGCCGCCGCCCTCCGAGTCGTGGTGCTGGAAGGTGCCGTCGATCATGTAGGTCACGGTCTCGAACCCGCGGTGGGGGTGCCAGGGGGTGCCCTTGGGCTCGCCGGGCGCGTACTCGACCTCGCCCATCTGGTCCATGTGGACGAACGGGTCGAGCAGGTGCATGGCCACGCCGGCGAAGGCGCGGCGCACGGGGAAGCCCTCGCCCTCGAAGCCGGCGGGCGCGGTGGTGACCGACAGGACCGGCCGCACGGCCGACGTGGCGGCGGGCTCGCTGATGGCCGGCAGGGTGAGGGGATCGTCGACGGTGATGGCGGGCATGGGGGCGTACCTCCGGGGGGAATGACTGCCCTGCACAACAGATTGTACGCGCAAGTATTCCGCTGGCGGTGATCTTACGCCGTCAATCCCGCCGGCGGGTCTGACGGATGAACCCGCCGATGCCCAGCAGCAGCAGCGCCACGCCCGGCACGATGACCCACAGCCCCAGCACCAACCCGTTGGCCACGGTCGCGCCGCCCAGGCCGATGGCGAAGGGCCAGGCGCTGGCGTGCGGCAGGTAGTGCGCCACGCCCCCGACCCGGTCGCCCGTGCCGGCGGCACCGGTGCCGGCCGCCGCGCCCGCCCGGGCCCCGGGCTCGGGGCGCTCGTGCAGCCAAAGGTAGGCGGCGATCCAGAGGGCCAGCACGGCGGCGACGAGCAGCATCACCACGCCGGCCTCCTCGTAGGCGGTCGACCAGTAGATGATCGCCAGCACCGTGATGAACACCCCGATGAACGCGAACACCCGGAAGGGCACCTTGCGGTCGTCGACGGGCGGCCGGGCCTCGTGCCCGGCGGGGCCCTCTGTGCCGCCGGCCCGGTCGGGGCGGGGGGCGGTGGCCCGGTCGGGGCCGGGCGTCTCCGGCCCGGGCCCGGTCACGGCGCCTCCTCCGGCGCGCCGCCGCTCGCGCTCTCACCGCTCGGACCGCCGTCGCCCGTGGCGCGGTCGCCCTCGCTCCTGCCGTCGCCGCCGGGCACGCCGGGGGTGACGGGGGCGCCGTGGTGCAGGTCCCACACCGGGCGCTGCGAGCGGATGGGCGGCAGGGGCGCGGTGAAGTTCTCGGGCGCCGGCGGCGAGGTGGTGGCCCACTCGAGCGTGTGGCCCTCCCACGGGTCGTCGCCGGCGACCCGGCCCAGGCGCCCCCGCCAGGTCTGCAGCGCGTTCCACAGGAACGGCAGCGTCGAGGCCCCCAGCAGGAACGCGCCCACGGTCGAGACCTGGTTGAGGCCCGTGAACCCGTCGTCGTCCAAGTAGTCGGCCACCCGCCGGGGCATGCCCTCGAGCCCCAGCACGTGCTGCACCAGGAACGTCAGGTGGAAGCCCACGAGCGTCATCCAGAAGTGGACCTTGCCCAAGCGCTCGTCGAGCACACGGCCTGTCACCTTGGGCGACCAGTAGTACACGCCCGCGAACAGGGCGAAGACCGACCCGCCGAACAGCACGTAGTGCATGTGGGCGACGACGAAGTAGCTGTCGTGCACGTGGAAGTCGATGGGCGCCGCCGCCAGCATCACGCCGGTCACCCCGCCCATGAGGAACGTGAACAGGAACCCGAGCGCGAACAGCATGGGCGTGGGGAAGACGATGCTGCCGCCCCACATGGTGCCGATCCAGTTGAAGAACTTCACTCCGGTCGGCACCGCGATCAGCATCGAGAACCCGGTGAAGAACGGCAGCAGCACCGCACCGGTCGTGAACATATGGTGGGCCCAGACGCCCATCGACAGGGCGGCGATGGCCATGGTGGCGAAGACCAGGCTGGCGTAGCCGAACACGGGCCGGCGCGAGAACACCGGCAGGATCTCGGTGATGATGCCGAAGTACGGCAGCACCAGGATGTAGACCTCGGGGTGGCCGAAGAACCAGAAGAGGTGCTGCCACAGCACCGGTGAGCCCTCGATCCCGCCCCGCACGACCGGGTCGTAGATGTGGGCCCCGAACTGGCGGTCGGCGAACAGCATGACCCCGGCGGCGGTGATGATGGGGAAGACCATGAGCACCAGCACGCTCGTCACAAGCATGTTCCAGGTGAAGATGGGCATGCGGAACATGCGCATGCCCGGCGCCCGCATCGACACCACCGTGGCGACGATGTTGACCCCCGTGAGCACGCCGGACAGGCCGGTGAGCACGATGCCCATCAGCCACACGTCGCCGCCGAGGCCGGCCGACCGCACGATCGACGACAGCGGCGTGTAGCCCGTCCAGCCGAAGTCGGCCGCGCCGTCGGCCGTCAGGAACCCGGTCAGCATGGTGATGCCGCCGAACAGGTAGAACCAGTACGACAGCGCGTTCAGCCGGGGAAACGCCATGTCGCGCGCCCCCACCTGCAGGGGCACGAGGTAGTTGGCCAGCCCGAAGGCGAACGGCCCCAGGAACAGGAACAACATGATGCTCCCGTGCATGGTGAACATCTCGTTGTAGCGCCCCTGCGACACCACCTGGGTGCCCGGCTCGGCCAGCTCGGTGCGGATGACCATGGCCAGCGCCCCGGCGATCAGGTAGAAGGCGAACGCCGTCGCCATGTACGAGATGCCGATGCGCTTGTGGTCGGTCGAGGTGAGGAAGGCCAGCAGGCCCCTCGCCTCGGCGTGCTCCGGCTCCGGCGGCTCCTCGGCGGCGACGGGCCGTTCCTCGACGGTGGTCACGACCCGTCCCCCTGCTCGTCGAGCCACTGCTCGTACTCGTCCTGGCCGACCACCCGGACCGTGTAGCTCATGCGCCAGTGGTCGAGGCCGCAGAACTCGGCGCAGCGGCCGATGTAGCTGCCCGTCTCGGTCGGCGTGAGGGAGATCTCGTTGTCGACCCCGGGGATGAGGTCGCGCTTGGACAGGAAGTCGGGCACCCAGAAGGCGTGGTTCACGTCGTCGCTGATCAGCCTGAGCTCGACCGGCTGCCCGACGGGCAGGACCATCTCGGGTGGCTCGCCCGGCTCGCCCGTGATGGTGATGTCGTCGTCGGAGTAGACGAACTGCCACGACCACTGGAACCCGATGACGTCGATGTGGGCGACGGGGTCGGGCTCCAGGTCGGTGACGTCGCCCTCGGCCGCGACGCTGAAGCCGAACAGCACGGCGACGGCCAGGATGGGTGTCACCGTGTACAGGATCTCGACCGGGATGTTGTACGGCTTCTGGCTGGGGATCTCGTCGCTGCGCCGGCGGAACCGCACGATCGAGTAGATGATCAGGCCCCATACCAGGGCGGCGACGCCGATCGAGGCGACGAAGAACCCCTGGTAGAGCGAGTAGATGCTCTCACCCTGCTCGGACTTGGGGTCGGGGGCGCCGAACCCGGGCAGGTCGCAGCCGGCGGCGGCCGTGGCGGCGACCGTGACGGCGACGAGGCGCCACGCTCCGGGGGGACGGCGCACACGGGGACCGTACCCGACGCGCTCAACGGCGTGGGGAGCCGCGTATGCGTAGGCACGGCCGCCGGCGTCTACGTAGGGGGCGCGGTCCGAGGACGCGTACTTCGCCCGATGTGGCCGCGGGGTTCAGAGGCGCACGATCGACCCATGCTGAACGACTACGACACCCTCAAGACCCTCGTCGCCGACCATCACCGTGACCTCGCCCGCACTGCCCGCTCCGTTCGAGTGGCCCGCATCGCCCGCCGATCCGCCACCGCAGGGGGCGAGCGGCGGCGTTGGTGGCGCTGACGCTCGAGGCGGCCGACCGGCCCAGACCGCAGGACCGGGCCCGGGCGCTCGCGCGGTCGTACGCTCACGGCGTGCTCGTGGGCCGAACCGGCTTGTCGCCCGTCATGGTGGGCCGCGCCGCCGAGCTCGACCGTCTGGTCGGGCTGGTCGGCGCTCGGCGCGCGCCCGTGGTGGCGCTCGTGGCCGGCGAGGCGGGCATCGGCAAGACTCGGCTGGTCCAGGAGCTGGTCCGGCGGGTGCCGGCGGGCACGCTGGTGCTGGCGGGGCAGGCCGACCCCGGCACGGTGGGACGGCCGATGGAGCTGTTCCTCGACGCGATCGCCCCCGCAGTGGTCGCACCCGCCGACGCTCCCGGACGGCAGGCAGGCGCGACCGACGGCGACGCCCCGGGTGACGATGGCGGGCCGGCCGGTCTGATCGACGTGGTCCGCGACGCCGACCGCCCGGCGGACGAGCGGGTGCGGGCCGGCGTCGAGCTGGTGTGGCGGCTGGCGCGGGGGAGGACGGTCGTCGCCGTTTTCGAGGACCTGCACTGGGCCGACTCCGAGTCGGTCGCCGTGTTCGAGCGGCTGGCGGAGCCCCCGCCCTCCGGCGACGACGGACCGTCCGGGCTGGTGCTGGTGGGCACCTACCGGCCCGACGGGCTGTCCCGGCGCCATCCCGCCGCCGAGGCCCTGCCCCGCATCGAGCGGCGCCACTCGGTGACGCACGTCCACCTCGACCGGCTGAGCCCGGCCGAGGTCAGCAGCTTCCTGGCGGCCGTCTACGAGGAGGAGCCCTCGTTCCGGGTGGTCGACGCGCTGCACACGCGCACGGGCGGGAACCCGTTCTTCCTCGAGGAGCTGGTGGCCAGCTCCAGCGACCGGGCGCCCAGCGACGTGGACGCGCCGCTGCCGTGGACGGTGTCCGAGCTGGTGCGGTCCGAGCTCGACGATCTCGACCCCGACGTGCAGGAGCTCGTCAGCGCCGCCGCGGTGCTGGGGCGGCGGTTCACGTTCGACCTGCTCGCCGCCGTCACCGGGGCCGAGGAGCGCGACCTGATCGCCCGGCTGCGGGTGGCGGTCGACCGGGGGCTGCTGGTGGAGGGCGACCCCGACGTGTTCGGGTTCCACCACGAGCTGGCCCGCGAGGCCGTCGAGTCCGGGCTGCTGGGGCGCGAGCGGCGCCGGCTGCACGAGGCGGCGCTCGACGCCCTGCGCGCCGCCGGGAGCCGCGACCACGTGGCGCTGGCCGACCACGCGCGGGGCGCGGGGCGGTTCGACGACATGGTGTCCGAGGCCCGTCTGGGGGCCCGCGAGTCGCTGGCGCTGGGCTCGTCGTACCAGGCGCTGCAGTTGGCCGAGACCGGGCTGGCCGAGGTGCCCGACGACGACGAGCTGCTGTCGATCGCGGCCCGGGCCGCATGGTTGGCCGGGCTCCTCGACGACGCGCTGGCCCACGCCGAGCGATGGCTGGCCCTGTCGCGCGCGGCCGACGACGTCGACCACGAGGCGGCGGCGCTGGCCATGCGCACCCGCGTGGCCTACGAGCGGGGCGACCTCGACGCCATGGCGGGCCACACCGAGGCGCTGATCTCGGTCATCGACCGGTTGCCCACCGACGAGGCCCGGGCCCGGGCCATGGCCGCGGTGGCGCAGTCGTACATGCTGCGCGAGCAGGCAGAGGCCACCTACGAGTGGGCCGACAAGGCGCTGGCGCTGGCCGAGGCGGACGGGCTCGACCGGGTGAGGCTGGCGGCGCTGGTCGAGAAGGGCTCGATGCTGCTGATGGACCCGGCGCGGACCGACGAGGCCCGCGAGCTGCTGGAGGCGGCGGCGGACGAGGCCGAACGGGTCGGGGAGCACCTGCTGGCCGCCCGGACGCTCAACAACCTGGTGTGGCACGCCCGGCAGTGGAGCGACGTCGACCAGGTGCGCACCCTCATCGAGCGCATGCGGGTGCAGGCCCAGGCCGCCGGGTTCGACACGTTCGCCGTCACCGACGTGGCCGGCTCGCTGGCCCACCTGGCCGCCGTCGAGGGCGACCTCGACGCCGCCATCGCCCACCTCGACGAGGCCCAGCGCGTGCGCGACGGCCACGCCGGCTGGATCAGGTCCGACTGGACCGCCGTGTTCCGCGCCGGGCTGGCCCTCGAGGCGGGCGACCTCGACGACGCCGAACGGTTCACCGAGAAGGCCAAGCCGGCCACGGCCCGCACCGCGGTGGCGGTCATCGGCCTCGACCTCAACCTCGCCTGCCGGCGGGGCGACCTGACCCGGGCCCGTGCCCTGCTGGCCGACCTCATCTTGGCGTGCGACGCCGAGGGCTACACCTCGGCCTCGCAGACCCACGACCTGCTGTCCGCCGCTCTGGCGGCGGGGTTGGCGCCCGACGAGATGCGCCCGCTCGTCGACCGGGTGGGACACTACGTCGGCCACCGCCTCGACCCCGACCACCCGTGGCGGCGCCTGCTGGGGGCGCAGCTCGCCGAGGCCGAGGGCGCGGTCGACGACGCCATCGCCGGCTACGAGGCCGCGGCGGAGACCCTCGGCGCTGCGCCGGAGATCCTGGCGGGGCACCGGGGCACGGCGCATGTGGGCGCGGCGGCCAATCTGGTGCGGGCCGGCAGGCTGGACGAGGCCCGCGTGCACGTGACCGAGGCCGCCCGCCACCTCGCCCGGTGGCGGGGCTGGCGGGTCGACCAGCTGCGGGCGGTCGAGCGCCGGCTCGGCATCGGCGACGAGGCCGCCGGGCCCGAGTCGCTCACCCCGCGCGAGCGCGAGGTGGCCGCGCTGCTGGCCGAGGGGCTGACCAACTCGCAGCTCGCCGAGCGCCTCTACATCTCGCCCCGCACCGCGGCCGTCCACGTGTCGAACCTGCTGGCCAAGCTGGGCATGGGCTCGCGCACCGAGGTGGCCGCCTGGGCCATCCGCACCGGCCTGGCCGACGGCTGACCGCAAGCCGCCAGTGGGCGGACAGGCCGGTCAGCGGGCCGCGTGAGCCAGGTCCATCTGGGAGTAGAAGAAGTTGCGGGTCTCGGTCAGGATCTGCGTCCGGTGCTGGGAGTAGGGCACGTGGCCCGAGCCCTCCCACGTCCGCAGGATGGCGAGCAGGCCGGCTGCCTTGGCGCTGTCGACCGTGCTCTGCGCCCATGCGTAGGGCACGAGGGGGTCGCTCGTGTTGTGGAACAGCAGGGCCGGTGCGTCACCGGCGTTGATGGGCCCGCTCGCCAGCTGGGCGCCGGAGATGGACTGCACGGCCCGCACCGCGGACGAGTACCCCTGGTGGTCGCCGGAGCCGGGGTTCTCCGGGCTGTAGCCGACGTTGAGCGCGGTGATGGCGCCCGCCGACGAGCCGCCGATGGCGATGCGCGTGGGGTCGATGCGGTACTGCGCGGCGTTGGCCCGCAGGAAGCGGACGGCGGTCTGGGCGTCCTCCCGGGCATGGTGGATGGAGGTGACGCACACGATGATGTCGGCGCCGGGCCGGCATCCGTCTGCCGACAGCCGGTAGTCGATCGACACGCTGACGAAGCCCTGCCGGCCGAACGCGTTGGCCTGGTCGACGAGCTCTGCCGAGGTCTTGCTGCCGCAGCAGAAGCTGCCGCCGTGCACCCAGACGATCGCCGGCCGGCTGGTGACCGTGTCGCCCGCAGGCTGGTACATGTCGAGCCGCAGGGTGACGTTCTGGCCCTCCTGGTCGACGGCGGCGCCGTAGGTGATGTCGCGGGTCACCGTGACGGTCGAGAACACGTCGTCGCGGTAGCGCAGCGGCGCCTCGCCCTCGGGCGTCGCCAGCGGGTCGCACCCGGTGGCGAGCAGCACCAGCGACAGCGCGACGCCGACGACGGTACGGCGCATACGACGCATGTGACCCCCTCAGGTCCGGCCCGGCGACGCGGGCCAACGGAACTGTTACGAACGGTACAGGTTCGGGGGGCGCCTCGGCCCGGCCTGGCCGCCTCGGTCCGCGTTCTCTTCGCGGGAATGGCCGTCCCGGCGACCGATCCCGCGAAGAGAACGCGGGCCCCCGCTGCGGGCATCAGGGGTCAGGCCGTGAGCTCGAATGTCGTCCCCACGCTGTTCTGGATGAACGCGTCCGGCAGCTGCCGGGCGAAGGCGTGGACGGCCTTCCAGCCCGTGCAATGGGCCGGGACGATGACGTCGGGGGCCAGGGCCTGGAGGGCGTCGACGGTGTCGCCGATGATCGGCTCGAAGAACGGCCCGTTGAGGTGGAACCCGCCGATCACCGCGTGCAGCCGCTCCACCCCGGTCAGCCGCTGCGCGTAGCGGCAGATGTTCACGACGCCCGCGTGGCCGCACCCTGTGATGACCACCAGGCCCTGGCCGGCCACGTTGGCGACGAGCGCCTGGTCGTCGAGGATGAGCGGGTCCGGCTCCCATGACCCGTTGTGGCGCGCCTCGTGGATCGGGAAGCCCTGCTCGAAGCCGCTGGTGCGGTCGACCTCACCGGTGATGAGCACCGAGCGGTCGAACAGGAACGACGGCCGGCGGTCCTCGACGATGTCGAACCCGGCGTCCTCCAGGGCGCGGCGGCTGGTGGTGGGCAGCTCGATGGGCTCGCGGCCGGGTATGGCGAGGCGGCGATGCGTCCAGAAGTCGGGGTGGATGAGCACGGGCAGGTTCGTCGAGCCGAGCTCGTCGATCAGCCCCGACAGCCCGGTGGTGTGGTCGAAGTGGCCGTGGCTGCACACGATGACCTCGATGTCCCCCGGGTCCCGGCCGAGCCGGCGCAGGTTGGTCACGCAGCCCCGAGGAGTGAGGCCCGTGTCGAACAGCATCCGGTGGACGGTGTCGCCCTTGCGGGCCTCGACCAGCACCGAGAAGCCGTGCTGGGCGAGCGGGGCGTCGGGCGCCTTGCCCTCCTCCAGCGTCGGTGCCTCGAGCACCGGGGTGTCGCCACCGAGCATCGCCCCGATCGGCAGGCGCTTGGCCGGGCCCTGGTCGAGCAACAGGACGTCGATGGTGTTGTCGCACACCGTCAGCACCCGCAGCTCGTCCACCGGCTCGAGTGGCAGCACCTCGCCCGTCCACTCGGCATCCGCGGGGATCGCCTCGACAGGGGGGACGTGCACGTGCCCGTGGTCATCGCACATGGGTGATCTCCTTCGTGATCGTGCTTCCACCGTGCATCCCGGCGCGCCGTCGCGCCAGGGGTCATCACGACGGTGGCGAACGCGGGGGCGGCGTGCGGCCACATCGCCCACGCCGCGCACGGCCCGCGGGATACTTGCCACCGTGCTGGGTCCCGCCCACCGGAGACGCCGGGCGGCGTCGGTGCGATGCGCCGCGGGCCTGCTGGCCGTCCCGCTGGCGCTCGGGGGGTGCAGCGGCGACGGCAGGTCCGACGACGACGCGGCCGAGCGGGAGGAGCCGGCCGCGCGCGAGCGTCCCGAGCCCGAACCGTCGCGGCCCACGCTCGCCGTCCCGCCCGAGGCGACGACGGTGGTGCCGGGCGACGCCGCTGCGGACCTGGCCGCGTCGGCCAGCAGCACGTTCTTCGAGGAGGCGCCGGTGGTCGTGCTCGCACCGGCCGACGACCTGGTCGCCCAGGCCCGGGCCGCCTCCGCCGCGGTCGCGCTGGGCGGGCCGCTGCTGCTCAGCCCACCCCCGGCGCCGGCCGCCACGACGACGACGTCGGCGCGCGACGGCGCCGCTCCGAACCGCCGTGCTGCGCCGCGGGCGCGTCCCGCCACGCCGGGCGTCGTGATCGCCGACGAGCTGCGCCGGCTGGCCCCCGAGGCGGTCCTCGCGTTCGGGCGGACCGCGGCCCGGTGGGCGCGCGAGCAGGACGGGGCGCTCCGGGTCGTGGTCGCACCCGACGATCCCGAGGACCTCCGCTCGTTCGGCCAACTCGACCTGGACCAGCCTGAAGTGGTGGCACTGGGCGGCCTGGCCGCGTCGGTGGCGGGACTGCCGCGGGACCGCCCACCGCTGCTGACGCTCGACGCGCCCCCGCCGGCCGGCGGCGCCGCGACCGGCGAGGAGGCCGCGGCTGCCCGGACGGGGGGCGACGCGGCCGAGGGCGACGCCCGGCCCGACGACGAGGACCGCGGCGGCACGGGCGATGCCGGTCGCGGTGGTGGCGCTGACGATGGCGGCGAGGGAGAGGCCCAGGCCGGTGAAGGCGCGGGTGGCGCCGACGCCCCGGACGACCGGTTGCCGGCCGTCGACCCGGCCGAGCCGGTC
>DASSCS010000075.1:0-47173 GCA_035697515.1 Acidimicrobiales bacterium
CGCCCCGGGCGACGCCCAGGGCCAGCCCCGTGCGCACCGCGGCACCGAGGCCCCGGTTGGGGCCGACGCGATGGACGGAGGCACCCGCCTCGCCCGCCCGGGCGGCGGTGCCATCGGTCGAGCCGTCGTCGACCACCACGACCTCGACGGGGTGCCCGAGCACCGAGGCCGGCGCCCGGCGCACGACGTCGCCGACGGTGGCCTCCTCGTTGTGCGCCGGCATGAACAGGACGACGGGAGCAGGCATCGTTAGGCATTCTTCACGTTCGGAGGGTGGCATGGCTAGCCTGAGCCGTGTGACGAAGCGATGGACGATGCTCGGGGCAGTTGCCGCGGTCACGCTGGTGGTGCCCGCGCTGGTCGGGTGCACGACGGACGACGGCGAACGCCTGGTGGTCTACAGCGGCCGCACCGAGAACCTGGTGGGCCCCCTGCTCAAGGAATTCTCCGAGGAGTCGGGGGTGGCGATCGACGTGCGCTACGGCGACTCGGCCGACCTGGCGCTGCTCATCGACGAGGAGGGCGACCGGACGCCCGCCGACGTGTTCATCTCGCAGAGCCCCGGCGCGGTCGGCTACCTCGATGCGGCCGGCCGGCTGAGCACCCTGCCCGACGGGATCGTGGAGCGGGTGCCCGAGGGCGACGCCGCAGCCGACTCCGGCTGGGTGGGCCTGTCGGGCCGGGTGCGCACGCTGGTCTACAACACCGACATCGTCGACCCGGCCGATCTGCCCGAGTCGGTGCTCGACCTCACGGCGCCCGAGTACGCCGGCGACGTGGCGCTGGCCCCCACGAACGGCTCGTTCCAGGACTTCGTGACGGTCCTGCGCCACGAGCTGGGTGACGACGAGGCCCGGGCCTGGCTCGACGGCATGGCGGCCGGCGACCCGCCTACCTTCGACAACAACACCGCCATCGTCGAGGCCGTGAGCCGGGGCGAGGTGCCCATGGGCCTGGTCAACCACTACTACGCCTTCCGGGCGAGGGCCGAGGACCCCGACCTGCCGGTCGAGAACCACTTCTTCCCCGACGGCGACTACGGCTCGACCCTGCTCGTCACCGCCGCGTCGATCGTCGAGGACACCGACGCGCGCGATGATGCCGAGGCGCTGGTCGAGTTCCTGCTGTCGAACGAGGCGCAGGAGTTCTTCAGCGACGAGACCTTCGAGTACCCACTGGCCGGCGACGCCCAGCCCAACGAGGAGCTCCCGTCGTTCGACGACATCAGCAAGACCCGGGTCGACCTCGACGAGCTGGGTGGCGGCCTCGAGCTCACCACCGAGATGATCGACGAGAGCGGCCTCAACCGGTGAGGGAACGGGCGCCCCGGACGCTCGCGCTCGTCTGTGCGGTCGTCGGGGCGCTGTTCGCCACGCCGCTGGTGTACCTGGCGTGGCGCACGCTAACCGGCGACGAGGCGCTGGGTGAGCTCTACACGTCCCGCGCCACCCTCGAGCCGCTGCGCAACACGCTGGGGCTGGCGGCCGCCACCGCGTTGTCGACCTCGGTGGTGGGCACCGGCCTGGCCTGGCTGGTCACCCGCACCGACGTGCCGTTGCGTCGCCTGTGGACGGCGCTGGCCGCGTTGCCGCTGGTGTTCCCGTCGTTCGTGGGCGCGCTGGCGCTGACGGCGGCCGTGTCGCCCGGCGGCCTGCTCGACGCCCCCCTGGGGTGGATCGGGCTCGACGCCGTTCGGCCCGAGGGGTTCTGGGGGGCGTGGCTGGTGCTCACCCTGTTCACCACCCCCTACGTCCTCCTCCCGGTCGCCGCCCGGCTGGCCGCGCTGCCTCCCTCGCTGGAGGAGAGCGCCCGCCTGCTCGGTCGGCAACCGGCCGCGGTGTTCCGGACCGTGGTGCTACCGCAGGTGCGGGGGGCCATCGGTGCCGGGGCGCTGCTGGTGTTCCTGTACGCCCTGAGCGACTTCGGCGTGGTCGTGCTCCTGCGCTACGACACGCTCACCCGGGCCATCTACACCAACCGGGCGCTCGACCGCGACCAGTCGGTGGCGCTCAGCCTGCTGCTCGCCGCGCTGGCGGTGGGCGTGGTGGCCTTCGAGCGGGCGGTGGCGCGGCGGCACCCGGCCGCCCAGGGAGCAAGGTCGACGCGTCCGCTCCAGGTGCCGCTCGGCCGGTGGCGGTGGCCGGCACTGGCCGCGGTCGCCGGCTGGGTCGTGGTGGCGCTGGGCGGCCCCCTGGCGTCGCTCGGGGTGTGGGCGTGGCGGGGGCTGACGGGCGAGACCAGCAGCCTCGCCGGCGGCGATGCCGGGTTGGGCGACCTGGTCGCCCCGGCGCTCAACACCGTGGGCATCAGCCTGGTCACCGCGGTGGTCGCCGTGGCCGCCCTGCTGCCGCTGGCCTACCTGACCGCGCGCTACCGGGCGCGGGCGGGCGACCTGGCCAACGGGCTCGTGGCCTCGGGCTTCGCTCTGCCCGGCCTGGTCATCGCGCTGGCCGTCGTGTTCTGGAGCCTCCAGCTGCCCGAGGCGTGGGGCCTGTACCAGAGCTTCACCATGCTGGTCTTCGCCTACGTCGTGCACATGGGCGCGCAGTCGCTGCGGGCCGCCCAGGTGGCCGTGGCGTCGGTCCCCCGCCGGCTGGACGAGTCGGCCCGGATGCTCGGCGCCGGGCGCACCCGGCGGTTCGCCACCATCGAGCTGCCGCTCATGCTCCCCGGGCTGGCAGCCGGCGGCGGGCTGGTCCTGCTCTCGACGATGAAGGAGCTGCCGATCACGCTGCTGACCGCTCCCAGCGGGTTCGAGACGCTGACCCGGCGCATCTGGGCCGACGTCGAGGCGGCGTTCCTTGCCGAGGCGGCGCTGGCCAGCCTGGTGCTGGTGGCCCTGTCGGGGGTGCTGACGTGGGTGCTCGTGGTGCGCCGCTCGGAGCGGCTGGCGTGATCCGCTCGCCGCTGTGGGCAGCCGCGGTCGTGGGGCTGATCGTGGCGGCCTGGGCCGCCGTGGCCATCCCCGCCCGGGCGACGGTCGGCGCCCGCACCACCGCGGACGAGCCCCAGTACCTGCTCAGCGCCCTGAGCCTGGCCGAGGACGGCGACCTGCACATCGACGACGAGCTCGCCGCGCGGGCCTACCGTCCCTTCCACGAGGTCACCCTGCCGGTGCAGACCCAGGTGCTCGACGACGGGCGCCAGGTGAGTCCCCACGATCCGCTGTTGCCCGCCGTGCTGGCCGTACCGATGGGGCTGGGAGGCTGGGCGGCGGCCAAGGCGGCGCTGGCGGCGCTGGCGGGCGTGCTGGCCGCCCTGCTCGTGTGGACCGCCCACCGCCGCTTCGCCGTGCCCCTGGGCACGGCGGCCCTGACCGTGCTCGTCTTCGGCGTCACGGCCCCGCTGTCGGCCTACGCCACCCAGGTCTACCCCGAGCTGCCCGCGGCCCTGGCCCTGACCGTGGCCATCGCCGCGCTCACGGGCCGGCGCCGGCCTGTCGATCTGGCGGTGGCGGCCGCGGCGCTGGTGGCGCTGCCGTGGCTGGGGGTCAAGTACGCGCCGGTGGCGCTGGCCCTGGTGGCCGTCGCCGCCGGCTATCTGGTGGCGGAGGGCCGGCGGCGGGCGCTCGTGACGCTGCTGGCCGGCCTGGTGGCCGCTGGCGTCGCCTACCTGGTGGCGCACCGGGTGCTGTACGGGGGATGGACGGTGTACGCGGCGGGCGACCACTTCACCGGCGGCGAGCTGACGGTGATGGGCAACGACCCCGATCGCATCGGGCGCAGCCGCCGCCTGGTTGGGCTGCTGCTCGACCGCGGCTTCGGCCTGGCGGCCTGGATGCCCGGCTATCTGCTGGCCGTGCCCGCGCTGGCGGTGCTGGTGCGCCGCCGACCGCCCGGCTGGCCGCTGCTGGTGGTTCCGCTTGCCGCCGGCTGGGCCACCGCGACCTGGGTTGCGCTGACGATGCACGGCTGGTGGTGGCCGGGCCGCCAGGTGGTCGTGGTCCTGCCGTGCCTGGTGCTGGCCATCGCGTCGTGGGCGGGGCGGGTGCGCGCGGTGCGCCCGTGGCTGGCCGTGGCCGCCGTGGTGGGGGCGATCAACTGGGCGTGGCTGGTGGTCGAGGTGCTCGACGGGCGCCGCACCCTGATCGTCGACTTCGAGGCCACCGCCAACCCGCTCTACCGGGCGGCGCGGGCGCTGCTGCCCGACTACCGCTCGCCGGGCCCGGGCGACTGGGCCCGCCAGGCGCTGTGGCTGGCCGCGCTCGCGCTGCTGGCCGCGGTGGCGGCCGGTTGGCGGCCGCGCCACCGGCCCGATGGGCGACGGCGGTCAGGCCTGGGCCGGCGCTCCGGCGCGCTCGGGCGTGGAGACGAGGATGCGGTCGGCGGCGAACGCGCCGATGCCCACGTGGCGGCCGTCGATCTCGACCGTGACGGTGCCGTCGGGTGACACGGCGGTGACGGTCCCCGTGCGCTCGGGCTGCACCGCACCCTCTTCGAGGTAGTCGAGCAGGCCGGGGGTGAACTCGAGCTCCTCGGGTATGCGGGTGACCGTGAACGCGCCGCCGACCTCGACCGTCGAGAGGGTGACCAGGTCGGGCGGCGAGTAGCTCGAGCCGGGGATGGGATTGCCGTGGGGGCAGGTGGTGGGGTTGTCGAGCAGGCGGTTGATGGCCCGCTCGACGGGGTCGGAGATGACGTGCTCCCACTTGCCCGCCTCGAGATGGGCGTCGGCCCACGACAGGCCCAGGATGTCGGTCAGCAGGCGCTCGGCCAGCCGGTGGCGGCGCACCACCTGCTCGGCCAGGCGCAGCCCGTCGTCGGTGAGGTTGATGGCCGTGCCGTCGAGCGAGACGAACCCCTCGGCCTGCATGCGCTTGATCATCTCGGACACGGCGGGACGCGAGACGTGCAGGCGCTCGGCGACGCGAGCTTGGATGACGTTGACGTCGTCCTCCTTGAGCTCCCAGATCGCCTCGCAGTACTCCTCGAACGCGGGGTGGAACTCGGGTGTCTGGTACTCGGCCACGGCTCAAGCCTACGGCGCCGGCGGCGCCGGCCGGTCGGCGGACGCGATCGCCGCCGGCCGACGTCATGTATCACGCGTTATCGCAGGTCACGAACATGTTGGCAATGTTCCCGCCATGCGGGTTTGTGGTGGGGGACCCGCGGGTAGTTGTCTGGTACAGGCCAGATGGGGGCGGGGTGCCTGTCCGCCCGCCCGCCCCGCCCCCCTGGCTTTCTCTCAGAACGGGACCCGCACGGGTCCCGTTCGTCGCGTCGGTCACGCGCCTAGAGTGGTCTCGCGCCCAGGGTGGTCGCAGCCAGGCTCTTGCGGTCAGGAGATCGCGCATGGACGAGCAGGTCGAGCTGCGGATCGAACCGCGTAGCGGGCGCTTCGCCCCGCACGACGATCGCTGGCTCGATCAGGTCGGTGGTCTGATCGGCGAGCTGCGCACCGAGGTCGGCGGCGTGTCGACGGAGCGCACCGCGGTCCCGGGCAAGAAGGGTGCCATCGATGCCATCGTGCTCTCGCTCGCGTCGGCCGGAGGGCTGACGGCCCTGACCGACCTCGTCCGGTCGTGGCTGACGCGTGACCGCACCCGGTCGCTCAAGGTGTCCTGGTCTGACAGCGGCGCAGTCGAGTCGATCGAGGTCTCCGGTTCGGAGATCGATGACGCCGCGTTCGACGACCTCGTGCGATCGGTATCGCAGCAGCTGGCCGGTGAAGCGTGACGGCCCAGACCTACAGGGCGCTGCTGGTCGCCAACTCGACCTTCCCGGCCGACCGGTACAACCTGCCCGACCTCGAAGGCCCGCGGAACGACTCGGCCCTGCTGCGCGATGCGCTGTGCGACGGCGAGGTCGGACTGTTCGCGTCGGACAACGTGCGGCTCGTCACCGAGCGGACGATGGCCGAGGTCCTCAGCGAGGCGGAGGACGTCCTGGTGAGCGCCACGCAACGCGACACGCTGCTGCTCTACTACAGCGGTCACGGCCTCCTCGATCAGGCCGGCGAGCTGTTCCTGTGCACGCGCGACACCCGCTCCGACCGGCTGCGTTCGACGGCGGTCAAGGCGTCCGACCTGCGCGGCATGATGGACCAGTCGGCCGCCGGCACGATGGTCGTCGTGCTCGACTGCTGCCACAGCGGGCGGTTCAAGGGCGGAGACATCCCCGCCACGCTGGCGGGCCGGGGCCGGTTCGTCGTCGCGAGCAGCCGTTCGGGCGAGCTGGCCAACGACTCCCACGTCCGCAACCACGCCAGCCTGTTCACCCACCACCTGGTCGAGGGCATCATGTACGGCGCCGAGGACCACGACGGCGACGGCATCGTCACCCTGAGCGAGCTGTACGACTACGTGCACGCGGCCCTCGGCGCCGGGGGACGCCAGGTGCCCCAGAAGCGCTTCGAAGGCGATGGTGACGTCGCCCTTGCGCTGCGGGCGGTGCGTACCGCGCCGCTCCCGCTGACCGGGCTCGTCGATCCTGCCGTGTCCGCGCCCGTCCTCGATCTCTCGGAGACGACGGTCGACCTCGGTGAGGTCGACCACGACGAGGTGTTGCCCCCGGAGCGCATCGCGGTCATCAACCGGGGGGGTGGAACACTCGACTGGGTCGCCGAGTGCAGCGCCGACTGGGTCGAGGTCGTGGCCGAGAGCAGCGCCGTGGTCCTCCACCTCCATCCCCGGCCGGGCCCGAACAGGGCCAACGTCCACGTGCGCGACGCCAGCGGAGAGCTCAAGACCGTCAGGCTCAGCGTGCGGGTCCGCGAGCCGAGCAGGCCCGAGGCCAGGGGTCCGGTCGGCCGGCACGGCGAACCGGGCGAGCCGGTGGCGCCTCCCGCGTCCGGACGACCCGATCATGTGCCCGTCACCCGGGCCGGCAACGAGGTCACGACCACGGTCGCGCCGCGTGCCGTTCCGTCGCCCGTCGAGCCGCCGGCGCCGGTGGAGCCGTCGCCACCGCTCGCGGAACGTGACCCAGGCCGAGCACCGGGTCGTGCCGGACGCACCGCTGAGCACTGGTGGCTCGGTGCCGCCGCCCTGGCCAGCCTCGTCGTCGGCACGCTCATCGCCTCGTCGGGCGCCGATCTCATCCAGAGCATCGGCGACGACAGCGGCGTCAACCTGGCGCTTCGTCGTCAGTACGAGGTCGGTCCGCTCTTGCCCGGGGTGTTGGCCGGCGTCGCGCTCGCGGTGTCCGGCGCAGTCTCGTTGGCCCTCGTGGGTGTGCGGCCCCACGAGCTGCGCGAAGCGCGGTGCGCGCTGGGCTGCTGCCTCGGCCTCGCGGTACCGACGGCGCTGTTCCGTCTCGGCGACGCTGCGGAGGTCCGGCACGCCGGCTACGGCTGGCTGGTGGACACGACCCTCGGGTTCGGTGTTGCGGGCTGGCTGGCGTTGGCGGTCGCGGCTCTGGTCGGCGTCGCCCTGTACAAGGCCGGTGTCTGGCACCGAGGCACCTGGGCTCCCAGCCGCCCTGTCGCCTGGGCCATCGGCTCCGCCACGCTCTGGTGCGCATCCCTGTTCGTCGACGTCTACACAGGTGACGGGGTCACCTACGGAAGCGTGCTCGACAAGGCCGGCGGCACGGCGACGATCTGGTACGTGCTCGCCGCCGTCTCGGTCGTGGCGTTGACCTTCGTCGGGCTGCGGTGGCTGGTCGCTCCGGTCGGCGGGTGGCTTGTCGTCGCCACGGCGGCCACCCCACTGATCTTCGTGTTCTGTGAGCTCGCCTACCTCGCCGAAGGCAAGGAGAGCCCGGACGCCACCTGGCTGTGGCTCATGGTCCTCCCCGCCCTCGTCCTGGCCGGATCGAGTGTGTGGCTCATCCGTCGGCGCGCGCCAGCGGGCGCCCCCGCTTGATCACGGTGTGCACCGGGGGCGAGCCCAGCCAGTAGGCGATCTGGGCCGGCCGCCCGGCGTCCCACACCACCAGGTCGGCACGGGCACCGGGGGCGATGACGCCGGCCTCGTCGGCGAGGCCGAGGGCGCGGGCCGCGTTCACCGTCACCCCGGCCACCGCCTCGTCGACGGTCAGGCCGAAGCGGGTGCAGGCGAGGTGCATGGCGAGGGGCAGCGACAGCACGGGTGATGTGCCCGGGTTGCAGTCGGTGGCCACCGCCAGGGGCACGCCCGCCCGGCGCAGGCCGTCGACCGGCGGCCCCGTCTCGTCGCCCAGCACGTACGCGGCGCCCGGGAGCAGCACCGCCACCGTGCCCGCCGCCGCCAGGGCGGCGATGCCGGCGGGCGAGACGTGCTCGAGGTGGTCGGCGGACAGGGCCCGGTGGCGGGCGGCCAACGCGGCCCCGCCCCCGTCGGTGAGCTGGTCGGCGTGCAGCTTGACGGGCAGCCCCAGGCGGCCGGCGGCGGCGAGCACGCGGTCGATCTGCTCGGCGCTGAAGGCGATGGCCTCGCAGAAGCCGTCGACCGCGTCGGCCAACCCCTCGGCGGCCACCGCCGGCAGCGCCTCCTCGCACACGAAGGCGACGTAGCCGTCGGGGTCGCCCGCGAACTCGGGGGGCAGCGTGTGGGCGCCGAGGAAGGTGGTGACCACGTCGACGGGCACGGTGTCGCCGAGGCGGCGAGCCACCCGCAGCATGCGCAGCTCGGTGTCCAGGTCCAGCCCGTAGCCCGACTTGACCTCGACGGTGGTGACGCCGCCGGCCGCCAGCACCGCCGCCCGCCGCACCGCGCCGGCCAGCAGGTCGGCCTCGCTCGCCGCCCGGGTGGCCGCGACCGTGGCGCGGATGCCCCCGCCGGCGGCGGCGATGTCCTCGTAGGTCGCGCCCGCCAGGCGCCGCTCCCACTCGCCCGACCGGTCGCCGCCGAAGACCAGGTGGGTGTGGCAGTCGATGAGCCCGGGGGTGACCAGCCGGCCGTCGACGTGCCAGCGCTGGCGGGCGGAGGCGGCCTCGGGCGGCAGCGCCGCCTCGGGCCCGGCCCAGGCGATGCGGTCGCCCTCGACGGCGATGGCGCCGGCGCCCGCGGTGCCGGTGAGCAGCAGGTCCCACATCGGCTCAGGTCACCGCCGCGATCGCGGCACGCAGCTCGGCGGCGACGTCCAGGCCCCCGTGCCGCCCGTCCCGCACGACCTGCCGGCCGGCGACCACCACGTCGGTGACGTCCGCCGCGGCCGCGGCCGCCACCAGCATCGGCACCGGGTCGGCGGGGTCGGCGCCGGCCAGGCGCACGGTGTCGAGGTCGACGACGCACAGGTCGGCGGGCTCGCCCGCGGCGAGCGCCCCGCCGGCGGTCGCGGCGGCCAGCAGCGCGCCGGGATCGTGCATGCCGCGCCGGCCGGTCACCAGGCGCTGGTCCAGCTCGACTGCCCGGGCCTCCTCGAACAGGTCGACGACGGCGTGGCTGTCGGTCCCCAGCCGCAGGGGGCAGCCGGCGGTCACGAGCGCGTGGGCGGGGCCGACGCCGTCGGCCAGGTCGCGCTCCGTGGTGGGGCACATGCACACGGTCGTGCCCGAGGCGCCGAGCAGCCCCACGTCGTCGGGGGTCAGGTGGGTGGCGTGCACGGCTGTGGTGCCGGGGCCGAGCACGCCGGCGTCGTCGGCGAGGCGGGCGGGCGTGCGCCCGGTGGCGGCCAGGCAGGCGTCGTTCTCGGCCGGCTGCTCGGACAGGTGGAGGTGGAGCGGCGTGCCCCGATCCCGCGCCCACGCGGCGACCGCCGCCAGCGACCCCGGGTCGACGGCCCGTACGCTGTGGGCGGCGGCGCCCACGGCCACGTCGGGGTTGGCGGCCGCGACCTTGCCGGCCCGTGCCGCCCAGCGGTCGGCGTCGCCGTCGGCGAACCGCCGCTGGACGGGGTCGAGGGTGACCTCGTCGAACCCGGAGCGCAGGTAGCAGGTGTCGAGCAGCACGAGCCTGATGCCCGCCCGGCGCGCCGCCTCGCACACGGCGTCGTCCATGCCCGCAGGGTGGTGCAGGTAGTGGAACTCGTGGACGGTGGTCACGCCGGCCAGCACCAGCTCGCCGAAGGCGGCCGTGGCCAGCGCGAGCAGCGCGTCCGGATCCAGCCGCTCGACAAGCGCGTACATCCCGGCGCGCCAGGCCCAGAAGTCGCGGCCCGCGGCACGTCCCCGCAGAGCCCGGTGGAAGGCGTGCGAGTGGGCGTCGACCAGCCCGGGCAGCGCCAGCGCGCCGGGCCCGCCCAGGACGGTGGCGCCCGCGGGTGCCGGCGCGACCCCCGTTCGGACCGAGACCAGCCGCTCGCCCTCGCCCGGGCCGGTCTCCAGCACGACTCCGGTCGCCACCCCCTCCGACAGCAGCGCCCGCGCCACCCAGTACGTCGTCACGACCCGGTCCCCGTGGCGAGGCAATGGCTGCCGGCGGCGAGCGGGCGAGGCACTGGCGTGCGGGGGCCGGCAGTCATGGCCTCGACCGTGCCCGATCGATCGCTATTGCCTCGCCGGAGGGAGGGAGCCGAGGTCGGCGACCCGGGCGCGGGCGGGCGCGTCGGGGCTCTCACGGGTGCATGGGCAGGCGCAGGCCGGTCGAGCGGGCGACCGCCATGGCCTCCGGGTAGCCGGCATCCGCGTGGCGGGCCACGCCCGACCCCGGGTCGTTGGTGAGCACCCGCTCGAGCTTCTGCGCCGCCAGGTCGGTGCCATCGGCCACCACCACCATGCCGGCGTGGATCGACCGCCCGATGCCCACGCCGCCGCCGTGGTGGATCGAGACCCAGCTCGCTCCGCTGGACGTGCTGAGCAGAGCGTTCAGCAGGGGCCAGTCGGCGATGGCGTCCGAGCCGTCGCGCATCGCCTCGGTCTCGCGATAGGGCGACGCCACCGAGCCCGAGTCGAGGTGGTCGCGCCCGATCACGATGGGCGCCGCCACCTCCCCGGCGGCCACCATCTCGTTGAAGCGCAGGCCCATGCGGTCGCGCTCGCCGTAGCCGAGCCAGCAGATGCGGGCGGGCAGGCCCTGGAAGGCGACCCGGTCGGACGCCAGCCTGATCCACCGGGCCAGCGCGTCGTTCTCGGGGAACTCGCGCAGCACCGCCCGGTCGGTGGCGCCGATGTCGGCGGGATCGCCCGACAGCGCCGCCCAGCGGAACGGGCCCTTGCCCTCGCAGAACAGGGGGCGGACGTAGGCGGGAAGGAACCCCGGGTAGGCGAAGGCCCGGTCGAAGCCGCCCAGCTCGGCCTCGCGCCGCAGGCTGTTGCCGTAGTCGAACACCTCGGCGCCCCGGTCGAGGAAGCCCACCATCGCGGCGCAGTGGCGGGCCATCGACTCGCGGGCGCGGGAGGTGTACTCGTCGGGGTCGCGCCGGCGCAGGTCGTCGGCCTCGGCCAGCGACAGGCCCGCCGGGACGTAGCTGAGCGGGTCGTGTGCCGGTGTCTGGTCGGTGACGATGTCGACCGGCGCGCCGCGCTCGACAAGCCGGGGCAGCACCTCGGCCGCGTTGCCGAGCACGCCGATCGACCGCGGGTGCCGGTCGGCGCGGGCGGCCTCGGCCCGGGCCAGGGCGTCGTCGAGGTCGTCGGCCACCACGTCGAGGTAGCGGGTGGCGAGGCGACGCTCGATGCGGTGCGGGTCGACCTCGACCACCAGGGCCACGCCGCCGTTCATGGTGACTGCCAGCGGCTGCGCCCCGCCCATGCCGCCCAGGCCCGAGGTGAGGGTCACCGTGCCGGCCAGGCTGCCGCCGAAGCGGCGCTCGGCGATGGCCGAGAAGCACTCGTAGGTGCCCTGGAGGATGCCCTGGGTGCCGATGTAGATCCACGAGCCGGCCGTCATCTGGCCGTACATGGTCAGGCCCAGGGCTTCGAGCCGGCGGAACTCGTCCCAGGTGGCCCAGTCGGGCACCAGGTTGGCGTTGGCGATGAGCACCCGGGGCGCCCACTCGTGCGTGCGGAAGACCCCGACCGGCTTGCCCGACTGCACGAGCAGCGTCTCGTCGTCCTCCAGCTCGCGCAGGCTTGCGACGATGGCGTCGAACGCCTGCCAGCTGCGGGCGGCGCGGCCGGTGCCGCCGTAGACCACCAGGTCCTGGGGTCGCTCGGCCACCTCGGGGTCGAGGTTGTTCATCAGCATGCGCAGAGCGGCCTCCTGGGCCCAGCCCTTGCAGGTGCGCTCGGGTCCTCGGGGCGCCCGCACGCGGCGCGCCTCGTCCGCCATGTGCTCCGCTGGGTCATCAGGCAAGGGGGCCGACCTCCTGTTCCACGGCGCGGAGCACCGTGCCGTCGGCCACCAGTGCGGCGGCCGCCTCGAGCTCGGGCGCCACCATGCGGTCGGGGCCCGGCCCGCCCACCCCACCGGCGCGCAGCGCGTCGCGGGCCGCGCCGGTGCCGGGCGCGGCCGGCAGCGGGGCTCGCAGGTCGATGCCCCGGGCCGCCGTCACCAGCTCGACCGCCAGCACCCGCCCCAGGTGGGCGAGGGCGGTGCGCAGCTTGCGGGCCGCCGCCCAGCCCATCGACACGTGGTCCTCCTGCATGGCCGATGTGGGGATGCTGTCGACGCTGGCGGGCACGGCCAGACGCCGGCACTCGGCCACCAGCGCGGCCGCGGTGTACTGGGCGATCATCAGCCCGCTGTCGACCCCGGGCTCGTGCGCCAGGAACGGCGGTAGGCCATGGCTGCGGGCGGCGTCGAGGAAGCGGTCGGTGCGGCGCTCGCTCATCGCCGCCACGTCGGCGACGACGATGGCCAGCAGGTCGCAGGCGTGGGCCAGGGGAGCGCCGTGGAAGTTGCCCACCGACTCGACCCGGCCGTCCGCGATGACCACGGGGTTGTCGATGGCCGAGGCCAGCTCGCGGTCGGCGCACGCCTCGGCGAAGGCCAGGGCGTCGCGGGTGGCGCCGTGCACCTGGGGGGCGCAGCGCAGCGAGTAGGCGTCCTGCACCCGGGGATCGGTGGCGGGCGAGCGGTGCGAGGCGACGATGCGCGACCCGGCCAGCAGCGCGGCGATGTTGGCGGCCGAGGCCTGCTGGCCGGGATGGGGCCGCAGGGCCACCAGGTCGGCGGCGAAGGGCCGGTCGGTGCCGAGCAGGCCCTCGACGCTCATGGCCGCGGCCACGTCGGCCACTCTGGCCAGCGCGGCCAGGTCGGCACAGGCCAGCACCAGCATGGCGAGCATCCCATCGGTGCCGTTGACCAGGGCCAGGCCCTCCTTGGCGGCCAGCGGCAGGTCGAGGGCGGCGGCCACGTGCGCCAGGGGCGCAAGATCGCCGCTGCACCCCAGCGACCCGAACTCGGGCACCACGGGCAGCGCGTCGTCGTCCAGGTCGAGCAGGCCCAGCAGCGCCCTGGCGAGGTCGGGGCGGGCGCCGGTGATGCCGGTGGCCATGGTGCGGGCCCGCAGCAGCACGGTGGCCCGCACGACCTCGGGCTCGACCGGCGCGCCCATCCCCGCGGCGTGCGACACGACCAACGAGCGTTGCATGCGCGCCCGCTCCCCCGGCGGGATGTGGGTGGTGGCCAGACCGCCGAACCCGGTCGAGATCCCGTACACGGGCTGGTCGGCGGCGGCCAGCGCGTCGACGTGCGCCCGGGTCGCAGCCATGGTCGCGACGGCCTCGTCGGAGAGCACGGCGCGGGCGCCGCCCCGGGCGACGGCCATCACCTCGTCCCGGCTCAGACCCCCGGGACGCAGCACCACCGGCTCGTCGGGCACGCCGGCGACGGTAGCCGCGGTCGTCGTCACTCGATCATGTGCAGCCCGAAGGCCAAGGCGAAGCCGGCGGTGGTGAACAGCCCGACCAGGGGGCCGGCGTGGGTGAAGGCCTCGGGCATCATCGTGTCGGCCAGCATGGTCAGCACCGCGCCGCCGGCGAACGCCAGCACGAAGGCGACCGCCAGGGCCGGCGCGTCCCCGAACAGGGCGTAGCCGGCCAATGCGGACAGCCCCGAGACGAGCGCCACCCCGCTCCACAGCCCGACGATGCGGGCCGTCGACCAGCCCGACGCCGCCAGTCCCGTGCTGGCCGCCACCCCTTCGGGCAGGTTCGAGATGGCCACCGCGGCGATGAACGCGACGCTGACCCCGCCCCCGCCCAGGAGGGTCAGTCCCAGCACGATCGACTCGGGGATGCCGTCGAGCACCGCGCCGAGCACGATGCCCAGGGGCGAGCCCTCGGACTGCTCGCCGGTCACGCTCTTGCGCTTGTCGCCGCCCATGCGGTCGATGTACGCGTCGCCCGCGAAGAAGGTGAGCGCACCGGCGGCCAGCCCCAGCGTCACCCCGCCCTCGCCGCCGGACGTGTCGACCGCCTCCTCGACCAGGTCGAAGGCCACGGCGCTGATGAGCACGCCGGCGCCGAGCGCCATGACCATGCCCACGACACGGGTGCCGAGCGGAGCCCAGACCCCGACCAGCGCGCCCACCACGAGAGTCGCCGCGCCCAGCACTCCCCAACCGAACGCCGCTGCCATCGCTAGCGCCCGGGCGCCGCGGCTGGATGGGCCATGTGGCGACCGTACGGCCACGCGGTCCCGGCCATCTCACCCGTTGGGGGTGACGCCACACGGATCGAACGGGTGTCTGCTGCCCTCCGGGGCGCCGTGGGTGCCGTGCCGTAGGAGGCTTGCGATGGTCCTAGCCGAGGTCGGTTTCGCCGAGCTGTTCTGGACGATGCTCTGGCTGTTCTTCCTCTTCATGTTCATCTGGGTGTTCGTGGCGCTGCTGAGCGACCTGTTCCGCGACCACGAGCTGTCGGGCTGGGCCAAGGCGGCGTGGATCCTGGTGCTGGTGGTCTTCCCACTGCTGGGCTCGCTGATCTACATCATCGTGCGGGGCCAGGGGATGGCCGAGCGTTCGGCCCGGTCCCAGCAGGCCGCCCGCGCCGAGTTCGACAGCTACGTGCGCCAGGCCGCCAGCTCGACCGGCAGCGGCCCCGTCGACGACCTCACCCGACTGGCCGACCTGCGCAGCAGCGGCGTCATCAACGACGAGGAGTTCGAGTCGATGAAGGCGCGGATCACCGGCGGGCAGGCGGGCGTCACCACCTGAGCGACCTCCGGTCCGGCCCCGTTGCGGCGCCGGGCCGGAGCGGCGGGCGGTGGCAGACTGCTGCGCCTTGCGCCGCCGCCCGCATGATCACGGGGCACGCCCTGGCCCTCGACGGTGGCCGCTCGGCCTGACCGGCACCGTCGCGCCGCTGTTCCCAGCCGGACGGACCGGCCCGAAGACGGCGACTGGCGTCCCTCAGCGCTGGTGGAGACGCTGAGGGACGCCAGTTGGGTGGGTTCGCCGTCGTGGGTGGGAGGGTCAGACGATCGAGGAGGCGGGCCGGCGCCGGGCCCGGCCGCTGCGGTGCGAGCCCTGGTAGCCGCACCAGCACACCCAACGCACGGTCAGGTGGTCGTCGGAGGAGTCGAGGCTGACGATGTGACGCTCGCTGAGCAGCACCTCGCTGCCGTGTCGGGGACAGTTGACGAAGAACATGGGCCTCATTCTCGACCAGTTGGGTCAGGTAGACGAGTGGCAGCGCTGCGCATGTGCGAACGAATCCTGCCAAACTGTGTGCATGCCATCCGTACAACGGATCGAGGGCCGTCGGCGTGAGGCACAGGGACACCTCGTCGCCGCTCTGGTCGGGTCGCACGTCGCCGCGTTCGAGTTGGGCGTGGCGCACGAGGTGTTCGGGCTCGACCGGTCCGAGTACGCCAGCCCCTGGTACCGCTTCCGGGTCATCGGCGCGTACGGCACCACCATCCCGGTCAGCGGGGGCGGCTGGAGCATCACCACCTCGTACACGCTCGACGATCTCGACGAGGCCGACACGGTCATCCTGCCCGTCTGGCCCGGGCGGGCGGCCCCGGCGCCGCCCGACCTGCTCGACGCCCTGCGGGCCGTGCACGAGCGCGGGGCGCGCCTCGTGAGCGTGTGCACCGGTGCCTTCCTGCTGGCGCAGGCGGGCCTGCTCGACGGTCGCCGCGCCACGACCCACTGGATGTACACCGACGAGTTCGCCGGCTGCTACCCGGCCGTCGAGGTCAACCGGGACGTGCTCTTCGTCGACGCCGGCGACCGCATCTACACCTCGGCCGGCACGGCCGCGGGCATCGACCTGTGCCTGCACATCGTGCGCCTCGACCACGGTGCCGAGGTGGCCAACAAGGTCGCCCGCCGCATGGTCGTGCCGCCCCAGCGCGACGGGGGCCAGGCGCAGTTCGTCGACGCCCCGATGGTCGACGACTGCACCGACGACCCCATCGGCCGCACGATCGACTGGGCGATCGCCCACCTCGACGAGTCGATGACGGTCGAGGATCTGGCCAGCCAGGCGATGCTCAGCCCGCGTAGCTTCGCCCGCCGGTTCCGGGCCGCCACCGGCACCACGCCGATGCAGTGGCTGTTGCGCCAGCGGGTGTTGCACGCCCAGCGCCTGCTCGAGACGACCGACCTGTCGGTCGAGCGGGTGGCCGAGCGGTGCGGGTTCGGCACCGCCACCGCCCTGCGGGTCCACTTCCGTCGCTTCGTCGGCACCACGCCCGTGGCGTACCGGCGCACGTTCGGCTCCGACGCCGATGTCGTCGCCCTCCACGACGAACGGCCGGCGGCCCGGCGCCAGCGGGACGGCGTCGCCGCGAGCTGACCCCGCCTCGACCCCACCTCGACCCGGCCCGCGCCGATCGACGGGTAGGGGAACATCCGGCGTCGCCAGGGTGTTCGTGAAAACAATCACGAGATCGCCGGCAGACCACCGGGAGGTGCCGCATGGGAGTCCGACCGCACGTCGTCATCGTGGGGGCAGGGTTCGGGGGGCTGGCCGTCGCCCGCGGCCTCGACAAGGCGCCAGTCGAGGTCACCCTGATCGACCGGCAGAACTACACCACCTTCCAGCCGCTGCTGTACCAGGTGGCCACCTCGGGGCTGAACGCCGCCGACGTGGCCCATCCGATCAGGGGGCTGTTCCACCGCCAGCGCAACCTGCACGTGCGACGGGGCGAGGCCACGGGTGTCGACTGGGACCGGCGCGTGGTGCGGCTGGCCGACGACCGCGAGGTGCCCTTCGACCACCTGGTGGTGGCCGTCGGCGCCGTGGCCACCTGGTTCGGTGTGCCCGGCGCCGCCGAGCACGCCACGCCCCTCTACACGCTCGACGACGCGATCAGCCTGCGCAACCACGTGCTCGAGCGGTTCGAAGCCGCCGACGCCGAGCCCGCGCGCATCGACCGCGGCGAGCTCAACTTCGTGGTGGTCGGCGGCGGGCCCACCGGCGTCGAGACGGCGGGGGCCTTGGCCGAGCTGTTCAGCGTGGTGTTCCGACGCGACTACCCCAGCCTGGGGGTGGGCCGGGCCCGGGTCGTGCTCGTGGAGGCGCGTGACGCGCTGCTGGCCCCCTTCCACGCCTCGTCGCAGCGGGCCGCCCTCGATACCCTCCGCGCCCGGCAGGTCGAGGTGCGGCTCGACGAGACCGTGGCCGAGGTGACCGCCGACCACGTGCGCTTCGCCTCCGGCGAGGTGCTGCCCACCCGCACCGTCGTCTGGGCGGCCGGCGTGCGGGCCCACCCCCTGGCCGCCGCGCTGGGCCTGCCCACCACCCGTGCCGGGCGGGTCGAGGTCGAGCGCGACCTGCGGGTGGTCGGCCACCCGGACGTGTGGGCGGTGGGCGACGTGGCCGCAGCCCCCGACCACGGGCGGGGCGGCGGCGGCCCGCTGCCCCAGCTGGCGCCGGTGGCCATGCAGTCGGGCGGCCACGTGGCCAGCCAGATCGCTCGCCTGCTCGAGGGCCGACCGACGCAGCCGTTCCGCTTCCGCGACAAGGGCACCATGGCGACGATCGGCCGCCGCTCGGCGGTGGCCGAGCTGCCCGGCCGCATCCGCCTGCGGGGGACGCCGGCCTGGTTCGCGTGGTTGGGGCTGCACCTGCTCTACGTCGCCGGCCTGCGCAACCGGCTGTCGGTCCTGCTGAACTGGGCCTGGGGCTACCTCACCTGGGACCGGGGGCCGAGGATCATCCTCCGGGGCGACATGGCCGCGCCCGCGGACCCCTGACGCAGCGTCAGATAGTGTCCCGTCATGCCTGACGCTGATGTCATCAACGCCACGATCGACGCCTACCTGGCCGCCTTCTCGGCGTCGGACCGCGCCGGCTGGCTGGCCTGCTTTGCCGAGGACGCCTGGATCGAGGACCCGGTGGGCACCCCCCGCCGGGACGGCATCGAGGCCATCGGCGCCTTCTGGGACGAGACGCACTCGATGCCCGACTCGATCGAGTTGCGGCCGCTCGGCCTGCGGATCGTCATCGGCGCCGAGGCCGTCTTCACCATGCAGGCCCGGCCGGTGCTGGGGGACGACACCTACGAGCTCGACATCATCGACAACATGACCTTCGACGACGCCGGCAGGATCACCACCATGCGCGCGTTCTTCGACCCGTCCACCATGCGCCCGGCGGCGGGCTGACCACGCTCACCCGGCGGCCGTCGTGCGCCCCGGGCGCAGGTGGGTGCGCAGCACCAGCCGCAGACCCGACCACGTGTCGTCGATGGCGCACACCTTGTTGTCGACCATGCCCGTGGGCAGGGCGACGTCGCGCACGACGTCCTCGGTGACGTCGGTGGGCACGCCCGAGCTGCGCTTGGGCCATGCGATCCACAGCCCGCCGTCGACCTCGAGCGCGCGCTGGAGCGTCGGGAACCGGGCGGCGAGCCGGTCGCGGCGGGTGTGGAACGACAGGATGACGCCGAAGCGGCCCCGGGCCTGCCGACGCACCTCGACGCCGGGCGGGAGGTCGGCGATCGTGAACCCGTCGGGGGCGCCCAGCAGCCCCAGCCGGTCGCCTGCGGCGATGCCGAGCTTGCGGACCAGCGGCGTGCCCGAGTAGCCGGCCATCAGGCCCGCCCCAGCACGCGGTCGACGGCGATCTCGACGGCCACCCGGTCGGCGCGCTCGCCCGGTTGGCGGTAGCGCTCGGCGTAGCGGCGCACGGCATCGGCCACCCGGGCCGGGTCGTCGGTCACCCTGGCCGGGCCCTCGAACGTGAGCCAGCGCCCGCCGTCGACCTGGCACACGACGGCGCGGGGCGTGCCACCGGCGGCCGTCGCGGCCCGCAGGTTCCTCACCTTGCGCGACGGAGCGAACGTGATGATGCGCACCAGGCGGGTGTCGGTGTCCCACGTGAAGCCGACCGGCACGACGTGGGGTGTCCCGTCCGGCCGCAGTGTCGTGAGGGTGGCGAGGAGGCGCTCGCGGGCGAACGCCACGACGGCGGCGGGCAGGGCGGCGGGGTCGAGCGACATCCCGCCAGTGTGCTCGACGCCGGCGGAGCGACAGGCGTCAGCGGTCGGCGATCGCGGCCGGGATCTGGCGGCGGCCCGCCCACGCCGCGGGGATCACGGCCGCGGCCAGCGTGAGCGCGCCGGTGATCGCCGCGCAGGCCAGCAGCTGGACGGTCGGCAGCGCGAATACCGAGAAGCCCTCGTCGGCCAGGGCCCGCACCAGGACCCAGCCGAACGCGGCGCCGATGACCAGCGCCGTGGTCAGGCCGAACGCCGCGATCAGCAGCGCCTCCCAGCGGATGGTCGAGCGCACCTGGCCCCGGCTCGCCCCCACGGCCCGGGTCAGCCCGATCTCGCGGGTGCGCTCGACCACCGACAACACCAGCGTGTTCACGATGCCGATCATGGCGATGACGATCGTGAGCACCAGCAGCGCGTTGACCAGCACCAGCACGGTGTCGTACTGGGCCTTGACCGAGGCCTTGTACTCGTCCAGGTCCTGCACCTCGGCCGAGGGGAAGTCGGCGACCACCGACTCGAGCGCGGCGCGGCCCTCGCCGGCCGTGATGCCGCCGGCCAGTTCGACCCAGACCTGGGTGTCGCCGGCGTCGGGCAGGTGCGCGTCGAAGGCGTCGGTGGACAGCACGTACGAGCCGGTGACGTCCTTGCTGTCGAGCACGGCGACGACGGTGAAGGGCTGGTCGCCAGTGTCGCCGAACACGATGGGCACCTCGTCGCCCACCTGCCAGCCGTTCGCCGCGGCGTTGCCGCGGAACACGCCGATGCCGTCGTCGCCGAGGTCGGCGAGATCGCCCGCCACGACATCGATGTCGAACAGGTCGAGGGCGGTGCCGTGGTCGAAGCCACTCACGAAGGCGGCCGTGCCGTCGATCTCCGCGTAGCCGAAGCGCACTCCGGTGACCCGGTCGACCTCGGGCAGGGCGCCGATCTCGTCGGCCACGTCGCCGGGCAGCCCGATGCCGCTGAACCCGGTGCCACTGTCGATCACGAAGTCGCCGCCGACCCGGGTGTCGACCGTGTGGTCGAGCGACGCCCGCACCGAGGCGTTGACCACCAGGAACAGCGACACGATGCCGAGCCCGATCATGAGCGCCGAGGCCGTCGACGCGGTGCGCTTGGGGTTGCGGGCCGCGTTCTGCTGGGCCAGCCGCCCGACGATGCCCCGGGTGGTGCGCAGGGGTCGCCCCAGGCCCAGCGAGGCGGGACGGGCGACCACTGGCCCGAGCACGATCGTGGCCACGAACAGGGCGAGCATGCCTGCGCCCGACAGTCGCAGCGGCGACTGCCCCTGCACGGGAGTCTCGACGATGCCGGCGTACAGCGCGCCCGCACCGCCCCCGCCCAGCAGCAACCCGACGGCCAGGCGGACGGGTGAGCGGTGGCTCGTGTCGATGGCGACGTCGCGCATGGCGGCGACCGGGGGGACCCGCGCCGCCCGCGCGGCCGGGAAGAAGGCCGAGCCGGCGGTCACCACCACGCCCACCGCCAGCGACAGCGCCAGGCTGCGGGGCAGCACCACGGCCGACGAGCCGGGCAGGAAGGCACCCGCCAGCAGGCCGGCCAGCGCCACCCCCAGCCCGTAGCCGACGAGTGAGGCGACGGCCCCCACCACCAGCGCCTCGACGACCACCGAGCCCAGCAGCTGCGTGCGGCTGGCGCCGAGCGCCCGCAGCAGCGCGACCTGGCGCTGCTGCTGGGCGACGATGAACGAGAAGCTGGTGTAGATCACGAAGCTGCCCACCAGCACCGAGATCAGGGCGAACACGAGGAGGAACGTGAGCAGGCCGCGGAAGCTGCCCTGGGCCGCCTCCTGCGCCTCGGCCACCAGCGTCTCGCCGGTCACGACGTCGACCCGGCTGCCCGCCAGCGCGGCGCGCACCGCGTCGCGCACCTCCGCCGGGACGGCCCCGTCGTCGACCACCGCGGCGATGGTGTCGACCTGCCCCGGCTCGGCCAGCAGCGCCTGCGCCGTCTCGCCGTCGAAGAGCGTCACGGCCATGCCGGCCGGGCTGTCGGCCGTGCCGAAGCGGGCCACGCCCACCAACGTGGCCTCGATGACGCCCCCAGGGGTCTGCACCGAGGCGACGTCGCCGACCCGGTAGCCCGTGCGGTCTGCTGTGAGCTTGTCGAACACGATCTCGTCCGGCGCCTCGGGCGGTCGGCCCTCGACCAGCTCGAAGGGGTTGAGCTCGTCGACCACGCCCCAGCTGGTGCCGATGGTGGGGGCGCCGAAGGTGGGGTTGCCGTAGGGCGTGCCGTCGGCCGAGATGGGACGGGCGTAGCCCTGGACGTAACCCTCGGCGGCAGCCACACCCTCGGCGGCCGCCACCTCGTCGGCCAGGCCGGCCGGGATGCGGGGGCGCTGCGTGCCGCCGCCCAGCTCGGCGCCGAGGTCGAACTGGCCCTCGCCCCGCACGGCCACGTCGGTGCCGGCGTTCAGCCCTGCGTACAGGTCGTCGAAGGTGCGGGCGATGGTGTCGACCAACGTGACCACGCCCGCCACGAACCCGACGCCGATGGTGACCGCCAGGAACGTCAGCACGTAGCGGCCGAGGTGGGCCCGCAGGTCACGCAGCGAGAGCTTCAGCACGGTGCGCCTGCGGGGGACATCGGCTACCAGCGGTCGAGCTGCTTGATGCGGTCCAGCACGGCGTCGGGGCTGGGCGAGGGCATCTCGCCCACGATGCGCCCGTCGGCCAGGAACAGCACGTGGTGCGCGTACGAGGCGGCGGTGGGGTCGTGGGTGACCATGACGATGGTCTGGTCGAGCTCGTCGACCGCCCGGCGCATGAAGCCGAGGATCTCGGCGCTGCTGCGGCTGTCGAGGTTGCCGGTGGGCTCGTCCGCGAAGGTGATCGCCGGGCGGCTGACCAGCGCGCGGGCCACGGCCACCCGTTGCTGCTGCCCGCCCGACAGCTCGGCGGGGCGGTGGCCCAGCCGGCTGGCCAGGTCGACGGTCTCGACCACGTGGTCGAGCCAGCCGGGCTCGGGGTCGCGGCCCGCCAGCGACAGGGGCAGCGTCATGTTCTCGAGGGCGGTCAGGGTGGGGACCAGGTTGTACGCCTGGAACACGAACCCGATGCTGTCGCGTCGCAGCCGGGTCAGCCGTCGCTCCGACAGCGAGGCCAGGTCGACGTCGCCGATGAAGACCTTGCCTGAGGTCAGGCTGTCGAGCCCGGCCGTGCAGTGCATGAGCGTCGACTTGCCCGACCCTGACGGGCCCATGATGGCGGTGAAGCGGCCGGCCGGGAACCCGACGGTGACGTCGTCGAGGGCGACCACGGCGGTGTCGTCGGCGCCGTAGACCTTGGTGGCATGGACGGTTCCGGCCGCGATGGCCGGGACCCCTGTTGACCCCCCGGTCGATAGGCGCCCCACGCCCCCGCAAGATAACGGGCCGGCAGCGTCACGGCGCTGCCGCGCCCGTCACCTCCGGTCGGGTCAGCTGGGCTGCTTGGTCACCCGCAGGTAGGGCTTCTTGGCCTCCCAACCGGCGGGGAAGCGCTCCTTGGCCTCGTCGTCGGACACCGCGGGCACGATGATGACGTCCTCGCCGTACTTCCAGTCGACGGGGGTTGCCACCTTGTGATCGGCGGTGAGCTGCAGCGAGTCGATGACCCGCAGGATCTCGTCGAAGTTGCGGCCGGTCGAGGCGGGGTAGGTGAGGGTGAGCTTGATCTTGTTGTCGGGCCCGATGACGAACACCGACCGCACCGTGGCCGTGTCGCTGGCTGCGGGGTGGATCATGTCGTAGAGGTCGGCCACCTTCTTGTCGGGGTCGCCGATGAGGGGGAAGTTGAGCCGCGAGCCCGTGACGTCCTCGATGTCCTGCGACCAGCCCTCGTGGTCGGAGATCCCGTCGACCGACAGCCCGATCACCTTCACATCCCGCCTGTCGAACTCGGGCTTGAGCGCCGCCACCCGGCCCAGTTCGGTCGTGCACACCGGCGTGAAGTCCTTGGGGTGCGAGAAGAGCACCGCCCAGCTGTCACCCTTCCATTCGTAGAAGTCGAGCGGGCCCTCGGTCGTCTCGGCACTGAAGTTCGGCGCGTCGTCGCCCAGTCGAATTGCCATGTGATGTGCCTCCCGGGACGCCCGCGGTCGGGATGGGGAATCAGCAGGTCGAGCGCCCGCGAGCGAGCCTAGCCATGCCGGCGCCCGAAAGGCGACCTCAGGGGTCGGGTTTGTCGCCGGTGTGCCTCGGTGACCACTGTCACGTGGTGTTTCAAGCGTTCGCTTGGTATAGTTAGCACATGAGCATCCTCACCACCGTCACCGAAGCCGAGGCGAAGGTTGTCGACGTGGTCCGCGATCTGCAGGAGCCCGTGGTCGGCTACGTGCAGAAGGGCGTCGACCTCGCGACCGAGCGCCTTCCCAAGGTCACCTACCCGTCGGCCCTGCCCCAGCCGGGCGAGGTCGTCGACTCGCAGTACAAGTTCCTGACCGACCTGTTCGCGGCCCAGTACGAGCTGGTCAAGGCCGTCACCGTCGCCGTGTCCCCACTGGTGGGCGCGTCGGCCCGGCCCGCCGCCAAGGCGACCAAGGCCACCAAGGCCGCCTGACACCTGCCCGGGCCGAACACCGGCCCGTCCCGCAGGCGATCTCGCACGAACCGCCCGGCACCCCCCTCCGCCGGGCGGTTCGTCGCGTCTCAGGGCTGGTCGTTGGCCTGGACGTAGCTGCGGTACACCGCCAGCAGGGCCGTCTTCTGCTCGTCGCTGAGCCGCGGGTCGGCCCGCACCGCGTCGGCCACCGACGTGGCCGGGGCCTCGTCGCCGTGGCCGTCGATCAGGCCGGCCTGCACCATCAGCGCCTCTGCCGACATGTTGAGCGCGGTGGCGATGGCCTTGAGCACCCGGACCGAGGGCTCGTGCAACCCGCGCTCGAGCTGGGACAGGTAGGGGTTCGACACGTTGGTGCGGGCGGCCAGGTCGCGCAGTGACATCTCGGCCTGCTTGCGCTGGTCGCGGATGACCGCGCCGAGGCGCTGGAGGTGGGCCCTGCCGACGTCGCGGGCGCTGGGGCCCGGCGAGCCGGCCATGTCAGGTCGTCTCGGACGCCGGCTCGGGCTCGGGCGCTGCTCCGGGCTCGGCTCCCGGCGCAGGCTCGCCGCCGGCCCCGGCCCCGGCCGCACCGCCGAGGTGCGCCGGCTCGCCCTCGGCGCTGGGCATCCGGGTGCGGAAGACGTCGGGCTCGAGGTACATCATCCGCGCCGCGGGCACGGCCCGGCGCACGCTCGTCTCGATGCGGTCGACGGCCTCGGCCGCCTCGGTGACCGACAGGTCGGGGACCAGCTCGATCTTGGCGCCCACCAGCAGCTCGTCGGGGCCGATGTGCTGGGTGCGCATGTGGATGAGACGCTTGACGCTGGGCTCGACCTCGATGGCGGCCGTGATCTTCTGCTGGTCGGCGACGGTGGCCGACTCGCCGATGAGCAGGCCCTTCATCTCGATGGCCAGCACGACGGCGACGACGATCAGCAGGATGCCGATGGCCAGGGTGCCCAGTCCGTCCCAGCGGGGCTCGTCGGTGACGTGCGCGACCGACACCGCGGCCAGCGCCAGGACCAGGCCGACCTCGGCGGCGGTGTCCTCGAGCAGGACGACCGGCAGCTCGGCGTTCTTCGAGCGACGGATGAACGACCACCAGGACGTCTGAGGGTCTCTGATGTGGTTGGCCTCGATCACGGCCGTGCGCAGCGAGAGGCTCTCGAGCACCAGGGCGACGAGCAGGATGGCGACGGCGACGCCCACCGACTCGAGCTCGTGGGGGTGGCGGATCTTCTCGATGCCCTCGTAGGTGGCGAACATGCCGCCCACGCTGAAGAGGATGATGGCGACCACGAACGCCCAGAAGTACCGCTCGCGCCCGTAGCCGAACGGGTGCTCCGGCGTGGGCGCGCGCCGCGCCCGCCTGCCGCCGAGCAGCAGCAGCGCCTGGTTGCCCGAGTCGGCCACCGAGTGGACGCTCTCCGCGAGCATCGAGCCGGAACCGGTTATCAGGAAGCCGACGAACTTGGCCACGGCGATGCCCGCGTTGGCGAGCAGCGCGGCGATGACTGCCCTGGTCCCGTGTCCTCCTCCGGCCATGCGCGCCAAGCTAGTGCCCTGGCCACGAACGTTTGCGCCCACCACGTCGGCCAGGATCGCCGCTGGCTGCATCCTCGTCCTCGATGTAGCTACGGCTATGCCTTGGTCCTGCGTCCTTACCAGCGACGATCCTGACTCGCCGTGGACGGGCGAACGTTCATGGCCAGGGCACCAGCCGTCGGGTGCGCGGGCGCGTGACCCGGCCCGTCCCGCCCCGCGAATGCCCCGCGGCCTGTGAACGACTTGTGGTCACCCTGTGCGAAACTCGCCCGGGCTTGGGGATGAACCGGGAAAGTCTGGGGAAAGCCCTGGGGATTGCGAAATAGGCCTTGACCTGCGGTTTAGCGGGTCGCAATATCTCCACATCCACCACGACAGCACGAGCTGAGGGCGCTAGCGAGGGGCTTCCGCCCCGAGTGAAGGGCCCGAAGCGACCGGCCGTCTGGGGGAAAGGCAGATTGCCGACGGAGTCTCTGATGTGGGGTCACACCCGCTGACAGTGCTCCGGGCCGTTCGGGGGGCTAGCTCCCTGGATGGTCGGCACCAGAGCCGGCGGGCGCCGCCGGTGACAGAGCCAGAGCGTCAGCCACAAAGGTTGGCCCCGAGCAGCGGACCGGCTACTTCCGGTCTGACGCTCGGGGCCTTCCACTTTCCACGAGCGAGGCTATCTGCGCCCAAGGGTCGATCGGCGGACCTCTCCCGCCGGGCCCGCCGGTCGGCCCCGTGCTGGGGAGGGCGCGGGCAGCCAGCTCACCGCCGGGTGGCGTGAGCGTCCAGGATGTGCGCCACCGCAGTCGTCACCCGACGGGCCGTCGGCAGATGCAGGAACTCGTTGGGCCCATGTGCGTTCGACTCGGGGCCCAGCACGCCGGTGATGACGAACTGGGCCCGCGGGAACTGGCGACCGAGCATGCCCATGAAGGGGATCGTGCCGCCTTCGCCCAGCGACCGGGCCGGCTGCCCGAAGGACGCCCGCGACGCCGAGTCGATCGACCGGGCCAACCACGGCACCTCGGGCGGCGCGTGCCAGCCCGGCTCGGCCGAGCCGGGCACGACGGTCACGAGGGCGTCGTAGGGCGGATCCGCGGTGAGCCGCCGCTCGATCGCCTCGGCCGCCGCCACCGGGTCGGCCGTCGGCGGCACCCGCACCGACAGCTTCACGGCGGTCGACGGCCGCAGCACGTTCCCGGCCTCGGCCGGTGGGGGCGCGCCCTCGATTCCGACCACCTCGAGCGCCGGCTGCCAGGTGCGGGCGACGAGCATCTGCTCGGTGCTCGGCCGCTCGGGACGCGTGTCGCCGGCCAGGGGGAAGCGGTCGGCGAGGTCGCCCAGCCCGGGGGCGGTGGCGGTGATCTGGCGGAGGCGCTGGTCGGGGATGTCGACGTGCAGCTCGCGCAGCAGCAGCTCGCCCGAGCGCTCGTCCTCGATGCGGCTGAGGAGCGAGCGCAGGATGCGGAAGCTCGACGGCACCACGCCGCCCGCCGACCCCGAGTGCACGCCCTCCGTCAGCACCTCGACCCGCAGCACCATGTCGAGCACGCCCCGCAGCGAGGTGGTGATCCACAGGTGGTCCCAGTCGCCGCACCACGAGTCGAGGGCGACGACCAGGGACGGCTCGCCCAGCCGGTCGCCCAGCGCGTCGAGGTGGGCAGGCAGGTCGGGGCTGCCCGACTCCTCGCTGGCCTCGATCAGCACCACGCAGCGGGTGTGCGCCCCGCCGGCGGCTCGCACCGCCTCGAGGGCCGTGATCGCCGAGAACGTGGAGTAGCCGTCGTCCGCGCTGCCCCGGCCGTAGAGCCGGGGGCCGTCGACCACGGGCTCCCATGGGCCGAGGCCCGTGCGCCAGCCGGTGAAGGGCGGCTGCTTGTCGAGGTGGCCGTAGAGCAGCACGGTGTCGTCGGGGTCGCCACCACCCGTGGGCGGCACGTCGACGAGCAGCAGGGGCGTGCGGCCCTCGATCTCGTGCACCTCGACGGTGGCGCCGGCCAGGCCGTCGTCCGCGTGGCGCTGGCACCAGTCGCGTAGCAGCTCGGTGGCGCGGGCCATGTGCCCGGCCTCGGCCCAGGCGGCGTCGAACGCGACGGACACGTTGGGGATGCGGATGTAGTCGTGCAGGACCGGGACGATGTCGTCGTCCCAGGCCCGGTCGACGTGGCTGGCGGCGTCGTCGGCGGCGAGGGTCACAGGCCTGATTCAACCACTTCGCGTGCGGGTGACCGGCTGATGGCGACAGCGAGCGCGACCAAGGCCAGGACGGCGACGGTCGCCACGGCGTCGATCTCGCGGCCGATCACGATCATCGCCAGCGAGACGGCGACGGCGGCCAGGCAGCGCCGGCCGGCCCGATCGCCCCGCCGGACCCGGATGGCGGCGAGCCCGGCGAACACCAGCGCCACCCCGCCAGCGAAGGCGCCGGCGAACACGGGGTCGAGCGGCTCGTCGCTGTGGGCGAGCGCCTCGTGGATGCCAACGGCGGCGAACACGATGCCGAGCACGAGCGGCACGTGCAGGTAGCTGTAGAGGTCGCGCGCCAGGCGCGCCCGCTCGTGGCCCTCGGCGGCCACGAGGGCGCGCTCGCCCGCCTCGGCATCGCCGGTGAAGTAGTCCCACCACAGGCCCGCCACCAGTGCCATCACCACGAGCGCGGTGCCGGCCAGCCGCCAGTCGACCGCGATCTCGTCGCCGCCTGCGCCGATCGCCACCACGGACTCGCCGAGGGCGATGATGATGATCAGGCCGTGGCGCTCGACGAAGTGCTCCGGATGCACGGTGAAACCGACGACGCCCGTGAGGTACGGGCCGAGGTAGTTGACCGCGATGGCGGCGACCCACAGCGCGGTCTGGGCGGACCCGTCGGTCAGGCCGGCGCCCACCAGCGCCAGGGCGGCGAGCAGGTTGGTGGGCGCCAGGCGCATGATCGCCCGCCGCGTGGTCTCCGGGTTCTCGCCCGCCAGCGCGAACAGCGCCGTGTGCAGCACCATCACCACCAGATAGCCGAGGGCGAAGGCGAGGCCGCCGTCGCCCCAGGCGGTCGGCACCGCCAGCGCGGTGACCAGCATCGCGGCCATGGCCGCCAGCACCACGAGCCGGGGCGCGATCTCGCCCGTCGCCACCGTGTTCGTCAGCCAGGCGTAGGCGCCCCAGGCCCACCACAGCACCGCGAACACCAGCACGCCCCGGGCCAGGCCCAGCGCGGTCGCGTCGTGGGTCACCGCGCCGGTGATCTGCGTGAACCCGAAGACGAACACGAGGTCGAAGAACAGCTCGAGCGTCGAGACCCGGGCCTCGGGGCCGGTGGTGGTCGCCACGTCCGCCTCGTCGGTGCTGCGCATCCCGCGAGTGTGCCGTGCCGCCGCACCGGTGCGACACCGGACGGTCCTGGTCCGGTGGCCGGGGTCGGCCCGGACCGCGTCGGGGGGCGTCAGCCGCCGGGCACCCACACGAGCGACAGGGCGGTCACCCGGATGTCGCTCTTCTCGAGCGGGACCTCGACGTTCTCGACCTCGGCGGCCTTCGCCCGCCACTCGTCGTCGATGGCGGCGAGCTCGCGGGCGAGATCGGCCTCGAGGTCGGCGAGGGCCTGCTGGTGATCGGCCACCCGGTTCCTGGCCTTCTCGACCCGCTGCGACGCCTCGCCGCTGCGGCTGCGGCGGGTGAGCACGCGGCCCACGTCGCGGGCCATCGTGCGGGCGCTGCGGCGCCCGCCGAGCACGGCGCCCAGCAGTGAGCCGGCGCCTTTGACGATCTCGCTGCTGCGGCGGGTCTGCTGCGACGCCTGGGCCTGCTCGACCCGGTCGGCGGCGCTGTCGAGCGCGGTGCGGGCCTTGGCGATGCGCGCCTCGTAGCGCTGCTGCAGCTTGACCTGGGCCTGGTCCGCGCCCTCGTCGGCGGCGGCCTGGCAGCGGGCGGCGAACTCCCCGGCGCTCTCGCCGGCGCGGGCGGCCAGCTTCAGCGCGGGGTTGCGCAGCACCTGCGTCGTGCGGCTGCGGTACAGCTGGTCGACGAGCGCCTTGTCGGCGTCGCGGAACCAGGTCTTCGAGCCGAGCGGCACGTCGGTGACCCGGTAGGTGGCGCCGGCGGGGGGCTCGGTGCGCAGGTCGCGGTCGTCGTGATCGACCGCGACCGCGGCCGCCGGATCGACGGTGGCGCCGAGCGGGTAGAGGACGGCCTCGTACTCCTCGGTGTGCCGTAGGTCGAGCTTGTCGTCGTCGAACAGCAGGGCCACCCGGGCGACCAGCGCGGGCGCGAGCGGGTTGCCGGCGGCGCCGATGCCCGCCTGGGCGGCCCACGGCGCGGCGGGATCGAGCCACCGCACGGGGACGCCGTCGGCCACCGGGGGAGCGACGGGCACCGCGTCGGTGCCGGCGTCGCTCGCGGGGGCCTCGGGTGCGGCTGGTGCCGGTGCGGCGGAGGCGGCGGTCGCATCGGCCGGCGGCGGCGCACCGGTCGGACCGGGCGCGGCGGCTGCGGCGTTGGCCGCGGCACCGCTGGCGTCTTCAGTGTCGGCGGAGGGCGAGGCCGGCACCTCGGCAGTGGGCGCCTGCCCGGCGGGTGCCGCCGTGGCCTTGCGGTCGGCCATCAGCGAGGTGATCTGGTCCCGGGTCAGCGGTCCCCGCAGGTAGGCCATGGCCCAGCGGGTGGTGAACAGCGACGGCGCCGGCGCACCCGGCTCGCGCAGCATGAACTGGCGCTTGTCGAGGCTGCCGATCAGGTCGCCGGCGGCACCGACGTCGACGCCGCCCCCAGCCGACGACAGGCCGTCGAGCAGTCGGGCCTTGTCCTGCTCGGTCTGCAGCCTGCCGATCATCCAGGTGCCGGCGTTGGACAGGCCCTTGTAGTCGACGTCCACCGGGTTCTGGGTGGCGAGCACCATGCCCACGCCGAACGCCCGGGCCTGTTTGAAGAGCGTCAGGATCGGCTTCTTGGCCGGCGGCGCCGCGGTGGGCGGTACGAACCCCATGACCTCGTCGAAGTAGACGAGCACGCGGAGCTTGTCGGTGCCGGGCTGGCGGCGCATCCAGGTGACGAGCTTGCCGAGCAGCAGCGACACGACGAACTGGCGCTCGCCGTCGTCGAGGTGGGCGAGGCTGACGATGCCGCACCCGGGCCGCGACCCGTCCCGTGCACGCAGCAGGGCGTCGAGGTCGAGGTCGGGGCCCTCGGCCCACGCGGCGAACGTGCGCGATGCCAGCAGGCCGTTGAGGGTCATGGCCAGCTTGGTGCGGTCGGCGGGCGGGAAGAACGTGTCGGTCTCGTAGACGCCCAGCTTGCGCAGCGGCGGTTCCTGCACCTGGGCCACCAGCGTGGCCAGGTCGAGGTCGGCGCCGCCGGCCCAGGCGTGGTGGATCAGGTTGGCGAGCAGGATGTGCTCGCGGCCTGACAGCGGGTCGGACTCGACCCCCACCATGCCGAGCAGGCCCGACACGTAGCCCTCTACCTCGTCGGCGACCGTCTCCTCGTCGGTGCCCTCGGCCGGCCGGCGCAGGCTGCCGACCATGTTGAGGGGCACGCCCGCGGTCGATCCGGGGGTGTAGATGATGAACTCGGCGGCGTCGCGCAGCGCGGCGATGCGGGCGGGCTCGATGTCCCACCCGGCCAGCCCGTCCTGCCACTGCGCGGCCACCTCGGCGGGGTCGCCGTCCTCGACCCAGGGGGCGAAGTCGTCGGGGCGCAGCTCGGGGAAGGTGAGCAGCAGGTTGCCGAGGTCGCCCTTGGGGTCGACGATCAGCGTCGGGACGCCGGCGAGCAACGCCTCCTCCAGCAGCACGACGCCCAGACCCGTCTTGCCTGAGCCGGTCATGCCCACGATCACACCGTGGGTGGTGAGGTCTGACGAGTCGAGCAGCACCGGGTCGCCGGTGCGCTCGCGCGACCCGCTGTCGATCGTCCCGCCGAGGTAGAGGTGGCCGGCGGGGACGTCGATCATCGCCGACCCCGGGTGCCGGGGGCCATGGCGGGGGGCGGCACCGACATGCCGGCATCGTAGGGTCCGTCGGTCCGTCTCGGTTGACATCGGGCCGCCGTGGGAAGATTCCCGGTGTGACCTCCGCCCGCGATGTCGACGTCGGCGACGAGACCGCGGGCGACCCGCTCGGCGGCCGGGCGGCGGTCGGCCTCCTGGTGGTCGGGTTGGACGATGCTCGTGCCCTCGAGCCCGCCCTCACCGGCGGCAAGGCGGCGGCGCTGGCGCGGGCGGCGGCCGCCGGCTTGCGCACGCTGCCCGGCGTCGTGCTCACCACGGCGTTCTGCGCCGAGATCGACGCCGGTGCCCGGGTCGACGGGCATCCGGCCGTGCGCGAGGTGCTCAACCGCTGCGGCGGTGCCGGCGCGCGGCTGGTCGTGCGCAGCTCGTCGGTCGCCGAGGACACCGACGAGTCGTCGATGGCGGGCCAGTTCGCGTCGGTGATCGACGTGCGCGGGCTCGACGCCCTGGTCGACGCCGTGCAGACCGTCCTCGACTCCCGCACCCGGGCCGGAGCGGCCGACCAGCCCATCGCCGTCCTCGTGCAGCCGCTGCTCGCACCTGAGGTCGGCGGCGTGATGTTCGGTGTTGAGCCGGTCACCGGCCGCACCGACCGGCGCGTCATCGCCGCCGCGGCCGGCGCGCCCGAGGCGTTGGTCAGCGGTCAGGTCGAGGGGTCGCGCTACGTGCTCGACGCCGACGGCGCGGTGGTCGAGGAATCGGCCGGCGACGGCCCGACGCTCGACGCCGGGCGCTTGGCCGAGCTGGCGGCGCTGTCGGACGAGGTGGCCGAGGTGTTCGGCGGGCCGCAGGACGTCGAGTGGGCCATCGACACCGACGGCACGCTGTGGCTGCTCCAGTCGCGCCCGGTGACGACCGAGGTGCGGGGCGTCCCCCGGGGCCCGATCTACGGGCCCGGCCCGGTGGCCGAGACGTTCCCCGAGCCGCTCACCGAGCTCGAGGTCGACCTCTGGGTGCCGCCGCTGCGCGAGGCGGTCGCCGAGGCCGTCGTGCTCGCCGGGGCGGCCACCCGGCACGAGGTCGACGACAGCGACGTGGTGGTCGCCGTCGACGGGCACGTCGCCATCGACCTCCGACTGGTGGGCGCCCTGCCGGAACGGCGCCGGGCCGTCCGCACGCTCAACCCCGTGCGCGCGCTCCGCCGCCTACGCGGTGCGTGGCAGGTGGGCCGGCTGAGGTCGGCCATGCCGGCGCTGTCCGAACGGCTGCTCGACCGGGTCGACAAGGACCTCGAGGCGGTGCCGGCGCTCTCCCGGCTGACGGGCAGGCAGCTCCTCGGCCTGCTGCACCGCAGCCGGACGGTGCTGCGCGCCCTCCACGCCCACGAGATCCTGATGGGCCTGCTGACCGACACCGGCGGGCACTCGATGACGGGTGCGGCCCTGGCCCTCCGGGTGCTCGCCGAGGCTCGCCAGGACGGCCTGAGCGACGACGAGGTGCTGGCGCGCAGCCCGATCGTGCTCGCCCTGGCGCCGCCCCGCGTTGCCCCTCAACCGGCCCTGCCCGGCGACGTGAGCGCCCTCCACCTGGGGCCCGACGGCAGCGGAGAGGACGCCAACGACAACGGCCTGCTGCGCGAGGCGTTGCGGCTGCGCGTGCGCTGGGTCCAGGAGCTGTCGGGCCGCGCCGCCTGGGCGCTGGGTGAGCGTATGGCTGCAGCGGGTGCGCTCCCTCGGCCGGGGCTCATCCGGCACCTCGACCTGGCCCACGTCGAAGCCGTCGCCACCAAGCGGGCGCTGATCGTCGCCGACCTGGTGTCGGACCACGAGCACGACGGAGGGGCACCGCTGCCGGCCTGGTTCCAGCTGTCCGATCGCGGCCGGCCCGTCCGCGTGCAGAGCGCGCAGGAGGTGGGCGGAGGCACCGGCGCCGGTGGTGGAGTCGCCACGGGGATCGTGACGTACGACGCCGACGACCCGCCCGCCGGGTCCGTGCTGGTCACCACCACGCTCACGCCGGGCCTGGGCCCGCTGCTGCCGCGGCTCAGCGGCATCGTGTCGGAGACCGGGTCGGTGCTCTCGCACCTCGCCATCCTCGCCCGCGAGGGCGGCGTGGCCGTCGTGGTCGGGTACGCAGGCGCCCGGAGTGACCTGCCCGAGGGGGCGAGGGTGGTCGTCGACGGCGACGAGGGACGGGTGACCATCGAGGACGAGGAGACGGCATCGTGAGGATCATCGCCTGGCTCGCCGGCGTCGGCGCGCTCGTCGCGTCCGCCATCTACACGGTCGTGTCGCTCAACCGCTGGGAGTGGAACCGGGCGCTGTTCTTCGGCCTGGTCGTGCTCATCGCCGAGGTGGGCATGGCCACGGCGTTGGTGCTGCGGCGCCTCACCCGCCTCGAGCGTGAGAACCGCGAGGTGCTCGACCCCATGCTGCACGAGGTGCTGCGGGCCAACCGGCCGCCGCGGTCCGACCGCTTCGCCTGGCTCAAGGAGTCGCCCCAGCGGCTGAACGTGTTCGTGACCTTCCTGGTCGGGGGTGGGGTCTTGCTGTCGGGGGTGGCATGGCTGGTCGACCGGGTCGCGTCCGTGACGTCCACCCAGGTGGGCGAGCAGCGCCTGGCCCGGCAGCTTCAACCCATCAGCTATCCGCCGGGCGGGATGGTGGTCGACGAGGTCACCGTGCTGGCCCAGGACGTGCCGGGCACCGACGACGAGCAGATCCGCAAGCTGATGCGCCACGCGGTCCCGCGGTGAGGGTCTCGCCGGCTGCCGCCGTGCTCGGTGCCGTCGGGGTGACCGCCGGCGTGGTCGGGGTGGCCGCACTGCGCGAGGCGACCCTGTCGACCCACCAGCCGGTGCCCGAGGGTTCGCGCGTCGAGCTGGTGGTCTCGGCCGAGGCGAACGGCGCCGAGCCGGGGCAGACACTGGAGGAGCTGGTCGACGCGCAGGTGCGCGTGTGCCGGCTCGAGGTCACGTCCGACGTGGTTGGCGGCGTCGAGCCAGTGGGCTCGGCCCAATTCCGGTTCGTGCTGTCGCCGGCCATGGACGAGACCAACCGGCGCCAGTTCCGCGGCTGCCTCGAGGACTGGACGATCGACCACCTCCGCCTCGACGTCGAGACCCTCGACGACATCGGCGACGAAGGCTGACGGATGGCGGCGGCGCCCCGGCTACCGTCGTCGTCGCGCCCTCGTAGCTCAGGTGGATAGAGCGACCGCCTCCTAAGCGGTAGGCCACAGGTTCGAGTCCTGTCGGGGGCACGCGAAAGCCCAGGTAGTAGTCGCACCGGGAAGGTGCCCGGTGGCCGCCGCGGGGATCCCAACGGTCGCCACGACGCGCCGTGCGCGCAGCCAAGGGACATCCCGCTGCCGCACCCGTGACGGACCCGGCGATCGGGGGCAGCCCCGGCGTCCGGTCAGCTGAACGTCATGGGAGGAAAGTCGCATCACCGGTGGTGATGGCGAAGGCGAGATGTCGACGACCGCGGTGGCGTCGATGTGGCGGGACCGAACTGCTTGACGGGGTGCGGGTGGGTGGACGAGCTCAGACGTGCAGGGTGGGCCGGTAGATGAGCTCTTGGATGTGGCCGTCGAGCGTCCGGCTCTCGATCAGCTCGAGGTCGAAGTCGGCCGCACCCTGGAAGATCGGGTCCTCTCCGGTCTGGCCGGTGATCACGGGGAAGATCGTGAGTTGGACGCGGTCGACCAGGCCGGCGGCCATCAGCGCCCGGTTCATCGAGAGGCTGCCGTGCGAGCGCAGCGGCACCTCGGACTCCTCCTTGAGGCCGGCGACGACGTCGACGGCGTCACCGCTCACCAGGGTCGCGTCCGGCCAGTCGAGGGGTCCTTCCAACGTCGTCGACACCACGGTTGTCGGCATGCTCCTCATCCGGGCGTTGATGGGGTCGAGCTCGGACCCCTCGGTGCTCGAGCCCAGCAGCTGCACGAACTGCCGGAACGTGTTGGCCCCGAGGACCATCCGCTGCTCCGCGTCGTACTGGGCGAGGCGGCGGTCGAGGAACTCGGGGCCTTGCTTGCCCCAGAAGCCGCCCCAGTCACCGCGCTCGCTGTAGGAGCCGTAGCCGTCGAGGCTGGCGAAGACGTCGAAGGTGTAGGTCGCGGTCATGGTGCTCTCCTCGAGTGCGGTTGATCAGGCCCGGTCGTCTGCCGGGTTCCTGCACCAGCTACGAACGGCCCCGGCGGTTTCGACAGGACAGTCGGACGATTCTTCTCGCCGTGCAGTGTCGACCCGGGCGTTCGCGTTCGTGGAGGTGATGAGCGGCGCATCGGGCACCGGCGAGCCAAGGAGAACGCCATGTCCCTCACCACCACCACCGCCACGGTCACTCGGCCGTCCGCCGTTCGTCGGGCGAGCTCGCCTCGTCCGTCACGCCCAGGACTGACCACCCGCCGACGTTTCGTTCACGCGAAGGAGACTGTGACCATGCCCCGGTACCTGCTGTCCGTCTGGTTCGACGAGCCCTACGACGACGACGTCGACCTCTCCGCACCCGAGACCCAGCGCCAGATGGCGCAGACGGCCGAGCTCAACGCCGAGATGGAGCGCGCCGGTGCCTGGGTGTTCGTCGCCGGTCTGCGGCCGGCATCGTCGGCGACCGTGGTGCGGGCCGCGGGCGGCGACATCTCGATGACCGACGGCCCCTACGCCGAGACCAAGGAGCAGATGGGCGGCTTGTGGGTCATCGAAGCCGCCGACCTCGACGCCGCCCTCGACTGGGCCGCCAAAGCGGCGACCGCCTGCGGGCGACCCATCGAGGTCCGACCCACGCATGCCTGACCTCGCCGAGATCTTTCGCGGTGAGGCCGGCCGCTGCACCGCCACCTTGATCCGCGTCCTCGGCGACATCGACCTCGCCGAGGACGCGGTGGCGGAGGCGTTCGCCATCGCCGCCGAGCAGTGGCCGACGAAGGGTGTGCCGCCGAACCCCGGCGGCTGGATCACCACCACCGCCCGCAACCGCGCCATCGACCGGGTGCGACGCGAATCGACCCGCACCGACCGTCACCTGGCGGCCCTCCGACTCGAAGCCAACGACGTGCAACCCGACCACGACCCCGAGCTCGACGCCCTCGACTGCTTCGTCGATGTCGTCCCCGACGACCAGCTGCGACTGATGTTCCTGTGCTGCCATCCCGCGCTCGCCACCGACGCCCAGGTCGCACTCACCCTGCGGCTCCTCGGCGGGCTCGACACCCCCGAGATCGCTCGCGCCTTCCTCGTCCCCGAACCCACGCTCGCCCAGCGGATCGTCCGCGCCAAGCGCAAGCTGCGCGACAACCACGCCCCCTACCGCGTCCCCAACGCCGCCGAGCTGCCCGACCGGCTGCACGCCGTGCTGGGGACGATCTACCTCATCTACACGGAAGGGCACACCGCGACCACCGGCGACAGCCTCACCCGCGTCGACCTCTCAGGTGAAGCGATCCGCCTCGCACGCGTGCTCACCGAGCTCATGCCCGACGAGCCCGAAGCTGTCGGCCTCCTCGCTCTCACGCTGCTCACCGAAGCCCGGCGGCCGGCCCGCACCGCCCCGGACGGATCGATGATCCGCCTCGCCGACCAGGACCGTACGCGGTGGGATCGCATGCTCATCACCGAAGGACACACCCTCGTGCGCGCGTGCCTGCGCCGCAACCAGCCCGGCCCGTTCCAGATCCAAGCGGCCATCGCCGCCGTCCACGCCGACGCCGCCACCGCCGCAGCAACCGACTGGTCCCAGATCGTTGCCCTCTACGACCAGCTCTACGCGATGCGCCCCGACGCGGTGACCGCACTCAACCGGGCAGTCGCCATCGGCGAGATGCGTGGCGCCGACGCTGGCCTCGACGCCCTCGACTCCCTCGACGTGACCCTGCTCGAGGACTACCAGCCGTACCACGCCGCGCTCGCCGACCTTCTCGCCCGTGCTGGACGGCGCGGCGCGACCGCCGCCTACGACCGCGCCATCGAGCTGACCGCCAATCCAACCGAACGGCGTTTCCTCGAACGACAGCGCAAGGCGGCCTTCCCGTAGACCTTCCTGTGCTCGCGGAGGATGCCTCCAGTTGGGGGATGGCGCCGCGGCTCGACCCGGCCCGTCCTGAGTCCATGCCGAGCCGGACGCCCCAGCGTTCCGCTTCTGGCCCCTCACGTGTCAGGGAATGCTCATCATCGTCTCGCATGCGGGCGGAGGAGCCGGGCGCCGAAGCGCGTCTTGCCCTGATCCACCGTCCGCGAGATCGACTCCCCCACAGCAGGCGAGCGTGTCGTTGCCCGCGCCTCCGTAGAGCTCGTCGGGCGTGTTAGCGCCGAGCAGCATGTCGTCGCCGTAGGGCTCCTTCGGGCCGCTGGTCCAATTCTCGAAGATCTCGCCCGACTCGTCGAACGAGTCATCGACCGAGTACAGCCCGTCGTTGCCGGCGCCCCCCGAGAAGACGTCGGGACCGAGAGTTCCGCTGTTGCCGGTGCTTCGAAGTACGTCCGGCCCGCCGTTGCCCGACACGTAATCGGCCCCGTTCCCGTCTTCGAGAATGTCGATGCCAGCACCACCGACGACGTGGTCGTTGCCGGAGTCGCCGTAGAGGTCGCTTCCTTGGGCGGGTCGCTGTCCTGGGGCTGGACGATCGTCAGGCCGCACTTCCCGGCGGGGTGCACGTGGCGATCCACGAGGCCTCGGCTCGGCTCGATGCCGGTGCCCGGCGGATCCTGCAGGTGGTGGCAGTGCTGGGGCTCAGCCCGTTGGTGTCCGAGGCGGCTGCGGTAGCCGAGACCGACCCTGCATCGGTCCTCGATGCGGTGGCCGAGGGCACGATGGCGGGTCTGGTGACCGCGGAGGATCCCGCTCGGTTCACCTACAGCCACGAGCTCGTTCGTTCCGCCTTCGAACATGCACTGCCCGCACGCGAGCGGCTCGACGCTCACGCGCGGGCAGTGCTCGTCGTTGCGGGCGACGAGCGAGTGCTGTCGCCGGAGCGGTCCGCCCGCAGCGCAAACCACGCCTTGGCGGCTGCGCCCCGGTCAGTTGGTGACGCTCGGATCGCGGTCTCGGCGTGCCGGGCAGCTGCCCGGTCGATGGTGGACAGCTTCGCCTACGAGCAGGCGGACACTCTGTTGTCGTCCGCTGTCGACCTGCACGACGCACCGGGGCTCGGTCCCGCACCCGCGCCGCTCGTCGTGGACTGGGCCCAGGCCGCTCTCCTGTGCGGCCGCCTGGCGGAGGCTCGGGTGCGTTTCGAGCGGGCGGCCACGGTCGCCCGGCGCGAGGGCGATGCCGTGCGGCTCGCGGAGGCCGCGCTCGGGCTCGGCGGTCACTGGCTCAACGAGCGCCGAGCTCTGGTCGAGCGAGCACGGGTGCTCGCGCTACAGCGGTCGGCCTGGCTGGCCTACCCGAGTCGCACGAGTCGTTGCGTTGCCGACTCGTCACCCGGCTCACAGCCGAAGCCGTCTACGACGGCGGCCCCCTCGAGCCCGTGCATCAAGCGCTCGCCGCCGCCCGCGAGTGCGGCGACCCGCTGGCTCTGGCAGAAGGGCTGTCCCTGACCCACCACACGATGCTCGCACCTGATCTGGCGCGGGACCGCCTCGTTCTCGCCAACGAGCTCATCGGTGTTGCCTCGGAGAGCGGCCACGAGTTCCTGGCCCTCATGGGGCTGTGCTGGCGCGCCGTCGACCTGTTCCTCCTGGGCGACGGTCGAGCGGGCAGGGCGCTGGAGGATCTTCGCGAGCGAGCCGACGCGCTCATGTCGCAGAACATCCTCTACATCATCGAGGTGCTCGACGTGATGCGCCTCATCCGGGCCGGGCGTCTCGATGAGGCGGTGGCGGCGGCCGAGCGTTGCTACGAGCTCGGCATCGAGGTCGGCGAGATCGATCTCCCGGTCAGCGAGCCGCTCGGCGGTCCGCCAGCCAACGGGAACGACCTCCGGCAGCGCTATCCCGAGCTGCTGGAGGCCTGCTGATGGCCGCAATCAAGGTGGGTGGGCGACTCAATCGGCCCAGGACCTGCGGAAGGACTGGGCCTCCTCCACGCGGGCGAGGGCGACATCCATTGCGACCGCGCGGGGGAGCTTCGACTCCCGCATCGAGCGATCGATGACCGTGGTGGTGTTGTCCCGGATCGTCTGCGCGATCCGCTCGAACGCGCGTGTCCGGTTCTCACCCGAGTACTCGGCGCTCGCGCAGATGAGGCCGCCGGCGTTGACGACCCAATCGGGCAGGCACAGCACACCCCGATCGTGCAGGATCACCTCCGCGTCCGTGGTGACCGGGACGTTCGCGCCCTCCAGCACGAGTGTCGCCTTGATGTCGTGCACGTTCGCCGTGGTGACCACATCCGGTCGAGCGGCGGGAACGAGGATCTCGCATTCGGTCCCGATCAGGCGGTCCCGGTCGATGGGCGCCCCGCCGGCGAAGTCGGCGACCTGTCCGCCCGCCCGCTTCCATGCGATGAGCTCGTCGAGGGGCAGCCCGGTCGGGTCGCCGATGGCCCCGCTGATGTCGCTCACGGCCACGATGGACGCCCCCCGCTCGGCCAGGAAGCGGGCGGTGTGCGTGCCGACGGCCCCGAACCCTTGGATGGCGACGCGCGCACCGCGCAGCCCGATGATCCCCGCGGCGGCCACCGCGTCGGCGGCGACGGCCAGGCCGAAGCCGGTCGCGCCGAGCTCGTCGAGCGGGATGCCGCCGAGGGTGGCGGGAAGCCCGACGCTGCGGCCGATCTCGTCGTGGATCCAGGCCATGCAGCGCTCGTCGGTGCCCATGTCAGGCCCGGGTATGAAGCTGTGCACATCGCGGATGGCCTGGGCGAACCACCGGATCAGGGCTTCCTTCTCGCGCTCGGGCATCAAGGGGTCGGCGATGATGCCGGCCTTGGCGCCCCCGTGGGGCACGCGGGCGGTCGCGCTCTTGAACGTCATGGCACGCGCCAAGCGCGCGACCTCCTCCACCGTGACGTCGCTCGCCATGCGCGTGCCTCCGATGGCGGGGCCACATGCCGTGTTGTCCACGACGACGACCGCCGACGTACCTGTCCTCCCCTCGCGGAGCAGGACGACCGTCTCGGGCCCGAGATCATCGACCGTGCTGCACAAGCCGCCCAGCACGCCGTCGTTCGTCTCGGGGTTCATGGGAGGATGATGTGGCTGTGCTTGGAGCCCCGGACGGCCCGGGCGATCTCGCCGAGCTCGTCGCCGGCCACCCGTAGCAGGTCGTCGAGGGACAGGACGCCGATGACCTGCCCGTCGTCGTTGGTCAGCGCCAGCCGCCTGCACTGTCGGTCCGCCATGAGCTGCGCCGCCTCGGTGACCGTGGCCTGGTCGCGGACACACGCCGGATGGCGGGACATCACGTCGGCCGCCGTCGCCTCCTTGCGACCACGGGCAACCGCTCGGAGGACGATGTCGCGGTCGGTCAACACGCCGACCGGTTGGCCCTCGGCGTCGACGACGACGAGGAAGCCGATGTTCGTCTCCGCCATCACCTCGGCCGCCTCGGCCACCGATGCCGTCGTCGGGCACGTCACGGCAGGACACGTGGCCAGATCTCGAATCATCATCGGAGCCTCCTGCGTCGCTCGCTGACTCAAGCGTGCGCCGGGGGCGGCGCCACGACCAGGGCCGAAGGTCCCCGGCGCATCGGGCGTGAGTGGCGCGCGTGGACATGATCGATCCACCGGGTGAAGTCGCCACCCTGTTGTGACGGGCGAAGCGGCCACGCTGTCGACAAGTCGGGCATGCTTCATCCGTCACCGTAGGAACTGTCGCACCGAGGTTCATGTGCCAAAGGCCCCGAGGCGATGAGAATGGTCCCGGTTGTCACGAGGAGGGTTCAATGGTCGCCGGAGATCGGAGCGCCAGCCGCCTGCTCGACGTCGCGGGACGCAGTGGACCGCTGGACGAGTGGGTGCTGGTCTACGAGGGCTTCGACCCTGACCAGGAGGGCCTCCGGGAGGCGCTGTGCACGCTCGGCAACGGCTACTTCGCCACGAGGGGCGCAGCGCCCGAGTCCACAGCCGACGACGTGCACTACCCCGGCACGTACGTCGCCGGCTGCTACGACCGGCTGGTCACCGAGATCGCAGGCAGGGCGGTCGACAACGAAGACATCGTGAACGTGCCGAACTGGCTACCGCTGACGTTCAGGATCGCCGACGGCGAATGGTTCGACATCCACCGGCTCGAGCTTCTCGACTACCGGCAGCTGCTCGACCTGCGCTGGGGCGTGCTCACCCGTGTCATGCGTGCCCGCGATGCGGCCGGCAGGGTGATGCGTGTGACGCAGCGGCGATTCGTCCACATGTCCGAGCCACATCTCGCCGCGCTCGAGACCACGATCACGAGCGAGAACTGGTCGGGACCGATCGAGCTGCGCTCCGCCCTCGACGGCACGGTCACCAATTCCGGGGTCGCCCGCTACCGCGGTCTGCGTGGCGACCATCTCCTCCCAGTCGAACAGGGCCAAGTGGGTGACGATCGGATCTACCTGCAGGTGCGGACACGGCAGTCGCGCACGTTCATCGCCCAAGCCGCCCGCACGCACGTCACGCTTGGGGGGAGAGCCGTGTCGGGCCGCCCGAGCCTGGTCGAAGAACCGGGTTTCGTGGCCCACGGATGGTGCATCGACGTGGCCCAGGGGGAGACCCTCTCGGTCGAGAAGGTGGTCGCCCTCCACACCTCGCGCGACCACGCGATCTCCGAAGCCAGCCTGGCGGCACGGACAGCGGTCGAGGAGGCCAGTGGGTTCGCCGAGCTGCTCGGGCGCCACGTGCTCGCCTGGGATCAGCTGTGGCGCCGGTTCGACGTCCCGCTGGCAGGCCAGCAAGAGGCAGAGCTCGCACTCAGGGTCCACATCTTCCACCTGCTGCAGACGGTGTCGCCGAACAGCATCGGCCTCGACTGTGGCGTCCCCGCCCGGGGGCTCCACGGCGAGGCGTACCGCGGCCACATCTTCTGGGACGAGCTGTTCGTCTTCCCGCTGCTCAACCTCAGGCTTCCGGTCCTGACCCGGTCGATGCTCGACTACCGCTTCCGCCGGCTCGCGCCGGCCCGTCGGGCGGCGGGGCGGGACGGTCGCGCCGGCGCCATGTTCCCGTGGCAGAGCGGCAGCGACGGCCGGGAGGAGACCCAGACGATGCACCTCAACCCCCGGTCCGGGCGCTGGCTGCCCGACAACTCCCGCCTGCAGCGGCACATCGGCATCGCCGTCGCCTACAACGTGTGGAGCTACTACCAGGTCACCGGTGACGTCGAGTTCCTGCGCTTTCGGGGCGCGCCGATGATCATCGAGATCGCCCGGTTCATGGCCAACCTCGCCACGTACAACGAGGCGCTCGACCGGTACGAGATCAAGGGGGTCATGGGTCCCGACGAGTACCACGACGCCTACCCGGACGCCGAGGTGGCCGGCCTGGACAACAACGCGTACACCAACGTGATGGCGGCCTGGGTCATGTGCCGGGCGCTCAACATCCTCGACCTCCTTCCCGATCACCAGGGACGCGAGCTGTCGGAACAACTCGGACTGACGGCCAGGGAGCTGGACCGCTGGGACGACGTCAGCCGCAAGTTGCGGGTGTGCTTCCACGGCGACGGCATCATCAGCCAGTTCGAGGGCTACGACGGCCTCCAGGAGCTCGACTGGCTCGACTACAAGGAGCGGTACGGCAACATCCAGCGACTCGACCGGATCCTGGAGCACGAGGGGGACTCAGCGAACCGCTACAAGCTCTCCAAGCAGGCCGACGTGCTCATGATCTTCTACCTCCTGTCGGGCGGGGAGGTTCGAGAGATCTTCCACCGGCTCGGCTATCCGTTCGATCCCGCGACGGACATACGCGCCAACGTCGAGTACTACCTGGCGCGGACGTCTCACGGCTCAACGCTGTCGTGGGTGGCCCATTCGTGGGTGCTGGCCCGCCTCGATCGGCGACGCTCGTGGGAGCTCTTCCTCCAGGCACTCAACAGCGACATCGCCGACCTCCAGGGCGGCACCACCCACGAGGGGATCCACCTCGGCGCCATGGCGGGGACCGTCGACCTGATCCAGCGGTGCTACGGCGGTCTCGAGGCGCGCGGTGACGTCCTCTGGCTCGACCCGGCGCTGCCCGACGAGCTCCCCGCCCTCCGGTTCCTGATCCATTACCGGGGCCATCGGGTCGACATCGTCATCGCGCGCGATCGCCTCCAGGTGAGCGTGCTCCACGCATTGGCCTCGCCCATCCGTGTCGGGTTCGACGGAGACGTGGTCGAGCTCGGCGGGGGAGCCACGAAGGAGTGGCCGCTGTCGCCGGGTTGACTTGTGCTGTTCGAGGTGGCCTCAGCCCGGGCGCCACGCGCGCGGGGCGATCAGGTCGCCTGCGGCGCTCGGGCCCCAGGTCCCCGCGGCGTATGGATGCACGGTTCCGGAAGCGTCGAGTACGGGAGCCACGATGTTCCATGACCGCTCGACCGCGTCCTCGCGCAGGAAGAGTGTCTGATCGTCCACCATCGCGTCGTGCAGGAGGCGCTCGTAGGGTTCCGACGGCCGGGTCCTGAACGAGCCCCCGTAGGAGAAGTCCATCGGCACGGCGTCGAGCGCCATCCCGGGACCAGGCTCCTTGGCCCTGAAGACCAACGAGATGCCCTCGTCGGGCTGGATGCGGAGCGCCAAGTGGTGGGCCGGCAGGCGTGCGATGCCCGCCCCCTCGAACAGTCGGCGTTCGGCCTCGCGCAGAACGATCACCACCTCCGTCGCCCGATGGGGCAGGCGCTTGCCCGTGCGCAGGAAGAAGGGCACGCCCTTCCAGCGCGCGTTGTCGATCCAGGCGCGCAGCGCCACGAACGTCTCGACGGTCGACTCCGGTGCGACCCGTTCCTCGGCCCGGTACCCGGGCACCTCGTGTCCCTCGACGACGCCAGCTACGTACTGGCCCCTGATGAGCTCGTCCGGGGAGAACGGGCGCACCGCCTCGAGCAGCTCCGCCTTCCGGTCGCGAACGTCCTCCGGGGCGAGCGAGTCGGGCGGCTCCATCGCCACGAACGAGAGCACCTGGAGCAGGTGGTTCTGGACCATGTCTCGCAGTGCGCCGGCCTCCTCGTAGTAGCGGCCGCGTCGCTCGATGCCGGCAGACTCGGCGACCGTGATCTGGACGTGGTCGACCGCGTCGCCGCACCAGGCCCGCTCGACCATCGAGTTGGCGAACCGGAAGACCAGGATGTTCTGCACCGCCTCCTTGCCGAGGTAGTGGTCGATGCGGAAGACCTGCGGCTCGTCGAAGACCTCGTGCACGGTGCGGCCGAGCTCGAGCGCGCTCGCCAGGTCGTGCCCGATCGGCTTCTCGAGCACGATTCGTGCGTCTTCCCCGAGGCGCCCCTCGCCGATCCGGCGGACGATCGTCGGGAAGGCCGAGGGAGGCGTGCCGCAATAGAAGAGCCGACGACCCTCGGCGCCGAGTGCGGTGTCGAGGGTCACGAGGCGCTCGCGTAGCGGGCCGAAGGCGTCTGGGTCGTCGAGCGGCGCGGACACGTAGGAGAGCCCTTGCGCGAACGCCTGCCAGCGTCCGTCATCCAGTCGGTGGCGGGAGAAGGTTTCGACCGCCTCGCGGGCGCGCTCGCGGAAGCCCGCGTCGTCGAGGCGGCTACCGCCCGAGCCGACGATCGCGTAGCGCGCCGGCAGGAGGCCCTCGTAGGCCAGGTCGTAGAGTGCCGGAAGCAGCTTGCGGCGGGCCAGATCGCCGGACGCGCCAAAGACGACCATGGTCTGCGGTGGCGGTGAGGCGAGTGTCATGGCCTCGTGGGCTCATGGCACGAGCACGAGCTTTCCCTTCGCCGCCGAGTGCTCGAGCATCTCGTGAGCGCGACGAGCCTCGGACAGCGGCAGGCGTTCGGCCACCACCGGGTGGATCTTGTCCGCACGAAGCAGCTCGAGCAGCACGCCGAGGTCGTCCCGGAACCAATCCTGGTGATCGATGCGCAGCTTCTGGATCCGGTAGGCGATCACCCGGCGGCGGGGCGAGAGCAGGCCCCAGAGCCAGACGGTCGCCGTCGCCGGGTACCACTCGATCCACCCTCGCCAGCTCTTGCGCCCGTGCACCATCGTGTTGTAGTTGCCCATCACGATGAGCCTTCCGCCGGGGTCGCCGACGAGAGGATCGCCGCGCCGCAGCGCACGGAAGGAGCGAAGCGACACCGCGCCACCGATCCCGTCGAGTACGACGTCCACACCGTCGTTCAGCTCACGCACCCGAGCCAGAAAGTCCTCGTTCCGATAGTCGATCGCCACCGCGCCGAGCCGTTCGACCGCGGCCTGGTCGCGAGCTGAGGCGGTCCCGTAGAGGCGAAGGCCGGCCAGCGCTCCGAGCTCGAGGGCCGCGGTGCCCACCCTGCCGGCCGCGCCGTGCACGAGCACCGTCTCACCGCTCGTCACCCTCGCCGTACGGTGCAGCATCTGGTACGCGGTCATGTAGGGGAAGACGAGGCTCACGATCTCCGCCGGGTCGAGGTCCTCGGGCACCTCGACCGCATACTTCTCCGGCACGCAGACGCGCTCCGCGTTGGCGCCCCACACCGTCAGCGCGCCGATGCGGTCTCCCTCTCGCAGCCTCGAGCAGCCCGGGCCGAGCGCCTCGACGACGCCGACCAGCTCGTAGCCGGGCGTGAACGGCGGCTTCGGACCGCCGAGGTACGTTCCGGCACGTATGAGCGCGTCGGTGAACGACACCCCGGACGCCAGAACCCTGACGAGCACCTCGCCCGGTCCTGGTCGGGGATCATCCTCCTCCACCACCGTCAGGACCTCGGGCCCGCCGTACTGATCGACGACAACACGCTTCATGGCGCACCCCCTGTCGGTGGCCGTACCGAGTGCTGCTATCACGCATTGGGATTGCCCTCTCATGACACGCACCGGAGACATGGTGTGCGGTAGAGGCGAAGGTCCCTTCGTCGCCCAACGTCACCCGCCTGGTTCCGCGCGTCCCCCCGCACGCGGGACCGGCACGACAACTAGCCTCCGCTCGTGGCGACCGGCCAGCGGTTCGAGGTGATCGCCCACAACACGGCGACGACCTCGGCCAACAGGATCCACGATGACGAGGTGGCCCGCCGCTACGGGTTCGGCGGCGGGCTCGTCCCCGGCGTCGACGTGTACGCCTACCTGACCCGACCGGCGACCGCGACCTGGGGGCTCGACTGGCTGGCGGGCGGAACGATGCAGGCCCGCTTCCTGGCCCCCGTGTATGAGGGCCAGGTGGTCGTGGTCGTCGCCGGCGAGCCGACCACGACCGAGGCCTCCGGGCCCACGCTGCCGATCGAGCTGCGCGGCCCCGACGGCACGGTGTGCGCCACAGGTCACGCGGGCCTCCCCGGCCCGGACGGTGATCGGCCCAGGCTGTCGACCTGGCCGGTCGTCGCCCCGGCCGCGGAACCCCCCGAGGCGTCCCCCGAGTCGTTGGCACCCGGGACGGCGCTGCGCCTCCCCGGCGTCCGTTTCCACGCCGACCGTGCCGGCAGCTATCTGGCGGAGGTCCGCGAGGAGCTACCGCTCTACGGGGACGCCGGCGTCGCCCATCCGGGCTGGTTGCTGCGCAAGGCCAACCAGGTGCTGTCCCGCAACCTCGGTCTGGGTCCGTGGATCCACGTCGAGTCCCAGGTCAGGCACCACGCCCTCGTGCGAGACGGCGCGGCCGTCGAGGCTCGGGCGGTCGTCACCCGGGAGTGGGGCCACAAGGGGCACCGGTTCGTCGAGCTCGACGTGGGGCTGCTCGCTGACGCCGAGCGGCTGGTGGCCCGCATCGGGCACACCGCGATCTACCGACCGCGCGAGCCGGACTCGCCCTGAGCCACGCCAGGTCAAGCGGAAGGTCACCGACCGATGTCGGCATTCCTCTATGCGCCGGCCGTGACGACCTAGGAGACTGCTGAGCAATCGGCCGTTGTGGCTCGCGTTTGCGGTCGCGGTGGTGTAGACCGCGGGTGTGCAGGGGTCGTCGTGTCCGGATCGTGAGTTGTTCGACGCGGCGGGGTTGTGCAGTCATCTGCTCGGGGAGG
>DASSCS010000076.1:0-93412 GCA_035697515.1 Acidimicrobiales bacterium
GGGAACAGGCTGGACCCGCCCATGCCGGCCAGCAGCACGTGCTCGGCGCCGTCGGCCAGCGCGGCGCACCGGGCGGCCGTGTCCTCGAGGCGGGCGTTCATGTCGGGCACCACGCTCAACCACCCCAACCGGTCGGCGATCTCGGTCGGGTCGCGGCGCCACAGCGTGTGGTCGCCGGCCCAGGTTCGGGAGACGGCGTCGCGCTCGGCCAGCTCGGACAGGGCGGCGGCGGTGGGATCGCTGAGCGGTCCCCTCCGGTCGGGGGTGTCGTCGGTGATCACGCGGTCCCTTTGCTACCAGGCACGAAGGCGGACCGCACCGATGCGTTCGGTTCGATTGCGCGTCGATTGCACCTCTGTGACATGTGCCGCAGTAGCGTTGCCGAGCCATGGCGTCGTCCGCCTCCCTGCCCACCGGCGCCCGCGACGAGGCGACCGAGCCGCCCGCCGCCGGAGGACCCGAGCGGCCCGCCGCCCCCTCCCTCCCCCCGCACGGCCGCCAGGGCACCCGCCGGTTCGGCGACGGTGTGCTCGCGCTCGTCACCGGCGCCGTGACGCTGCCCATCCTCTGGATGGGCTACGGCACCGACCTCGACATCGAGGCCGTGCTCGCCACCGCCGGCCGGATCCGCGACCTCGACTACCTCCCCTCGCGCAACCCGGGCGTGCCCGTGGTCGAGACCATCGTCGCCCTGCTCGACCCGGTGGGCGGGCACGTGCTGGTCAATCTCGCCACCGCCGGGGCGCTGGCCGCCACGGTGGTCGGCATCGCCCGGCTGGTGCAGGCCTGGGGGCACGACAACGGCGACCTGGTGGCATTGGCGTTCCTGGCGTCGCCCATCGTCATCATCGCCGGCACGCAGACCGCCGACTTCGTATGGGCCACCGCGTTCTTCGTGTGGGGGGCGCTGGCGCTGGTGCGCGACCGCCCGCTGGCGGCCGGGGTGCTGCTCGCGCTCACGATCGGCAGCCGCAGCTCGTCGCTGCTCCTGATCGTCGCCCTGCTCGCCGCCGTGGCGTGGGACCCCGCGGGCCGCCGCCGCTGCCTCAGGGCGGCGGCGGTGCTGGTGCCAGTGGCGCTGCTGCTCTACGTGCCGGCCTGGCTGTCCTTCGATCGCACCTTCGGGTTCCTGACCGCCACGGACGGCTGGTACGGGCTGGCCAACAACCTCGGCCGCTTCGTCGTGAAGAACTACGCGGTGGGCGGCGTGGCCCTCGCCGCGGTGGTGGCGGTGGCGCTGCCCGCGCTCGTCCGCTCGCTCGGACGCTGGAACGACGACCCGATGCTGCGCTTCGCCGTGCTGGGCCTGGTGGCCACCGAGGCCCTGTTCCTGCGGGTGCCGTGGAAGCCCACCCACCTCGTGCCGTGCCTCATGACGCTGCTGCTGTGGGTGGCGGCCAGCGACCGCAACCGGCGCCGGTTCCTGTGGGTGGTCGTCGGTGCGATGGCGATCAACGGGCTGGTGGTGTTCCGGCCGTTCATCGCGGACGTGCCCAACTCGACCAAGGGCGCCGACTTCGAGCCGGCCGTCACCGTGGGCTGGCTGCTCAACGAGCTCGACTGCCGGGCCGAGTACATGCACGAGCCGCCGCGGCTCGCGTCGGGCGCGTGGGCCTGCACGCTCGAGCCCATGCGGGGCACGTCCGACGGCGCCACCGGCACCCTCGAGTGACGGCCCGCGCGGTCGCCGCGCGGGCCAGGTGTCGAGGCAGTCGGCCCGGGGGCCGCACCGGGACGATCAGGCGCTGACGGACGCCGCCTCGGCCGCCGCCGCGGTGACGGCCTCGGCCACGTCGGCCGTGACGTCGTCGGTGTGGGCCAGGCCGGGGAACATGACCTCGTAGGCGCCGGGTGCCAGGGCGACCCCCCGGTCGAGCAGGGCGTGGAACAGCCGGGCGTAGCCGGCCTCGTCGGTGGCGCGGGCGTCGTCGTAGTCGGTGGGCGCCGGGCCGCCCAGGTACAGCCCCACCAGCGTCGAGGCGACGGGCACCTGGGCCACCACCCCGGCGGCGGCCAGCGCGTCGCGCAGCACGGTGGCCAGCGCCTGCGCATGGCGGCGCAACGTGTCGAAGGCGGCCGCGTCGAGCAGGTCGAGCGCGGCCAACCCGGCGGCGGTGGCGAGCGGGTTCCCGGCCAGGGTGCCCGCCTGGTAGACGGGGCCCAGCGGGGCGACCACGCCCATCACGTCGGCCCGCCCGCCGTAGGCCGCGATGTTGAGGCCCCCGCCGATGACCTTGCCCAGCGTCGTGAGGTCGGGGGTGACGCCGTACAGCTCCTGCGCGCCGCCAGGCGCCACCCGGAAGCCCGTGATCACCTCGTCGAAGATCAGCAGCGCGCCGACCCGCTCGCACTCGGCCCGCAGGCCGCCGAGGAAGCCCTGGGCGGGAGGCACCAGGCCCATGTTGGCTGCGATCGGCTCGACGATGACGCAGGCCGTCCGCTCGTCGAGCGTGGGCACGCGGTTGTAGGGAACGACCACCGTGTCCTGCACCGCGGCCTCGGTCACCCCGGCCGAGCCCGGCAGGCCCAATGCAGCCAGGCCGCTACCCGCCTCGGCCAGCAGCAGGTCGCCGTGGCCGTGGTAGTTGCCCGCGAACTTCACCACCTTGGGCCGGCCGGTGAACCCGCGGGCCACGCGGATGGCCGACATGGTCGCCTCGGTGCCGCTCGACACGAGCCGCACCATCTCGCACGACGGCACCCGGGCGGCGATCTCCTCGGCCAGCACCACCTCGCGCTCGGTGGGCGCGCCGTAGCTGGTGCCGTCGACCGCAGCCCGCTGCACCGCTTCGACGATGGCGGGGTGCGCGTGCCCGGCGATGATGGCGCCGTAGGACTGCACCAGGTCGACGTAGCGCCTGCCCTCGGCATCCCACACGTGGGCGCCCTCGGCGCGGGCCACGAAGTACGGGGTGCCGCCGACCGCCCGGAACGCACGCACCGGGCTGTTGACGCCCCCGGGGATCACGCGCTGGGCTCGGGCGAACAGCTCGTCGTTGGAGGCCACCGGTCGAGCCTAACGGCGGCGCGTGACGGGACGTCAGGCCGGGCCGGGCGCCGGGAACACCGACAGCAGCCGGGTCGCGAGCGCCGCGTCGCCGGTGACGCTCAGCCGGCCGGCCCGCTGGGCCCGGGCCACCGTGAGCCCGGCGAACGCCAACTCCTCGAGGGTGCCGGGGTCGGTGTCGAGCACGAGGTCCGGGCGGTCGACCGACCCGCGCCCGATGTCGATCGTGCCGGCAGCGACCTCGAGCCGGAAGGTCGCCTGCTCGAATCGCACCTCGGCGACGATGTGGAGGTCGGTGGCCGACGCCGGGTCGAAGGCGTTCTTGAGGGCCAGCATGGCCGAGTCGCACCCCACCGGCAGGTCCTGGGTGTACGAGGGCGAGGCGGCGCCCCACCGCTGGAGGCCCATGAGCACCGGTTCGAGCTGCGCACCCCACTCGGTCAGCTCGTAGACGTTGGCCGACGCCGGCGGCGGCAGCCGGCGCCGCCGCACGATGCCCGCGTCCTCGAGCTCGCGTAGCCGCTGCGTCAGCACGTTGGGGCTGCCCTGCGGAAGCCCCGCCTGCAGGTCGGAGAAGCGCTTGGGCCCGAACAGCAGGTCGCGCACGATCAGCAGGGCCCATCGCTCGCCGACGAGGTCGAGCGCATGGGCCGACGAGCAGCCGTCGCCGTAGGTCCTGCGGGTGGAGATGCGAGTTGCCACGACCACGATCATAGCGTGGACTTCTGGAATCGACATTTTTGATTGACTTCTAGGAGTTACTACTTCACTATTAGGAGTATGACTCGACGCCTCGCACCGCTCCTGCTGTCGACCTTCGTCGGGGGCATCGCCCTCTGGATCCCGGTCGAGAAGCTGTTCATGTCCGAGATCGGCTTCACACCGGCGACCGTCGGCCTCATGGCCGCGGCCTACGCCGTCGTGGTCCCGCTGCTCGAGATCCCGTCCGGGGTGCTGGCCGACCGGTGGAGCCGGCGCGGCGTCCTCGTCGTCGGCAACGTCGGCGCCCTGCTCAGCGTCCTGGTGGGCGCGCTCAGCACCAACGTGGCCACCTACGTCGCCGCCGCCCTGCTGCTTGGCGTCTACTTCGCCATGCAGAGCGGCACGCTCGACTCGATCGTCTACGACACCGTCCTCGAGGAGACGGGGTCGAGCGCCAGGTTCGACGCCGTGCTCGGCCGGGTGCAGGTGCTGTCCAGCGCGGCGCTCGTGCTGGGGGCGGTGGCCGGGGGCCTGCTCGGGGCGGCCACGTCGCCCCGTACCACCTACGTCGCCACCCTGCCGTTCCTCGTCGCCTCCACGGCCGTCCTCCTGCGCTTCCGTGAGCCCCGGCTGCACCGCACGGCCGGCGCCACGACGCTGCGCCAGCACGTCACCACCACCGTCTGCACGCTCCGCTCGCAGCCGCAGATCGCCCCGATCGTGGGCCTGCTCGTGCTCACCGCGCTGCTCAGCCAGGCCGTCTTCGAGTTCGGTCCGCTGTGGCTGGTCGAGGCCGAGGCCGGCACCGCCGTCTACGGCCCGGCCTGGGCAGGGCTCATGAGCTCGATCGGCCTCGGCGGCGCGATCGCCGGTCGGGTGCGGCTCGACGCCCCGGCGCCCGCCCTCGTGGGCGGCAGCCTGCTGGTCGGCGCCGGGGGCGTGCTGCTCGTCAGCGGCGACCCGGTCGTCGCCTCGGCCGCGCAGGTCGTCATCGCCACGGTCTCCGTCGCCTTCGGCGTGATGGCCACCCGCCTGCTGCACGACCGACTGCCGTCCGCCGTCCGCTCCAGCGTCTCGTCGGGCGTCGGTGCCGGGGGTTGGGTGGTCTTCCTGCCCTTCGCCCTGGCGTTCGGTGCGATCAGCGAGCGCTTCGGTGTCAGCGCCGCCGGCTGGCTGCTGGTCGTGGCCGGCGCCATCACCAGCGGGCTGCTGGTGATGGTCACCCGGCCGCACGCCGTCACGAGCGCAGCCGGCGGGCTCGTGGGCGCGGGCGACGACCCGGTGGGCGACGCCGCCGCCGACCGCCTGGCACGCTGCCCGGGGATCGGCGGGGCACCCGAGCCGGCCGCCGTGGGAGCCCGGGCCGCCGCCTGACCGACCGCACGAGCCTCGTTCCCCACAGGAGGACATCTCATGGCAGACCACCGCAGCCCCGCCGCCGGACCGGGTCCCGAATCCGGAGCCGGTCCCGCAGCCGCCTCCCGGCGCCTGGGCGCCCTCGTCGGGCGCTGGCGCACCGACGGTCACGTCATCGGCGACCCGCCCGTCCCGGTGACGGGGACCGACACCTACGAGTGGCTGCCGGGCCGCCACTTCCTCGTCCACCACGTCGACGTGATGGTCGGCGACGAGCACGTGCAGGCCATCGAGATCATCGGCGAGCACGATCCGGCCACCGACTCGTTCGCCGCCCGCGCCTACGACCACACGGGCGCCGCCACCACCATGCGAGCCAGCGTCGACGCCGGGGGCGTGTGGACGTTCGTCGGCGGGGCCGACGTCGCGACCGCGGCCCGCACCGGCGCCGCCGTCCCGGCCGCCGGTGCCGTCCGCTCGACGCTGACCGTCGCCGACGACGGCCACGCGATGACCGCGCTGTGGGAGCGGGCCGACGACGGCGCCACCTGGGAGCCGTGGATGGACATGCGCTTCACACGGGCGCCCGTGTCCGACCCCGGGGCCGAGCCCGGCCGCGTGCGCCAGCTGCGCCTGGTCGTCGAGACGGACGACTTCGACGAGGCGGTCGGCTTCTTCCGGGAGGCGGTCGGCATGGGCGAGCAGGCGGCCTTCGAGGGCGAGGGGGAGGCCCGGGTCGCCATCCTCGAGGCCGGAAGGGCCACCCTCGAGCTCGCCAACCCGGCGCAGTCGGCGATGATCGACCAGGTCGAGGTGGGGCGCCGGGCCTCCCCCCGAATGCGGCTGGCGCTCGAGGTCGACGACACCCGCGCCATCACGTCGCGGCTCGCCGCCGCCGGCGCCGAGGTGCTGGGCCCGCCGGTCGAGACCCCGTGGCGCTCGCTCAACGCCCGCCTCGCGACCCCGGGCGACCTGCAGGTGACCCTGTTCGAGGAGCTGGAGCCACAGGACTGACCGGCGCCGGGCGTCCCGCCCGGGCACGGCGCGCCCCTGCACGCCATAGGGTGCGGGGATGGGTGCGAGGGGAACGGTGACCGGCCGCATCGGGCCGGCGCGGGTGAGGCGAGCCCTGGCCGCCGCCGCGGTGCTGGTGGCCGCAGCAGCGGCGTGCTCGGGCGACGACGGCGGTGCGAGCGGGGACGGTGCCGGCGGCGAGGGCGGTGCGGCGGCCAGCGGCGAGCTGAGCGTCCTGAGCTACAACGTGGCGGGCCTGCCCCAGGAGATCTCGACGGTCAACCCCGAGGAGCACATCCCCCTCATCAGCCCCCTGCTCGCCGACTACGACATCGTGCTCACCCAGGAGGACTTCGACTGGTGGCAGGGCGTGGCCGCCGACCTCGACTTCGTCAACTACCACGACCGCCTGCGGGCCGAGGCCCCGCACGAGCACGCCACGGCGCCCCACCCCGGCCCCGAGGCCGTGGGCCTCGACCCCACCAGCCGCCCGTTGCAGATCGGCGACGGGCTCGGCGTGCTGTCGCGCCTGCCCTTCACCGGCGAGACCCGGGTGCCGTGGCCGGGCTGCTTCGGCGGCATCGACCCGAGCGACGGCGGGGCGGCCGACTGCCTGGCCATGAAGGGCTTCGCCGTCGTCACCGTCGAGCTGGCCGACGGCGCCGAGGTCGACGTGTACACCCTCCACGCCGAGGCCGGCGGCACCGACGAGGACCAGCGCCTGCAGGCCGACGACTTCGAGCAGCTCGCCGGCTTCGTCGCCGACCACAGCGACGCGCGAGCGGTGATCCTGGCCGGCGACACCAACCTGCACACCGACGACGAGCACCCCGACGGCGGGGGCGGGGCCGACACCGAGATCTGGGAGGCGTTCCTCGAGGCCACCGGCCTGACCGACGCCTGCGTCGCGACGGGCTGCGCCGACACCGGCGCCATCGACAAGCTCGCCTACCGCAGCGGCGGGGTCGTCGACCTCGAGGCCACCGCCCACGACTTCCCCCGCGAGCGGTTCACGTCCCCGGAGGGCGACGACCTGAGCGATCACCCCCCGCTCGCGGTCGAGCTCGCCTGGTCGGCATCGGGGTGACGGCGGGCGCGGTCAGCGGAGGCGGTCGATCACGTCTCGGGCGGCGTAGGTGAGGATCATGTCGGCGCCGGCCCGGCGGATGGCCGTCAGGTGCTCGAGCATGACCGCGGGCCCGTCGATCCAGCCCCGCTCGGCCGCCGCCTTGACCATCGCGTACTCGCCCGACACGTGGTACGCCGCCAGCGGCACGTCGACCTCGGCCCGCACGTGGGCCAGCACGTCGAGGTAGGCCAGGGCCGGCTTCACCATCACCATGTCGGCGCCCTCGGCCAGGTCGGCCCTGATCTCCTCGAGCGCCTCGCGGCCGTTGCGCGGGTCCTGCTGGTACGCCTTGCGATCGCCCCCGCCCGCGATCGTCACGTCGACGGCCTCGCGGAACGGCCCGTACAGCGCCGAGGCGTACTTGGCGCCGTAGGCGAGGATCGCCACCTCGGGGAAGTCGTCCTCGTCGAGGGCGTCGCGGATGGCCGCCACCTGGCCGTCCATCATGCCGCTGGGGGCCACCACGTCGGCGCCGGCCGTGGCCTGGGCCACGGCCACCTGCGCGTAGAGGTCGATGGTGGCGTCGTTGTCGACCCGGCCCTCGGCGTCGACGATGCCGCAGTGGCCGTGGTCGGTGTACTCGTCGAGGCACAGGTCGGCCATGATCACCAGGTCGTCGCCCAGGTCGGACCGCAGGTCGCGCAGCGCCACCTGGACGATGCCGCCGGGGTCCCACGCACCCGAGCCCTCGGCGTCCTTGGCGGCGGGGATGCCGAACAGGATGACCGCGGGGACGCCCAGGTCGGCCAGCTCGTGCACCTCCTTGCGCAGCGACTCGCGGGTGTGCTGCACCACGCCCGGCAGCGAGGTGATCTCCTGCGGGTGGTCGGTGCCCTCGCGCACGAAGAGGGGGACGATCAGGTCGTCGACCGACAGCCGGGTCTCGGCCACCAGCCTGCGCATGGCGGGCGTGCGGCGCAGCCGGCGCAGCCGGCGCTGAGGAAAGCTCATCGGCGCGCCTCCGGCCCGGAGGTTCCCATGCGCCGCGGCGCGGCGCGGAACGCACTGTGCTGACGGTTCGCTCGCTGGCGCTCGCTCACGCGCCCGATGCTACGACCCTCGCCCCGGCCCGCACACATGCTCCGGCGCGGGAGGGGCACCGCCTCACGACGGTGCCCCTCACAGAAGCGCGTACCGGGGTCACCCGGTCAGCGACGGTCAGCCGTTGATCAGGTCCTCCGGGGTCACCTCGACGGTCTCGCCCTCGAAGTCGACCAGGTCACCGGTCGGGACGAAGTGGTTGCGGTCGTCCGGGCCCGTGAACTCGTACTGCAGGAGTTGCAGCGTCTCGCCGAAGTAGGGGTCGCCCTCGCTGGTGCTGACCGTGACACCGGGCAGCAACAGGCCGGCGTCGGACACCTCGAGGTTGCGCACCGACTCCATCAGCGCCAGCCGGGTCGGCTCCTCGGCCGCCTCGAGCGCCTCGATGAAGATGGCAGCCTGCGTGTAGCCGTAGCCGACGATGGCGTTGGTCTCGAGGAAGCCCTCCGGCCGGTACTGCCTGACGGTGTCGAGGTACTCGACCATGGCCTCGTCCTCGTCCCAGTCGGGGTTGAGCGGGTCCTTGAGGTTGCCCGCGCTGTAGACGCCGTCGCCCGCATCCTGGGCGATGCCCATCAGCGTCTGCGAGGTGCAGGTGGTCGAGACCCAGGTGATCGGCTCCCAGCCCGCCTCCTTCGCCCGGCTGAGGGCATCGGGGCAGGCGAGCAGCGTGCCGCCGTTGAAGAAGGCGTCGGCGTCGGTGTCCGCGAGGCTGGTGATCTGCGCGCTCACGTCGGCGGAACCGGTCTGGTAGCGCTCGACCTTGACCACCTCGATGTCGGTGCCCTCGATCGCCTGCGCGAAGCCCTCCTCGTACGCCCGGCCGAAGTCGTCGTCCTGGACGAGCATGGCCACCGTGGCGTCGGGCTTCTCGTCCTCGAGCAGGGAGGCGAACATCGAGCCCTCGAGCGGGTACGGCGACAGGCTCGACCCCAGCGTCCACGGGTAGTCCTCGTTGCCCCACGCCGGCGACCCGGTCGCGGCGAAGACGTTGGGCACGCACAGCTCGCCGAGCTGGTCGCGGATGGCCAGGTTGTTGGCCGTGCCCACCACGCTGAACACTGCGAACACGTCGCTGCCCGCGGGCACCATCTCGTCGAGGTTGGCGGCCGTCTCGGCCGGGTTGTACTCGTCGTCCATGTCCTCGTACTCGATCTGGTACGACTCGCCGGCGATCTCGACGCCACCCTCGTCGTTGACCTTCTCGAAGTAGGACTCCCAGCCCCGGGCGATCTCGGCGAACGCCGCGGTGGCCCCCGACTGGGGATAGCTCGATACCAGCTTGACGGTGTCGCCCTCGATCGGGACCGTCGGGTCGTCGATGCAGTCGGCGGTGTCGATGCTCGACTCGGCCGCGCCCTCTGACTCGGACTCGTCACCGGATGTGGTGGCGTCGTCGTCGTCACGCGAGCTGCACGCGGAACCGAGCAGCGCCAGCGCGACGAGCGCTGCCGCCGCCGCCCTGGTCCTATGTCCTCTCATGTGGCCCTCCTATGTCGTGGCTGTCGTCAGGGATGGGATGGGTCGGCGGCCTTCCCTTCGCCGACGAGCGCCGCCCGAGCCAGGCCAGCAGGCGGCGCACGCCGCCCACCACCCCCTCGGGCAGCACGAACACGAACGCGATCAGCGAGGCGCCGTAGATGGCCGGCGCCAGGATCTCCTTGCCCTCGATCAGGTCCTGTGTGTTGCGCCGCAGCAGCACCAGGGCGAGTGCGCCCACCGCGGGGCCGAGCATGGTGGCCGCTCCGCCGATGGTCATGGCCACCAGGAACTCGATCGACCGCTGGAAGTAGAGGACCGGGTTGGTGCCGTCGGCCAGCGCGTCGACCATCACCGACAGCGAACCGGCCACCCCGGCGTAGGCGGCGCTGATGGCGAAGGTGGCCACCTTGGTGCCGGCCAGGTTGACGCCCACGGTCGAGGCGGCCAACTCCTGGTCGCGCACGGCGACCATCGCCCGGCCCACGCGGCCTCGGGTGAGGTTCCAGGCCAGGAAGAACAACACCACCATGATGGCCAGGCTCAGGAAGTAGACCCACTGGTCGTCGGCCAGGCCCTCGATGAGCGACGAGAACTCCTTGCGCGAGGGACGCAGCAACGGCCGGCCGCCGGTGCCGTCGACGAACTTCTGGGCGACGCGGGGGAACAGCACGGCCAGGCCGAGGGTGACCAGCGCGAGGTACAGGCCCCGCACCCGCAGGGCGGGGAGGCCGACCAGCAGGCCGAACACGCCGGTGAGCAGCGCCGACGCGATGATGGTGGGCTCGAACGACCAGCCGTGGTCGATCATCAGGATGGCCGAGGTGAAGGCCCCCACGCCGTAGAAGGCGCCGTGGCCGATCGACACCTGCCCGTTGAACCCGAGCAGCAGGTTGAGGCCCATCGCTGCGATGGCCAGGTAGATGGCCTGCGACAGCACCCGGTTCATGGTGGGCTGGAAGTAGAAGGGCGCGTAGAGCGCGGCGGCCGACAGCGCCACGCCGATGATGACGCGGGCAATGAACACCACCCGGGGCACGGGCGGCCACAGCGGGGGTGTGGTGCCGGCGGCCGCGGGGGCGACCATGACATCCGGGGGCGCGACCCCCAGCACCGGCTCGGTGGCGGCGCCCGTCTGCTCGGTCGCCATCAGACCCGCTCCACCGTGCGCTTGCCGAACAGTCCGTTGGGCGACACGATCAGCACCACCAGGATGAGGCCGAGCGGCACCACCACCTCGATGCCGTCGAGGGCGTCGACGTACTGGATGGTCAGGGCGTCGGCGATGCCGACGATGAGGCCGCAGATGACCGCGCCCCAGATGCTGTCGAACCCGCCCAGCGCTGCCGCCGCCAGTGCGTACACCAGGATGATTTGCATGAGCGTGGCGTCGAACCCGGTGCGCTCGGCGGCCACCAGCGAGCCGGCGAGCGCGCCGATCATCGCGGCCAGCGCCCACCCGAACATGAGCATCCACCCGGCCCTGATGCCGTGCAGCCGGGCCGAGACGGGGTCGGCGGCCACCGCCCGGAGCTTGAGGCCGAGCTTGGTCTTGTTGAGCAGCACCCACAGGGCCAGGCACTCGACCAGCAGCACCACGATGAGCCCGATCGTGTCCTTCTGGATGCGGGCGCCGCCGAACAGGTCGACGCCGCCGGACGGGAAGGCGCTCGGCATGAGCTGGGGGTCGGTGCCGAAGAAGAGCTGGGCCAGCGAGTTGATGGCCAGGAACAGGCCGAGCGTCACGATCACCACGTTGAGCTGGCTGCGCCCCTCCATCGGGCGGATCAGCGTGAACTGCAGGACCCCGCCGGCCACGAAGGCGATGAGCATGGAGATGACGATGGCGCCCACCACCGGCAGGCCCGTCTCGGTGAGCTTCCAGGAGATGTAGGTCGAGAAGAGCGCCATCTCGCCCTGGGCGAAGTTGAGCACCCCGGTGGTGCGGAAGATGAGCACGAGGGCCAGCGCCACCGACCCGTACACGACGCCGTTGCCGATGCCGTTGAGGACCTGCTCGATGAACAGTTGCATGGTTCGTCCGTCCTCAGAATCCGAGGTAGGCCTTGCGGACGGCCTCGTCGTCGTGGAGTTGCTCGGCCGGGCCCTCCACCGCGATGTTGCCCGTCTCGAGCACGTAGCCCCAGTGGCCGATGTCGAGCGCCAGGTTGGCGTTCTGCTCGACCACGAGGATGGACAGGCCCTCGTTGCGGTTCAGGTCGCCGAGCCGGGCGAACAGCTCGCGGGTGACGAGCGGCGCCAGGCCCAGCGAGGGCTCGTCGAGCAGCAGCAGGCGGGGCCGGGCCATCATCGCCCTGGCCAGGGCCAGCATCTGCTGCTCGCCGCCGCTCATGCTGCCGGCCTCCTGCGTGCGGCGCTCGCCCAGGCGGGGGAACACGCCGTACCAGCGGTCGAGATCGCGCTGGATGTCGTTGTCGCGGCGGTTGATGGCCCCGACGCGCAGGTTCTCCTCGACGGTGAGCTCGCCGAAGGTGCCGCGACCCTGGGGCACGTGGGCGATGCCCAGCTGCGACACGGCCTCGGGGCTCTTGCCGACGATGGAGGTGCCGGCGAAGCGGATGTCGCCGGTCACGTGCACCTGCCCGCTGATGGCCCGCAGCGTGGTGGTCTTGCCGGCCCCGTTGGCGCCCAGCACGACCGCGACGTTGCCCTCGTCGACGGCGAGGTCGATGCCGTGCAGGACCTGTACCTGGCCGTAGCCGCCGACGACCTCGTCGAGCTCGAGCAGGCTCATCGATTCCCGCTCCTGCTGCTTCGCAGCGGGCCGCTCGGGCCACGCTCGCTCTCTCGCCGTTCCGGACGCTCGCTCATGCCGGCGCCCCCAGGTAGGCCTCGATGACCACCGGGTCGTTGCGCACCGCGTCGGGCCCGCCCTCGGCGATCCTGCGGCCGAAGTCGAGCACCACGATGTGGTCGGAGATGGCCATCACCATGGCCATGTGGTGCTCGACCAGCAGGATCGTCAGGTCGAACTGGTCGCGGATCGCGCGGATGGTCTGGCCCAGCTCGTCGACCTCGCTGTGGGTGAGGCCGTTGGCGGGCTCGTCGAGCATGAGCAGCCGGGGCTCGGTGGCCAGCGCCCGGGCGAACTCGATGCGCTTGAGGGTGCCGAACGGCAGGCCCGCCACCGGCCGGTGGGCGAGGTCGGACAGGTCGAGCCGGGCCAGCAGCGAGATGCAGCGCTCGCGCAGCTCGCGCTCCTCCTTGGCGGCGCCGAGCCGCAGCATCGACCGGCCGAAGCCGACGTGCCCCAACGAGTGGGCGCCGGTCATGACGTTCTCGAGCACCGTGAGCGCAGGGAACAGCGCCACGTTCTGGAAGGTGCGGGCGAGCCCCAGCCCGGCGATCTTGTGTGCCGGCACCGACAGCAGGTCGTGGCCGTCGAAGGTGACGGTGCCCGAGTTGGCCTGGTAGAGCCGGCTGAGGACGTTGAAGAGGGTGGTCTTGCCGGCGCCGTTGGGGCCGATCAGGGCGCAGATCCGGCCGGGCTCGACGGTGAACGACAGGTCGTCCAGCGCGACGACGCCGCCGAACCGCACCCCAACGTTGTTGACGGTCAGAAGTGACACACGCCCCTCTCACCCCTCGGGCTGTCTCGGGCCGACTCGCGTCGGCACGTCGGTTGTAGCACCACGCCCGCAAGCCCGCTCGCGCGCGCCTCGTGGGATTGGAGCACCCGCGACCGCCCGCCCTCCCCGGACGGCCGTCGGTTGGGCAAAGTCAAGCACACGTGACGCACCACGGCTCAATTCGTCGCGTGGTCGGCAGGTCGCGGCGGGTCACCGGCCACGGGCCGGGTGGGACGGGCGCGGAACGAGGTGGCATCCTGCCCAAATGTTCTCGCGTCGCGGCGACCGCCGCACCCGGGCCCGCAGGGGTGGCGCGGCCGCCGCGACGCTGCTGGCGGCCGCGACGGCGGTCGCGTGCAGCGCCGGGGACGGCACCGACGCGGGCGGCGGCCTGGGCGACACGCTGGACGGCGACCAGGTCAGCGGCGTCGCGGGCGACGCGATCACCCTCGGCGCCATCACGGTGCAGAGCGGCCCCATGGGCGAGGCGGGACGGTCGCTCACCGCGGGCAACCGGGCGTACTTCGCCGCGCTCGACGAGGAGGGGGGCGTGGCCGGCGAGTACCGGGTCGAGATCGAGGTGCTCGACGGCGCCGACGACCCGGCGACGCTGGCGGCCGCCTACCAGCGCTCACGCGGGGACGTGGCCCTGTACGTGCAGGTGACCGGGTTCCGGGCGGCCACGGTCGCGCTCGAACCACTGGCCGCCGACGACGCCCTGGCGGGCGCCGCCGCCCTCGACTTCCCGTGGTCGCGGCACCAGAACCTGCTGGCGCTGGGCACTCCCTTCACCGTCGGCGTGCACAACGCGCTCGACTGGTACGTGCACGAGCCGGGCGCCAGGTCGTCGGTGTGCGCGCTCGCCGACAGGGGCGACTACGGCGCGGCGATCGCCGAGGCCACCGAGGCCAGCGCCTCGGTGCTGTACCTCGACGCCGGGCCCGTCGTGGACCTCGGCGCCGGCAGCGGCCGAGACGGCGCCACCACTGCCGTGGCCGCCGCGGTCGACGACCTCGCGGGCGAGGGGTGCGACGTGGTGGTGGCGGGAACGCTGCCCGCGGCGACCACCGCCGCCGTCGCCCGGGCGGCGGCGACCGGCTTCGCGCCCGTGTGGTTCGTGCCCGTGCCGGGCGGGCCCGCCCTGGACGACCCCGCCGTCGCCGCCTACGCCGCCGACCACGTGTGGCTGGTGGGCGACGACACCTGGTCGGGGCCCGGGCCCGAGCCCTCGGTGGGGCGCGACGAGCTCGAGGCCGCCCGGCGGGCCCACGCGCCGGGCATCGCCGAGGACGACCCGTGGTTCCTGCTCGGCTGGCTGCAGGCCCGGGCGGCCCACCAGGTGCTCGAGCGGGCCGTCGAGCTGGGCGACCTCACCCCGGCCGGCATCCTCTCGGCCGCCAACTACTCGGAGCGCCTCGACTTCGCCGGGCTGACCGCCGACTACCCCTTCGGCGGGCCCGAGTTCCGCGAGCCGCCCCGCACCACCGTGCTGATGCGGCCGGGCGGTGACGAGGTGGTGACCGTGGGCGACGACCTGCCCCGCACGGGGTCGACCCCGTTCGAGCAGGAGATGATCGAGTTGCGCACCCCCTGAACGGTCGGCGCCTGCGCCCGAGCCTCGGCCTCAGCTCGCGGGAGGCGGGTGCGCGGCGGCCCAGGCGCACAGCGCATCGACGAGGCCGTCGAGCGAGTGCACGTCGGCCTCGATGTCGACCGTGAGGCCGTGGTCGCGAGCTGTGCCGGCGGTGACGGGCCCGATGGCGGCGACGACGGGCGGCACCGCGCCCGACCCTGCGCTGGCGAGGAAGTTGGCGACCGTCGACGACGAGGTGAACGTGATGATCTCGGCGTCGGCCAGCGCCGCGGCGGCCCGCTCGTCGAGCGGGGCCGGCTCGGTGCGGTACGCCTCGACGACGTCGACCTTCCAGCCCCGCTCGGCCAGGCCCTCGGGCAGCACGTCGCGGGCCACCGCCGCCCGGCCCAGCAGCACCCGCCCGGTGGCGACGTCGCCGTCCCCCGTGCCCGGGAACGACGCCAGCAGCGACTCGGCGACGAAGCGCGGGGGCACCAGGTCGGCCACGAGGTTGGCGGCGGCGAGCACGTCGGCGGTGCCGGGACCGATGGCCGCCAACCGGGTCGACCCGAGCGCCCGAGCGTCGCGCCCCGCGGCCCGCAGCGCGGCCAGCACCCGGCGAGCGCCGTTGGGCGACGTGAGCACCAGCCAGTCGTAGGCCCCGGCCGCCAGGCGGTCGACCGCGGCGGCCAGCGCCGCTCCCCCGTCGGCCGGCCCGGCGATGGCGATGGCGGGGACCTCGACCGTGGCCGCGCCCAAGGCCGCCAACCGGGCCACCAGCTCGCTGGCCTGCTCGCGGGCACGGGTGACGACGATGCGCCGCCCGAACAGCGGCCGGTTCTCGAACCAGGCCAGGTCGTGGGCGGCCACCTCGCCCACCACGATGGTCGAGGGCGTGCCCAGCTCGTGATCGCCGATGGTCGCCAGCGTGGCCCGCACGGTGCGCTGCTCGGGGCGGGTGCCCCACTGCACCGCGGCCACCGGCGTGTCGGGCGGGCGCCCGGCCGCCATGAGCGCCGCAGCGATGCGCCCGATGCGGGCCACCCCCATGAGGACCACGATGGTGCCGCCCACCCGCGCGACCGCCTGCCAGTCGACGCTGCCGTCCTCGCCCGCGCCCGGCTCCTCGTGGCCCGTGACGATGGTGACGCTGGTCGACGAGTGGCGCAGGGTCACCGGGATGCCCGCGTAGGCCGGCACCGCGATCGCCGAGGTGATGCCCGGCACCACCTCGAAGGGCACCCCGGCCTCGGCCAGCGCCGCCGCCTCCTCGCCCCCGCGGGCGAAGACGAACGGGTCGCCGCCCTTGAGCCGCACCACGGTCTCGCCCCGCCGACCCCGCTCGACCAGCAGCGCGTTGATGCCCTCCTGGGGCAGGCGGACGTGACCCGGCGCCTTGCCCACGTCGATGCGCTCGGCCCCGGCGGGCGCCAGATCGAGCAGCGACTCCTGCGACAGCCGGTCGTACACCACCACGTCGGCCCGCTGCAGCACCTCGAGCGCCCGCACGGTCAGCAGCCCCGGGTCGCCGGGGCCGGCTCCGACCAGGTGGACGGTCACGGCTCGCCCTCGCGGGACGCGGCCACCGCGCTCGGCCCCACCGCGGCTCAGCCCCGCCCGAGCAGCTGCACCCCGCCCTGCCCGTCGAGGAGGTGCCGGGCGACCGACCGTCCGAGCGCGGCGCCAGCGGCGGCGGGGCCCGACAGATCGTGGCGCAGCACCGTCGCGCCGTCGGTGGTGGCCAGCAGCCCGCGCACGCGCAGGCTGTCGCCGGCGAGCGTGGCGTGGGCCGCAGCGGGCAGCGAGCAGTCGCCGCCCAGCTCGGCCAGGAACCCCCGCTCGGCGTCGACCGCCCGGCGAGCCGGCAGGTGCTCGATGCGCCCGAGCGCGCAGCGGGCGGCGTCGTCGTCGCTGCGGCACTCGACCGCCAGCGCGCCCTGCCCCACCTGGGGGAGCATGGCGGCCACGTCGAGCCGCTCGGCGATGCGGTCGCCCCACCCCAGCCGGTCGAGGGCGGCCGCGGCCACGACCACGGCGGCGACGCCGCCCCGCCCCGCCCGGTCGAGCCGGGTGGCCATGTTCCCGCGCAGCCCCTCGAAGCGCAGGTCGGGGCGCAGGTGGGCGAGCTGGGCGCGCCGGCGCAGCGAGCCGGTGGCCACCAGCGCCCCCTCGGGCAGGTCGTCGAGGCGGGCGCCGACCAGCGCGTCGCGCACGTCGGCGCGCTCGGGCACGGCGCCGATGACGAGGCCGTCCGGCGTGGTCGAGGGCAGGTCCTTGGCCGAGTGGACCGCCAGATCGGCGCGGCCGTCCAGCACCGCGGCCTGCACCTCCTTGACGAACACGCCCTTGCCGCCGAGCTCCCAGATGGGCACGTCCAGCCGGCGGTCGCCGCTGGTCTCGACGATGACGGCCTGCGCCTCGATTCCCGGGTCGGCCTTGTGCAGCAGGGCGACGACGTGGTCGGCCTGCCAGCGGGCGAGTGCCGAGCCCCGGGTCGCGACCCGGAGGCGCATCAGGGCTCGATCTCGAACAGGTCGCGCAGCGCCGCCACCAGGCGGTCGCCGCGGGGGCTGCCGGCTGCGTCCTTGAGCACGACCGTGGGCTGGTGCAGCAGCTTGGCCACCATGCTGCGGGTGACCGCGTCGACCATGTCGAGCTGGCGCGGGTCGAGGTCGTCGTAGCGGGTGCGCAGGCGGTCGAGCTCGGCGGCGCGCACCGACTCGGCCCGCTCGCGCAGGGCCACGATGGTGGGCGCCACCGCGCGCGCCGACGTGGCCCCGAGGTAGCGCTCGAGCTCGTCGTTCAGGATCTCCTCGACCGCAGCCACCTCGCGGCGGCGCTCGGCGATGCCCGCGGCGGCGAAGCCGCGCACGTCGTCCATGTCGAGCAGCGTCACGCCGTCGATCTCGGCCACCGCCGGATCGACGTCGCGGGGAACTGCGATGTCGACGACAAGCAGCGGCCGGTCGGGCCGCCCGGCCATGACCGGGACGATGTCGGCGGGCTCGAGCAACGGCGCCTGGGCCCCGGTCGAGGTGAGCAGCACGTCGACGTCGGCCAGGTGGCCGGGCACCTCCACCAGCGGGACCGGGCGGCCGGCGACGCGTGCGGCCAGCTCGCCGGCCCGGGCCGGGGTGCGGTTGGCGACGAGCACCTGGCCCACTCCGGCGCCGGCCAGCGCAACGGCCATGCCCTCGCCCATCTCGCCGGCGCCCATCACGAGCACGGTCCTGCCGGCCACGCCGCCGAGCCGCTCGGCGGCCATGGCGACCGCGGCCTGGGACACCGAGGCGATGTGCCGACCGATGCCGGTCTCCGTGCGGGCCCGCTTGCCGGCCTCGAGGGCGTGGCGGAGCAGCAGGTTGAGCGCGGCGCCGGCGGTGCCCTCGTCGCGCGACCGCTCCCACGCCAGCTTGACCTGGCCCTGGACCTCGCTCTCGCCCAACACGGCCGAGTCGAGGCCCGCCGTGACCGACATGAGGTGGGCGGCGGCGGCCGAGTCGTAGTGCACGTAGAGGTGGTCGGAGAAGTCCTCGGGGGGCAGGAACGAGAAATCGGCCAGGAACCCGCGGATGTCGCTGTAGGCGCCGTGGAAGCGCTCGGCCACCGCGAAGACCTCGGTGCGGTTGCACGTCGAGAGCACCAACGCCTCGCTGATGTGCTCGCGCGTCGTCAGGTCGTGCAGGGCCTTGCCCAGCTGGCCGTCGCCGATGGCCATCCGCTCGAGCAGGTCGAGCGGAGCCGTGCGGTGGTTCAGTCCGATGACGACGACAGACACGCGCGCAAGCGCTCCTTGGCCTCTTCGGGCCGGCCGGCCCTGAGCAGGTCCAGGATTCCCGAATCGAGCGCCCGTTTCCAATCGAAACGCTCGGTGCCGAGACCTTGGTCCTGCACCTCCTTACGTGCCTCGCCCAACAGTTGGATCAGTTGGTCGTATTCCGGTCCCAGCTCGCCCGCGAGGCGCTCGCGCAGCCACGACGCCACCGCCGGACTGTGCCCGCCGGTCGACACCGTGACGGTCAACCGCCCCTGGCGGATGCGGGCCGGGAGGATGGCGCTGCACCGCTCGGGGTCATCCGCGCTGTTGACCCACACCCCGGCGGTCTCGCCGTCGTCGTAGACGTGCTGGTTGACCACCGGGTCGCCCGTCGCTGCCACCACCAGCCGGTAGGACGCCGCCTCGCCCCGCCGGTAGGGCCGGCGCTCGATGGTCAGCGTGCCGCCGGTCGCGCCGGCGGCCGTGCCGCCCGCGTCCGGGGCGGCGGCCATGGCGACCAGCCGGTCGTCCATCCGGGGCGCCACGACGGTCACCCGCGCGCCGGCCTCGAGCAGGCCGGTCACCTTGGTCACGGCCACCCGGCCGCCGCCGACCACCAGGCAGGGGCGGCCGGCGAGCACCAGGTTCACCGGATAGAGGGGTTGGTCGACCGGCACGGGTCGGACGCCTGGCCTCAGCCCGCCGGGGGCATGGCCGCCGGCTCGGGGGGCAGCGAGGCGGTGCGCGCGTCCGCGCCCCGGCGCTGCTGGTAGAAGCTCAGGATCTGCAGCTCGACCGCCAGGTCGACCTTGCGCAGCGACACCTCGGGCGGCACCGACACGATGGTGGGGGCGAAGTTGAGGATGGAGCTGACGCCCGCGGCGATCAGGCGGTCGGCCACATCCTGGGCGGCGCTGGCGGGTGTGGCGATGATGCCGATGGCGATGTGGTGCTCGGCGGCGATGTCGCCGAGCTCGTCGACGTGGCGCACCGCGATGCCGTTGATCTCGGTGCCGACCACCCTGGGGTCGGCGTCGACCAGCGCCGCCACCGGGAAGCCCCGGTCGCCGAACCCCCCGTAGTTGGCCAGCGCGTGGCCCAGGTTGCCCAGCCCGGCGATGACGACGTGCCAGTCCTTGGTCAGCCCCAGCTCGCGGCTCATCTGGAACTGCAGGTACTCGACGTCGTAGCCGACGCCGCGGGTGCCGTAGCTGCCGAGGTAGCTCAGGTCCTTGCGCACCTTGGCGGCGTTGAACCCCGACAGCTCGGCCAGCCGCTCGGACGAGATGGTGGGCAGGCCGTCGCCCGCCGCCTCGAGCAGGCTGCGCAGGTAGATCGGCAACCTGGCGACGGTCGCCTCGGGGATCTTGCGCGCCTGGCGCTGCCGCTTGGTGCCGTCGGCCATGAGCCGGGATGCTACCGCCGCTTGTTCACGTGCTCACAAGCGGCGCCGTCTGACCAGGGCCCGGGCCTGGTCCCATACGCATCGCGTCAGGCCCGGCACCCTGCAGGGTCGGCCCGCGGGTCAGTCGGAGTCGTCGCTCCCACCGACTGCGCCCGGAGCGCCCTCGCCGGTGGGCCGGCGCTCGTGGTGGGGACGCCCCGCAGTGCGCCGCGCCTCCTTGAGCTCGGCCTCGTAGACGTGGCGGCGACCGCCGACGAGCGCGCCCCGCACCTCGGCTTCGACCGCCGTCACCGGTCGGTAGTAGCCGTCGTCGAACTCCTCGACCACCTGGAAGGTCCAGCGGCCGTGCAGCACGTTCCGTCCCACCACCTCGTGGCGCACCCGGTCGGCCAGCCCGCCGTGCCCGGCCGCGGCGAGCATGTCGGCGGCGTCGCCGAAGTTCAGGTCGGCGCGGCCCATCAGCTGGTGGAACTCGTACAGGTGTCCCCGAGCCCGCTCGACCCACTCCAGCGCCTCGCTGAGCTTGCCGGTGGCCTCGACCGTGGCGTCGTCGACGCCCGGAGGCCGGGCCCAGGGGTCGTCAGGCGGCAGCGGGCGGTCCATGGCCGCAGCCCTACCCCGCCGGGGCGCCGGCCAACGCGGGCGGCGGCACGAACCCGCCGACCAGGTGCTCGAGGTGCCCGGCCACCGCGATGGCGGTGCGGTCGTGCAGGTGGGGCGCCACGACCTGCACCCCGACCGGCAGCCCGTCGGGGGTGCGGCCGATGGGCGGGACGGCGACGGGCAGCAGCAGCGTGCCGATGCCCCCGGCCCAGTACATGCCCTCGAAGTACGAGCGGGCCTCGCCGTCGACGTCGACCACCCGCAGCGTGATGTCGGTCTCGGTGTCGTGGGGATACGCGGCGGTGGGCATGACCGGGGTGAGCAGCACGTCGTGGCGCCGGAACAGCTCGGCGAACCGGTGCCGGTGCCGGTGCCGGGCCTCGTGGGCCGAGGCCCAGTCGCGCTGGCGGCAGGTCATCGCGCGCAACGCCCGCATGCTCGGCTCCTCGTCCTCCGTGACCGGGGTGGCATCGGCGGCGGCACAGAAGGCGGCGAAATCGTCGTCGGACAGCCTGCCCGCGACCAGCGGCAGCACCAGCCGCTCCCAGGAACGGGCCAGGTCGCCCAGCCCGACGGGCGGATCGATCGCGGTGACATCGGCGCCGGCGCCGGCCAGGGCCGACGCCGCCGCGTCGAGCAGCGCACGGGTGTCGCGGGCGATGGGGACGAAGGGATCGTCGAACCAGGTCGCGACGCGCAGGGCCTCGACCGCGCCGCCGTTGCGGGCCGGCGGCAGGTCGAGCCGCCAGCCGGCGGCATCGTCGCCGGCCGGGCCTGCGAGCACGTCGAGGCCCAGCGCGAGGTCGGCCGCGCTGCGCCCGAGCGGCCCCATCACGCCCACGTCGGTGGGGGCGAGCGACCCGGGCGGCCCCGGGATGTGGCCCCGCTCGGGGACGATCCCCCACGTGGGCTTGAGCCCGAAGACGCCGCAGAAGTGCGCCGGGTTGCGGATCGATCCCCCGATGTCGCTGCCCAGCTCGAGTCCGGTCAGGCCCGCGGCCAGCGCCGCGGCCGAGCCGCCCGACGACCCGCCGACCGTGCGGTCGGGGGCCCACGGGTTGTTCGTGCGACCGTAGACCTCGTTGTAGGTCTGCAGGTCGCCGGCGTAGAGCGGCAGGTTCGTCTTCCCGAACACGATGGCGCCGGCCGCCTTGAGCCGGGCCACCGCGTCGGCGTCGGCCGCAGGCACGTGGTCGCGCAGCTCGGGCGCGCCCGACGTCGTGGCCAGTCCCTCGGTCTCGAACGCGTCCTTCACGGTCATGGGCAGGCCGTGGAGCGGGCCCCACGACTCGCCCCGGGCCCGGGCGGCGTCCGCCGCCGCGGCCCGCTCGCGGGCACGCTCGGCGTCGAGCGCCACCACCGCGTTGATCGCGCCGTCGAGGCGGTCGATGCGGTCGAGGAAGTGGTCGAGCAGCTCGACGCTCGCCACCTCGCCCTCGCGCAGCAGGCGCACCAGCTCGGCGGCCGGCAGGTCGTGCAGGTCATCCAGCGCAGGCAGGTCGGGCGGGGACATCAGCGCAGCTCCCGACGCAGCAGCTTGCCCGCCTCGCCCTTCGGCAGCTCGTCGACGAAGACGACGGTCGACGGGCACTTGTAGCGGGCCAGGTGGTGGGCGGCGTGGTCGGTCAGGGTCTGCTCGTCGACCTCGGCCCCCGCGGCGACCACCACGAAGGCCTTGACCGCCTCGCCCGAGTGGGGGTGGGGCACGGCCACCACGGCGGCGGCCTCGACGGCGGGATGCAGCATCAGCACCTCCTCGACCTCGGCGGGGTAGACGTTGAAGCCCGAGACGATGATCACGTCCTTGGCCCGGTCGACCAGCGACAGGAAGCCGTCGTCGTCGACCACCGCGACGTCGCCGGTGCGCAGCCACCCGTCCCCGGTGAGCGCGGCTCGGGTGGCCTCGTCGTCGTCCCAGTAGCCGGCGAACACGTTGGGCCCCTTCACCCAGATCTCCCCGGGGTCCCCCACCAGGGCGTCCTCGCCGCTGCTGTCGATCAGGCGCACCGACACGCCCGGCAGCGGCACCCCGATGCTGCCGTCCGGCGCGCCGTGGCCCAGCCCGCTGGTGACGGCCGGCGACGCCTCGGTCAGGCCGTAGCCCTCGGTCAGGTCGATGCCGAAGCGCTCGTTCACCGCCCGCCGCACCGCGGGGTCGAGCGCCGCCGCGCCCGAGACCGCCAGGCGCACCGTGGCCATGGCGTCGGGCTTCACGTCGGGCAGCGCCGCCCACGCGGCCCACATGGTGGGGACGCCGGTCAGGATCGAGACCCCGTGCTCGGCCACGGCGTCGAGGCTCGCCCGGGCGTCGAACTGCTCGGCCAGCACGGCGGTGCCGCCCACCCGCAGCGTCACGGCCAGCACGGCGTTGAGGCCGAAGACGTGGCACAGCGGGAGCACGCACAGCGCCACCTCGTCGGTTCCCTCGGGCCGTTCGGGGTTGGCGAGGATCTGGTCGACGTTGCTGGACAGGTTGCCGTGGGTGAGCATGGCCGGCCGGGGCGCACCCGCCGTCCCGCTGGTGTACAGCAGCACGGCGAGGTCGTCGTCGGCCCGGTCGACCTGGGGCGCCGGCTCGGCGTCGAGCAGGTCGGCGACGGCCACGCTGCCGTGGTAGCCGGGCACCGAGGACGCGTCGACCGACCGGACCGCGTCGCCCGCCGGGCCGCGCAGCGCCAGCTTCACGCCCGCCCGCGCCAGCTCGGCCCGCAGCTCGGGCTCGGGGCTCTGCGGGTTGAGTGGCACGGCGACGGCGCCCGCTCCCAGCGTGGCCAGGTAGCCGATCACGAACTCGCGGCTGTTGGCCGACACCAGCGCCACCCGGTCGCCGGGCTCGACCCCGCGCGACGCCAAGCCGCCCCGGGCCCGGGCGACCAGGTCGCGGAGCTTGCCGTAGCTCGTCACCGTGCCGCGGCTGACCAGCGCGGGCCGGTCGGCGTCGTGGTCGTCGATGAGGCGGGCCAGGTTCATGCGGCCGAGAGTCTTGCAGGACGGGCGGCGGCCGGGCGGGCTACCGGGCCATGAAGAGGAGCTGGATGGCCGACGCCCCCAGGATGAGGGCGAGCAGGATCGCGAGGACGATGGTCGTGCCGGGTCTCATGAGGGCTTCCGGGGGTGGAGGGTGACGGGCGAGGTGGTGCCGGCGCCGTTGCCGGCCGAGGGCCCGCGCGCGGCGCGATCGTCGGGCCCGGGATCGTCGGGGCCGTCACCGAGCGGGGCCAGCGACAGCTCGTCGCCGGCGTCGACACCCAGCGAGTCGGCGGCCGACCCGTTGCGCACGCTCACGGCCAGCAGCCCGTAGCTGTCGACCACCAGGCCCACCTGGCTGGGCCCGAGCTCGCCGTAGGTGGCGGCCCGCACGGCGGTCCGCACCCCGGGATCGGGCCGGGTCCAGCGGAGCTGCACCCGCTCGCCCCAGGCCTCGACCGCCTCGGGGTCGACGTTGAGCTGGCAGTTGCCGTAACGGTCGACCCACAGGATCTCGCCCACGATGGCCCCGTCCTCGTCGCGGGGCAGCGGCACCAGGCCGGGCACCAGCTCGGCGGGGTCGACGCGTGGCCCGAGCGCGTCGAGCGGGACGCCGGCGCACAGGTGGGCGGCGGCCGGCCCGAACACGTCGCGGCCGGCGAAGGTGGGACCGGGGGCGGGCAGCTGGTAGTCGGGCTCGGTCAGCTCGACCGCCCCGGTCGCGCCGCCCACCAGGCCCACGGCCGAGGCCAGCAGCCCGTTGTCGGGCCCCACCAGGTACGACTGCCCGTCGCCGACCTCGATGGCGACGGCCCGCCGCTCGGTGCCCACGCCGGGGTCGACCACGGCCAGCACCACCCCCGGGCACAGGTACTGCACGCTGCGGGCCAGGGTGAGCGCGCCCGCCTTGACGTCGTACGGCCGGATGTCGTGGGTGATGTCGACCACGGTCGTGCCGGGCGCGATGGAGCGGATGACCGACTTGACGACCCCCACGAACTCGTCGCTGGTGCCGTAGTCGGACAGGAAGCTGATCGTGTCGAAGCGCGGCGACATGCACCGACGAGTGTGCCGGAGCGGAGCCACGCGAGCGAAGCGGGCGGTGCGGCTGCGCCTCCGCCGCCCGGCAGGGCCTACCCATGCCCGGCAGGTCGTGCGCCTACGCGCCCAGCTCGCGGCTGCGCTCGGTGGCGGCCATGACCGCGTCGAGGAACGCGGCCCGCACGCCCGCCGACTCGAGCGCCCACAGCCCGGCGGCCGTGGTGCCGCCGGGCGAGGTGACGGCGGCCCGGAGCGCCTCGGGCCCCTCGGGCGACTCGTCGAGCAGGCGGGCCGCGCCCAACAGGGTCCGCGTGGCCAGTGCGGTGCTCACGGGCCGGGGCAGCCCCGCCAGGACCCCGGCCTCGACCAGCGCCTCGGCCACCAGGAACACGTAGGCGGGCCCCGAGCCCGACAACCCGGTGACCGCGTCGAGCAGCGGCTCGTCCACCCGCTCGACCAGGCCCACCGCGCCCAGCACCTGCTCGGCCCAGGCCAGCTCGGCCTCGCCGGCCGCCGTTCCCGCCGCCACGGCGGCCGCGCCCGCCCCCACCAGGGCCGGCGTGTTGGGCATGGCCCGCACCACGGGGGTGCCGGGTGCGAGTGCGGCCTCCAGTCGCGCGATGGTGACGCCGGCGGCGATCGAGAGCACCGGCGCGGGCTCGCCGGCCGCGGCCAGCACCCGGCAGGCGGGCTCGACGTCGCCGGGCTTGACCGCCAGCACGTGCCCCCGGGCGGTACCGGGCTCGTCGGTCACCTCCATGCCCGGGAAGCGTTGCCGCAGCTCGTCGGCGCGGGGGGCGAGCCGCTCGACCACCCGCAGCTCGTCGGCAGGGGCCCAGCCGCCGGCCACCAGCCCCGCGAGCAGGGCCTCGCCCATCTTGCCGCCACCGATCACCTGGAGCCTGGGCATCGCCATGGCGGCGACGTTAGGACGCCCACCCGCAGGTCCGGTGCGCAACCCGACGACTTCCCCGATCGTGGAGCACACCGGACCTCGGGCAGCAGCAAGCTAGACGGTCGAACACCGAAAAGCAACGTCACGCACCGGGAGCCCCGCCGCCGGCCTCGCCGCCGAAGCGGGAGGCGAAGCCGATGCGCAGCGCCGGCTGGAAGAACCGCTCGACCCACATGTAGAGCGAGCCCAGGATGCGGTCCAGCTCGTCGTCGTCGACGGCCTCGTTACCGAGCTGGCCCGACAGGAAGATCGCGTCCTCGACGCCGATGCCGAAGGCGGCGCCGTACAGCCCCGGGTTGCGCCGCAGCAGGTACTCGTACAGCTCGCGGTGGTTCTCCTCCGGCGCCGGCATGACGTAGGTCTCGTAGTGCAGGCTGCGCTGGCGCAGGTGGAACCAGATGGTGAACACGTCCTTCGCGTCGCCCCGCACTCGCACGAACCAGCGCCGCTCGCCCGACTCCTCGTCGCGCTCGACCGCGGCCACCACCGGGTTGCCGCTGCGCTGCCGCTCGAGCCAGGCCTCGATGCGGTCGGTCAGCGCCGCCAGCTCGGTCTCGGTCGAGGGCCGCTGGGTCATGCGGGCGACGTTACCGGCGGCCGGCTGGAGGGTCAGTCGTCGCAGGTGACGGGCGAGCGGGCGGTCAGGTCGCCGTAGATGCGCCGGAGGCGGGCGCCGGCGGTCGACCAGGTGAAGTCGCGGGCCCGGTGGGCGGCGGCCGCCGACAGCTCGGCGGCCAGCAACCGGTTGCCCAGGATCTGCTCGGCGTAGGCGGCGAAGACGGTCGGATCGCGCCCGTCGACCAGGAACCCGGTGCGGCCGTGGTCGACCAGCGTGCGCAGCCCCCCGACGGCGGCGGCCACCACCGGCGTGCCGCACGCCGCCGCCTCCAGCGCCACGAGCCCGAACGACTCGCTGCGGCTGGGCACCAGCACCACCTCGGCGGCCCGGTAGAAGCTGGAGAGCAGGTGGTGGGGCTGCGGGGCGGTGAAGCGCACCCGGTCGCTCACCCCCAGCGACGCCGCCAGCTTCTCGATGCGCTCGACCTCGGCGCGACCGCCCGACCCGCTGGCCCCGCCGACGACCACCAGCACGGCCGTCGGGTCGTCGAGCTCGGCAAGTGCCCGGACGGCGACGTCGAGCCCCTTCAGCGGCTGGATGCGCCCGACGAACAGCAGCATCGGCCCGTCGCCCGGCCCCAGCTGGGGCAGCGCAGCGCGGGCGCCGGCCCGGTCGCCCGGCGAGAAGAACGCATGGACGACCCCGGGCGGCACGATCTCGATGCGGGAGGGGTCGGCGCCGTAGAGCCGCTCGAGCTGGGCCGCCTCGGCCTGGCAGTTGGCGAGGATGGCGTCGGAGCAGCCGATCACGTCGGCCTCGGCGTCGACGCGGCGCTGTGGCTCGGGGTCGCCGGTCGTGGCCTTCACCCGGGCCAGGGTGTGGAAGGTCGACACCAGCGGCAGGTCGAGCTCGTGCTTGAGCTTGTGCCCGGCGACCCCGGACAGCCAGTAGTTGGCGTGCAGCGCGTCGACGCCCATCAGGTCGTCGCTGGTGACGAGGTGGTCGAGCACGCCGCGGGCGAACTCGTCGACTACCTCGGGCAGCGCCTCCTTGGGCAGGTCGGCGGGCCCGGCGGGCACGTGCACCACCCGGAAGCCGGGCTCGACCTCGACCACGTCGGGCAGGTGGTCGGCCCAGCGGCGGGTGTACACGTCGCTCGTGACCCCGGCCTGCGCCAAGGCCGACACCAGCTCGCGCACGTAGACGTTCATGCCACCACTGTCGCCGGCCCCAGGCTGGGCAAGCGGCGACGTGTGCAGGGATAGGACAGCCAGTCGTCGCACCAAGAGTGAACGAACACCCTCGCCCCGCCGGAGATTCCCGCGCAACCCGATCGGGAATGTCGACCCGTGTCAGGTCCGGGCCGCAGATGGGTAGGTTTCGGACGGACCCCCATCCAAAGGAGTGCCGATGGCCTTTCAGCTGCCCGAGCTTCCGTACGCCCGCAATGCCCTCGCCCCCCACATGAGCGAGCAGACGCTCGACTTCCACTACGGCAAGCACCACCAGACGTACGTGACCAAGCTCAACGACCTCGTCTCGGGCACCGAGCACGAGGGCAAGCCGCTCGAGCAGGTCATCCTCGCGGCCGAGCCCGGCGGGCTGTTCAACAATGCCGCCCAGGCGTGGAACCACACGTTCTTCTGGAGCTGCATGACGCCGGGTGGCGGCGGCGACCCCGACGGCGACCTGAAGGTCGCCATCGAGTCGTCCTTCGGCTCGGTGGACGAGTTCAAGACCACCTTCACCGACCAGGCCACGACGCTCTTCGGCTCGGGGTGGACGTGGCTGGCCAAGGGCGACGACGGCCTGGAGATCCTCCAGACCAAGGATGCCGACCTGCCGCTCAAGCACGGCAAGACGGCCATCCTCACGCTCGACGTCTGGGAGCACGCCTACTACCTCGACTACCAGAACGCCCGGCCGGCGTACATCGAGACGTGGCTCGACAAGCTGGTCAACTGGGAGTTCGCGGCCGAGAGCCTGGCCAAGTCCTGAGCCCCCTGCCCGCGCCCGAGGGCGCGCTCGGCCAGCTGGCCCGGCACCCCGGTGCCGGGCCTCGCCGCGTGCGGGGCCAGACCCGCTAGATCGCGCCGGCCGCCGCGGCCCACACCGGGGCCAGCAGCAGCAGCGTGTCGATGCGCCGCAGCGCGGGCGCGGGCGCGGCCGCGCCCGGCAGCACCGCCGAGGCGACCACCTGCCCCAGCGGGCAGGCCAGCGCGGTGAGGGGCAACAGCACGACGCCGGCCGTGTCGTACGGCTCGACCAGGACGAGAGCCAGCGGCAGGGCCAGCAGCGTGGCCGTGGTGATGCCGGCCAGCGGGCCCTCGACCGGCGTCGAGCCGCCCGAACCGACGATGTAGTCGCCCATCTCGTAGGCACTGGCCACGACCAGCAGCACCAGCGCGGCGATGACGGAGTGCCGGCGCACCAGAACGAACGACGCCGCGCCCAGCGCCGGAACGAGCGACAGGCAGAGGATGCCCGCGGCCGCCACCCGTCCCTCGCCCCCGCGCAGGCGGGCCCCGTCGGGCGCGCAGGCGCAGCCGACGGCCACCACCGCGCCGAGGGCGCAGGTCGCCACCACGGCCTGAGGTCCGACCAGCGCCGCGAGCACGGGCACCGAGCCCAGCCCCGCGGCCACGTCGGCCTGCCAGGGCACCGAGCCCCAGGCCCGCACCAGCTGGCGGGCGGCCAGCCCCGCGGCGACCGCGTAGACCACGGCGGCGGCGAGAGGCAGGGGGATCAGGGTCGCCACCAGGGCGCCGAGGAACCAGGCGACACCGAGGCGCACGCGGGGGCCGTCGATGTCGTACACCACCGCGAGCCGGTTCCGGTCGATGGCCTGGCGCCGAGGCCGCGCCGGCGCGGCGCCCGAATGGCGGGCGGCGGGCAGGACCGGTGCGTCGGGCACGCCCCCGGGCGGCGCAGCCTCGTCGGCGGACGGCCGGACGTGGTGGGACGGCCCGTCGTACGGCGGTGACAGCACCGGCGCGTCGGGCACGGGGCCGGCGGCGGGCACGCCCGGCATGCCCCCGAGCACCGGCGCGTCGGGCACGCCGGCGACCACCGGGGCGTCGGGCCCGGGTCCCGCGTAGCGGTCGCCGGGGTGGGGATCGGCGTAGCCGTCGCCGGGACCGGGCGGGCCCGGGAGCGCGTCGCCGCCGAGCCGGCCCGGGTACCGGTCGTCCGGTGCGGGCTCGGCGTCGTCGCCGTCGAGATGGGGCGCGTAGACGTCGCGGCGATCGGCCGGGTCGGGGATGGCGCCGGCGCTGCGCCGGCGGCCGGGCCCGAACACCGTCTCGGGCGGGGGCAGGTCCTCGGGCGCGGGCACGAAGAACTGCACCTGCGACCGGGGCGCATCGGACCGCCCGGCCGGGTCGGGCGTGCGCACCACGTCGGGGACCTGCTGGTCGCTGCGGCTCATCGCGCCCCTCCCGACACGGGGGGCAGCACCGCGACTTCGTCGTCGGCGCCGACCAGGTCGTCCCCGTCGGCGGGTTCGCCGTTGACCCACACGCGGCAGGTGGCCAGCAGCGCCCCGAACGCCTGGGGGTACCGGGCGCGGGCGGCGTCGAGCACCTGGTCGACGGTGGCGCCGTCGACCAGGTCCCTGCCGGTGCCGGCGGCCTCGCGGGCCTGGGCGAACAGCCGGAGGACGGCCACGGAGGCTCAGACCACCCCGGAGCGGTCGGTGGTGCGGCCGGGCACCGAGCGGACGGTGCGGCGATCGGTGTGGTGGGTGCGCAGCATGTCGAGCGGCAGGGCCATCGGATGTCTCCTCGCGCGGCCTGACGGACATCCCCAGTCAACGCCGAACGAGCCTAGTGGCCACCGCCGGGTAGCGTCCCAAGCCGATGTCCCTCTCCCCGACGGCGCCCGCACGCGTCCTGCTCGTCCGTCACGGCCAGTCCGAGTGGAACGCCATCGGCCGCTGGCAGGGCCAGGCCGACCCGCCGCTCAGCGACCTCGGCCGGCTCCAGGCCCGCGAGGCGGCGCAGGCGGTCGGTGCGGTCGACGCCGTGTGGTCCTCCGACCTGCAGCGGGCGGTCGGCACGGCCCACATCATCGCCGAGCACATCGGCGTCGGCCCGGTGGTGGTCGACCCCGACCTGCGGGAGCGCGACGCGGGCGACTTCTCGGGGCTGACCCGGGCGGAGATCGACGCGCGGTTCCCCGGCTACCTGGCGGCGCGCCGCCGTCCCCCGGGCTGGGAGCCCGACGCGCACCTGCTGGCCCGAGCGCTCGACGCCCTCCACCGCATCGCGGTCGCGGTGCCCGGCGGCGACGTGCTGGTGATCACCCACGGGGGCCTCATCTACTCGATCGAGGAGCACCTGGGCGCCGACCACGCCCGTATCGCCAACGCCGAGGGCCGCTGGGTCGAGGTCGGCCGCGACCACCTGCGACTGGGCGAGCGCATCCTGCTCGCCGCCCCCGAGGACACCACGGTCCCGGGCGGCATCTAGTGCCGTGTCAGGTCTCGGCGTCGGGCTGGTGGCGGATGCAGAAGCGCGCCGCGGGCACGGTGGCGAGACGTTCGTCGGCGATCGGCTCGCCGCAGGCGTCGCAGCGGCCGTAGGTGCCCTCGTCGAGCCGTCCGAGGGCGCGGTCGATGTCGGCCAGCTCGGCCTCGACCTGCTCGAGGATCGAGAACTCCTTCTCGCGCTCGAACGCGTCGCTGGCGGCGTCGGCCGGGTGCTGGTCGACGTGGGACAGCTCGGCCGAGCTGTCCTCCTCGGGCTCGTCGTGGAGGTGCTCGTTCTCGAGCGTGGCCCGTAGCCGCGCGAGGCGCTGGTGCTCGTCGAGCAGGTGGCGCCGGGCCTGGTCGTCGTCCACCGGCGTAGCGTACGCACGATCAGGTTGGGCGTGGGGGTGGAGGGTCTCGAACCCTCGCGCATCCGCTTAAAAGGCGGCCGCTCTGCCAACTGAGCTACACCCCCGCCGGGCTGACGCGCCCATGCTAGGGCCATGGCGCGGCCGCCCAGGGCGGCCGCGGTGGCACCGGTCGCGGGACGCGGCCCGCGGGGAGTTGTGCCAGCGTGACGGCGTGTTATTGTCGCCCGGGTCAGTGACCTGGGGGCATGGGGCCTCCGTGCAGATGCGCGCGGGAGTTGGACGACGATGGTGAGGCGACTGATCGCTGTGGCGAGCATGGCCGTCGTGGCCATGGCGGCACCCGCCGCCGCACAGCAGTACCCCCCTGCTGTCAACAGCCTGGCCTGCAGCGACACCACCCCGACTGCGGGCCAGACGATCTCGGTCGAAGCGATGACCTTCGCCGGCGGTGCGGCGGTCAGCTTCACGCTGGCGCCCGACAACGTGGTCATCGCCTCGGCCACGGCCGACGCCGCCGGCGTCGTCACCACCAGCGTCACCATCCCGGCCGGCACGCCGCCCGGCGAGCACACGCTCACCGCGTCGGGCGGCGCGCCCGACGGTTCGACGCTGCGGTTGACCTGCGCCCTCACGGTCGTCGGGGCCGACGGCGCGGACGACGGCGCCGAGCCGTCGGGCGCGCTGCCCCGCACCGGTGACGACTCGTCCCTCCCCCTGGCCAAGCTCGGCCTGGTGCTCGCCGCCATCGGCGGCGTGATCACGGCCGTGGCCGCCAAGCGGCGCAAGGCCGCCGTCGCCGGCTGAGGACGTGACGTCCAGGCGCCCGACGGCCACCCGGCCGATCGGGCGCTACCGCACCTGGGCCTTGGCCCAGCGGTAGTCGGCCTTGCCCGACGGGCTGCGCTGGATGGCGCCGAGGAACAGCACGTCCTTCGGCAGCTTGTAGCGGGCGATGTGCTTGCCCGCGTGGGCCACGATGTCGTCGGCGGTGGCCGAGGCGCCGGCCGACAGCTCGACCAACGCCACCACCTCCTGGCCCCAGCGCTCGTTCGCCCGCCCGACCACCACCACGTCGTGCACGGCGGGGTGGCCTGCGATGGCCATCTCGACCTCCTCGGCGAAGATCTTTTCCCCGCCCGAGTTGATGGTCACCGAGTCGCGGCCCAGCAGCTCGATCTCGCCGTCGGCCAGGTGGCGGGCCCGGTCGCCGGGCACCGAGTAGCGCACCCCGTCGATGACGGGGAACGTGCGGGCGGTCTTGTCGGGGTCGCCCAGGTAGCCGAGTGGCACCCAGCCCTGCTGGGCCAGCCAGCCGAGGCCCTCGTGGCCCGGCTCGACCACCGCGCTCAGGTCCTCGCTCACGACCACCGTGCCGGCCATCGGGGTGAACCTGCCGGTCGACACGTCGCCGCCTGCGCTCGACAGGTGGCTCATCTGGGCCCCGGTCTCGGACGACCCGACCGAGTCGGTGAGCAGGATGTTGGGCAGCTGGGTCAGCAGCCGCTGCTTGATGGCGGGGCTGAGGGGGGCGCCGCCGTTGCCCACGCTCAGCAGCGAGCTGGTGTCGTAGCTGCCCGACTCGAGCTCCTCGACGAGGGGGCGGGCGATGGCATCGCCCACCACGGTGAGCGTGGTGCAGCGCTCGGCCTCGACCGTGCGCCACGCCTGGGCGGCGTCGAGGCGGCGGGTGTCGGGCAGCAGCACGACGCTGTGGCCGTTGTTGAGCCCGATGAACGAGCCCCACTGGGCGGCGCCGTGCATGAGCGGCGGCAGGACCAGGAACTTGAGCGGGTCGGCGAAGGCGCGGGCCTGCTCGGCCACGTCGTCGTAGGTGTCGACCGCCTCCTGGGTCAGGATGTTCCGGCCGCCCATGGCCGACATGAAGATGTCGTGCTGGCGCCACAGCACGCCCTTGGGCATGCCGGTCGTGCCGCCGGTGTAGAGGATGTACAGGTCGTCGGGCGACGGCTGGACGTCGAGCGTGGGCTCGGAGGCGGCGAGCACCTCGTCGTAGGCGACGGCGCCGGGCAGCAGGTCGTGCCCCGAGTCGTCGGCGACCTGGATCAGCACCTCGAGCTGGGGCAGCCGGTCGAGCACCTCGGCGAGGGTGGGGGCGAAAGTGGCGTGGTAGACGAGCGCCCGGCAGCGGCTGTTGTCGAGCAGGTACTCCAGTTCCTCGGCCACGTAGCGGTAGTTGACGTTGAAGGGTGCCACCCGAGCCCGGAAGGCGCCGATCATCGACTCGAGGTACTCGTTGCCGTTGTAGAGGTAGATGCCCAGGTGGTCCTGGCCCGACTCGTGGCCGGCGAGCTGGTCGCGCTCGGTGTGCGCGCCGAGGCCCCGGCTGCGCAGGTAGGCGCCCAGGCGGGTGCTGCGGTCGACCATCTGCCCGAAGGTGATGCGGGTGTCGCCCCAGATCAGGCAGTTGCGGTCGGGGTGCACGCCGGCCACGGTGTCGAAGACGTCGGGCAGGTTGAACTGGGTGGAGCCCACGATTCCCCCTCGTGTGCGGGCGCCGGCGCCGCGGCCGGGCGACAGCATCTGACGATGTGTCAGGAACCGTAGCCCAGGGGTCGGCCGGGCGCCTCACGGTGCCCAGGCGCGACGAGGGCCCCGCCGGCGTTCGCCGTGCGGGGCCCTGGCCGGTCGAGCCGGGTCAGCGCTTCGAGCCGAGCGGCTGCTTCAGGAAGGGGCTGGCCGCGAGGGCGATCCAGCCGACGAAGCCCACGTAGGCGCCCAGTGCGGGCGACACGTCGACGCCGGGCACGTCGACGCCAGTGAACGCTGCCACGATGCTCCACAGCGCGAACACGCCGCAGACCGCGGCGATGATGATCGGCAGGCTGGGGATCTTCTCGAGGAAGGGGACCACCTGGGCCGGTCGGAGGATGGCCACGACGACGGCCACGACCACGAGCAGGCCGAGGAACCGGCCGAGCGACGAGTACAGGCTCAGCACGGTCTCTGCGCCGTCGCCCACGTCGCCGAGCGACCCGCCCTCCGAGCCGAAGCCCTCGACGCTGACCTCGAGGAAATCGAGGACGAACAGCGACAGCAGGACGAAGAGCCCGCCGACCCCGGCCGCGATGAGCCCGAAGGTGGGGGTGATGCCGCTGGTGGCGGAGCCGTAGGCCGGCTGGCCGTAGCCGCCCGGGCCGTAGCCCTGGCCCGGCGGCTGGCCGTAGCCCTGCTGGCCGCCCGCGGCCTGCCAGCCACCGGACGGCTGGCCGTAGCCCTGCTGGCCACCGCCACCGGCGGCGGGCCAACCCTCGCCGCTCGACTGGCCGTACCCGGCACCGGCCTGCTGGCCATAGCCCTGGTCGGCCTGCTGGCCGTAGCCCTGCTGGCCACCGCCACCGGCGGGCCAGCTGTCGCCGCTGGACGACTGCTGGGCCTGGCCGTAGCCCTGGTCGCCCCAACCCTGGCCGCCCTGCTGCTGAGCGGCGCCGCCGTAGGACGTGGCCGCGGGCGCCGCTTGGCCCTGGCCCTCGGGATTGTCGATGCTGCGCTGCCCGCCCGCATCAGCGACGTGCTCGGTCCACCGAGTGCCGTCGTGGTAGCGCTGGGCGAAGCGTCCGGACGGATCCGGATACCAGCCGGGACTGACCTGGGACATCGGGGTAGCTCCTCTTGGATGCGAAATAGTCCGCCGAAGCCCCAGACGCTAGCCCCCGCGGGGCGGAGGCGAGCAGCACCTGCCCCGGAAGGCTCCGGGCGGGGCCGCCGACGCCCGTGTCGCCGGTCGCGTCACACCCACGTGAGGTCGTCGTCCGGGGGCTCGCCGACGGGTGACGGGTCGTCGACCACGCGGTCGCAGGTGGCGCAGAACCAGCGGACCTCGAGCGGCGACCCGCATGCGCCGTGCACCGGCACGCCCTCGGTCTGACCTGGGCGCGCACCCTGGCTGGACGCCGCCCAGCCCGCCAGCATGCGCAGTGCGCCCCCCAGCTCGGTGCCAGGCGCGGTGAGCCGGTAGGCGTGGCGGACGGGCCGGGTCGAGTAGGGCTCGCCCACCACCAGGCCGTCGGCCTCCAACCGCTCGAGGCGGCGGGACAGGATGTTGGGCGCGAGGCCGTCGAGCTCGTCGAGCAGCTCGCCGAAGCGCCGCGGTCCGCGCAGCAGGCGTGACACCACGAGCAGCGACCAGCGGTCGCCGACCACCTCGGCCGCGCTGGCCAGTGCCCGGTCGGCCGGCCCGACGCCCGGCCGTGCTGCACCCCCTGCGGCGCCGCGGCGCAACCCCGGGCGATCCGCCCGAACCCGACGTGGTCCTCGGCGAGAAGGGCCTTGCGCTGTGGGCATGCGGCAACGATACAGTGACTTGCACATTGCAAGTGACAATCCAGACCTCCGGGGAGGCGTCATGACCACCGAGCAACAGACCACCACCCGCCGCGTGGCCGACGCCGTTTCGCCCGCCGTCGTCCGCATCGGCCGCCACGGGGGCCGTGGCTGCGGCGTGGTCGTCGCCGACGGCCTCGTGGTCACCAACGCCCACAACCTCCGCGACCGCACGACCCAGGTCACCTTCGCCGACGGCCGCTCGCTGCAGGCCCGCGCCGCCGGGATCGACGCCGACGGCGACCTCACCGTGCTGGCGGTCGACACCGGCGGCGTCGCCGGGCCCGCGTGGGCCCCCGATCCGCCGGCCGAGGGCATGACCGTGTACGCGGTGGCCGCCATCCCCGGTGGACGCCGCGTCACCTCGGGCGCCGTCTCGGCGGTCGACCGCTCGTTCCGCGGCCCCCGGGGCCGGCTGGTCACGGGCGCCATCGAGCACACCGCACCACTCGCCCGGGGCACGTCCGGCAGCCCGGTGGTCGACGCCGAGGGCCGGCTGGTCGGCATCACCACGCTGCGGCTGGGCGACGGGTTCTCGCTCGCCCAGCCCACCGGGGCCGAACTGCGGCGACGGGTCGACGCCCTGGCGGTGGGCGACGAGCCCCGGCGCCGGCGCCTGGGCGTCGGCTTGGCGCCGCCACGGGTGGCGCGCCGGCTGCGGGCGGCCGTCGGCCTGCCCGAGCGCGAGGGCGCGCTGGTGCGCGGCGTCGCCGAGGGCAGCGCCGCCGAGCGGGCCGGCATCGCCACCGGCGACCTGATCACCGCGGTGGGCGGGGTGTCGATCGCCGGCCCCACCGACCTCGAGGCGGTGCTCGCACGGCCCGACCTTGGCGCCACGGTCACCGTCCACGTGGTTCGGGGCGGCGACGAGCTCGACCTGACGGTCACCTTCGACGACGACCGGTCGGGGGGTGACGTCGCCGACGCACCCACCGACGACGCCGCGGCCGGCGCACCCGCGGATGCTCCCGCCGACGACGACCAGGGCGGCGGCACCGGGGGCTGAGCCGGGCCGCCGTAGGCTGCCGCGGTGGCGCTCACCCCCATGAAGGCCACCAGCGGGCCGCTGCCCGCCGGCGACGGCTGGGCCTACGAGCTGAAGTGGGATGGCATGCGGGTGCTCGCCGACGTCACCCCCGACGGCGTGCAGGCGTGGAGCTCCCGCGGGCGCGACGCGGGCACCGCGTTCCCCGAGCTGCAGGCGCTGGCGGGTGCGCTGGCCCCGCTCGACGCCCTCCTGGACGGCGAGGTGGTCGCGCTGGACGAGTCGGGCCGGCCGAGCTTCGAGCGGCTGCAGCGGCGCATGCACGTGTCGTCGGCGTCCGAGTCGTTGCGGCGGGCGGCCGACACGCCGATCGCCTACGTGCTGTTCGACCTGCTGCGGCTGAACGGCCACGACGTCACCGCCCTTCCCTGGCACGAACGGCGCCGGCTGCTCGAGCAGGTCGCGGACGACCTGCCGCCGGGCGTCGAGGTCGCCCGGGTCTACGACGACGGCCCGGGGCTGCTGAAGGCCGCCGACGCGAAGGGGCTCGAGGGCGTGGTGGCCAAGTGGCGCGACGCCCCCTACCTGCCGGGCGAGCGCAGCCGCCGCTGGGTCAAGGTCAAGGTCAGGCGGCACGACGAGCTGGTGGTCGGCGGCTGGAGCGGCGGCATCGGCAACCGCGAGGGTCGGCTGGGGTCGCTGCTCGTCGGCTTCCACGACCGACCCGGGGGCGGCCTGCGCTACGCGGGGCGCGTGGGGTCGGGTTTCTCGTCGGCCGAGCTCGACCGCATGGGGGCGCGGCTGGCCGGCCTTGCCACCGGCACCTGCCCGTTCGACCCGCCCCCTCCGCCGCTGCACCGGCGCGGCGCCCACTGGGTGCGCCCCGAGGTGGTGGTCGAGATCTCCTACGGCGAGTGGACCGCCGACGGCCGCCTGCGCCACCCCGTGTACATGGGCGAGCGCATCGACGTCGACGCGTCCGCGGTGGTGCGCCCCGGCACCGTCCCGCCGCCGGGCTGACGGGTACGCTCCCGCGCGCCGTGGACCGGATCCCGACCGAGAGCATCCACCTCACCGTGCCGGCCTCGTCGGCCGCGGTGCGCATCGCCCGCGCGGGCGCCGCGGGCCTGGCGACGCGGGCCGGGTTCACCTACCACGAGGTCGAGCAGCTGCGCCTGGCGGTGGGCGAGGCCGCAGCGCTGCTGGCGCCCGACCCCGAGGGCGACGGCACCCTGTCGCTCACCTTCGCGGTCGAGCCCGACGCCCTGCACGTCGACCTCTACCTTGCGGAGGTGGGCAGCGGCCGCGCCGCGACGGCCGCGCTCACGACGGCCACCCCGGGCGCCGGCGGTGTCCCGGGCGGCCGAGCCGCGGTGCCCTCGATCGCGGCCGCGGTCCTCGACGCGGCGGTCGACAGCTGGCAGGTGACCGAGGACGGGCGGCGGCTGGTGCTCGACAAGCGCGCCGCCGCGGGCGACGAGGACGACGACTGATCGGTACCGCCCGGGCCACGGCCGGCGGGGGCGCGGCCCCTCAGCGCCCCGTGTGGCCGAAGCCGCCCCCACCCCGCTCGGTCGGCTCCAGCTCGTCGACCGGCGTGAACGCCACGTGCTCGACCGCCTGCACCACCAGCTGGGCGATGCGATCGCCCCGGTGCACCCGGTAGTCGTCGTCGGGGTCGGTGTTCACCAGCAGCACCCGCAGCTCGCCCCGGTAGCCGCTGTCGACCAGGCCGGGGGTGTTCAGGCACGTCACACCGTGGCGCAGAGCCAGCCCGCTGCGGGGCAACACCAGGCCCGCGTAGCCCTCGGGCAGCGCCAGCGCCATGCCCGTGCCCACCAATGCCCGGCCGCCACGGCGGCGGAGCACGGCGTCCTCGCCCGCCACCAGGTCGGCGCCCGCGTCGCCGGGGTGGGCGTAGGCCGGCAGGGGCAGGTCGGGGTCGAGGCGGAGGACCGGGATGCGCAGCACGCCGCCCATTGTCGCCGCCCCGCCGCCTGCCGGACGGCGGGCGCCGGACGCGCAGCGCGCACCGACCTCGTAGCCTCGCTGGCGTGCTCGTGTGGATGGACCTGGAGATGACCGGCCTCGACCCGGCGCGGGACGTGATCGTCGAGATCGCCACCCTCGTCACCGACGACCAGCTCGAGATCGTGGCCGAGGGGCCCGACGTCGTGGTGCACCAGCCGGCCGAGGCGCTGGCCGCCATGAACGACGTCGTGCGCGACATGCACAGCCGCAGCGGGCTCCTGCCGGCCATCCAGGCGTCGACCACGTCCCTGGCCGACGCGGGCGCCGCCACCCTCGACTTCATCCGCCAGCACGTGCCCGCGCCCCGCACCGTGCCCCTGTGCGGCAACTCCATCGGCACCGACCGCCGCTTCCTCGCGATCTACCTGCCCGCGATCGAGGACTTCCTCCACTACCGCTCGGTCGACGTGTCGACCATCAAGGAGCTGGCGCTGCGGTGGGCCCCCGAGGTGGTCGAATCAGCCCCCCGCAAGGCCACCACGCACCGAGCCCTCGACGACATCCGCGAGAGCGTCGACGAGCTGCGGTGGTACCGGCAGCAGCTGTTCCGCCCGTCCGCCCAGCCGGTCGAGGCGCCTGGCCCTGCGCCCGCGTGACACGCGCCACATCGCTGTGCAAGCGGCACTGCATTTCTGCCGTCGAGCAAACGAATTGCGCCAGATCCGATTAATCGATTGACGTCGCCCGGCGGCCCGTGGTGCTCTATTCCCTGCGGCGGACAATCTCCGCGCACCACTTCGGAGCAATCGCCCACTCCCGGGCCAGAGAGGACGGATCAGGACCAATGACGACCGGCACCATGCATATGGGTGGCTTCGCCGCCGGTGCCGCGCGCCCCGGTGCCTGCCCCACCCTCGTGACCTACGCCGGCACTGCCGCGCCCCTCGCCACGATCGCCTGGCACGACGGGACGCGCGTGAAGCAGGAGTCCCCGGTGTTCGTCACCGATCGACCCACCCGACGGCCGTTGGAGCGCTTCCCCTGACCAGATCAGGCGCTCGAAGCGCAAACCTCCGAAGGCCGTCGGGTTCACCCGGCGGCCTTTTTCTATCCCCGGGCACGAACTCGAACCGACCTACCGACGAAGCAATCGCACGAGACACACGAGGGGAATGGGCTGATGGCCCCCACGGCAACCGAAACCGACGAGATACTCGACCTCACCAGCCCCAGTGACTTCGGGACTGGTGAGGCAGAGGAGCCAGAACCCGAGCTCCTCGCTGCCGAGGACACCTGGTGGGCGCATGCCCGCTGCAACGACGGCAGCGGTCAGCTCGCGCAGATGTTCTTCAGCGAGGAGCTGCAGGACATCGCCCGGGCCAAGAACATCTGCGCCACCTGCCCGGCCCTCATCCCCTGCCTCGAGGGCGCCCTCGAGCGGCGCGAGCCGTGGGGTGTGTGGGGCGGACAGCTCTTCCTGAACGGGAAGATCCTGGCCACCAAGAGGCGGCGGGGCCGGCCACCCAAGCTGCCTCGGCCCGAGGACCAGCTTCCCGACATCCCGATTCCCGAGCACCTCCAGGGCGTGGCGGTGATCCGTATCGCCTAGGGCTGCGTACAGGACACCGGAACCGACCACAAGCACCACTAGCTGCTCCGACCGGCGCACCACCGGCACTGCGGCGAAAGCGGAGAACGGTCGGACCGGGCGACCGGCTCGGCCGGGCCTGCGGGCCCGGGCCGGGGCCGGGGTTCGCGAACGTGATCGGTGCGGGGGCATCGCGCGGCGGCGATGCTCCCGCACGGCGGGCCGGGAAGGGCGAGCCCGCAGGGCCGCAACCGGCGGTTCCGGCCGGTGGCCCGCGGGTGGCCCGCCAGGTGGCCCGCCGACCGCTCCGCCGATTGCCGCAGGCCTCCACGGCGGCGGTACCGTCGAGCCGTGGCAAGCCGCCGCCTCCCCCTGGCCGTCGTCCTCGCCGCGACCGCGTTGGCCCTGGTCGCGGCGCTGGGCGTGGTCGCCGTCCTCGACGGGGGCGGTGCCGAGGGCGCAGGCGACAGCGACGGCGGTCCGGCGGCGGGCGGCACCAGCGACGGCTACGAGCTGTCGCCTGCGGGCGAGCTGCCCGCCTCGGTCGCCGAGGTGCGCCTCGGGTCGCTCGAGGGGGGCGACGACCGGGCCCTCGGCGAGCTGATCGGCAGCCGGCCGGTGGTCGTGAACTTCTTCGCCTCGTGGTGCGTCCCCTGCATCGACGAGATGCCGGCCTTCGAGCGCGTGCACCGGTCGCTCGCGGGGCAGGTGTCCTTCGTGGGCATGGCCAACCGCGACGCCTTCGAGGACGCGCTGGCGACCGTGGAGACCACCGGCGTCACCTACCCCACCTTCGACGATCCCGACGCCAGCGCCCTCACCTACTTCGGGGGCCTGACCATGCCCACCACGGTGTTCATCGACGCTGCGGGCGAGGTGGTCGACGTCAACAGCGGCCCGCTGACCGAGGACGAGCTGCGGGCCCGCATCACCGATCTGTTCGGGGTGCCGGCATGATCGCCGCCGTCGGTCCCGACCAGGCGTGGGCCTACTACCTGACGCTCGGCATGGTGGCGACGGTCAACCCGTGCGGGTTCGCCATGCTGCCCGCCTACCTGTCCTACTTCCTCGGGCTCGAGGACAGCGTCGCCGAGGTGCCCCGCGCCAGCGTCGCCCAGGCGGTGCGTGTCGCGTGCGCCGTGGCGGCCGGCTTCCTTGCCGTCTTCGCCCTGGCCGGGGCCGCGGTCGAGCTCACGTCGCTGCCCGTGTACGAGAACGTGCCGTGGGTGTCGATCGCCATAGGCATCGGCCTGTTCGCCCTCGGCGTCGCCATGCTGTTCGGCTTCGAGCTGAACGTGCGCCTGCCCCGCCTCGACCGCGGTGGGCGCGAGCGCACGGTGGGGTCGATGTTCGTGTTCGGCGTGTCGTACGCCATCGCCTCGATCGGCTGCACGCTGCCGCTGTTCCTCGGCGCCGTGGCCGGCACGATCAGCGCTGACTCGCTGCTCGACGGCGTGCTGGTCTTCGCCGTGTACGGCCTCGGCATGACGGTGGTGCTGCTGGCCCTGACCGTGACCATGGCGCTGGCCCGCACGTCGATCGTGCGGCTGCTGCGCCGGGCCCAGCCCTACGTCGGCCGGGTGGCCGGCGGGCTGCTGGCGCTGGCGGGCGCGTACGTCGCCTACTACGGCTGGCTCGAGGTCCGGCTGGGGCGCAGCGGCGTGGTGCCCGACTCGGGCATCACCGACGTGGTGGCGGGGTGGTCCGCGGACGCGACCGCATGGATCGACCGGGTCGGCGCCGTGCGCATCGGCGTGGCCGTCGCCGTGGTGCTGGCCGGGATCGCCGTGGCTGTGCGCAGCGCCCGCCCCCGCCGCGACCCGGCCTCGTCGTCCTGACCGCCCGACCTCACTCGACCAGGAAGTCGGCGTCGGGCTGGGCCTCGGCTTCCGGGAGCTCGTCGCCGACCTGGTAACCCGTCAGCGAGCCGCCGGTGCGGACGACCACGTAGTCGGCGCCGAGCCGGAGCAGCACGCCCAACCCGACCGCCAGTGCGGCCGACATCAACAACACGACGGTGCCGGGCACCGCGTCGAGCCGGTCGAGCAGCGACGGCGACGACGGATCGAGGTCGAATGCGCCCGGCACCAGCGCGCCGGAGAGGTGCTGCTGGGTACGCACGACGAACCATGCCCACGCGACCGCGCCGATGGACCCGACCACGATCAGCACGGTCCCCGCCAGGCGCGCGAACGCGGCTGACCGGGCGACCATCATCCCGTTGGTCGTGGCGATGTCGTCGGCCGTGACCGTGTCCCTCGCCGTCGCGGACGCAGAGCCGCCGGTCGAGCCACCGTCGTCGATGCCCGTCACGCGGAGAGCTTCGCGCGTCGGGGCCGGCGTGGCCCGTCAGGGCGCGAGGCGCTCGATGCGCCAGGCGGAGGCAGCGGCGGGGTCGCAGCGGTAGACGAGGCGGTCGTGCAGGCGGCGCTCGCGACCCTGCCAGAACTCGACCCGCTCGTGCCGCACCCGGATGCCGCCCCAGTGCGGCGGGCGGGCCACGTCGCGGCCGGCGAGCTCGGCCTCGAGCGCGGCCCAGCGGTCGTCGAGCACGGCCCGGTCGGCGATCACCTGGCTCTGGGGCGAGGCGAGCGCCGCGATCTGGCTGCCCCGGGGCCGGGACGCCCAGTAGGCGTCGGACGCGTCCGCCGGCAGCGGGGAGGCCTCGCCCTCGACGACCACCTGCCGGCCCAGCGGGTGCCAGGGGAACAGCAGCGCGGCGTGCGGGTTGGCCGCCAGCTCGCGGCCCTTGCGGCTGTCGTGGTTGGTGAAGAACACGAAGCCGTCGTCGTCGAGCGCCCGCAGCAGCACGGTGCGCACCGAGGGCCGGCCGTCGAGCGCGGCGGTGGTCACCACCATGGCGTTGGGATCGCCCACCGCCACCTCGTGCCAGGCGGCGAACCACCGACGGAACTGGGCGACCGGGTCGGGGGCCAGGTCGGCGACGTCGAGCCCGGCGTAGGTGTACTCCTGGCGCAGCTCGGCCAGCTCGGAGAGGTCCACGCCCCGGGTCTACCGCGCGGCACACCGCGGGAGGCAACCCGGGCCGCACCGAACCGGCGTCCCGGCCGTCACGCGAACCGCAACGTACGAACGCCGGAACGGGGGTGCCCGCACCCGCCGGCGTCAGGGCCGGCCGGCGCGGGCACCCCGCCGTCTCCGGTCGTCAGTCGCCGAAGCCGTGCTCGGACAGCCAGTCCGCGGCGATGTCCTCCGCGTCCTCGCGGTCGACGTCGAAGCGCCGGTTCAGCTCGATCAGGTCGTCGGTCGTGAGCTCGGCCGAGATGTCGTCGAGCAGCCCGGTCAGGCCGTCGCCGTAGGCATCGACCAGCTCCTGGGTCAGCAGGGGGAACACGTTGTCGGCGGCCAGCATGTTCTGGTCGTCCTCGAGCAGCACCCAACCCTCGGAGGCGATGCGCCCGTCGGTCGAGAACAGCAGCCCCACGTCGATGGCACCCTCGCCCAGCGACGTGGGCACGAGGCCGGCGTCGAGCGGCTCGAAGTTGTCGGACATGTCGAGGCCGTACACGTCCTGCAGCCCGGGGATGCAGAAGGCGTTCGACTCGCAGTCCGGAGGGGCGCCCAGCGTCAGGTCCTGTCCCTTCTCGGCCAGGTCGGACAGGGTGGTGATGCCCAGGTCGTCGGACGTCTCCTGGGTGACCACGAACGCGTTGGTGTTGACCGCCTCGGAGGGCGTCAGGCCTACAAGCTCGCGCTCCTCGAGCCGGGGCTCGAGCAGTGCGAACGTCTCGTCGACGTCGCCCGTCGCCTCGCCGGCCTGATCGTTGAGGAACTCGAGCTCCGAGGCCACGTAGTCGGGCGCCAGGTTGACCTCGCCCGACTCGAACGCCCCGAACAGCAGGTCGCGGAACCCGCCCAGCTCCTGCACCCCGACCTCGTAGCCGGCGTCGCCGAGCGCGCCCTCGTAGATCTCGGCCAGGATGGCCGACTCGCCGAACTCCTGGGCTCCGATGCTGATGGCGGGGCCGTCGGGCACCTCGGCGGGCGCCGACGCGCTGCCGCTCTCGCCGTCGCCGTCGTCATCGTCGTCGCCGCACGCGGCGCCCAGCAGGCTGAGCGCCAGCAGTGCCGCCCCCACCCTCACATGTCGTCTCATCGGGTCATGTCCTTTCCCCTGAGGGATTGCTGTCGGTCTCGTGTACCCGCCGGCGCTCAGCCCGTTACCGCGGCGGGCGCTGCCTCCTCGGCCGTCACCGTCGCGTCGGCCGTGCGCCGCGCCGGCGCCCGCCACGGCACCAACACGCGGGCGGCCAGCACGAACAGCGCGTCCGTCACCAGGGCCAGCAGCGCCACGGCCAGCGCGCCGGCCAGCATGGGGCCCTTGTCGGGGCTGGTGAACCCGGTGACGATGGGCGTGCCCAGGTTGCGGTAGGCGACCAGCGCCCCGAGCGTGGCGGTGGCGACCACCTGCACCGCCGAGACGCGTAGGCCGGTCAGGATGAGGGGCACGGCCACCGGGACCTCGACCTTGCGCACGGTCTCGCCCGCGCTCATGCCCATGCCGCGGGCGGCCTCGACGGCGTCGGCGGGCACGTCGCGCACGCCGGTGTAGGTGTTGGTGAAGATCGGCGGTATGGCCAGCAGCACCAGCGCGACCACGGTGGGCCAGAACCCCAGGCCGAACCCGTAGCGCAGCGAGAACGGCAGCAGCAGCGCCATGATGGCGAACGAGGGGATCGCCCGGCCGATGTTGACCACCGACACGGCCGCCAGCGCGCCCCGGCGCACGTGCCCCAGCACCACGGCGGGTGGGATGGCCACCAGCGCGGCGACGAGGATCGACGCCACCGAGATCTGGATGTGCGCCCAGGTGAGGGCGGGCAGGCCGTTGCGGCCCGACCAGGCCCCGTCGCTCTGCAGGTAGTCCCACATCTGCTGGAGCGACCCGCTCACAGGAGACCCTCGGCGGACGTCGACCGCCCGAGGGCGGTCCAGTTCTCGTCATGGGCGGTGCGGGCCCTTGCGTCAGCCAACGCAGCGCGCGCGCCACGGTCGCCGCGCCGCGACCCGCCGGCCCGGGCCCACGGGGTGAGCAGGCGCTCGACCACCACGAAGAGCACGTCGAAGGCGACCGCCAGCGCCACCGACAGCACTGCGCCCACGACGATCGGCGTGGGGAAGTCACGGCTGAGCCCGTCGTTGATCAGGTCGCCGAAGCCGCCCTCGCCGATGAGCGCCGTGACCGTCACCAGGCCCACCGTGGTGACCGTCGCGATGCGCAGCCCGGCCACGATGGCGGGCGTCGCCAGCGGCAGGTCGACGCGGAGCACCCGCCGCCACGGCTCGTACCCCACGCCGTCGGCCGCCTCGCGCACCTCGGGCGGCACGCCGTCCAGCCCGGCCACGATGTTGCGCAGCAGGATGAGCAGCGTGTAGCTGACCAGCGCCACGAGGGCCGAGCGGAACCCCAGCCCGAAGGCGGGAATGGCGATCAGCACGCCGAACAGCGCCAGGCTGGGGATGGCGTAGAGCACGCTGCAGAAGCCGGCGAGGGGCTCGTACGTCCAGCGCCAGCGGACGGCGACGAGTGCCAGCACCATCGAGATGGCGAACCCGATGCCCACGGCCGCCACCGTCAGGCTCACGTGCTCCCAGAACAGGTCGACGAAGTCGTCGGTGTGGTCGCGCACCCAGTCCCAGCGGACGAGCGGCTCGTCCACCGCCAGCAGCGCGGTGCCCCGGGAGCTCACTGCGTGATCCCCTCGGCCAGGTCGTCGACCGTGAGCACGCCCAGGTAGCCGGGCGTGCCGGTCGCGCCCGCGACAGCACCGTCGACGGGGGCACCGTCGACCGATCCGCCGTCCGCGGCGCCGGCGGCGTCGCCCGCCGGGCCGTCCACCACCACCGCCACCCGCGTCTGCGAGGTGACGATGACGTCGAGCGCCGCCTTGAGCGACGTGTCGGCCCGCACGACCGCGCGGAACGGGCGGGGCTCGGCCTCGGACACCGGTGCGCCCTCACCATCGAGCGAGTCGGCCGCCACCCACCCCAGCAGGCGCTCGCCGTCGACGACGGCCACCCAGTCGGTCCCCTCGGCCGCCATGACCGCCCGCGCCTGGCCCGCCGTGGCCGTGGGCGCCACCACCGGGCCGCGGCTCAGCTGGGTCTGGCCCACCCGCATGAGCGACAGGCGCTTGATGCCCCGGTCGTCGCCCAGGAAGTCGGCCACGAACTCGTTGGCCGGCGCCCGCAGCAGCTCCTCGGGCGGGCCGACCTGCTCGAGCTCGGCGCCCAGGTTGAGGATGGCGATGCGGTCGGCCAGCTTGATGGCCTCGTCGATGTCGTGGGTGACGAGCACGATGGTCTTGTGGAGCCGGCGCTGCAGCGCCAGCAGCTCGTCCTGCAGGCGGGCGCGCACGATGGGGTCGACCGCCGAGTACGGCTCGTCCATCAGCAGCACCGGTGGGTCGGCCGCGAGCGCCCGGGCCACGCCCACACGCTGCTGCTGGCCGCCGGACAGGCCCGACGGGTAGCGGTCGAGCAGGCTGGTGTCGAGGTCGACGAGCTCGGCCAGCTCGGCCACCCGGTCGGCGACGCGATCCTTGGACCAGCCGAGGAGCTGGGGCACGGTGGCGATGTTGTCGCGCACCTTGCGGTGGGGGAACAGCCCCGCCTGCTGGATGACGTAGCCGATGCCCCGGCGCAGCTCGTGCACCGGCAGCGTGCGGATGTCGGTGCCCTCGAGCCACACGGTGCCGCCGGTGGGCTCGATCAGGCGGTTGATCATCTTGAGGGTGGTGGTCTTGCCGCACCCGGACGGCCCCACCAGCGCGACCAGCTCGCCCCGCGGGACGGCCAGGTCGAGGCCGTCGACCGCCGGCCGGCCCCCGCCCGTGAAGGACTTGGTCAGGTCCTCGAGCCGGATGGCGATGTCGTCGGCCGCAGCCGGCTTATCGGTCACGCGGCTCGCGCCCGGCACTCGTTGTGGTGGGCTGTCGTCCGCATAACGGTCCCCTCCCCGCTGGCGCGGCCCCGGGAGCTTCCGTCGGGCCGCTGAACCGGCCCTGGGTCTTCGTAGGTGCGGGTCACGTTACCGCCCGCCTGGTGGAAAGCGCGCCGCTTTCCACCCGGACGAGGGACGGGTCGGTGTCAGGCCTGCTCGGCGGCGGCGGGCTCGGGGGCCGCCTCCTCGACCACCGGCGCGTGGTGGGACCTCATGCCCCGGGTGACCCAGCCCCGCTCCTCGGCCCACACCAGCATCGGCGGTAGGAAGACCAACGCCGACAGCAGCGCCACCGTCACGTTCATCGTCACGATCATGCCGAAGTCGCGCAGCAGCGGCAGCGACGAGAAGGCGATGACCGCCACGCCCGAGACGGCCGTCAGGGCGGAGACGATGAACGCCCGCCCGGTCCGCGACGCGGTCACCTCGATGGCTCGGCGGGGCGAGTGGCCCCGCTGGGACTCCTCGATGAAGCGCAGCAGGATCAGCGAGGTGAACTCGGTGCACAGCGCCACCACCAGCGGCCCGCCCACCGCGGTCATGGGGCTGAGCTGCAGGTCGAGCGCCCACGCCACCAGCGAGGCGGCACCCACGGCGATGAGCACGGGCACCATCGACAGCAGCGCCCGCACGATGCTGTGCAGGCGGACGGTCAGGAACAGGAACACGAACGCTACGGCCAGGTAGGTGAGCAGGATGCGGTTGGCCTCGATGTTCTCGAGCAGGCCCACGCCGACCACGGCCAGGCCGGACGGGGTGGCCCGCACGCCCTCGGGGATCACCACGCCACCGGCGGTCTCGCCGGCGTCGAGCTCGTCGCGGATCTCGTTGACGTAGACGGCCCGCTCGTCGAGCGAGCCCGGACCGGTGCGGAACACCAGGTTCAGCGCACCGTTCTCGGGGTTGACGAGCGAGCGCTGGATGTCGGGCGGCGCCACGTCGTAGGCCCGCTGCACGTCTGCGCCGGTGGGCGCCAGCGTGGGGGTGTCGGGCAGCTCGAGCAGGAAGGACACGGTGGTGACGATCGACGATGCGGTCAGCAGCTCGTCGGGCCGGGTCGCCAGCTCCTCGTTGGCGAAGTCGGTGATGAACGTGGCCATCTCGTCGCTGAACACGTCGTCGCTCTCGACGTACATGCCCAGCTCGGCCGACGAGCCGGTCTCGGCTTTGAGGGTCTGGATGTCGCGGACCACCTGGGTGTCCTGGTTGACCCACTCCTCGGGGTCGCTCTGGATCTCGAGCTTGTCCTCGACCACGATGCCCCCGGCGAAGATGACCACGCTGGCGATGGCCAGGGGCACGGCCGAGCGGGTGGGCAGGTCGCCGAGCCACACCACCAGTTTGGCCAGCGTGCCATGGCTGAAGTCCTTGCCCTTGGTGGGCGATCGGTACTCGCGCATGCCGAGGATCGCGAGGGGCATGACGATGCTGCAGAGGCAGATGGCGGCGATGCCGACGGCCAGCAGCAGGCCGAAGTCGCGGATCATCGGCACCTTGGCGAAGCGCAGGGCCAGGAAGGCGAAGATGGCGTCGAAGGTGACCACCAGCAGGGCCGGCCCCAGGTTCATCGACGCCTCCTGGATGGGGTGCGCCGCCCGGTCGATGACCACCTCCTCCTCGATGCGGGAGTGCATCTGGATCGCGTAGTCGATGCCCACGCCCAGCATGACGGGCAGGCCGGCGATGGTGACCACCGACAGCGGGATGCCCAGGTAGCCGGCCAGCCCGAACGCCCACGTGACCCCGACGAGGATGACCGCCAGCGGCAGCAGCCGCCACCGCACCCCGAACAGCAGCACCAGGATGACCACCATGATCGCCACCGCGATGGCCCCGAGCGCGAGCATGCCGCCCCGCAGGTAGTCGTTCAGGTCCTTGAGCAGCACGGGCGCGCCCGTGGTCACCGTCGAGGCGTTCTCGAACGGCTCGGCCTGCACCACGTCGGTCACCCGGTCGGCGGCGTTGCCCTCGTCCTCGAGCGAGGCGTTGCCGTCCAGTCGCGCGATGAGCTGGGCGTGGCTCTCGTCGGGGAAGAAGGGCCGTAGCGACTTGCGGATGTCACCCCGGTTGTCGAACAGCAGGAACTCGATCCACTCGGGGTTCTCGAAGGTGTGCTCGCCCTGCACCGCATCGATGCGCTCGAGGGTCGTGACCGAGTCCTCGAGCCGCAGCGCCTGGGCGGCCGGGTCGGGCTCGCGCTCGCGAGCGCCCAGCAGGGCCTGGCCTGCGACGCTCTGGGTCACGTCGCCCGACTCGCTGCTCACCAGGTTCTGCGTGAACTCGAGCGCCGTCAGCGGGCTGATGACGGTGAACACGCCCTCGGTGGCGCGCAGGTCGTCCTCCACCTGGCGCATGTGGGCGATGTTGGCGGGGGTGAACAGGTCGGTGACCGTCTGCCCGTCCTCCATCGTGAACAGGCTCAGCATGGCCTGGCCGCCGAACAGGTCCTGGTAGGCGACGCTGTCCTTGTAGACCTGCTCGTCCTTGTTCAGGTACGAGTCCTGGCCTGTGGCGAAGTCGAGCTTGGTGATGCCCAGTCCCAGCACCAGCGTGATGGCCAGGCCGACCACGCCGAAGATCCCCGCATGCTTGCCAGAGTTGAGGGCCAGCCAGGCCCAGGCGCGTCGCATCTCTCGTCCCGACCTTCCCTGGTGTGCACCGTCCCCGGGAGGAGCGGAGCGGCTGTCGCCGACACTACCCGTGAGCGGCGCCCACTGTCCCCTGGCCGAAGGCGGGACCGGTACCCTCGGGGGCGATGGGCAGCCCCCGGACCGCGGACGAGGTCCTCGCGCTGATGAAGGCGCATGGCGACAGGCTCACCACGTCGCGCCGGGCGGTGGTCGAGGTGCTGCTGTCGGGCGACCACCACGTGACCGCCGACGAGATCGTGAGCAGGGTGGCGGCCACCCACCCCGAGGTGCACCGCGCTACCGTCTACCGCACCCTCGACCGGCTCGAGGAGGTGGGCGTCGTCACCCACGTGCACCTGGGCCACGGCGCCTCGACGTTCCACCTGAACGACCGGCCCCACCATCACGCCGTGTGCTCGTCGTGCGGCGCGGTGGTCGAGGTGCCCATCGGCGCCATGGGCGACCTGGCGCTCCGCCTGCGTGAGGAGCACGGGTTCGAGCTGTCGAACCAACACTTCGCCCTGTCGGGCCTCTGCGCCGACTGCGCCTGACCGTCCCCCTCGGCGTGAGGCAATGGTTGCCGCCGAGGGGTTCCCGAGGCGATGACCGGCGGGGGCCGCACGCGATTGCCTCGGAGTGGTTCGACCGCGAGTCATTGCCTCGCGACGGGCAGCACACACGGCCGTCCCCGTGTCGTCGGGGCGGGGGTCAGGCGCGAGGTATGGCCTCGGCGCCGCCCAGGTAGGGGCGGAGGACGTCGACGATCGCGACCGAGCCGTCGGGCCGGCGGTGGGTCTCGAGGTAGGCGGCGACGGTGCGGGGCCAGCCCATGGCCGAGCCGTTGACGGTGTGGGCGATGGCCGTGCCCCTGGGCTTGGCGGGCTTGCCGTCGGGGCCCGGCTCGGGCCGGGGGCGGCAGCGGACGTTGGCCCGCCGGGCCTGGTAGTCGCCGAACCACGACACCGACGACACCTCGAGCCACTGGTCGACGCCGGGCGCGTACGCCTCGAGGTCCCAGGTCCGTGCCGCCGAGGCACCCAGGTCGCCCGTGCACAGGTCGAGCACCCGGTAGGCGAGGCCCAGGTCGCGGAGCAGCGCCTCGCTGCGGGCGAGGATGTCTTCCTGGCACGCGATCGCACCCTCGGCGTCGGCCGCCACGGCCAGCAGCTCGACCTTGTCGAACTCGTGGACGCGCAGCAGGCCGCGGGTGTCCTTGCCGGCGGCGCCCGCCTCGCGCCGGAAGCACGACGTGTAGGCCATGTAGCGCAACGGCAGGTCGTCGGGGTCGAGCACCTCGTCGCGGTGCAGCGAGGTGAGCGGCACCTCGGCGGTGGGGATGGCCCACAGGTCGTCGCGCTCGACGTGGTAGGCCTCGTCGGCGAACTTGGGCAGGTGCCCGGTCGAGACCATCGTCTCGGTGAGCACCAGGGTGGGCGGCCGCACCTCGACGTAGGCGTCGGCGTTGCGGTCGAGGCTGCACTGCACCATGGCCCGCAGCAGCCGCGCCCCCCAGCCCCGGTACATGACGAACATCGACCCCGAGATCTTCGTCGCCCGGGCGAAGTCGAACAGGCCCAGCTCGTCGCCGATGTCCCAGTGGGGGATGCGCTGGTGGTCGCCGTAGGCCGCGGGGTCGTCGCCCTCGGTGCGCAGCACCACGTTGTCGGCCTCGTCGGCGCCGTCGGGCGCATCGGCGCTGGGCGTGTTGGGCGTGGTCAGGAGCAGGACGCGGAGCTCGTCGCCCAGCCGGTCGGCGTCGGCGGCCAGCGCCTTCTCACGCTCGCCCAGCTGGCGGCTCTCGGCCATGCGGGCCTCGGCCTCGTCGGCCCGGCCCTGGCCCCGCAGGCGGCCCACCTGCCTGGAGATGGCCTTGACCTGGCTGCGCACCTCGTCGCGCCGGGTCGTGAGCTGCCGCTGCTCGGCGTCGAGGGCGAGGATCCGGTCGATGACGGCGGACGTGCCCGGGCCCCGGCGGTCGAGCGCGGCGCGGACGGCCTCGGGCTCGCTGCGGATCCGTCGAAGGTCGAGCATGGCCCGCGAGGCTACCGGCGCCGGGCTCGCCGGCCGGCACGGGTTCCGCCCCTCCTCGTCTTGGCGTGGTACTGTGCCTAGCGGAGTACTACGCAGACCGTGAGAGCATCGCAGACCGGGCAGGACCGAAGGCAGGAACGCATGGACACGAGTCAACTCCTCAAGGGCGTGCTCGACCTCGCCGTGCTCGCGGTGGTGGTCGACGAGGACGCCTACGGCTACGACATCGTCCGCCGCCTCCGGGACGCGGGCCTCGACGACGTGGGGGACGCCTCGGTGTACGGGACGCTGCGCCGGCTGTTCCAGGCCGGAGCCCTGTCGTCGTACGTCGTCCCCTCCGACGAGGGCCCCCACCGCAAGTACTACGCCGTCACGCCCGCCGGGCGCGAGGCACTCAGGAACGGCACCAAGACCTGGAGCCACTTCGCCGACGTGCTCGACGACCTGCTGGGCACGGGCCGGAAGGACGCAGCGTGAGCACCACCGACATCGACACCGGCACCCCGACCGGCGGTGACGCCGGCCCCGGCCCCGGCACCCGCCGCGGTGCCGGGGCGGCCGAGCGGGCCGAGGCCTACCTCGCCGAGGTGCGCCGTCACCTGGCCGACCTCGGCGACGACGAGCGCGACGACCTGCTCGACGACCTGACCGCCCACCTGCACCAGGTCGCGGCGGGCGACGGCCGCCCGCTCGACGACGTGCTCGGCACCCCGTCGGCGTTCGCCGCCGAGCTGCGGGCCACCGCGGGGCTGGCGCCGGCTGCGCCGTCGTCGGCTCTGGCCCATCGCGCCGACCGCGCCGTCCGCCGGTTGTCGGCCGCGCTGACGGCGGTGCAGGACCACCGTTGGACGCGTGCCGTCGTCGCGTTCCTGCCCGAGTTGCGCCCGGCCTGGTGGGTGGCCCGGGCCTGGCTCCTGGTCTACGGGTTCTGCCTGATCGGCGCCGGACCCGACCTGCGGGGCGCGTTCCCGTTCCCCGAGATCCTCGGCTCGGCGTTGCTGGGCGCCTTCGGCGGCATCGCCGCGTCGGTCGCGTCGGTGCGGCTGGCCCGGCGCCGTCCGGCATCCGGGTGGCGACACGTGATCAACGCCCTGGCGATCGCCGCGGCGCTGCTGCTGCTCGTGCGGGCCGACGACCTCGACCGCCCGGACATGATCACGTACGCGGACGACGTGTACGCCGCGCCGCAACCGCCCGACCACCAGCTCGCCCACCCCGACGGCAGCGCCATCACCAACATCTACGCCTACGACGCCGAGGGCGAACCCCTCGGCGGGGTGCTGCTGTACGACCAGTACGGCCGGCCGATCGAGCTGGGCGAGGCGGTCGACCCCATGACGGGGCTGCCCCTCGAGCACGACGCCGTGCTCGACGAGCTCGGTGGGCCCGTCGGCAACCTCTACCCCGTCGACCAGTACACGGTGACGTGGGGCGAGGACGGCAGCACCCAGAGTCGGGTGCCCGTGCCACGCCCCGAGGTCGTGGTGCCGTCACTGGCGCTCGCACCTGCGCCGGACGCGCCCGCCTCCGACGCCACCGAGCCCACCGGGACCGACGGGTCCCCCGGCGGCGCCCCGTCCACCACGGCTACGTCGGGCTCGTCGCCGCCCACCACGGTGGAGGGGTCCTAGCCCGAGACCGCAGTACGCGCCCCGGATCGCGGGGCAGGTAGCTTCGCTGCCGACATGGCTGCCGTCGACGTCGAGTCGCTCACCATCACCTACGGCAAGGTGACGGCCGTCGACGAGCTGTCGTTCCGGGCCGAGGCGGGCGAGGTCACCTGCCTGCTGGGCCCCAACGGGGCAGGCAAGACGTCGACGGTCGAGGCGCTCGAAGGCCTGCGCCGGCCGGCGTCCGGGCGGCTGTCCGTCGTCGGCCTCGATCCCCGCACCGATCACCGGGCGCTCTCCGAGCGCATGGGGGTCATGCTGCAGGAGGGCGGCATCCACCCCGGCGTGCGGGTGCGCGAGGCGCTGCGCCACGCCGCCGCCCTGTACCGCAACCCGCTCGAACCCCGCAGCCTCGTGGAACGGCTGGGGCTGACCGGGCTGGAGGGGCGCGCCGGTCGCCAGCTCTCCGGCGGCGAGCAGCGCCGGCTCGCGCTGGCCCTCGCGCTGGTCGGGCGGCCCCAGGTCGCGTTCCTCGACGAGCCGACCGCGGGGATCGACCCGGCGGGGCGCCAGGTCATCCGCCAGGTGATCGCCGACCTGCGCGGCGAGGGCGTGACCGTGCTGCTCACCACCCACGACCTCGACGAGGCCGAGCGGGTGGCCGACCGGGTCGTCATCGTCACCGCCGGCCGGCTGGTGGCGGCGGGCACCCTCGACGAGCTGACCCGTACCAGCGGTGCCGACGCCAACGTGCGATTCCGGGCGGCCGCCGGGCTCGACACCGGCTCGCTGTCGGGCTACCTCGGTGGTGCCGAGGTGCACGAGGTGGCACCCGGTGACTACCTGGTGGCGGCGGCGCCGACCCCGGCCGTCGTGGCCGCCCTCGCCGGCTGGCTGGCCGAGCACGACCAGCCTCTGGCCGACCTGCGCGCCGGCCGCCAGCGCCTCGAGGACATCTACCTGCAGCTCACCGCCAGCCCGCCGGCGGCGGGCGCCTCCGGCAGTCCCCCCACGACAGCCGAGCCGACAACAACCCCCGCCGGGCCCGCCGACCTCCACGAGCCGGCCGGGGTCGACGAGGCGTCGCCGTCCGGCGGGGACCTGCCGGGCGCCGTCCCGGGCGCGCCCGAGGTCCCCCCGTGCGAGCCCGAACCGCCTGCCGCCGCCGACGACACCACGGATGCCGACAGCGCCCGCGCTGGCACCGACGACGACACCCCCGGAGACAGCGACGATGACACCCACGGAGGCGACACCCACATCCACGGCGACGGCGGCTCCCGCGGCGGCGACGGCGGGCGTGCGTCGTGAGGGCGCTCGCCGCCCAGCTCCGGCTCGAGCTGGCCCTCGTCGTCCGCAACGGCGAGTCGTTGCTGCTGACGATCGGCATCCCGGTCGCCGTACTCGTGTTCTTCTCGCTGGTCGACGTCCTTCCGATCGACGGCGAGGCGATCGACTTCCTCGCCCCGGGCACGCTGGCGCTGGCGGTGCTGGCCACGGCGTTCACCAACCTGGCCATCTCCACCGGCTTCGACCGCTCCTACGGCGTGCTCAAGCGGCTCGGCACCACCCCGCTCGGCCGGCCCCGGCTGGTGGCGGCGAAGGCGCTGGCGGTGCTGGTCGTGATCGTCGTCCAAGTGGCCGTCATCGGGGTCATCGCCCTCGCGTTGGGGTGGGAGCCCGACGTCGAGCCCGTGCCGCTGGCGGGCGCCGTCCTCCTGGCCATCGCCGCGTTCACCGGCATGGCGCTCGTGGTCGCCGGCCGCCTCCGGGCCCTTGCCGCGCTGGCCGTCGCCAACGCGACGTTCGTCGCACTGCTGCTGCTGTCGGGGATGGTGTTCCCACTCGACGAGCTGCCCAGCGGCCTGCGCGCCGGCGCCCGGTCGCTGCCGTCCACCGCGCTGACCGATGCCGCACGCGGCGCGCTCACCCCCGGTGCGGACGTGCCCGGGCGCGTGTGGCCGGTCCTCGCCGTGTGGTCGATCGCCGCCGTGGCGCTCGCGATCGCGCTGTTCCGCTGGGAGCCGAGCGACTGACCGGCGTGGGCCCGCCGCGGCGGCAGCGAGCGGGCACCGGCTACCAGGGGTAGGTGACGCCGGTCAGCTCCTCGGACAGCGCCCACAGCCGGCGAGCGGCGGCCTCGTCCCGAGCGCCACGAGACAGGCGGGCGGGCGCCGGCGCGCCCCGCACCTCGAGCGGACCGCGGGGGCCGAAGTAGTCGCCCGAGCCCACCTCCGGCATGGTCGCCGCGTAGAGCTGGGGCAGCGCCCCGGCGGCGGCGGGCTGCGCCACGAGCGTGCCCCCCACCGCGACCATCGCTCCGGCCACCCGCGAGAGCAGCCACCCGCCGGTGAGGCGGGCCGTGTGGCGCGGCAGGTCGGTGGCGGCGTAGCCGGGATGGGCAGCCGCCGACACCAGGTCGCACCCCGCCTCCCGCGCCCGGCGGCCCAGCTCGCGCATGAACAGCAGGTTGGCCAGCTTCGAGCGCGCGTAGGCCACCCACCGGTCGTAGGGGCCCGGCTCGGCGTTGGGATCGTCCCAGCGGTCGTCGGCCCGCCGGTGCATCAGCGACGAGGTCGTCACCACCCGGGGCCGGTCGGCCCGCAGCAGCGTCGGGAGCAGCAGGCCGGTCAGGGCGAAGTGCCCGAGATGGTTGGTGCCGAACTGCATCTCGAACCCGTCGGCCGTGCGTTGCAACGGTGGGGCCATGACGCCGGCGTTGTTCATCAGCACGTCGACCCGGCCGCACCGGTCGGCGATCTCGTCCGCGGCCTTGCGCACGGAGGCGAGGTCCGCCAGGTCGAGGCTCACGACCGTCGGCGCCGGGCCGGTGGCGGCCGCGGCCACCGTGGCGCGGGCCGTCTCGGCACGCCGGGCGTCGCGGCACGCCAGCAGCACGGCGGCGCCCCGGCCGGCGAAGGCCTCGGCCGAGGCGAGACCGAGGCCGCTGTTGGCGCCCGTGACCACGACCGTGCGCCCGGTCTGATCGGGCATGTCGGATGCGGCCCAGCGAGTCACGGCGCCATCATGCCGGACCGCCGGCGGGGCGTCCGGCCGGCCAGGTCAGGGCCCGGCGTCGGGGCGGTGGCGGGCCGGGCGGGGCTTGGGCTCCGGGGCCGGCGGGTGGCGGTCGAACTCGCGCTCGACGTCGGCCCACGTGAGGTCGGTGGGCGGGCCGGCCTGGTCGGCGGCCTTGTCGCTGTCGCTGAACCTGCCCGCCCACTGGAAGAACCGCAGCGTGATGATCACCCACAGGAACCCTCCGCCGACCAGCTTCATGATGACCCCCGCCAGCTGCTGGTCGTCGGTGATGGTCAGGCCCCACAGCCGGCCGGGCACGTCGTAGGCCGAGTAGATGGTCCCTTCCGCGAAGGTCAGCCAACCGGCGGGCACCGTGGGGACGATGGACGTGACGAACAGGTACAGCATCTGCGCCGGGTACGAGATGCGCAGCTCGGGGAGGGGGCCCACCACAGGCACCCACAGCAGCAGAGCGGACAGCACCAATGCCGTGTGCACCAGGTAGTGGAACAGCGGGTTGCCCACCGACAGGTTCACCACCCCGGGCGCGTGGGTGCCGAGCAGCAGCGCGTTGAACACCAGCGCCGCGGGCACCGGCCGCGCCATGAAGTAGAAGACCCGCTTGGCCAGCCCGCGGCCCAGCACCAGCCGGGCCAGCCACTCGGGCGTGGCCAGCAGCATGACCGGCGGCACCATGTAGGTGAGCACCATGTGCTGGGTCATGTGCATCGAGAAGAGGTACTCCTCGGAGATGTCGTGCATCGGCCAGTCCGACGCCAGCCACAGCAGCACCAGGCCCAGGCCGAACCATGCGAGCTGCTGGCGCGTCACCACGGCCCGGCCGGTCGGCACCACCTTGGGCCCGACCACCTTGGAGGCGTACAGGGCCAGCGCGACGACACCGCCCACCAGCACCCACACCTCGGGGTGCGGCTGCCACCGCCAGAAGTCGGTTCCAGCGGCGAGCAGGCTCATGTCAGGTCACGTCCCGTAGCCCGAGTCCCAGAACTGCATGGACGTCAGCACGATGATGTACACCCCGATGGCCAGGCTCAGCCCGAACACGAACACCCGCTTGAACAGCGGGTTGTCGTAGCGCAGGTGCATGAACCAGCCGCACACGACGGCGAACTTGGCGATCATCAGGGGGAACAGCGCGACCACGAGCAGCGTGGTGCTGGGGTCCTCGAGGAAGTAGGTGCCCACCTCCAGGGCCGTGATGGCGGCCAGCAGCACGGCGACGACGATGTAGTTGCGGTCGCTCGGGTGCGCGTGCTGGTGGGCCTCGTGGTCGGGCTCCGCGGGCCCGGCCGCCCCACGCTCGTCTGTCTCGACGCTCACGATTCCCTCCGCACGATCACGGGATCAGGTAGACGACGGTGAAGATCAGGATCCACACGATGTCGACGAAGTGCCAGTAGAGGCCGAAGATCTCGACGGTCTCGGCCCGCTCGGGCCCCAGGTTGCCCCGCACCGACATCACGAACAACGACAGCAGGAAGATGATGCCGACGCTGACGTGCACACCGTGGAAGCCGGTCAGCGTGTAGAAGGCGGAGCCGAAGACGTTGGTGGTGTAGCCCAGGCCCTCCTTGACGAAGGAGGTGAACTCGTAGACCTGACCGGCGATGAACGTCGAGCCCAGCAGGGCGGTCGTGAGCAGGAAGGTGCGCGAGCGGCGCTCGTCGCCCCGGTGGATGGCCCCGACCGCCAGCGCCATGGTCAGCGAGCTGAACAGCAGCACGAAGCTCGACACCGACGTGAACGGGATGTCGAACACGTCCTGGGGCCCCGGCCCGACCACCGAGCGGTGCCGCAGCAGCAGGTAGGTCGAGATCAGCCCGCCGAACAGCAGGCAGTCCGACCCCAGGAAGACCCACATGGCCAGCTTCTCGTTCGAGACGCCGGTGCTGGTGCCGTGGCTGGGCACGCCCTTGTCGTGCAGGGCTGGGTCGGCGTCGTGGGTGGCGAACGCGGCGTCAGTCATCGGCGGCAGCCTCCTCGGACGACTCGGGCGCGGTGCCCGCAGCCGATGCGGTGGACGTCGGGCCCGGCCCGGCCACGCCGGCGGGCACCGCCTCGCCTGACCGCGAGGCGTCTCGCTCACCGATCTCGCCGTCGCCGTCGCCGGGTTCGAGCTGGGCGCCGCCGTGGCCGTCGTCGCCACCATCGTGGCCGTCGGGACCGTGGTGGGCCTCGGGGTCGTCGGCGGGCTCGTACCCCCAGCCGAAGCCGCCGATCACCACGATCAGCCCACCCACGGCGGCGAGGCCGAGGTTGAAGATCAGGCCGTAGCCGATGATGGGCAGCCCGGCCGCCATGACGAGGGGCCAGTACGAGGGTGACGGCAGGTGCACCTCGGTGGCGTCGCCCCGCTGCGCGACCTCGGCGCCGGTCGCCACCCGGCGCACCTTGCCGCTGTCGTCCTCCTGGTACTTGCGGTGCCAGAACTCGTCGAGGTGCGACACGGTCGGGGACTCGTCGAAGTTGTAGGCCGGCACCGGCGACGGGACCATCCACTCGAGGCTGCGGGCGTCCCACGGGTCGGGCCCGACGTCGACCGGGTTGGCCCTGTGGCGACGCCAGCTGGCCAGGATGTTCCAGCCGAAGATCAGCATGGACACGGCGATGATGAACGCGCCGATCGTCGAGGCCATGTTCCAGAAGTTGAACCCGTAGCCGTCGACGTAGGTGTGCATGCGGCGGGGCATGCCCTGCAGGCCCAGGATGTGCATGGGGCCGAAGGTCAGGTTGAAGCCGATCAGGATGGTCCAGAAGTGCCACTTGCCCAGCGTCTCGCTGAGCCTGTGCCCGAACACCTTGGGCCACCAGAAGTACATGCCCCCGAGGAACCCGAGCAGGGCGCCGCCGAAGATGACGTAGTGGAAGTGGGCGACGATGTAGTAGGTGTCGGTCTGCTGGGTGTCGGACGGCGCCACCGCGTGGGTGACGCCGGACAGGCCGCCGATGGTGAACATCGTGACCAACCCGACGGCGAACAGCATGGGCGTGGTGAAGCTGAGCTTGCCGCCCCACATGGTGGCCAGCCAGTTGAGGATCTTCACGCCGGTGGGCACGGCGATGAACATGGTCGACATCGCGAAGGCGGCCACCGACAGCGGCCCCATGCCCGAGGCGAACATGTGGTGCGCCCACACGCCCCAGCCCATGAAGCCGATGGCGATGCCCGAGAACACCATGAACGGGTAGCCGAAGATGGGCTTGCGCGCGAACACCGGGATGATCTCGGAGACGATGCCGAACGCCGGCAGTATCAGGATGTAGACCTCGGGGTGGCCGAAGATCCAGAACAGGTGCTCCCACAGCAGCGGGTCGGCCCCCTGTGACACGTTGAAGAAGTTGGCGTTGAACAGCCGGTCGAAGGTGAGCAGGAACAGGGCCACGGAGATGACCGGGATGGCGAACACCAGCAGCAGCTGGGTGACCAGGCCCATCCACGTGAAGACCGGCATCTTCATCATCGTCATGCCCGGCGCCCGCATGTTGAGCACGGTGACGACCAGGTTGATGGCGCCCACCAGCGAGGCGATGCCGGTGATCTGGAGGCCGAGGGCGTAGAAGTCCATGCCGTGGCTGGGCGAGAACGTGACGCCGGTGTTGGGGGCGTAGGCGAACCACCCGCCGTCGGCGCCGCCCCCCAGGAACCACGACGTGTTGAGCATGATGCCGCCACCCAGGAAGCACCAGAAGCTGAACGCGTTGAGCCGGGGGAACGCCACGTCGCGGGCGCCGATCTGCAGCGGCATCAGGTAGTTCATGAACGCCGCACCCAGCGGGATGACGACCAGGAAGATCATCGTCACGCCGTGCATGGTGAAGAGCTGGTTGTACAGGTCGGCCGAGTAGAGCTTCTGGCCCGGTGCCGCGAGCTGCAGGCGGATGGCCAGCGCCTCGATCCCCCCGAGCACGAAGAACACCAGGGCGGAGGCGCCGTACATGATGCCGATGCGCTTGTGGTCGACGGTGGTGAGCCAGCTCTTCCATCCTGTCGTGGCCTGCGGGCGCGTGAAGCTGCCCAGCGGCCGGCTGACGGTGGCGGCTCCGGAAGTGAGCTCGAGGGGTGCTGTCGGGCGTTCGACGATCGCCATCGGTACTCCTAGTCGAGCGTCTCGAGGAAGGCGACCAGCTGGTCGATCTGTTCCTCTTGCAGATTGAGGTTGGGCATGCCGCGGATCTTGTCGCCGCCGGGCTCGGGCAGTGCGGGGGCGTGCATCGGCTTCTCGCCGGGCGGGTCGCGGAGCCAGGCCTCGAGGTCGCCGCGGTTGAGCTCGACGCCGATCTCGTCGGCCTCGACGATGTCGTCGCCGTCCTGGTCGACCCACAGGTCGAAGATGGCGCCGGCGAAGGCTCCCCGGGTGGCGAAGTGCGTCAGGTCGGGCGCGTTGCCCGACACGAGCAGCTCGGTGCCGCCGCCCTGGTCCTCGAACTCGCTGTCGTTGATGCCCCGGGCCAGGTGGCAGCCCGAGCACTGGGTGGCGAACAGCTCGGCGCCGGCCGCCGCGTCCTCGCCGGTGGGCGCGTCGGCCTCGTGCTGCTGGTCCTCGAGCCACTGCTCGAACTCGTCCGCGGGCAAAGCGATGACCCGCTGGCGCATGTAGGCGTGGGACAGGCCGCAGTACTCGGTGCACTGGCCGACGTAGGTGCCCGGCTCGTCGGCGTTGAGGCGCAGCGGGTGGCTGCGGCCCGGGACGGCGTCCTTCTTGCCGTTGAGCGACGGGATCCAGAACGAGTGGATGACGTCGTTGGAGCCGATGTCGAGGTTGACGTCGACGCCGGCGGGGATCACCAGGTCGCTGGCGGTCAGCACGTCCTCGTCGGTGTACTCGCCGTCGCCGTCGGTGTCGTAGGCGAACTCCCACCACCACTGCTGGCCGGTGACCTGGATGGTGAGGTCCTCGTCGACCCGCTGGTTGACGTCGAAGAGGGTGCGCAGGGTGAAGAACCCCACGACGGCCAGCATGACCGCGGGCAGCAGCGTCCACGCCAGCTCGAGGCGGGTGTTGCCGTGCGTCTGGGCGGGCAGGTCGTCGTCGCTGTCGTCGTTGCGCCGCCGGAACCGTACGGCCAGCGCCAGCGCGCCGAACTCGACCAGGATGAACACCACGACGGCGACGAGGAACACGCCGTCCCACAGGCCGTCGATGCTGCGGGCGATCGGCCCCTTGGGCTGGAGCGTGTCCTGCGGTGCGTCGGAGGCACAGGCGCCGAGCAACAGCACCAGCGGCAGCACCAGCGCGAGCGGCGCGAAGCGGCGGCGCTTCGCCGGAGCGGCGTGGCCTGCCCGCGCGCTTCTGGACGACATGCGTTCTCCTTGACGGGCCGGACGCGGGCTGCGGTGGGTCACCGGGCGACCTCGACGATCAGGGGGGCGGCCCCACCGTCGGGGGCGAGGGCGCCCTCGGCAGCGGCACCGTGCTCGCCCTCCTCCTCGTGCTCGTGGAACTCGCGGGTGCCGGCCACGGCCCCGGCCACGCCGACGCCGATGACCAGCACGGCGACAGCCACCAGCAGGCCGACGACGACGTTGGGGCTGATGCCCGGCCGCGCGGCGACGATGAAGCCCCCCGCGATCACCACGACGCCGACCGCCATCGCGACCCACACGGCCGACTCGACCGACAGGGCGAGGAAGAGCCGTGAGAAGGCCACGGCCAGGAGGCCCAGGGCGAGCAGACCGGCGGCCGGGTACTCGATGGGGTTCATCAGCCGGTTGCGGATGCGCCGGTTGGTCTCGGGGTCGCCGGTGGCGTGGTCGGCCCAGGTCTGCACAGCCCACTCGACCAGCACGATGCCGAGCACGATGAGGCCGTAGACGACGATCACGGCCTCGGACACCAGCCCGATCACCACCAGCGCGGCACCGAAGGCGGCGACCGGCGGCCAGTAGCTGGGGCGGACGGGCAGGACGACGGGGACCGTATCGGTGCCGGCCACCTGGGCGACGGCTGCGGCATCGGCGTCGCGCAGCGCGGTGGCGACGAACCCGAACACGAGGCTGACGATGCCGGCCGACAGCAGGACGCCGTAGCCGAAGTGGTCGCCGACCGCGCCCTTGTAGCCGACCGACACCGGGCCGAGGCCGTTGCCGCCCGTCGTCCAGCCATAGGCGGCGGCCAGCACCAGCGAGAGGAAGCCGAACCCGTAGAACCACTTGGAACCGGTGGTGATCATCGCCGGTGCCTCACTTGGTGATGGTGATCGTGTACCAGACCACGGCGTACACGCCGACGGTCACGAACCAGTACAGGGCCGCGGCGCTGACCCCCTCGGCCGCCCGCCCGGTGAGCTGCCCGCCCACCGACCGGAAGGCCATGACGGCCAGGTAGAGCATCCCCACGCCCGTCATGGCCACGTGCAGCCCGGTGATGGTGTAGATGAGCAGCGCCTGGGTCGAGCTGGTGACGCCCAGCCCGAGCTGCTGCCAGCCGTAGGCGACGCCGTTGATGTAGGCCGCGCCCAGCAGCAGGCTGATGGCGAAGGCCATGAGGGCGTGCCCCCGGTCGTCGTTGCGCAGCGCCTGGACGATCCAGGCGACGGTCACGAGCGACAGCGCCAGGGTGGCCATGCCCATGCTTCCCGGAGTGAGCTGCAGGTTGCTGCCTTCGGGCAGCCAGACCTCGCCGCTCTCGATGACGTCGGAGCGCAGGCGGGCGTAGATCGCGATGAGCGTCAGGACGACCATCGCCGCGCTGCCCGCCGCCAGCGTGGTGCCCGCCAGCAGCACCCGGGGCCGGGGCGGCGGGGCCGGGGGCGCCCCGGTGAACACGTCGAGGTCGGTGGTGGCGGTCGCCATCAGGAGGACGCCTCCGTGCTGTCGGTGGCCGCCGCGTGGGCGGCGTGGCGGGCGTCGTAGAGCGGCGCCTCGGAGGTGATCGGGGGCAGGGACGCGAAGTGGCCGATGGCCGGTGGCGACGAGGTGGCCCACTCGAGCGTGTGCCCGTCCCACGGGTCGTCGCCGGGGCCCTCGCCCGAGCGGCGCCGGGCCAGGGCGAGGCCCGCGACGAGCAGGCCGAGGGCCACCACGGCCAGGCCGATGCCCGAGACGAGGTCGAGGGTCTCGACGGTGTCGAGGTCGCCGGGGTCGACCGTGCCCACACCACCGGCGACGGCCCGGCCCTGGTCGAAGGCGAGCCCGGCCACGGCCTGGGACACGGCCGCCACGAGGGCGCCGAGGAAGACGAGCGTCCCACCCAGGCGCGTGAGGCCGTCGGGCACCAGCTTGCCGTAGAGCTTGGGTGCCCAGAACGCCAGGCCCGCCAGCCCCGCGACCACCGCGCCGGTGAGCACCAGCAGCGTCTGTGCCGTCATCCACGTGGTGCCGGCCAGGTCGAGGTCCTCGATCACGGTGGCCACGCCGGCGACGACGCCGATCAGCACCAGGAGGCCGGCGAGCTGGGCCAGGACGAGCGGCGTGCCCAGCCGGACCCTGCCCTTGGCCAGCGTGCCCGTCCACAGGCCGAGCAGGCCGAACACGGGCACCACGGCGGCGACGCCGACGACGATCCACGGGCCGTCGTACAGCCAGGGGGTCGGGGCGACCGAGCCGTCGATGCTCATGCCCAGCTGCGCCCAGGCACCGAAGCCCAGGGCGGCGGCCAGGCCGAGCAGGAACATCGCCGCGGCGTGGCGCTGGTGCCGGCGGCGGGCGAACACCGGTACGACGTCGGCGATGATGCCGAGTGCCGGCACCGCCGCCACGTAGAGCGTCGGCTGCCAGAACAGCCAGGCGACCCGGTCGTACACCCCGGCGGCGCCGCCCATGAACTGCTCGCCGTAGCGCAGGTCGAGGTAGGCGAGGAGCAGTACGCCGCCGAGCACCGGCAGCGTCAGCAGCCACACGGTGCCGCCCACCACCATCGACCACGAGAACAGCGGCGCGCGGCGCAGGGTCATGCCCGGCGCCCGCAGCGTGAGCGCGGTGGTGACGACCGAGACCGTGGCGATCGTCAGGGCCACGGCCACCGTCACCAGGCCGGCGATGTAGAGGCCCACGGCATCGAGATCGGTGCCGTAGGGGCCGCCGTCGATGGCGTACGAGGCGAGCACCAGGCCGCTCGAGACCAACCACACCCAGTAGGCGGCTGCGCTGGCCCGTGGGAACGCGACCGTCGCCGCCCCGACCTGCAGGGGCACGACCGCGGTGGCCAGGCCGATGAACAGCGGCAGGACGCCGAGGAACAGCAGCGTCGTCTCGTGCAACGTGAAGATGCGCAGCGCCGTGCTGGCGCCGAAGATCTCGCTGCCGGCGCTGTCGTACTGCTCGATGCCCACCAGCGCACCCGCCACGGCCGAGGCCACGAGGAACAGCAGCGAGGTGCCGACGAACAGCTTGCCGATGGTGCGCGGGTCGCCCGAGCCGACCAAGCCGGCCAGGCCCGTGGGCGGGGCCGACAGCGACGGCGCGGCGGCCTCGAGGGCGGTGTCGCGAGGAGCTTCGGTCACGGTCATGCATGCACCCTGGTCAGGAGACTGGCTCTGCTCGGGAATCTAGTCACATGCGTGATCAGGCCACGAAAAACCCGGTCGGCCATCACAGACCCGAGCGGACGAGCTGGTCGACGGCCATCGCGCCGAACAGCAACGTGATGTAGGAGATCGACCACGTGAAAACCCGCATGGCGGCGCGCGGCGAGCTGTCGCGCAGCAGCCGGACCGCGTAGAAGGTGAAGGTGGCGCCCAGCACCAGCGCGGCGCCCACGTACAGGTGGCCCATGCCGGCCACCGGCGCGAACAGCAGCGTGAGCGCCCACAGCAGCAGCGTGTAGCCAACAATGCGCACCGCGGTGGTGTGGAGGCTGGCGACCACGGGCAGCATCGGCACCTCGGCCCGGGCGTAGTCGTCGCGGTAGCGGATGGCGAGGGCCCAGAAGTGGGGCGGCGTCCAGTAGAAGATAACGGCGAACAGCACGACCGGCGCCCAGTCGAGCGTGTTGGTCACCGCCGACCAGCCGATGAGCACGGGCGCGGCGCCGGCGGCCCCACCGACCACGATGTTGTGGCTGGAGCTGCGCTTGAGCCACAGCGTGTAGACGAAGACGTAGAAGAGGCAGGCCGACACCGCCAGCACGGCCGACAGCAGGTTGACGGTCGCCCACAGGAAGACGAAGGCCGCCAGCTCGATGCTCACGGCGAACACCAGGGCCGACCGGGGCTCGATCTGCCCGGTGGCGAGGGGCCGGTTGCGGGTGCGGGCCATGACCTTGTCGATGTCGCGGTCGACGTACATGTTGATGGCGTTCGCCCCGCCCGCGGCCAGCGTGCCGCCGAGCACCGTGGCGGCTATCAGCCACAGCGGGGGCAGGCCACGCTCGGCCACGATCATGGTGGGCACCGTCGTCACCAGGAGCAGCTCGATGATGCGGGGCTTGGTGAGCGCCACGTAGGCCCCGAGCTGCGAGCGGAGCGAGTGGGCGCGGGGCTGGGCGACGGTCAACACAACGTCGCGCAGCCTAGGTCTGGCCTCCCGAGGCGGGCCAAAGCGCCGGTCAGGCCGGAGGCGGGCAGGCGCGGGCCGCACGCGGCGGCGCATTCGGACCGCCGCGGCCGCTCCTCCTACCCTGGCCGGCGTGCGGTTCCCCCGCCTCTCGCCCGCGACCTACCGGCGCCTCGCCCTGGCCACGCTGGTGTCACTCGTGGCCGTCACCGTCATCGGCGCCGGCGTGCGGCTCACCGGCTCCGGCCTGGGCTGCTCGACCTGGCCCTCGTGTGAGCCCGACAGCTTCACGCCCCGGTCCGCGGCCGACACCCACGCGCTCATCGAGTTCGCCAACCGCCTGGTCAACGCCGCCATCGGCCTGGTCACCATCGCCGCCGTCATCGGTGCCCGCCTGCGCAGGCCCTGGCGGCCCGACCTGTTCCGCTGGGCGCTGGGCGTCCTCGCCTGGGTGCTGGCCAACGGCCTGGTGGGGGCGCTGGTGGTGTGGCTGCACCTGTCACCGGTGTCGGTGATCGGCCACTTCATCCTCTCGCTGGGGGCGATCTGGAACGCCCAGGTGCTCTACGACCGCGCCGGCCGCGACCAGCCCGTGGGCTCCGGCCCCCGTCACCTGGCCGCGACGCCGCGCTTCGTCTCCGCCTGCCGCTGGCTGGTGGCGGCCGCCGGGGTGGTGCTGGTGAGCGGCACGATCGTGACGGGCAGCGGCCCGCACGCGGGCGACGAGCGGGCCGACCGGCTGGCGCTCGAGGTGGGCACGGTCGCCCGCGCGCACGGCCTGACCATGGTGGTGTTCCTGGCCGTCACGGTCGTGGTGGTGCGCATGGCGCACCGGGGCGAGGCCGAGCCTTCGGTCGCGCAGCGCAGCCACGAGCTGCTGGTGGTGCTGGTGGCCCAGGCGGCCATCGGCTACTGGCAGTACTTCACCGGGGTGCCGGCGCTGCTGGTGGCGTTCCACGTGCTGGGCGCGGCGCTGGTGTGGATGGCCGTCCTGCGCCTGTGGCTGTCGCTGGCCCCGCCCGAGCCGGCGCCCCCGCCGGTGCCGCCCGACGCCGTCTCGGCGACCGGGCCGGCCCCCGCGGAGCCCGCGGCGACGGGGTGAGGCATCGCGCGCGACAATGGGGGCGTGGTGACCGCTGGTCAGGCCGCTCCCCTCACGGCCCCCGCCGAGACCGATCAGCCCGTGGACGACGCGGGCGCCGATCCCGACGTCCCGTGGGTCGTCATCGTCTGGAACGACCCCATCAACCTCATGGACTACGTCACCTTCGTCCTGCAGAAGCTGTTCGGCTACCCGCTCGAGGTGGCCGAGAAGCTCATGCTCCAGGTGCACTACGAGGGGCGGGCCGTCGTGTCGAGCGGTCCCCGGGAGAAGGCCGAGCTCGACGTCTTCCGGCTGCACGAGCACGGTCTGTGGGCCACCATGCAGCAGGACTGAGCCGGCCGGAGCATGGTGTTCGACCGCGACCGGGTGAAGCGCACGGGCAAGGGCCGCTACCAGATCAGGCTGCGCGCCAGCGAGCAGGTGCTCATGGCCGACCTGGTGAGCATGCTGCGCGAGCAGCTCCTGGCCTCGACCGACGACCCGTCGGTGCGCCGGCTGTTCCCTCCCGCCTACCCCGACGACCCCGAGCGCGACGCCGGCTACCAGGTGCTCACCCGCGACGAGCTGCTCGAGCACAAGCTGGCGGCGCTCGACACGGTCGAGGCGACGCTCGACGGCGGCGAGCTCGACGAGGCGGCCATGACCGCCTGGATGACCACCCTCAACTCGCTGCGGCTGGTGCTGGGCACCCGGCTCGACGCCCGCGAGGAGCCGCCACAGCTCGACGAGGACGATCCGCTGGCGCCGGCGTACGCCGTGTACGAGGTCCTGGGCTGGGTGCTGTCGCAGGTGGTCGACGCGCTCAGCGCTGACCTCCCCCCGCCCAACACCGAGCCCCGCAGCTGACGGCGCTGTGGGCGATCAGCCCGGCGGGGCCAGGCAGTCGTCGACCGCCTCCTCGGGCATCTTCGACGGGTCGTCGTCGGGCGTGAGGGTCATGCCCTGCCCGAAGTATCCCCACGCCAGGTCGTTGAAGAGCAGCGTGTCGCCGTTGGCGCACTCGAGGCGCACGGGGCGGGGCGAGATCAGCACGTCGTCCTTGACGCAGGCCAGGCCGAACGTGTCGTTCTTGATCTCGGCGCCCTCGGTGTAGACCTCGTCGCAGGCCGGCAGGTCGCGGGGCGGCGCGCTGGTGCCGACCGGTCCGGCCGAGCTGCCCGTGGCGCAGCCGGCAGCCAGCACCAGAGCGAGCGCGGCGGCGACGGTCCCAGTCCCGTTCATGACGGGGGCGATCCTAGGCGCCGGGGGTGGGGCGCGCCTCGTCGGCGGGCTGTCGGAGCGCGGTTTGGCGGGGGCGGGGCGGCTGCTAGTGTGTCCCGACGCTTCACCGGCGGATGTAGAGCCCCCATCGTCCAGTGGCCTAGGACGCCGCCCTTTCAAGGCGGTAACACGGGTTCGAATCCCGTTGGGGGTGCGTCCAGCGACATCTCGGTCCCGTGGTGCAGTTTGGAGTGCACGCCGGCCTGTCAAGCCGGAGGCCGCGGGTTCAAATCCCGTCGGGACCGCCAGCTTCACCCTCCCCCGGGTGAGGAGTACTCGCCGCCCTCCGGGTCGGCGGGCAAGCGGTCGGGTAGCTCAGTTGGCAGAGCGTCCGCCTGAAAAGCGGAAGGTCACCGGATCGACGCCGGTCCCGACCACGACAGATGACCAGCCGTCCGGGCTGGTCATCGGCCGTTTCCGGGCAACAGGCCAGGCGTTGGGCTGACCATGGCCGTCGACTGTCACCGTGGCTACGACGTCTGGCACCTCGATCGAACTGCAGTCGCTGGCCCACCAGCGACTACTACGAGCAGAGCAGCAAGCCCACAACGGGCGACATGTGCAACGAGTGCCGGGCCAAGAAGGCCGCCGGCAACTGTCGATGAGGCACTGGGGGGGTGGACGTTAATCCCTCCAGAGCCAAGTCCGGCAGAGCAGAGCCAGAGGGTGTTCGAGAACTGACAGCCAGGACCGATGCTGTCCGTTCTCCATGCGTGGCAGCGTTTGCGCCAGACTCGCCCCCTGTGGGACACGGTCATGCGCACGGTGCCGGGGGGCCGCGACGGGAGCTCGAGTCGGAGTCTGTCCGGCGTGTCCTGATCGGCGCCACCGGGCTCATCGCCGTGCTGGCGCTGGTCGGTCTGGCGTGCTGGTGGCCCAGCGGCGACCCCGAGATCGATCGCGAATCGCTCGGCTACTCCGATCGAGTCGAGGCCACAGTCGTCGCGTCCGAGATCGGGCCGTGTCCGAGTGCGCCACCGAGCGATCCGTCGGAGAGCGCCGTCGAGGAGATGGAGTGCGTTGTCGTGTCCGCTCGGCTGACCAGCGGCCCGAACACCGGGGACACGGCGATGTTGGAGTCGCCGACCGATTTGGACACGCCGGTGTCGCGTCTGGCCCCGAGTGACGCGATCGTCTTGAACGACGGCGGTCCGGACGTGCCGGACGAGGCGCGCTACTCGTTCTCGGACATGCAACGGTCGCAGCCGCTGGTCGTGCTGGCGCTGGTGTTCGCCCTGGTCGTCGTGGCACTGGGCCGGCTGAAGGGACTGCTGGCCTTGGCAGGCATCGTGCTGAGCCTGGGCGTGCTGCTGGTGTTCATCTTCCCGGCGCTGCTCGACGGTTCAGCCCCGGTCGGGGTCGCTCTGACCGGAGCGACGGTGATCGCGTTCTGCACCCTCTACCTGGCCCATGGCGTGAACGACCGCACCACCGTGGCCTTGCTCGGCACCATGGCCAGCCTGGCGCTGACCGCCGCTCTGGCCATCGGGTTCTCGAAGGCAGCGCAGCTGAGTGGGCTCGCATCCGAAGAGTCCCTGACGCTGTTCGCCTTCGCGCCCGATCTGGACTTCCGCGGCCTGCTTCTGGCGGCGGTGATCATCGGGACCCTGGGCGTGCTCGACGACGTCACGATCACACAGGTCTCCGCAGTGTGGGAACTGCACAGCGCAGACCCCTCCCTAGCCGTGCCCAAGCTCTACGGAGCAGGCATCCGGATCGGTCGCGACCACATCGCGTCGGCGGTCAACACCCTGGTCCTCGCGTACTCGGCTGCCGCTCTGCCCCTGTTGCTCATCTTCACCCAGTCCGGACTGGCCTTCGGCGAAGTGCTGGCGACGGAGACGGTCGCCGTGGAGATCGTCCAGACATTGGTCGGCTCAATCGGGCTGGTGGCCTCGGTGCCCTTGACCACCGCTTTGGCCTGCCTGGTGATCACCAGGTCCACAGCACCGCAGGACCGCGACGCCTCGGGGTGGGATGCCTGGCCGCCCGGGTCCAGGCAGGAGTGGCCGCCCCCGACTCCTCGGCGGCGCCGCTCCGAGCAGCCGAGCGACGCCTTCTGGACCAACGACCCGTGGTGAGCACCTGACACCGGCCCGCCGGGATACGGACTCCGCCGCTGTCAGGCACCCGGGCCGGCAGGAACCCCCACTGTGGTCGAAACGAGATCAGGCTTGTCCGTCGATCGCGGGTCCTCTAGGTTCTCCGAATGAGAACAGTTCTTAGTCTCACTCTAGTGGGCATGCTGGTGGGGATGGTTGCCTGCGGCGATGACGGGGAGACCAGCGGGGCGCCGCGGAATCGGCCCCAGGTGGTGGTGACGACCAGCATCCTGGGCGACATGGTGACGGAGGTCGTCGGGGATCAGGCCGAGGTCGAGGTGGTCATGCCGTTGGGAACCGACCCGCACGAGTTCCAGACGTCCGCTCGTCAGGTCCAAGACATGGTCGAGGCTGACCTGTTGGTCATCAACGGGGCAGGGTTCGAGGAGGGCATGTTCGACGCGATCGAGAGCGCCGAGGAGTCCGGCACGCCGGTGTTCGCCTTCGCTGATCACGTGGACCTCCTCGCGCCCACGGTCCACGACGAGGAGGAGGGGCCGTCGGCTGAGGGTGCGGACGGCCCAGAGTCGGGCGAGAAGCACGAGGACAGTGCTGTCGATCCGCACATCTGGACCGACCCCGCCCGCATGATCACCGCCGTCTCGGCCTTCGGCGAGCAGGCTGTTGAAATCAGCGGGGTCGACGCAGAGGCTGTGGATTCAACAGCCGCGGACTACGTCGCTGACCTCCGAGCCCTGGACGCGGAGATCGAACGCACGCTGGCATCGATCCCCGCCGACCGTCGGATCCTGGTGACCAACCACAAGGTGTTCGGCTACTTCGCCGATCGCTACGGGTTCGAGATCGTCGGAGCAGTCGTTCCGTCGCTGACGACCAACGCCGAGGCCTCCGCCGCCGATCTCGCGGAGCTGGCCGAACTCGTGACTGCTGAGGACGTACCCGCGATATTCGCCGAGACCACCCGGTCCACCCAGCTCGCCGACACGCTCGCTCAGGCTGTGGGGGGTGATGTGGAGGTCGTCGAGCTGTTCACCGAGAGCCTAGGGGAAGATGGATCCGGAGCTGAGACCTACCTGGACATGATGCGGACCAACGCCGGTCTCGTCGCCGACGCCCTGAGCTGACCACCGGTCGGCATCTCGACCTTCGCGTGCCGACCGCCCCAGCGCGAGCCAGCAGGTCAGGTGGGCCCCCTGCAGGTCATGTCTCACCACTCGTCAGTGGTCATGCGCGTGCGCCCACGAGCTCCTCGGCCGTGGACGTCTTGGTGGTGGCAGGCGCCGGAGCGAGGCCAGGGGCCGGGGCTGGGTCGACGTCTGGGGTGCTGCCAGGCTCGTCGACGACGGAGCCGGGGTCGTTGCGATGAGCTCTCTGCCAGGTGTCAGCCGCCCAATTCTTGATGTTGCGACGGTTCAGCATCGTGACGGCCACGCCCACGAAAGGCGCACCCTGGGCCACGCACTGCATGCACATGGGTGCAACGGTAACGACCTGTCGGTCGGGCTGAAAAGGGTGCGATGCGCGTGCCAGGCGGTTGACGCCGCGGCGAACCGTTACCTACACGCTGTCGAAGGCAGGGACGCCGAGACCGCTGCGGCCCTGTCGCAAGTCGCGACGAGCGGCGATGCCTCGAAGCTCCCGCGATCGATTGTGCAGTGACGGCGCGCGACCGTCGCACATCGGGGGTCCGCGCCATCTCTAAGCTGGGCGTTTGCACGTTTCTGAAAGCAAGGTCACCGGGTCCACGCCGGGGCCGACCACCACGGACGACCAGGCGAAACGCCTGGTCATCAACGGCTTCCCAGCCAACCGCAGGGGTCCTGAACGATGACAGAGAAGCTGGTTCAGGCCGGGTACCAACTCGACGAGCCGACCGCCTTCGCCGTCGAGGGTCTGACCATCTACCTGACCGAGGAGGATGTGGCCGAGCTGTTCTCCAGGCTCGCCGACCTCGGCACGACCGGCAGCCGTCTGGCGGTGAGCTTCGAGAGCGGATTCGAGCGCCAGCGCGTCCTTCGCCTGGTGACCCGCGCCTATTACGGGCGAGTCGGCGAGACGTTGCGCCTCCCGCCTGCGACCGGGATGCAGCGGCAGTCTTCTCCGAGGCAGGTTGGACGATCGACACCTTGCTGACCGGTTCGGACCTGGACAAGGAACACCTCGGCAAGACGAAGCTGGCCGGCACGCTCGACACGTCGTCGTTCGTAGTGGTCGCGCAGAAGTAGATCCCGCCGGCCCCGAGGCGCTGCACACCGGCGGCCAGGTGATGCGGCGGCGCTTCGAACATCGAACGAGTGCCGGCCCTCTCTCCCTACTGTTCGGCGCTGATCAGCCGCTCGTAGGTGAGGTGGACGGCGTTGCTCGAGGGGCGAACGTCACGTTGGCGGTACAGCTGGCGCGTGCCCGCCCGAAAGAGCGGTGTTCCGCCGCCGAGCAGCATCGGTGCGAGGTGCAGGTGCAGCTCGTCCACGAGGCCTTCCTCGATCGCCTGGCCGATGACGTCCCCACCGCCCATGATCACGACGTGACCATCGGTCGCCGCGGCCCGGGCCTGGTCGACTGCGGTGGTCAAGCCGTCCACGAAGGTGAACCGCATGCCCAGCTCCCGTTCCAGCCGGACGTCCTGCGGCTCCGAGTGGGTGACGACGAAGAACGGAGGCGTCCCCGCCTGCTGAGCGCCGTACCCCATGTCCTGCGTCCAGCCACCGGGCCCGTCGACGACATCGAACAGCCGCCGACCCATCACGACGGCACCGGTCGCCGCAGTCGCCCGTTCGAGGATCTCCGCGTCGACCGGGTCCTGCTCGGTGACCCAGGCGTGGAGCTCCTCGGCGTCGCCGAGCCCGTGCTCCGCATCGGCGCTCGGCCCGGTCACGTAGCCGTCCAGCGACATCGTGATGTCGGCGATCACCTTCGACATTGCAGGCTCCTCGCAGCCACTACTGGATCAACTCTCAGACGGAGGTCCCGCGGCAGACTCATCGTCAGATGTTCGACTCCTCCGGGGGCGCGGTGGGCACCGTGGGCGGTGTGTCGGGAGCGGCCGGCGCGCTGCCGTCGTCGGCGGCGCGGTCGGCTGCCACCTGGGCCTGGTCGGAGACGTCGGCGTCGAGCGCGTACGCGGTCATCGACAGCGAGCCCATGGCGCAGCCGTCGACCAGCGCACGCGTGGACTGGCCCGCGGCCGAGGCCAGGCCCGCCAGGTACAGCAGCGGGATGAAGTGGTCGGGCGTGGGCACCGCCCGGGCGAACGCCGGGTGGTCCTGCAGTCGAGCCAGCTGGTCGGGGCTCGACGCCATGAGGGCACGGGCGTCGTCGTCGAAGGCGTGGGCCCAGTCGAAGCCGTGCTCGGGCCGGCCCCAGTCGATCATCCGCAGGTTGTGCACCACGTTGCCGCTGCCCACCACCAGCACGCCGCGCTCGCGCAGCGGCGCCAGCCTGGCCCCCAGCTCGAGGTGGTAGTCGAACGGCCGGTGGGCGTTGATCGACAGCTGCACCACCGGGATGTCGGCCTCGGGGAAGGCGTGCACCAGCACCGACCAGGTGCCGTGGTCGATGCCCCAACTGTCGGCGTCGAGGCCCACCCAGGTCGGCTCGACCACGTCGGCCACCTCGGCCGCCAGGTCGGGGTCGCCCGGCGCCGGGTACTGGATGGCGAACAGCTCGTCGGGGAACCCGTAGAAGTCGTGGATGGTCTTGGGCCGGGCCATGGCGGTGACCGCGGTGGCGTTGATGTACCAGTGCGCCGAGACCACCAGGATGGCCCGGGGGCGCGGCACGCTGGCGCCGAAGGCCTGCCAGGCTTCGGTGTAGCGGTTGTGGTCGAGCGCGTTCATCGGCGTGCCGTGGCCGAGGAACGCCGCGGGCAGGCGAGTGGCGACGGTCATCGCTCGCTCCTGTTCGTGCGGTCCGGGCCGGCGCCGTTGCCGCGGGGGTCGGCGCCGGCGGAGGCGTTGCCGCGAGCTCCGGCAGCCCGGCCCACCCGGTCCTCGTGCTCCGCCTCGGCCTCCTCGAGTGCCGCCACCACCGCAACCGAGATCCCGGTCAGGGCGTCGAGCTGGGCGGGCGTGAGCCGGTCGATCACGTAGCGACGGACGGAGGCGACGTGCCCGGGGGCGGCGGCCGTGATGGCGGCGCGGCCCTTGTCGGTGATGACGACGAAGCTGCCCCGCTGGTCGTTCGGGCACTTGTCACGCGTCACCAGGCCTCGGCTGACCATGCGCGACACGTGGTGCGACACCCGGCTCTTCTCCCACCCCAGGTCGTGGCCCAGCTCGAAGGGCCGACGCCGCCCGTCGGGATGGTCGGTCAGCGCCACCAGCACCATGTAGTCGGGGTACGACAGGTCGGATTCGCCGGCCAGCTCGCGTGCCAAGGTGGCGTTGAGCTGCATCTGCATGGCCTGCAACCCGCGCCACGCAGCCGCCTCGCGTTCGTCGAGCCACCGGACGTCGCCCATGCCGCTAGCGTACCCGAGGAAATAGTTGATACGTCATCTGTGTTTGGGACATCATCGTCCGGGGACCTGCCGACCAGGGCCCAACCCGTCCACGAGGAGCCACACCCATGTCCACCACCACAGGCAAGTACACGATCGACCCGGCCCACAGCCGCATCGGGTTCGTCGCCCGTCACGCCATGGTCACCAAGGTCCGGGGCTCTTTCAACGAGTTCGAGGGCTCCGGCTACTTCGACGCCGACGATCCGTCGAAGTCGAGCCTGCAGCTCACCATCCAGGCCGACAGCATTGACACCCGCACCGCCGATCGCGACGCCCACCTGCGCAGCAACGACTTCTTCGACATGGAGAAGTACCCGCAGATCACCTTCTCCAGCACCTCGGTCGAGGCCGGCGGGGGCGACATCTACCGGGTCACCGGCGACCTGACCATCAAGGACGTCACCAAGCCCGTCACCATCGACTTCGAGTACGGCGGCACCGCCGTCGACCCGTTCGGCAACCACCGCCTCGGCCTCGAGGGCAGCGTGGTCGTCAACCGCAAGGACTGGGGCCTCAACTGGAACGCCCCGCTCGACACCGGCGGCGTGCTGGTGGGCGAGAAGGTCACCCTCGAGTTCGAGGTCTCGGCCATCAAGGCCGACGACGCCGGCTGAGCCTGCCGCGGCCCGACCTCGCCACCGCCCCGGCGCCGCGCGGCGCGACCGGTCGGTAGCGTCTCGGTGGTGAGCGACAAGAGCGGCAGCGAGTCACGCGACGGGGTGTCGCTGAGCAACCTCGACCAGCCGCTCTTCGATGGGTCCGGGGCGACCAAGCGGGACCTGGTCGACTACCTCGACGGCGTGCGCGACCGGATCATCCCCGGGCTGGCCGACCGGCCCCTGTCGGTGATCCGGGTCCACCGCGGGCAGGAGGCGTTCATGCAGAAGAACGTCCCGAAGTACACGCCGGACTGGGTGCGCACGGTGCGGCTCTGGGCCGAGACCTCGAAGCGGGACGTGTCCTACGCGCTGTGCAACGACCGCCGCACGCTGCTGTGGTTCGCCAACCAGCGGGCGGTGGAGTATCACCCGACCCTGGTGCGGGCCGACCGCCCCGACCGCATGACCCACCTCGTGCTCGACCTCGACCCGCCGGACGGCGACGCCTTTTCACTGGTCGTGCGGGCCGCTCACGCGGTGCGCCGGGCGCTGGCGGATACCGGTCTCGACGGCGCGGTCAAGACCAGCGGCGCGAAGGGCCTGCACGTGTTCGTCCCGATCGACGAGGAGTGGCCCATCGACGACGCCGCCGCCGCCACCCGGGCCATCGCGGCGCGGGTCGAACGCCTCGATCCCGAGATCGCCACGACCGCGTTCGTGAAGGAGGACCGCGGCGGCAAGGTGTTCGTCGACTCGACGAGGGTGGGCGGCGCCACGGTCGTCGCCGCCTACAGCCCTCGGGTGCGGCCCGGTGTGCCCGTGTCGTTCCCGCTCGCCTGGGACGATCTCGACCACGTCGTGCCCGCCGACTTCACCGTGCATACGGCGCTGGGGCACCTCGGCGACGGCGACCCCTGGGCCGCCCGGATGCCCGCACCGCAGCAGCTGAGCGGGGACCTGGTCGAGGAGGGGCGCGCCATACCGGTGGCCCGGGTGCAGGCCATGCACGAGGGCAAGCGCCGGGCCCGCGCCCGGCGGCAGAGCTGATCAGGCCCGCGACGCCGTCCGCGGCACGGGTGCGGGGCACACCGGCGTGCCGGGTGGCACCGGGCGGTGCCGGGTGGCGGGGTGACGCCGTCCCCGCGCTCAGCCCGCCGCGGGCGCCCGGTCTCGCCGGAGGGCGACCAGGCGCTCGAGCAGGCGGTCGGTGCGCCGGGCGCCGTCACGGGTCCAGCGAGGGTCGGACCGGAGCGACCGACCCTCGGCGCTGGGCAGGACGGTCACGCCCCGGGCGCGCTTGCGGACGACGCTCGCGGCGTCGTCACCGCTCGCAGGTCGGTCGGTCATCGCGTCGGCGTCGGGACCGGGCACAGGCGTCAGCGTACGACACCGCAGCGTTCCCGCGGCGGTGACCTGCATCACACGCGGGGACCGGCGTGCCGGCAGCCGCCCCGTGTCCGGGATCGAGGCAGCCCGGGCGGCGGGTCAGACGGGCGGGCCCGGGCGGCGGTCGAGGGGCGGGGCGCGGCGGCGGTCGAGCGGGCGGGTGAACGCCACCGTGAACACGAAGGCGATGGCCGCGGCCACGACAGCCAGGCCGACCCACAGCACGCGCTGCGCCTCGCCCGACGGGCCGACGATCAGCGAGCCGGCCGCCACGAACGGCAGCATGGCGGCCAGCGCCGCCAACCGGCGCGGCCAGGCGAGGATGAGCGTCACGAGCGGGTGCTCCTCGATGCGGGCCACCAGGCCGCCGAGCGCGCCGATGAGGCTGAGGACCACCGCCGCCGCCAGCTCGGTGCGGGTGCCCGCCGGCACGGTGCCGCCCACGGCCTCGTCGCCCGTGCCCGCGGCCGTGATCGTGTCGAGCCGCCACGCCCCCAGACCCAGCGTCACGGCGGCCAGCAGGGTGGCGAACCACGCCGTGCGCAGCCAGCCGCCGCGCGCCGGCCACACCGACCAGCGCACCTCGGCCACGCCCCCCTCGTAGCCGGGCGACCGCAGCGCGATGCGCTGCTGGTTGCCGGGATCGACGTCGATGCAGGCCATGTCATCCTCGCCGCTGCCCACCCACAGGCTGGCCACGGGCACGTCGATGCCCGGCGGCAGGTCGGCCTCGAAGTGGTAGCTCTCGGCGCTGAACAGGCTCTCGGCCGCCGACGCGGCGCGGCGGGGGATCCAGCCGAGCGCGGCCAGCGGCGCCCGCGGCCACGGCTCGGCCGCCAGCCGGCCCAGCTCCTCGTAGCTGAACTTGAGCACCCGCTGGGTGCCCGGCACGTCGCCGACGAGCGTGATGAGGAGGAACTGCTCGGTGAGGCGCTCGAGGACCAGCGAGAAGAACTCGTCGTCGCGCAGCGTTGCCCGCTGGGCCCCGCCGCCGGCGAACGACGACCGCGCCGCGGCGCGCTCCCCCGCCTCGCCCGCGACCAGCGTGGCGACCTCGGCCGCCACCTCGGCATCGAGCGGCTCGGCCGCCGCCTGGTCGACCAGCGCCTCGGCCCATGCCGTCAACCCCCGCACGGTCAGCAACCCCTGCTGGGTGCGGGTCAGCACGGGTAGCGCGGTGCCCGACTCGTCGCGGCAGTCGAAGTTGACCAGCGTCTCCTTGCGCAGGGTGGCCAGGGGGACGAGGCGGAACCCGGCGTCCGCCACCCGGATCTCGGGCGCGACCGTCGGCACGGTGAAGTGCACGCTCTGGCGGCGGCGGAAGGTGGTGTCGTCGCGGTACTCGAGCGCGTCGATGCGGCGGTGGACCCACTGCGGGTGGGCGATCAGCATGCGGATCACCTCGAGCCCTGCCACCTCGTCGCGCAGCGCCGCCTGCAACTGGTCGCGAGGCCAGGAGGTGCCGCCGGCCTCGACGGCCACGACGCCGCCTCGCTCGATCATCGCCGGGCCCCCGCCGCCGGCGTCCCGTCAGGGCTGGGGCGGCCGGTGCATGCGGACGACGCCCTCGGCGATGGCCGCCCGCGCCACCGCCTCGGCCACCCGGGGCGCCACCCGCACGTCGAACACGGACGGCACGATGTGGTCGTACGCCAGGTCGTCGTCCGACACGCTCTCGGCGATGGCCTTGGCCGCCGCCAGCTTCATGTCCTCGGTGATCGACGTCGCCGCCACGTCGAGCGCACCGCGGAAGATGCCGGGGAAGGCCAGCACGTTGTTGATCTGGTTGGGGTAGTCGCTGCGACCGGTGGCGATGACCGCAGCCAGGCCGTCGGCGTCCTCGGGCGTGATCTCGGGGTCGGGGTTGGCCAGCGCGAACACGACCGGGTCGGTGCCCATGGTGCGCAGGTCGGCCGCCGTGATGAGACCGGGGCCCGACACGCCGATGAACACGTCCGCACCCGGCAGCATCTGGGCCAGGGTGCCCTCGCGCCGCTCGGGGTTGGTGTGCTCGGCGAACCACAGCTTGGCCACGTTCAGGTCGTCGCGGCCCTGCCAGATGGCGCCCTTGCGGTCGACACCGATGATCTCGGCCACGCCCGCCTCGAGCAGGATCTTGCTGATGGCCACCCCGGCCGCGCCCACGCCGGCGATGACGACCTTGAGGTCCTGCATCTTCTTTTCGACGATCTTCAGCGCGTTCTCGAGGGCGGCCAGCGTGACCACGGCGGTGCCGTGCTGGTCGTCGTGGAAGACCGGGATGTCGAGCAGCTCCTTGAGCCGCTCCTCGACCTCGAAGCACTCGGGGGCGGCGATGTCCTCGAGGTTGATGCCGCCGAACACCGGGGCGATGCGCTGCACCGTCTCGACGATCTCGTCGGCCGAGGACACGTCGAGGCAGACCGGGAACCCGTCGACGCCGGCGAAGTGCTTGAACAGCAGCGCCTTGCCCTCCATCACGGGCAGCGCGGCCTCGGGGCCGATGTCGCCCAGGCCCAGCACGGCCGTGCCGTCGGTGACGATGGCGACCGTGTTCTTCTTGATGGTCAGGTCGTGCACCCGGTTCGGCTCGACCGCGATGGCGTTGCACACCCGGGCCACGCCCGGCGTGTAGGCCATGGACAGGTCGTCCCGGTCGGCCACCGGCATGCGGGCCAGCACCTCGATCTTGCCGCCGTCGTGCATGAGGAAGGTGCGGTCGAGCAGCTCGAGGACCTCGCACCCCTCGAGGCCCTCGACCGCGTCCCGTACCTGGGCGATGTGCGCCTCGTCGCGGCAGTTGACCACCAGGTCCTCTTCGAGGGCCGGGCCCCGTACGTCGAACCCCCCGATCGCGGTGATGTTGCCACCGGCCTCGCCTACGGCGGTGGCGATGCGGCCCAGTGAGCCGGGTCGGTTGTCGAGACGGACCCGCAGTCGGATCGAGTACGCAGCGGTCGGGGATGCCACGCACGGAACGTAGCCGCGCCGGCCGGCGTGCCGGTAGCCGGTTGTCCGGAGCGAGCGCCAGGGCACGCCGCGTGAGCCGCCGATCGGTCGCGGGCACTGGCAGTAGCCTCGTGCTGTGACCGGAGTCTTCGACATCGTCGCGACCGAGGGGTTCGAGCAGGTCGTGTACTGCCACGACGCCGCGACCGGGCTGAAGGCCATCGTCGCCATCCACTCCACGGCCCTGGGCCCGGCGCTCGGCGGCACCCGGTTCTACCCCTACGCATCCGAGCACGACGCCCTGGTCGACGTGTGCCGCCTCGCCCAGGGCATGACCTACAAGCACTCGGTGTGCGGCAACGACCTCGGCGGGGGCAAGGCCGTCATCATCGGCGATCCCGCCACGCTGCGGTCCGAGGCGCTGCTGCGCGCCTACGGCCGCTTCGTCGAGGGGCTGAGCGGCCGCTACCTCACCGCCGAGGACGTGGGCACCACCCAGGCCGACATGGACCTGATCCGCCGCGAGACGGCGCACGTCACCGGCGTGAGCGAGTCGCTCGGCGGGTCGGGCGACCCCTCGCCCGCCACGGCATGGGGCGTCCTGTGGGCCATGAAGGCCGTGGCCGAGCGCCTGTGGGGGGCGCCGTCGCTGGCCGACCGGCACGTCTGCATCTCGGGGGTGGGCAAGGTGGGCGGCGCGCTGGCCGGGCACCTGGCCGACGAGGGCGCCAAGCTCACCGTCGCCGACGTGCGCCAGGAGGCCATCGACGACATGGTCGACAGCTTCGGTGCCGTGCCCGTCGCTCCCGAGGCGGCCCACACGGTGCCGTGCGACATCCTCTCGCCCTGCGCCCTCGGTGCCGTGCTCAACTCGTCCACCATCCCCGAGTTGCGCTGCGACGCGGTCGTGGGCTCGGCCAACAACCAGCTCGCCTCGTTGGCCGACGCCGAGCGGCTGCGCCACCGCGGCGTGGTGTACGCCCCCGACTTCGTGGCCAACGCCGGCGGCGTCATCAACATCGCCGAGGAGCCGCACGGCTACGACCGGGTGCGGGCCTACGACCGCATCCGGTCGATCCATGACACGCTGCTGCGCGTCTTCGACCGCGCCGAGACCGACGGCATCACCACCGCGGCCGCCGCCGACCGGCTGGCCGAGGAGCGCATCTCGTCGGTGAGCCACACCCGCCTCATCCGCACCGGCCGCTGAGCCGGGGCCCGGCGGGCACGTTCACGCGGCCGTCACGGGTGCGGTCGCGGGTGCCCCGGCGGGTGGCTAACGTCGGCCGCCGTGGCACTCGCCCTCGTCTCGGTGCTCCTCGTCGCGGCGCTGGCCGCCGCCCTGTACCTGCTCCAGACCCGCGGCGCCCTGGGCCGGCGGCTCGCCGACGCCCGGGATGCGGCCGCCAAGCTCGAGAGCCGGCTCGCGGCCACGACGGCCGAGCGCGACGAGCTGGCCGGCAAGGTCGACCGGCTGACCGCCGCCAACTCGCACGTCGCCGACGACGTCGAGCGCCAGCGCCGACGGGCCGACGAGCTGGCGCTGCAACTCGAGGCGGCCAGCGCCGAGCGCGCGGCCGCCCCGGCCGCCGGCTCGGGCCAACCTGTCGACGCCGACGGGCTGTGGGACCTGCTGCTCGCCCACATCACCCGGCGCTGGGCGTCGGTGGTGGGCGTGCCGCCCGCCAACCGCCACATGGCCACCGGACCGTCCGACCAGATCGCCCAGGCGCTCGCCCGCGAGGCCGAGCGCCTGCGCGAGGAGGTGGGCGTCGACGTCGAGTTGACCGCGGCCGCCCCGATCGAGCCCGCCGACCGGGTGCCGTTCCTGCTGGCCGCCGTCGAGCTGCTGGGGGCGCTCGCCTCGTCGGCAGAGCGGGTCACGGTCGGCCTCGACGGTCACCTCGTGCTGGAGGGCGACGGTTGGGTCGACATGTCCGGCGAGGTGCGGGCCGCCCGCGACCGGGCCGTGGCCGCCGGGGCCGAGGTCGACCTGGCCGAGCCCGGGCCCGAGCAGATCCGCCTCGAGGTCATGGCCTGACCCGGGTCGGTGCCTACGCGTCCTTCTCGTAGGGGAAGCCCAGGTCGGGCGCCGTGACCAGTGCGCGGAAAGCGATGCCGGCCTCGGCGGCCAGGGTCCCCACCGTGCCGCCCCGGTCGACCACCGGCACCAGCAGCACCGGCTCGGCGCCGCAGGCGCGCACGACCTCGGCGGCCTCGAGCATCGACACCCCGCGGGTCACCGCGTCCTCGGTGATGGCCACCCGGTCGCCGGCGTCGAGCGCGCCGGCCACGCGGCCGCCGGCCCCGTGGTCCTTGACCTCCTTGCGCACGCTGAACGCCTTGAGCTCACGTCCCCGGCTGGCGGCGATGCCGGCGGTGGCGAACGCGGCGGCGTCGGCCCCCATGGTGAGCCCGCCGAGGGCGGTGACGTCGTCGGGCAGCACGGCCAGCATGGCGTCTGCCACCAGCAGCATGCCGTCGGGCCGGCACGTCGTCTGCTTGGCGTCGATGAACCACCCGCTGCGCCTGCCCGACTTGAGCACGAAGTCGCCCCGTCGCACCGAGTGACGCAACAGGTGGTCGACCAGCGCCCTGTGGGTGGTGGTGGTGGCCGTCGTCATCGCAGGTGCACCTCGCGTCCGTCGCCGCCGACGGTAGCCAGGTGGCCGACCTCGACCGCGGCAGTTCCCGCGTCGCGCAGCACCGCCAGCGCCCGCCTGGCGTCGGCGGCCGGCACCACCACCACCATGCCCAGCCCCAGGTTGAACACGCTGGCCATCTCGTCGTCGCTGATCCCGCCCCGGTGCTGCACCTCGGTGAACACCCGGGGCACCTCCCACGCGGCGCGCTCCAGGTGGGCGTCGACACCGGGGGGCAGCACGCGGGGCAGGTTGCCGACGAGGCCACCGCCGGTGATGTGGGCGACGGCCCGTACGTCGACGTCGCCCAGCAGGCGGCGCACGGCCGGGGTGTAGATGACCGAGGGGCGCAGCAGCTCGTCGGCGACCGTGTGGCCCGGGAACAGCTCGTCGTCGAGCCCGAGCCCGGCGCGGTCGAACAGCACCCGGCGGGCCAGCGAGTAGCCGTTCGAACGCAGGCCGGGCGAGGGCAGGCCGATGAGCACGTCACCCGGCCGGGCGTCGGCGCCGGTGATGATGCGGTCGCGCTCGGCGACGCCGACCACGAAGCCCACCAGATCGAACTCGCCCGGCGCCATTGCGCCCGGGTGCTCGGCCATCTCGCCGCCCACCAGCGCGCACCCCGCCTGGCGGCAACCCTCGACGACGCCGGACACCAGGTCGTCGATCACGTCGGGGTCGAGCGCGCCCACCGAGATGTAGTCGAGGAAGAAGAGCGGCTCGGCGCCCTGGCACACGATGTCGTCGACGCACATGGCCACGAGGTCGATGCCGATGGTGTCGTAGCGGCCGGCCGCGCGAGCCACCACGGCCTTGGTGCCCACCCCGTCGGTCGACGACACCAACACGGGCTGCCGGTAGCCGGCGGGCAGCGTGACCAGGCCGCCGAAGCCGCCGATGTCGCCCAGCACCTCGGGACGGTAGGTCGAGCGGACCCTCTTCTTGATGCGCTCGACCGCCGCCTCGCCGGCGGCGATGTCGACCCCGGCGCTGCGGTACGTCTCGCCCATCAGGCGTTGGTGCCGTCGAGCGCCGGCTGGACGATGTCCGCGCTGAGCGGCATCGCGTTGTCCTCGAGCACGTGCTTGCGCAGCGTCAGCGGCACCTCGACCGGGTAGCTCCCGGTGAAGCACGCGTCGCAGAAGCCGGCGCCCGGGGCGCCCGTGGCGGTGACCAGCCGGTCGAGGCTGAGGTAGGCCAGCGAGTCGACCTCGAGGTACTCGCCGATGGCCCCGACGTCGAGGTTGTGGGCGATGAGCTCGGTGCGGTCGCCCGTGTCGATGCCGTAGAAGCACGACCACGCGACCGGTGGCGCCGTGATGCGCAGGTGCACTTCGGTGGCGCCGGCCTCGCGCAGCATGCGGACGAGCTGGCGCTGCGTGGTGCCCCGCACGATCGTGTCGTCGACCACCACCAGTCGCTTGCCCGTGATGTTCTCGCGCAGCGGGTTGAGCTTCAGGCGCACCGCCCGTGCCCGCATCTCCTGGTTGGGGGCGATGAAGCTGCGGCCGACGTAGCGGTTCTTGACCAGGCCCTGGCCGAACGGGATGCCGCTGGCCCGGGCGAAGCCCTCGGCCGCCGGCACGCCCGACTCGGGCACGCCCATCACCATGTCGGCCTCGACCGGCGCGTGCTCGGCCAGCTCCTCGCCCATGCGGATGCGGGCCTGATGCACGCTCTGGCCGTAGAGCCGGCTGTCGGGGCGGGCGAAGTAGACGAACTCGAAGAGGCACAGGTGGGGATCGACCGCCTCGTCGCCGAAGGGGTGCAGCGAGCGGATGCCGTCGTCGTCGACCACGACCATCTCGCCCGGCTCGAGCTCGCGCACGAACTCGGCGCCCACGATGTCGAGCGCCGGGGTCTCGGACGCCATCACCCAGCCCGCCTGGGCCACCTCGCCCGCCTCGAGCCGGCCCAGGCACAGGGGGCGGAAGCCGTGCGGATCACGCACGCCGATGGCCCGGGTCTCGTCCATGACCACGAACGAGAAGGCGCCCTCCAGGCGGGGCATCACCGCCGCCACGGCCTGCTCGAGGGCGGCGGGCGGCGGTGCGCTGCGGTCGTCGTCGCCGGACCCGTCCCGTGTGTCGGGACCGGGCGACCGCCGGCCCGCGTCGACGGCGGCGAGCGCCGCCACCTCGGGGTCGCTCTCGATGTGCGTCGCCAGCTCGGCGGCGATCAGCTCGGCCACCAGGTCGCTGTCGCTGGTGACTGTGCCCTCGAGCATGCCCGCCTCCTTGGCGAGCGCCTCGGTGTTCACCAGGTTGCCGTTGTGGCCGAGCGCGAACATCTGCTCGCCCACCGACCGGTATGCGGGCTGGGCGTTGCGCCAGGTCGACGAGCCGGTGGTCGAGTAGCGGCAGTGCCCGATGGCCAGGTGCCCCACGAGGCCGGCCAGCGTGCGGTCGTCGAACACACTGGCGACCAGGCCCTGGTCCTTGACCACGGTGAGCTGCTCGCCGTCGCTCACGGCCATGCCCGCGGCCTCCTGACCGCGGTGCTGCAGCGCGAAGAGGCCCAGGTAGGTCAGATGGGCGACAGATTGCCCGGGGGCGTGGACGGCGAACACACCGCACGCTTCCCTCACATGGTCGGCGTCCCCGTCGTCGGCTGCCGCCGGCCCCGACTCGCGCGCGTCGATCACACGTCCAGTCTGCCGTGCCGGGCACCCCCCGAGGCGAACCGGGCCCGACCAGCGGTGTCGCAGCGGACACGACCGCCTGCGTCCCCTACTCTTCCGCCGATGCTGATCGACATGCGCTCGCCGACGATCCGCAAGCTCATGAAGTACTCCACGGCATCGGTCGTGGCCATCGCCGTCGGCCAGCCCGTGTTCTGGATCTTCAACGGCGCGCTGCAGTGGGGCGCCATCTCCTCCAACCTGGTGTCGGTGTCGGCGGGCGCCGTGCCCAACTACCTCATCAACCGCCGCTGGACGTGGAGCCAGACGGGCAAGAACCGCCTGTGGGGCGAGGTGGTGCCGTTCTGGGTCATGTCGGCGCTGGGCATGATCCTGTCGCTGTTCGCGGTCGACTACGCCGACGAGCGCTGGGGCTCGACCGCCATCAACGCCGTCGCCCAGCTCGCCGGCTTCGGCGTGCTGTGGATCGCCAAGTTCCTCGTGCTCGACAAGCTGATGTGGAAGATCGTCCACGACCTGCAGCCGGACGTGGCCATCGACGAGGCCGAGGCCGGCCTGGTGGGCGCCCTGTCGCTCGACGGCACCGACGGCGAGCGGTCGACCCCCGACCAGTCGCCCCGCTGACCGGCGCCGGGTCTGGCGGCCGGGCGGCCGCACCCACTTGCCCGAGGCAATAGGTGCCGGTTCAGGCCGCCTGAGGCAATAGGTGCCGTATTCGGCACCTATTGCCTCGTCCTGCCCCGAACGGAACCCATTGCCTCGGGAACTCGGTCGAGGAGTCGTGCAGTCGAGGTGGTGCGAGCCGGGCCCGGGCCGGGCCGGCGGCGGGGATGGGGTGCGGGCGGCTACTGGGCGGTGCCGTGGCCGAGCACGGACGGCAGCGCGCCCCGCCACGCGGCGATCACGTCCCCGACGGCCAGATCGACGTTGGCGCCACCGGCCAGGCCCTCGATCACGAGGCGGTCGCCGCCGGCCTCGCCGATGATCGCGGCCGGCACCCCCGCCGCCGTGTGGCGGCGGTGCAGCTCGCCGATCGCCGCCGGGTCGACCGACAGCACGAACCGGCTGGGCGTCTCGCCGAAGAGCCACCGATGGTCGGCGCCCTCCGGCACGCGCACCACGGCCCCCACCCCGCCGGCGGCGACCATCTCCGCGAGGGCCACCCCCAGGCCGCCGTCGGCGGTGTCGTGCACGCCCAGCACCAGGCCGTCGGCGACGAGGTCGCGCGCCAGGTCGCACACCGCCCGGTGCGCCGCCAGGTCGAGGGCCGGCGGTGCACCGGCCTTGTGCCCCCGCCGCCACGCCCAATGCGAGCCCGACAGCGTGTCGGGCTCGTGGCCCAGAGCCACCAGGCGGGTGCCGGCCACCAACCCGGCCCCCGGCGGAGGCGTCACCAGCCGGTCGATCATGCCGACGACCGCCACGACGGGCGTCGGGTCGATGTCGCGCCCCCGGCTCTCGTTGTAGAGGCTGACGTTGCCGCCCACGACCGGCAGGCCGAGGGCCCGGCATGCCTCGCTCATGCCGTCGATCGCCTCGGAGAGCTGCCACATCGTCTCCGGGTGCTCGGGGTTGCCGAAGTTGAGGCAGTTGACGAGCGCCAGGGGCCGGGCGCCGGTGCAGGCCAGGTTGGCGACGGCCTCGGCCACCACCAGCGCGGTGCCCCGGCGGGGATCGAGCGCGCACCAGCGATGGTTGCCGTCGCACGTCATGGCGAGCGCCCGGCCGGTGTCGGCGCCGCTGGCGGGATGCTTGAGCCGCAGCACGCCGGCGTCGCCGCCCGGGCCGTGCACCGTGTTGAGGAAGAGCTGGTGGTCGTACTGGCTCGACACCCAGGACGTGTCGTAGAGCAGCTCGAGCAGGTCGGCGCCCGGATCGCGGGGCGACGGCAGGGCGTCGTCGGCCGAGTCGGCCAGGCGGGCGGCCCGGTCGGCGGGCTCGGCCCGGGGGCGGTCGAGCAGCGGGGCGTCCTCGTGCAACGAGGCCGCAGGCACGTCGGCCAGCACCTCGCCGTCGGGCCGGTCGAGGATGCGCAGCGCGCCCCCGGCGGTGACCGTGCCGACCACCGCGGCCGTGATCTCCCACCGGTCGCAGATGGCGAGCACGTCGTCGAGGTGCCGAGGCTCGACGATGGCGAGCATGCGCTCCTGGCTCTCGCTCGTCATGACCTCGAAGGGCTGCATGCCCGTCTCGCGCTTGGGCACCTCGGAGACGTACACGTCCATGCCCACGCCGCCCCGGCTCGCCGTCTCGCTGGTGGCGCACGTGAGGCCCGCGCCCCCCAGGTCCTGGATGCCGACCACCAGCTCGGCGTCGAGCATCTCGAGGCAGGCCTCGATCAGCCGCTTCTCCTCGAACGGGTCACCCACCTGCACGCTGGGGCGCTTGGACGCATCGTCGGCGTCGTCGCCGAAGCCGGCCGACGCGAGCACCGACACGCCCCCGATGCCGTCGCGCCCGGTCGTCGAGCCGAACAGCACGGCCAGGTTGCCCACACCGCTCGCCCGGCCCAGGACCAGACGCTCGACAGGCAACAACCCGAGGCAGAACACGTTCACGAGCGGGTTGTCCTGATAGGTCTCGTCGAAGACGGTCTCACCGCCGACGGTGGGCACCCCGACCGAGTTGCCATAACCGCTGATTCCGGACACGACTCCCTCGGCAATCCACCGACTGTGAGGGTCCGACAACGGACCGAAGCGGAGAGGGTCCATCAGCGCGATGGGCCGAGCCCCCATGGTGAAGACGTCGCGCAGGATGCCGCCGATGCCGGTGGCCGCGCCCTGGTACGGCTCGATGGCGGACGGATGGTTGTGGCTCTCGATGCGGAACGCCACGGCGATGCCGTCGCCCGCGTCGACCACCCCCGCGTTCTCGCCCGGGCCGACGAGCACTTCGGGTCCCTCGGTCGGCAGTCGGCGCAGGTGCAGCCGGCTGGACTTGTACGAGCAGTGCTCCGACCACATCACCGCGTACATGGCCAGTTCCAGGTGGTTCGGCGTGCGACCGAGGATCGTCTCGATGGAGGCGGCCTCGTCGTCGCTGAGCCCGAGGGCTCGGTGGATCGGCGCATCGTCGGGCACGGCCGAAGGTTAGGCCACCGCGCCAGCGGTGCCGGCACCCGCCGTGGACGGTGTCGCACAGGCCAGCTTCGGCCCAAATGGGCGCGCCGGCGCAAAGCGAAATATGCTGTCGCGCCATGCCCCAGTCAACCCGCAAGCGAACCCCCATGAGCAGCGAGCACAAGGCGGCCCTGGCCGAAGGTCGGGAGCAAGGACGGGCGGTGCGCCGCTACCTGGAAGCGCTCGAAGCCAACAAGCCGCGTCGTGGTCGTAAGCGGTCGCCGGAATCGCTCAAGAAGCGCCTCGACACCATCGACTCCGAGATCGCATCGGCCGACCCGCTCAAGCGCGTGCATCTCGTGCAGGAGCGGGCGGACCTGCAGGATGCCCTCGACGCGAGCGCGTCAAACGTCGACATCGGCCAGCTCGAAAAGGCCTTCGTCAAGTCGGCCGCTCCCTACAGCGAGCGCAAGGGGATCACCTATACGACCTGGCGCGAGGTGGGCGTGCCGGCGGCCGTGCTCGAGAAGGCCGGCATCAGCCGCAGCAGCTGACCCCCGGCAGGGCGAGCCAGACACCCGGCCCGGGCGGGCCTCAGGCGGTCAGCGCGCCCGCGGTGACGAGCATCGACCGCAGCAGGGGCACGCCGTCGGTCGACCCGAGCAACGGGTGCGAGGCCCGCTCGGGGTGGGGCATCAGGCCCACGACGTTGCGGCCCGCCGAGCAGATGCCGGCGATGTCGTCGACCGAGCCGTTGGGGTTGTCGACGTAGCGGAGCACGACGCGGTCGTCGGCCCGCAGCTCGGCCAGGGTGCCGGGCTCGCAGGTGTAGTTGCCCTCGAAGTGGTTGATGGGGATGCTCAGCTCGGTGCCCACCTCGACCCCGGTGGTCAGCGCCGTGCCCCCAGCCTCGACCCGCAGGCGGGCGGGCCGGCACAGGAACTTGAGCCCGGCGTTCTTCTGCAGGGCGCCCGGCAGCAGCCCGGCCTCGCACAGCACCTGGAAGCCGTTGCAGATGCCCACGACCGGCCCGCCGGCGCCGGCGTGCGCGCGCACCGCCGCCATGATGGGCGAGAAGCGGGCGATGGCGCCCGGGCGCAGGTAGTCGCCGTGGGCGAAGCCCCCCGGTAGCACCACGGCGTCGACCCCGGCCAGCGAGGTGTCGGCATGCCACAGCAGCCGCCCCTCGCCGCCGAGCGAACGCACGGCCTCGACCACGTCGAGCTCGCAGTTCGACCCGGGGAACACGACGACGCCGACGACCGCGGCCATCAGTCGCTGCCTCGGGGTCGGGCGTGCGGGCTGCAGCGGGCCATGCAGGCGAGCGTAGCCGTGGCGGCGGGCCGGCAATGACCCCCGGCGCCCCGCCGCCGACCGGTCGGGCGCGCAGCCCGACAGCGGTCAGCCGGTCGCGGGCTCCAGCGTGACGGTGCTGTCCTCGATGACCGGGTTGGCGAGGAAGCGCTTGCACATGTCGTCGACCTCGGCGCGCGCCGCCGCCTCGTCGCCCGACTCGATGGTGAAGCGGAAGCACTTGCCGACCCGCACCCCCGTCACCCCGTCGAAGCCGAGGGCCGGCAGCGACCGCTCGATCGTCGCCCCCTCGGGATCGGCCACGCCCTCGCGCAGACGGGTTTCGACCAGCACCGAGAACTGCATGGCGTCAGCGTAGATGCCCGGCGGCGGAGGCCACGACCGCCGAGAACGCGGGCCCGTCGAGCACGGGAGCGACCGCCTCGGCGTCGAGGACGGCCGCGGTGGCGACGTCGTCGTCGAACCCGATGGAGGCGAGCTCGCGCCCCGAGCCCGACCGGGCCAGCCAGCCGCCCAGGTCGGCGCGGGCGACGTCGAAGGCGGCCATGGCGGCCCGGGCCTCGGGGGACGCCGAGTCGCCGGGCCGGCCGGCCACCTCGACCAGCGCCCGCAGCACCGCACCGGCGCCCAGCAGGTCCTCGACCGACGGGCGCAGCGAACCTCCCGCGGCGTCGTGCCAGTGCTCGCCGGCCGCCACCACGGCCACCGGCCCAGCCGCGGCGCCCGCCACCGCGGCCACGGCGGCCGCGTTGCGCAGGCAGCCGGCCAGCACCCGGGCGCCGGGCACGCCGTCGCGGGCGGCGAACGCGAGCGCCGAGCCGTTGGGCGACGGCAGCACGAGGCGGGTGCCCGCGGGAAGTCTGGCCAGGTCGGTGGGCGACAGCGACCAGGCACCGTGCTCGCGCCGGCCGGCCAGCTCGGCGCCGTGGCCGGCGGCGTAGGCGCGGGCGGCATCGCCGCGGCCCCACGGGAAGGGCAGGACGACCGCGCCCCGGCCCACCGCCACCGACACCGCGCTGGTGAACCGCAGCACGTCGACCACCACCACGACGGCCGCGCCGTCGGCGATGGCGGCCAGGCCATCGGCGCCCCAGTCGAAGCGCAGGTCCCACCCCTCTTGGCGGTGCCCGGGCCGGTAGGTGGGCCCGGATCCCGGGCCGCCGTCGGGCTGCCCCCGGCCGTCGCCCGGCGTGCCGCCGCCGGGGGTGGCGGCCGGTTCAGCCACCGGCGCCTGCCGAGCCGTCCACCCCGGGCCAGTCGGCGAACGACCGGCCGGTGATGCGCTCGTAGGCCTCGATGTAGCGGGCGCTGGTGGCGGCCACCACGTCGTCCGGCAGCGCCGGGGGCGGCGGCGACTTGTCCCAGTGGAGCCCGTCGAGGTAGTCGCGCACCGGCTGCTTGTCGAACGACGGTGGCGTGCTGCCCGGCTGCCAGGCATCCATGGGCCAGAAGCGCGACGAGTCGGGCGTCAGCACCTCGTCGCACAGCACCAGCTCGCCCTCGACCAGCCCCAGCTCGAACTTCGTGTCGGCGATGATGATGCCCCGCTCGCGGGCCCAGTCGGCGCCTCGCCGGTACAGCAAGAGGCAGACGTCGCGCACCTTGGCCGCCAGGGACTCGCCGATCAGGCCGGCCGCGGCGGCGAAGCTGATGTTCTCGTCCTTGTCGCCCACGTCGGCCTTGGTCGACGGGGTGAACACGGGCTCGGGCAGGCGGTCGGACTCGAGCAGGCCCTTGGGCAGCACGATGCCGTGCATGGTGCCGGCCGACCGGTACTCCTTCCACGCCGAGCCGGTGATGTACCCACGCACGATGCACTCGACCGGCAGCATGTCGGCCCGGCGGGTGAGCATGACCCGCCCGGCCAGGTCGGCCTCGCCGGCCACCTTCTGCACCGCCGGCGGCAGGTCGTTCAGGTCGGTCGAGACGAGGTGGCCGGGCACCACGCCGTCGAGCAGGCCGAACCAGAACGCCGACATGGCGGTGAGCACCCGGCCCTTGTGCGGGATGGGCTCGTCCATCACCACGTCGAAGGCGGAGATGCGGTCGCTGGTGACCATGAGCAGGCGGTCGTCGTCGACGGCGTAGATGTCGCGGACCTTGCCGGTGTGGACGTGCGGCAGGCCGAGGTCGGTCATCGGGGCCCTCCGTGGGAGCCGGGCCGCAGCCGGCGGCGCCAGGCCGGCTGAGGCGACGGATGGGGACGGTCGGGGACGGTGGCGGGCGGCATCACGACAGCCCGGCCGGCTAGAGGATCGGTTCCGGACGGTAGCGGGCCGCATCGGGGTGAGCGGCCGCGATGGCCTCGACCTGGCGGGCGAACGCCTCGACCTGGCGGGGAGCGTTGCCCACGAACCCCACCGGGTCGGCCAGCACGGCGTCGACGGCCGGCCGGTCGAGGCCCAGCCGCTCGTCGGCGGCCAGCCGCTCGGCCAGGTCGTTGCCCGCCGCACCCTCGCGCTGGGCCAGGGCGACGGCCACGGCGTGCTCCTTGATGGCGTCGTGCGCCTGCTCGCGGCCCACGCCCCGGCGTAGGGCGGCCACCAGCACCTTGGTGGTGGCGAGGAACGGCAGGTAGCGGTCGAGCTCGCGGGCGACGACGGCCGGGTAGGCGCCGAACCCGTCGAGCACCGACAGGATCGTCTCGAACAGACCGTCGGTGGCGAGGAAGGCGCCGGGCACGGCCACGCGGCGCACCACCGAGCACGACACGTCGCCCTCGTTCCACTGGTCGCCCATCAGCTCGGACACCATCGACAGGTACCCCCGCACCACCACGGCCAGCCCGTTGACCCGCTCTGAGGAGCGCGTGTTCATCTTGTGGGGCATGGCCGAGCTGCCCACCTGGCCGGGGGCGAACCCCTCGGTCACCAGCTCGTGGCCGGCCATGAGCCGGATGGAGGTGGCCAGGCTGGCCGGCCCGGCCGTGGCCTGCGCCAGGGCGGCCACCACGTCGAAGTCGAGCGAACGGGGGTAGACCTGCCCCACGTTCGTGAGCGCCCCGGTGAAGCCCAGGTGGGCCAGCACGGCCTCTTCCAGCCGGTCGGCCAGCGCAGGGTCGCCGCCCAGCAGGTCGAGCTGGTCCTGCTGGGTGCCGACCGGGCCCTTGATGCCCCGCAGCGGGTAGCGGGCGAGCAGGTCCTCGACCCGGTGGTAGGCCTGGAGCAACTCCTCGCCGGCGTTGGCGAAGCGCTTGCCCAGGGTGGTGGCCTGGGCGGCAACGTTGTGGGTGCGGCCGGCCATGACCAGCGTGGCGTGCTCGGCCGCCCGCTCGGCCAGCCGGGCCAGCGTCGTGACCATGCGGTCGCGGACCAGCTCGAGCGCCCGGCGGATCTGCAGCTGCTCGACGTTCTCGGTCAGGTCGCGCGACGTCATGCCCATGTGCGCGTGCTCGTGGCCGGCGAGGGCCGAGAACTCTTCGACGCGGGCCTTGACGTCGTGGCGGTTGACCCGCTCGCGGGCCTCGATCGAGTCGAGGTCGACCGTGTCGATGACCGCCCGATAGTCGTCGATGGCCTCGGCGGGGATGTCGACACCGAGGTCGCGCTGCGCGGCCATGACCGCCACCCACAGCTCGCGCTCGAGCCGCACCTTGCGCTCGGGGCTCCACAGCTCGACCATCGGCTCGCTGGCGTAGCGGAGGGCGAGCACGTCGGGCAGCACGGGTTTCACAGGCCCATTGTCGCCGCTCTCGGGTGGAACCAGCGACACCCGAGGGCCCGCCGTCTCGGCGGGATCGCCGCGAGCGGCGACCGGGCGGAGCCGGTGCCCGTGTGCCACTCTCTCCCAACCTCCGACGAGCCCCGAGGAGCAGGCCGGCACCGTGAGCACATCGAGCACCCGACTGCGGGCCAAGCGCTTCGCCCGGAAGGCGTCGAGCCGATCGAGGCGGGCGTTGCTGTCCCCGATGCTCAGGGTCCGCCCCCGCGACGACCTCGTCAGGCTGGGGTCGTCCCACTCGGGGTGGTGGGTGCCGGAGGACGTCGTCCGGCCCGGGGCCGTGGCCTACTGCGCGGGCGCCGGCGAGGACATCTCGTTCGACCTCGAGCTGCACGGTCGCGGGTTGACCGTTGTCACGATCGATCCAACACCCCGGGCCATCGCCTACGTGAACAGTGTCAAGCCGGACGACCGTCGGTTCGTGCTCGTGCCGATGGGCCTGTGGCACGAGGCCTCGCAGCTCTCGTTCTACGCGCCGTCCGACCCGGGCGATGTCTCGCACTCGGTGCTCAACCTGCAGCGGACGACCGACTCGTTCGTGGCGCAGGCCGACTCGCTCGACGCGATCATGAAGCGTTG
>DASSCS010000077.1:0-23958 GCA_035697515.1 Acidimicrobiales bacterium
ACGCACTGCACCGCCGTGGCGCCGGTGCCGATGATCGCGACCCGGGTGTCGCCCAGGCGGTCCATCGGCGCGCCCGTGTGGTCGCCGCCCGTGTAGGCGTAGTCCCAGCGGCTGGTGTGGAAGGAGTGGCCGGAGAACGACCCGATGCCGGGGATGCCCGGCAGCTTCGGGACGTGCAGGGGACCGGTGCCCATGGCGACGAACCGGGCGGTGAAGTCGTCGCCACGGTTGGTGCGGATGCGCCAGCGCGACCGCTCGTCGTCCCAGGTCATGTCGGTGACCTGCGTGTGGACCAGGGCGTTGTCGTACAGCCCGTACTGCTTGCCGATGCGCTGGCAGTGCTCGAGGATCTCGGGCGCGTGCGCGTATTTCTCGGTGGGCATGTGCCCGGTCTCTTCCAGCAGGGGCATGTACACGAACGAGGCCGTGTCGCACTGGGCGCCGGGGTAGCGGTTCCAGTACCAGGTGCCGCCGAAGTCGCCGCCCTTCTCGATGATGCGCACGTCGTCGACGCCCGCCTCCTTGAGGCGCGCGCCGGTGACGAGGCCGGCGAAGCCGCCGCCGATGAACGCCACGGTCACGTGGTCGGTCAGCGGCTCGCGCGGCGTGACCGGCGTGTACGGGTCCTCGAGGTAGTGGGCGAGCTGGTCCTTGAGCTGCAGGTACTGGTCGTTGCCGTCGGGGCGCAGCCGCTTGGCCCGTTCTTCGGCGTACTTCCGCTTGAGCGCCTCCTTGTCGATGGTGGCGGTGCCGGCCGGCGTGGGTCGGTCGGTGGTCGTCATCGCGTGGCTCCCGGCAGTGAGGACTGGGGACAGCCAACCCGAGACTTGACCCGCGGGTCAAGCCCCATGACGCGGCGTGGGTGAGCCTGCGCTATTCATCGCTTGACGGCAATATTGCCCTATAGCTATATATGGCCATGTTCGCCGTCCTGGCCGAGCCGCACCGGCGCCGCATCCTCGACCTGCTCCTGGTCGGCGAGTGCTCGGTCGGCGACCTCGTCGCGGCGCTGCCGCTCGCCCAGCCCACGGTCTCGAAGCACCTCAAGGTGCTGCGCCAGGCCGGCCTGGTCGCCGTGCGATCCGACGCCCAGCGCCGCCTGTACCGGTTGCGGCCCGAGCCGCTGCGCGAGCTCGACGAGTGGCTGGAGCCCTACCGCGCGGCCTGGGCGACCCGCCTCGATGCCCTCGAAGCCCACCTCGACACCATGGAGGGACCATGACCACCACCCAACAGCCCCTCGGGACCGTGCTGCGAGACGGCGACCAGGTCGGCCTGCGCTACGAGCGCCGGCTCCGCCACTCGCCCGACAAGGTGTGGCGCGCCCTCACCGAGTCCGAGCACCTGGCGCAGTGGATGCCCTGCGACATGGTCGGCGAGCGGCGCCAGGGCGCCAGGATCGAGCTGCCGTTCTGGCCCGAGGTCGTGGCCAGGTACGAGCTCGACCCGCCGTCCGTGCCCGGCACCATCCGCGTGTGGGACCCGCCCCGGGTGTTCGAGTGGACCTGGGACAGCGACCTGCTGCGCTGGGAGCTCGACCCGACCGACGAGGGAACGCTGCTGGTCCTCACCACCTGGCTCGGCGACGCCGGCACACCTGTCGTCAACACCGCCGCCGGCTACCACGTGTGCCTCGACCACCTGGTCGAGCTGCTCGACACGGGCCACGCCGACCCCGTTGCCGAGGACGACCCCACGGCCTGGGAGGCTCGCTACCGCGACGTCGTCTGACACGATCGCGCGGCGATGAGTGGAGGGTGACGTCCGTCGTCTAGGGGACGTCCGTACCGGTGATCTCCGAGGGAGGCGCGTGCTGCCGCCGGCAACTGGATCGATCTGGTCACCTACCGGATAGGGTCGGCGGCATGGCCGCACCGGTGATCGCCGTCGATCCGCTCTACACCGATGCCGGCGACGCCGAGCGGCTGGTCGACCTGGCCCACCGCTTCGGTCGCTACCGCATCTACGGCGAGGACGAGCACATCGACCTCGACATCGGGCGCGGGCTGTTCCCCCGCCACGACAGCGTGCAGCACTTCCTGCGCACCGGCGGTGCGCGCGGGCCCGGAGCGGACGTCGCCACCCTCGCCGCGCGCACCAGCTACTTCCGCGAGGAGTATGCCTACGACGGCGCCGAGCACATCGGCGGGGTCGAGTCGTTCCTGCACAACCCCGGGCTCGTCCGCGCCGCGGTCGACCTGTACGACCGGCCGATCGTCGAGCCGGCCATCGCCTTCGCCAACCTGATGGTGCCCGGCCAGGAGCTGGCCGTACACACCGACGTCCCCGAGTTCCGGGGCGCCAGCCGCAGGAACGTGCCGCAGTGGCTGCTGGTGGTCATGCACCACTCGGACCTGTTCGATCCCTGGCGGCTCCGCATCGCCACCGGCATCGCGTACTTCCGCGACGGCGAGGGCGGCGCGCTGCGTTACTGGCCGGACGGGCCCGACGGGGCTCCGGTCGTCCACCCCGTGCGCGCCAACACCGCGGTGGTGCTCGACACCGACAGCGTGTTCCACGCCGTCGACCCGGTGGCGCCCGGCACCGAGGCGCCCGCGACCGGCGCCGGCGCCACCCTGGCGGCCGGGCCCGGCGGCCGCTGGCCGCTGGCGCGGCCCGACGGCGAGGTGGTCGGCCGCTACGACTGGGACGACCTGCGGTTCTCGGTGTCGTGGAAGGCCTACTGCTTCGCCGACGACGCCGAGCGCGACGCCTGGCGCCACCACACCGACGACCTCACCGTCGACGCGATCACCCGGCGGCTGGTGGGAGACCTGGTCGAGCGCGAGCTGGTCGAGCCCGATGTCGCTCACGACCGCGAGCTGGGCCTGCTGCTCATCGACACCTACGTGCGCTACCCCGCGGCCGCCTGACCGGCTCGGCGCTCACGATCCGGGTTCGGCGGTGTCGTGGACGCGGCCGTCGATGATCCTGATGGCGCGCACGGCCGCGGCCGGGCCTCGGCCAGGCTGCCGTACCCGCCCGCGCCGTGTCGCATCCCGGCGCCTGCCGGTTCCGGCGCCCGCCCGGCGTCAGCGCCGCGACCGCGCCCACGCCGTCGCCCACCGGTCGAGGGGCTCGATGGCGGCGCCCAGCGAGGCCCCGAGCCGGGTCAGCCGGTAGCGGTCGGCGTCGTCGCGGGCGACCAGGCCGGCGCTGGTCAGCTCGCGCAGGCGCTCGTAGAGGACGCTGGACGACATGCCGTCGCAGCGTTGGCGCAGGGCGCGGGCGCCGATCGGCCCGTCGCGCAGCTCCCACAGGACGCGCAGCGCCCAGCGCCGGCCGAGCAGGTCGAGCGCCGCCATGAGCGGGCGACCGGTCGTCGACCCCCGTACCGGGCGACCCGGCGTCGGCACCTCGCTCGCCTCACCCCTTGATGTTTCGATAACCGAAACCTACCATGTGGTCATCGGCGTTTCTGATTCCGAAACAGAGGTGGCATTCGATGACCCGCAGCAGCCGCATCGCCCCGCTCGAACCGCCCTACCCCGACGACGTGGCCGACCAGCTGCGCTCGATGATGCCGCCGGGCGTGCCCCCGATCGGGCTGTTCCGCACCTTCGTGCGGAACATGCCCATGGCGAGGGCGATGTCGACGTGGGGTGGCTACGAGCTGGGTCGCGAGCTGAGCCTGAGCCTGCGCGAGCGGGAGATCGTCATCGACCGCACCTGCGCCCGGTGCGGCTGCGAGTACGAGTGGGGCGTCCACGTTGCGTTCTTCGGCGAGCGCGCCGGGCTCGACGCCACGCAGGTCGCCTCGCTGACCCGCGGATCGCCCGCCGACCCGTGCTGGGCCGACGAACGCGAGCGGGTGCTGATCGCGGCGGTCGACGAGCTGCACGACACCGCCGACCTGGCCGACGCCACGTGGGCCCGCCTCGCCGCCGAGCTCGACGAGCGCGAGATCCTCGACCTGCTGCTGCTCACGGGCTGGTACCACGCCATCAGCTACGTGGCCACGGCCACCCGGGTCGCGCCCGAGCCCGGCGCGCCGCGGTTCGCCGACGTCACCGCAGGCGGTGCCGCTCACGACGGCGGGTAGGGCTCGAAGCCCTCGGCCTCCTGCTGCGAGCGGATGTAGGCGATGATCGCGTCGATCTCGTCGTCGTCGAGCCCCGGCACCGGGGGCATGTCGCCGAACTGCCAGTGGTGGGCGGGCGAGCCCTGGGTGATGGCGACGCGGAACGACTCGTCGGGGTGGTGGCCGGGCTCGTAGACCTGCGACAGGTGGGACGGCCCGCGGTCGGTCCCCCGCAGGTCCTCGCCGTGGCACGAGGCGCACGACTGCTGGTAGAGCGCGACCCCGTCGCCGTCGGCACCCCCCGAGGCGTCGTCGTCGCCCCCGCTCCCGCCGCCACCGTCGTCGCCGCAGCCCGCCAGCCACAGCACCAGGCCGGCCGCCACGGCGCCGAGCAGCTCGCGGCCTGGCCGGGATCGTCGACTGGTCATGGGCCCCAGTGCTTACCAGCCGGGCGGCCGCCCCCGCCGGGCGCAGGGGCCGCAGCCCGTCAGGCGGCCGCGGCGCTGCGCGGGGTGGAGCGCAGCGGCACCGCGATGCGGTTCCAGAGGTTGATCATGGCGATGGCCCCCACCAGGTCGATGAGCTCCTTGCTGTCGAAGTGGGCGGCCGCCTCGTTCCACACGTCGTCGGGGATGCCGCCACTGCCGAGGAGGGTGACCGAGTCGGTGAGGGCCAGGGCGGCCCGCTCGGCGGGCGTGAAGAACGGCGCCTCGCGCCAGGCCGCCACCGCGAACAGCCGGGTCGGGGTCTCGCCGGCGGCGAGCGCGTCGTGGCTGTGCATGTCGACGCAGTAGGTGCACTCGTTGATCATCGACGCGCGCAGCTTGACGAGCTCGTACAGGGCCGGGTCGACCGACCGATGCAGGTAGCCCTCCACGCCGAGGCACGCCTCGTACAGCTCGGGGGACTCGGCGGCGATGTTCAGTCGCTGGCTCACGGGAGTGCTCTCCTGTCGTGGTTCTCGGGGTCCCGCTCCGTGCGGCACCGCCGATCTGACGATCCAGGGCGCCGAAATGTGACCGCCTCAGGGCTTCGTGGCGAGGACCGCGACGAGCGACCGGCGGCCCGCTCGGTGCGGCTCACGGCGGACGTCGGCGAACCCGGCCGTGCGGCACAGCGCCGCGAACGCCCCGGCCTGCTCGTCTGTCCACCCGTGGCTGGCCAGGCCGGTCGCCCCGGGCCGGGACCGGCGCTCGACGGCGAGGAAGCGGCCGCCGGTGTCGAGCACCCGCAGCGCCTCGGCGACGCCTGCCTCGACGTCCGGCCAGTGGTGCACGGTGGCGATGGCCCACAGCGCGTGGGCGCTGCCGTCGCCGAGCGGGAGCGCCTCGGCCTTGCCCTCGAGGTAGGTCACGGCGCCACCCCGCGTGAGCCGGCGCGCCACCGAGAGCATGACGGGTGCCGGATCGACGCCGGTGACCCTCGCACCGGCACGCGCCGCGCGGCGGGCGGCCGCCCCCGGCCCGCAGCCCACGTCGACGACGTGGTCGCCCGGGTGCAGGTCGACGAGCCGGATGGCCAGATCGGCGGCGGCGCTGCGTCCGACGGCCATGCCGAGGGCGCACAGCAGTCCGGAGACCCCGGCGAAGCCGGGATGGTGGGCGTGGTGGTTGGGGACGTCGGTGATGGGCTGGTGCGGTGCCATGCGTCGACCTTGACGGTTGAACCCGACTTCAAGTCAAGTGTCCGCATGGACACCGCCGAGCACCTGCTGACGATCGGCGAGGCGGCCCGCCGCGCGGGGGTCGCCACCTCGACCGTGCGCTACTACGAGCGCCGCGGGCTGGTGGCGGCCGACGAGCGCCGGTCCGGCCAGCGCCGCTACCGGCCCGCCACCCTGCGGCGCCTGGTGTTCGTCGGCATGCTGCAGGACGCGGGCCTGTCCCTCGACGACATCGCCGGCGTCCTCGACGCGCCCGATGTCGACGCGTGGAAGGCCATCGCGTCCCGCCGGCTGGCGGTACTCGACGCCGAGATCGAGCGGCTGCTGCGGGCCCGCGCCTACCTGGGCGGGGCGCTGCTATGCCGCTACGACCACCCCGCGACGGACTGCCGCATCATGGGCGCCGAGATCGACCGTCGCCTCGACGCCGGCGCGCCGCCCGTCACGCACGTCACCTGACCGCTCTCGATGTGGTCGTGGCCGGTCATGGGCTGAGCCGCCGGACGTCCCGCACGGCCGGCGCCGCGCGGCGGCGGTGATCAGCACGCGCCAGACGACGGATCTCGCTGATGCGCGCATGCCGTCGTCGACGGGAAGCGGGCGGCTGACTACTCGTCTGTCAAGGTGGCCGTGTGGCTGAGCAGCACCTCGATGGCGGCATCGCGAACGCGGGCCTGGTCGTCCGCGTCGGTCCGCATGTCCTTCGCCCCTCGAGTCCGCACTCCGGTTCGATCCACGCCTTTCTGCGGGCGGTGAGGCACGCCGGCTTCGAGGGCGCTTCGTTACCCGTCGGTATCGACGGGGACGGACGCGAGCGCCTCGTGTTCATCGACGGCGAGGTCCCCGTGGCGCCCTATCCGGAGTGGAGCCAGTCCGACACCACGCTGGCGTCCGTCGCCAGGCTGCTGCGCGGGCTGCACGACGCCGCCCGCGGGTTCGACCCTCGGGGCCTCACCTGGGACGACAGTCTGGCTGACCCGGCGGGCGGGACGTTCGTGTGCCACAACGACGTGGAGCTTTCGAACGTCGTCTTCCGTGACGGCAGCGCCGTTGCGCTGCTCGACTTCGAGTTCGCTGCCCCAGGCCGCCCCGTCTACGACGTGGCCCAGCTCGCCCGCCTCTGTGTACCGATCGACGACGACCTCGACCAGGCCCGGCTCGGCTGGCGGCCCGCCGATCGGCCGGCACGGCTACGACTCGTCGCCGATGCCTACGGGCTGGACCGGGACGGTCGGGCGGAGCTGCTCGCGGCCATGGACGATGCCATCGACCGCATCGAAGCAGCCGTCCGGCGCCGCGTCGACGCCGGCGACCCGAACGCCGTCGCGATGTCGAAGCGGACCGGGGGCATGGAGAAATATGACCGCCGGCGCCGCTGGTGGATGGATCATCACGACCGGTTCGCCGCCGCCCTCCTCTGACCTGCATCCCGTGCGCCACACGCACGCCGCGGCCGTGCATCCTTGGGGGCTCGCCTGCTGCGCCGTCGCGACGGTCGCGACGCTAGACAGATGGCGTGCCGTTCACGCCGCTGACCGAGCCGCCCGACGGCGACGCCCCCGACGGCCCCGCGCTGGTCGTGGCGGTGCACGAGGGCCGCTCCGTGTTCGTCGTCGACGACCGGGCGCCGAGCGACGGGCTGTTCCTCGGTACGCTCGACGGTCGCTGGTGCTTCGCGGTCGACGTGCGCGACGAGGCCGACGTCGACCTCGACCTGTTCCGTGACCTGCGCGCGTTGTGGGGCACGCTCGACGAGGTCACGTGGACCGTCGCGGGCCGCGCCGCCCAACTGGTCGACTGGCAGCGGAGCCACCGCTTCTGCGGCCACTGCGCCACGCCCACCGAGCCGGCCCGGGGCGAGCGGTCCCGGCGCTGCCCCCGCTGCGGTCTGGTCGCCTTCCCGCGCCTGGCGCCCGCCGTCATCACGCTGATCGAGCGCGACGACGGGCGCATCCTGCTGGCCCGCAACCCGACCTTCCCGGCGCCGTTCTTCTCGCTGCTCGCGGGGTTCGTCGAGCCGGGCGAGACGCTGGAGGATGCGGTGGTGCGCGAGACCTTCGAGGAGGTGGGCGTGACCGTGGGCGACGTCACCTACTGGGGCAGCCAGCCGTGGCCGTTCCCCCACTCGCTCATGGTCGGGTTCCGGGCCCGCTACCTGTCGGGCGAGCTCGTGCTCCAGGCCGACGAGATCGCCGAGGCCGGCTGGTTCGCGCCCGACGAACGACCGATGGTGCCGCCCACGATGAGCATCGCCGGGCGGATGATCGAGGCCTGGGCAGGTCGCTGACGGGTGCGGCTCACGGCGACGACGGCGCCGTGAGCACGTCAGTCGCCGAGCGTGGCGACCAGGATCGCCTTGATGGTGTGGAGGCGGTTCTCGGCCTGGTCGAACACGATCGAGTGCGGCGACTGGAACACCTCGTCGGTGACCTCGAGCCCGTCCATCCCCGTGCGTTGGAGGATCTGCTCGCCCACGGTGGTGTGCCGGTCGTGGAAGGCCGGCAGGCAGTGCATGAAGCGCACCCGCGGGTTGCCGGTGGCGGCGATGAGGCCCATGTTCACCTGGTAGTCCTTCAACTGGGCGATGCGGTCGTCCCACACCTCCTCGGGTTCGCCCATCGACACCCACACGTCGGTGTACACGAAGTCGACCCCGGCCACGCCATCGGCCACCACGTCGGTGTGGGTGAGGCGGGCGCCGGTCGCCGCGGCGATCGCCTCGGCCTCGGCGACGACCTCCGCGCTGTTCCACAGGTCGCGGGGCGCCACGATGCGCACGTCCATGCCGGTCATGGCCCCGGCGACCAGCAGCGAGTTGCCCACGTTGTTGCGGGCGTCGCCGCAGTAGGCGAAGGAGATCTCCTCGGCGGGCCTAGTGCTGTGCTCGATCATGGTCAGCATGTCGCACAGGCTCTGGGTGGGGTGCCACTCGTCGGTCAGGCCGTTCCACACGGGCACGCCGGCGTGCTCGCCCAGGATCTCGACCCGGTCCTGGCCGAACCCGCGGTACTCGATGCCGTCGTACATGCGGCCGAGCACCGCGGCGGTGTCCTTCATCGACTCCTTGTGGCCGATCTGGCTGCCGGTCGGGCCCAGGTAGGTGACCGAGGCGCCCTGGTCGTACGCGGCCACCTCGAACGCGCAGCGGGTACGGGTCGAGGCCTTCTCGAAGATCAGGGCGATCGTCCGGCCCCGCAGGCGCTGCACCTCGGTGCCCGCGTACCTGGCCGCCTTCAGGTCGGCCGAGAGCCGCAGCAGGTGCCGCCACTCCTGGGGCGTGAAGTCGAGCTCCTTGAGGAAGTTGCGGTTGCGGAGGTTGAACATCGGGGTCCTCAGATGCCGTCGCGCTCGATCGGGCAGGTCATGCAGCGGGGGCCGCCCCGCCCCCGGCCGAGCTCGTTGCCAGTGATGGTGATGACCTCGATCCCATGCTTGCGCAGGAACGTGTTGGTGGTGACGTTGCGCTCGTAGGCGACCACGACGCCCGGGCGCACGGCCAGCACGTTGCAGCCGTCGTCCCACTGCTCGCGCTCGGCCTCCCGCACGTCCTGGGTGGGAGTGAGGATGTTGATCGTGGGCAGCCCGAGCGCGGCGGCGATCACGCTGTGCATCTCGTCGGGTGCGTGCTCGGTGATCGCCAGCTCCTTCTCGATGTCGCCCGGCCTGATCGTGTACGAGGGGAGCATCCCCAGCCCGGCGTACTTGGTGAAGGTGTCCGCGTCGACCATGGTCATGACCGTGTCGAGGTGCATGAAGCTGCGCGACTCCGGCAGCCGGAGGGCGACGATGGTGTGCGCCGCCCCGGCGGCGAAGAGGCGGGCGGCCAGGCGCTCGACGCCCTGCGGCCGCGTCCGCTCGCTCATGCCCACCAGCACGGCACCCCGCCCGAGCACGAGCATGTCGCCGCCCTCGGTCGTGGCGACGCCGTTGGCTGTGCCCGGTGCCCACACCTCGAAATCGGCGCCGGCGAACTGCGGGTGGTAGCCGTAGATCGCCTCGTAGTGGACCGTTTCGCGCATGCGCGCCTTCTTGCGCATGGAGTTGATCGACACGCCGCCGTAGATCCAGGCCGAGGTGTCGCGGGTGAACATGGTGTTGGGCAGGGGCGGGAGCACCAGGGCGTCGATGTCGAGGGCGTGGAACCAGATCGACTTGGGCGCGTCGATGCGATCGAGGATCTCGCGCTTGGAGATGCCGCCGATGAGGTAGGCAGTGAGCTCGTCCCCGTCCATGGCGTCGAACATGTTGCGCAGCGGGTCGATGGCCATCGGCCCGTACAGGCGCTCGTCGAAGACGGTGTCGAGGATGTGCTTGCGGGCGTCGGGCAGCGCCACGGTCTCGCGCAGCAGCTGGTCGAAGTGGTGCACCTCGACGCCGGCCTCGCGCAGGGCGTCGGCGAAGGCGTCGTGCTCCTGGCGGGCCCTCTTGACCCACAGGATCTCGTCGAAGAGCAGCTCGTCCTTGTTGCTGGGCGTCAGCCGCTTCAGCTCGAGGTCGGGGCGGTGGAGGATCGCCTGTCGCAGGCGTCCCACCTCTGAATCGACGCGGTAGGTCATCGGCGATCACTCCGTTGTCGTCGGCAGGCGCGCGTGGCGCTGGTTCGAGCATGACGGCCTCGCACGCTGCGGAGCAGTGCCCCGCGGCCCGCGAATTCGGGACCTTCGCCCCCTGACCGGAGCGGCGCGGGAGGCGGAACGTGAGTACAGGCCCAACCCGACGGGAGGCGCTGTCATGACGATCACCCCCACGAAGCCGGACGTCGCGGCCCCCGAGGCAACGCCGCCGCCTGGCAAGCGGATGCGGTTCCCGAGTGCCTTCACCGTGCTCATCGCCGTGACCATCGCCGTGTGGCTACTCGCGTTCGTCGTGCCGACCGGGCAGTACAGCACCGATCCCGACACGGGTCGACCGATCCCCGGCAGCTACGAGGAGGTCGAGGTCGGCCTCTCCTTCAACGACCGGCTCTACGAGCTCTTCATGGCGCCCGTCAACGGCCTGTACGGCATCGAGTCCGCCGAGACGGGCTTCATCGGCCCCTACGAGTCGGGCGAGCTGTTCGGCGCCGCCGGCGTGTTCCTGTTCGTCCTCGCCATCGGCATCTTCATCACGGTGACCATGCGGACGGGGGCCATCAACGCGGGCATCGCCCGGATCGGCAAGCGGTTCGGCGGCCGTGGCGTCCCCCTGATCATCATCCTGATGGCCCTGTTCTCGCTGGGCGGGACGACCGAGGGCATGGCCGAGGAGACGCTGGCCTTCTACGCACTGGTGGTGCCGCTGTTGCTGGCGCTGGGCTACGACCGCATGGTCGCGGCCGCCGTCATCCTGCTCGGGGCAGGCATCGGCACCATGGCCTCGACCATCAACCCGTTCGCCACGGGCGTCGCCTCCGAGTCGGCCGACATCGGCATCGCTGACGGCCTCCCGCTGCGGCTGCTGATGTACGTCGTGCTCACGTCGGTCGCCATCGCGTACGTGGTGCGGTACGCCCGCAAGGTGCATGCCCACCCCGAGAACTCGCTGGTCGGCGTGCGGCCCGAGGATGCGTCGGTCGAGGCGGGGATCACCGAGGCGCCGCCGCTCACCAGCCGCCAACGCACCGTGCTGTGGCTGATGGGCGGGACGTTCGCCTTCATGATCTACGCCATCGTCCCGTGGGCCCAGGTGATCAGCGGCCCCGACGCGGCCTCCTACCGCTACCAGCTCGATTGGTACTTCCCCGAGCTGGCGGCGCTGTTCGTGGTGATGGCGATCGTGATCGGCCTGGTGGCCGGCATGGGCGAGAAGGGCCTGACCGACACGATCGTCTCGGGAGCCGGCGACTTCATCGCCGTCGGCCTGATCATCATCCTGGCCCGGGGCGTCACCGTGATCATGAGCAACGCCATGATCACCGACACCGTCCTGAACTCCCTGGAGGACGCCGTCGAGGGCACCTCGGCCGGCGTGTTCGGCGGGCTGATGTTCCTGCTCAACATCCCGCTCGCCTTCCTGGTGCCGTCCAGCTCGGGTCACGCCGCCCTGGCCATGCCGGTGCTCGCCCCGCTCGGCGACTTCGCCGGCGTGAGCCGTGCGATGGTCGTCACCGCCTACCAGTCGGCGTCGGGCTGGATGAACCTGTTCACCCCCACCTCGGCGGTCGTGATGGGCGGGCTGGCGCTGGCCAAGGTCGACTACAACCGCTACCTCCGCTTCCTGGCCCCGCTGCTGGGCATCCTGCTGGTGCTCACCCTGGTCTTCGTGGGCGTGGGGGCGGCTGTCAGCTGAAGCTCTCCGGGTGTCGTCCGATCCGTGGGCGGTGGGTGATGTGCCCACCGCCCACGCCGCGCGATGAGTTGCGTCCCGCCGGCGGGTCTGATCCCGTGGGCCGGCCAGCGAGGGAGGAACGCCATGACAGCAGCCGTCGAACCCGTCACCGAGCTCGACGCGCGGTTCAGCAGCGCCGAGGCCACGCCGCGGCCGTGGTCGGAGGTGACGGCGGCCATCGAGTCGGCCGAGATCTTCTGGCTGTCCACGGTGCGGCGCGACGGGAGGCCCCACGTCACGCCCCTTCCCGCCATCTGGCACGAGGGGGCGCTCCACTTCTGCACGGGCCCGCAGGAGCAGAAGGCCAGGAACCTCGCAGTGAACGCCCGCTGCGTCCTGACCACGGGGAGCGACCGTTACCGGTCGGGGCTGGACGTGGTGGTCGAGGGCACGGCTGTCCGGGTGACCGACACACGTCGGCTGGAGGGCCTGGCGGCGCTGTGGCTGGCGAAGCTCGAGTGGCCCTTCGAGGTGGCCGACGAGGGGTTCCGCGATCCCACCCGGGAGGGAGCGGCTGGCGACCCCGCCACCCGCGGCCGCGCCCACGTGTTCGCCGTGGCCCCCACCAAGGTGCTCGCCTTCGGCAAGGGCGAGCCGTTCAGCCAGACCCGGTACCGGTTCCCCGACCGGGACACCGGCTGACGCCGCCCGCGTCGGCCCCCACGCCTCAGCCTCAGGCCGCCACCACCTCGCGGCCGACACCGGGGCGGGGCGGCGCGTCAAGGTGGCGCTGCCGGTGCGCTCGAGCTCGGTGAGACTGGGCGGATGCCTCTCGTGCTCCCGCCCGCCGCGCCGTGCTCGTTCTGTGACTACCTGGCGGGCACGCGCCCGTACACCATCCTCGAGCGCGACGACACCGCCGCGATCCTCGTGACCTACGAGCAACGGGGTGTGGGGCACGTGCTCGTCGTTCCCGTGCGGCACCGGGTCACCGTGGTCGAGCTGGCGCCCGCCGAGCAGCGCGCGCTGATGGACGGCGTCGTGCGGGCGACCCGGGCGATCATCGCCGCGTTCGATCCCGAGGGCGTGGCCGTCTGGCAGAACAACGGCGTCCCGGCCCACCAGTCGGTGCCCCACGTCCACGTCCACGTGGCCGGGACGCTCCCGCAGGGCGGGACGGCGTGGGGGCCGGTGGAGCGCCTGGCCGTCGCACAGACCGACCGCATCGCGGAGAGGTTGCGGCCGCACCTCGCGCCGCCCACACGCCGGTAGACCGGGCGTGGAGCTCACGTCGGGGCTCGAGCGTCGCTCGCACGGGGGGAGAGCCGGGGCGCCGTTCGTCGGCACGACCTGGGACCTTCGGCACTACAGGCCGGGGCGTGAGGCTGGGCAGGGTGACCCATGCTCGTCGATGGCGGTCTGGAGCTCCTGGATGAGGACGAGGCCTGGGCGCTGCTGCGCGCCGGCGTGGTCGGCCGGGTGGGCGTGACGATCGGCGCGATGCCGGCGATCTTCCCGGTGAACTACGCCGTCATCGACGACGCCGTCGTCTTCCGCACCGCGCCCGGATCGAAGCTCTCGGCCGCGGCCTCCGACGCCGTGGTGGCCTTCGAGGTCGACGACTACGACCGCGCCGACCGGTCCGGGTGGAGCGTGCTGGCGGTCGGCCGGTCCGAGGTCGTCCACGACCTCGACGTCACCCGCAAGGTGCTCGCCGCCGGCCTCGAGCCGTATGCCGACGGCTCGCGGACCTCGATCGTGCGGATCCGCCCGGTGTTCGTGTCGGGCCGCCGCATCGTCCGCGAGGCGCCGCGGGCGGAGCCGTGAGTCCGACCACGGGGGGCGATGTCGACGGGTAGCGAGCCCGGCTGGCAACGCCGGTGCCCGCGATCTGAACGCACGTTCAAACCACTCGACCCCGGTAACATCCCCGCATGCCCCAGGCCCCCGCCACCAAGGCCCCGAGCCGCCGCGAGGCGCGCCGCCTGCTGCAGCAGGACGTCAGCCGCACCCAGCTACTCGACGCCGCCGAGGAGGTCTTCGGGCGCAAGGGCTTCCATGAGACGACGCTGAAGGAGGTCGCCGAGCTGGCCGAGTTCTCGGTCGGGTCGGTGTACTCGTTCTTCGAGAGCAAGGACGACCTGTTCCGCCAGATCTTCCTGCGGCGCGGCGCCGAGTTCATGCCCGGCATGCAGGCGGTGCTCGATGACAGCGGCGCCGAGCCCGTGGCCCAGCTCCACGCCCTCATCGACTTCCAGATCGGGTTCTTCCGGTCGCACCCCCACTTCGGGCGCCTGTACCTGCGCTACTCGAACGCCACGATGCAGTCGGCCGACCGCGAGATCGACGTGGCCATGCGCGAGCGCTACGAGGAGGCCATGCGCCTGCAGGCCGCGCTCGTCGAGCGGGGGCAGCGGGCCGCGAGGTTCCGGACCGGCGACCCCGAGGTGCTGGCCCGGCTGTTCAGCGGGCTCATGGCGGCCTACCAGGCACTCGACCCGGCGGTGGTGTCCGACGACCCCGACGCGGGCGAGCGCCTGGCGCTCGACGATCTGCACGAGATCGTCGAGCACGCCCTGGTGGTGCGCTGATGCCCGCCGTCGGCGACCCGCCCGAGGGCGACTGGCTCGGCACGCCCTACCTGCGGTTCGAACGGCACGGCCCGCTGGCGCACGTGGTGGTCGACCGGCCGGAGGCGCGCAACGCGCTCACGCCGGCCATGTACTTCGGGCTGCGCTACGCCGTCGACCACGTGGGCCGCGACGACGACCTGGCCGGCCTGCTGATCACCGGCTCCGGCGACGTGTTCATGCCCGGCGGCGATCCCTGGTCGAACGACGACGGCTGGGCCGACCTGCCCACGCTGCTGGGCATGGACAACACGCCCTTCGAGGCCGTTCGCCGCGCCACCAAGCCGGTCGTGTGCGCGGTCAACGGCCTCTGCCAGGGAGGCGGCCTGGTCATCGCCATGCTCTGCGACGTGGCGGTGGCCAGCGACCGGGCCACGTTCCGGGCGCCCGAGCTGTTCCGGGGCATCGCCGACACCAACTACGGCCAGGTGCTGCCCCGCCAGATCGGCCCGGCCCGGGCGCGCGACATGCTCCTGACCGGGCGCGAGCTCTCCGCGGCGGAGGCCGCCGACTGGGCGCTCGTCGCCCGGGTCGTGCCCCACGACGAGCTGGGCGACGCGGCCGGCGACGTGCTCGCCCAGTGCTGCCGCACCGCGCCGGGCGCCCGCCACGAGATCAAGCGGGCGATCCACGACTACTACGGCACCTACGACCGCATGGCCATGGACGCCAGCCTGGGCGGGCCCGAGCCGGCCGAGGGCTGGGCGGCCTTCAGGGAGCGCCGCTCCCCGTCGTGGGTGCATCCCGACCTGCGGCGCGACGGCCGCCTGTAGCGGCCGATCGGCGGGCGCGACCGCCTGTGTCTCGCTGCGCCGGGCGGACGCGCGATCGACCCCGGATGCCGGTGGGCTACCAGGCGGTGACTGGGCCGGCCACGGCTTCCAGCACCGACGTGAGCCCGAGGTCCACGGGCGTCGTGACCTGGTGGGGGCCGCCATCGGCCAGGCATGCGACCAGCGCCGCGCGCCGGGCGGCCCGCGAGGCCGGCGGCGCGTCCCGGCCCGCTTCGGAGGACCACAGCTCGACGACCAGGGGCAGGCCGTCGGCGCGGGCGACGGCCAGCGCTGCGGTCACGGGGGCCGGCGGCGGGGTGGGCGAGACGAGCACGACCGGGCGGCCGCCCGCAGCCGCCTGCGTGGCGGCGCCCGCCGCGAGCGCCGGGTCGGCGTCCGGGGGCACGTGCACCGACCCCAGCTCGGTGGTGGGCAGCGTGCGGGCGATCCACAGCCCGACCGTCCCTGGCACCGCGCACACGAGGCCCCCGGGCGGCAGGCAGGCGCCCAGGTCCGCGGCCGCGGCCGCCGGGGTGAGCGGCACCTGGTCGGAGTCGTAGAGCGGCAGCAGCGCGGTCCGCAGCTCGCCGTAGAGGCGCCCCGGTGCCATGGGATGCACCCGTCCTTCCCAGGCGGCCAGCTCGCCCGGCTCGACCACCCGGGCCCGGGGGCCGAGCGCCTCGACACCCAGCTCACGCTCGTCGAGGCCCACCGCCAGCACCACCTCGGCGTCGAGCACCCCCGCCAGCTCGACGTCCCGCGCCTGCAGGCCGATGGTGCCGAGGTGGGCGGGATCGTCCCAGCGGAACAGGCCCTTGGCGCCGTAGGTGTTGAGCACCCCGACGCCGGTCGCCGCCGCGAAGGCGCGCACGGACTCGACCCCGCCGGGTACGACGCGGGGGCCGGCGACGACGACGGCGCTGCGGGTCACCACCGGTTTGCCTCCGTCCCGCCGGCCGCGTCAGCGCACCGGCACCGACGACCAGCCCCGCACGGTCGAGGTGTGCAGGCGTTCGGCGCGCTCCCGGTCGACCTGCCAGGTCGGGTGCCGGCGCAGCGCCTCCTCGAGGGCGATCCGACCCTCGAGCCGGGCCAGCGACGCGCCGAGGCAGAAGTGGATGCCGTAGCCGAACGACACGTGCTGGTCGAAGCGGCGGCGGACGTCGAACCGGTCGGCGCCGGGGTACTGGCGCTCGTCGCGCCCGGCCGAGCCGGTGAGCAGCAGCACCTTGGCGCCCGCCGGCACCTCGGTGCCGTGCAACTCGACCGGCCGGCTGGTCCAGCGGCCCTGGACGGGCGAGGGCGCCTCGTAGCGCAGCAGCTCCTCGACCGCGTTGGGGACCAGTGACGGGTCGGCGACCAGCTGGGCCCGCTGGTCGGGGTACTCGTCCAGCACCACGGCCGCCCAGCCGAGCAGCCGCGCGACGGTCTCGGTGCCGGCGCTGACCAGCAGGTTGGCGAAGTCGGCGCTCTCCCGCGGGGTCAGGTCGGCCTGGCTGAGACCCGACAGCAGGTCGTCGCCCGGCGCCGCGGCCCGCTCGGCGAGCAGCCGGGTGAGGTAGCCGTCGAGCTCGATGCGGGCGGTGAGCGACACGTCGTTGACCATGCCGACCTCGGGCTCGATGTGGAAGGTGGTGTCGATCTTGTCCTTGACCCAGGCCCGGTCGGTGGCCGGCACGCCGAGCAGCTCGCAGATGACCATCGAGGGCAGCGTGGCCCCGAAGTCGGCGACGAAGTCGAAGTCGGCGCCGTCCCCCCAGGGCGCCAGCAGCTCGGCGCACAGCTCGCGGATGTGGTCCTCGAGGCCCGACGTGCGCCGGGGCGTGAACGCCCGCGACACCAGCGACCGCAGCCGGGTGTGCTCGGGCGGGTCCTGGAAGATCATCATGCCGCTGGGGACCGGCTCGTCGGTCATCAGCTCGAGCACCGTGCCGTGGCTCGACACGAAGGTGGCCGGATCGCGATGGGCGGCCTCGACGTCGGCGAAGCGCGACAGCGCCCAGAAGTCGTAGCGCTCGTTGCGGTAGAGGGGTGCCTCGTCGCGCAGGCGCCGCCAGGTGGCGTAGGGGTCGTCGTCGATGGCGACGTCGATCGGGTCCCAGTACAGGTCGTCGAGTGTCGTCAACTGTCCCCCCGTGCCGCACCGGTCGAACGCCGGTTCAGGCCGATGATAACGTCGTTCAGGTGGGGGAGCTCGACCGAGCCGTCGTGACCGACCGCACCTGGCGAGCCGGCGACGACGAGTTCAGCGTGGTCGACCTGCTGCAGCGCCGCCTCGACGCCGACCCCGACGGCGGGTACCTCGACGTCGTGGGCACGCGCCTGACGGCTGCCCAGGTGGCCGTCACGGGCGCCCGCATCGCCGGCCTACTGCACGACCTGGGCGTGGCGCGGGGCGACCGGGTGGCCACCCTGGTCGAGAACTCGCCCGAGGCCGTGCTCGCCTGGTGGGGCACGCTGCTGGCCGGCGCCATCGCAGTGCCGGTCAACACCGCCTACAAGGGCGCTTACCTGCGCCACCAGCTGGCCGACTCGGGTGCCACGGTCATGCTGGTCGAGCCGTCCCTGCTCGACCGGGCCGAGGCCGTCGCGGGCGAGGTGCCTGACCTGCGCCACGTCGTGGCGCTGGGCGATGCCGCCTGGGACGACCGCCTGGCTGCCGCCCGGCCGGCGCCCCCGCCCGACGTGCGGCCCGCCGACCTGGCGACGTTCATCTACACGGGCGGCACGACCGGGCCGTCCAAGGGCTGCATGCTGAGCCACCGCTACCACGAGGTGCTGGCCCGCCAGATCGGCATCTGCTGGCGCCGCACCGCGGACGACGTCGTGTGGACGCCGCTGCCGCTGTACCACTTCAACGCCATCGTCACCGCGGTGCTCGGCCCGCTGGTGTACGGCGGACGGGCAGCCATCGAGCGCCGCTTCTCCGTGTCGCGGTTCTGGCCCGAGATGAACCGCACGGGGGCGACCGTCACCTCGACGCTCGGCACGATGGCCTACCTGCTGGCCCACGACGTCGACCGGCCCGAGATGCCCCGCTCGGGCGCCGCCGAGGCCAACACCACGCTGCGGCTCATCGGCGCCGCGCCGCTGCCGGTCGAGGTCGACTCGATCCTGAAGGATCGCTTCGGCGTCGACACCTTCAGCGGCGCCTACGGCACCACCGAGGCGTCGCTGGTGTCGTGGCAGCCGCCCGGGGTGGCCAACAAGCCCAACGCGGCCGGGGTGATCAACGACGAGCACTTCGACGTGCGCATCTTCGACGACCACGACCACGAGCTGCGCCGGGGCAGCGAGGGCGAGATCGTCATCCGTCCCACCCGGCCCCACACGATGTTCGAGGGCTACTGGGGTCGCCCCGAGGCCACGGTCGAGGCCAGCCGCAACTGGTGGTACCACACCGGCGACATCGGCCGGATCGACGAGGACGGCTACCTCTTCTTCGTCGACCGCAAGGCCGACTACCTGCGCCGCCGGGGCGAGAACATCTCGAGCTTCGAGGTCGAGCGCATCCTGATGGGCCACGGCGCGCTGGCCGATGTGGTGGTCCACGCCGTGCCCAGCCCGCTGACCGAGGACGACCTCAAGGTCACGGCCACGGTCAAGGAGGGCGCCGCGCTGACCGAGGAGGCCCTGTTCCGCTGGTGCATCGACGAGTTGCCGTACTTCGCCCTGCCGCGCTACGTCGAGTTCCGGGCCGAGCTGCCCCGCTCGCCCGTCGGCAGGGTGCTCAAGCGCCAGCTGCGGGCCGAGGGCGTCACGCCGTCCACCTGGGACGCCGACACCGCCGGCATCACCTACGAGAAGCGCTGAGCCAACCCGAACGGGCGCTCGTGCGTGACGGGATCCGCAACATCCGAACGCCCGAACGGAAGGCGGGCGCCGGTGCGGCAGCGGCAGCGGCGCGCCGGAACGGGCGACGGCGCAGGCGTCAGGCGGTCGCCTTGGCGGCCAGCCTGCCCAGGTCGGCGCCCTTGCGGGTGCGCTCGAAGCGGCCCTTGTCGTAGGAGCGGACCGCGACGTCGTGGCCCGCCGACCGGGCCCGCAGCGCGCCCACTGTCGCCTGGTCCCGCGGCACGTGGGCGAAGGGGTCGTAGGAGTACCAGCGCAGCGCGTTCTCGAACGTGATCCGGTCGAGGTCGGCGCGGGGCACGTCGTGGCGGGCGGCCGCCGCGGCCAGCTCCTCGGGCGCGTCGGGCCACGACGAGTCGCTGTGGGGGTAGTCGCACTCCCAGGCGATGTTGTCGATGCCGATGTCGTGGCGCAGGCCCAGGCCCACGGGGTCGGCGATGAAGCAGGTGAGGAAGTGGGTGCGGAACACGTCGCTGGGCCGGCGGTCGCCGAAGTCCTGCCCCGTCCACAGATGGTGCATCTCGTAGGTGCGGTCGATGCGGTCGAGGAAGTAGGGGACCCAGCCTGTGCCGCCCTCGGACAGGGCGATGCGGATGCCGGGGAACTCACGCAGAACCCGGCTCCACAGCAGGTCGGCGGCGGCCTGGCAGATGTTCATGGGCTGGAGCGTGATCATCACGTCGATCGGCGCGTCCGGCGAGGTGACCGCGAGCTGGCCCGACGACCCCAGGTGGATCGACAGCACGGTGCCGGTGTCGCACAGCGCCCCCCACAGCGGGTCCCAGTGCTCGCTGTGGAACGACGGGAAGCCGAGCGTCGCGGGGTTCTCGGTGAAGGTCAGGCTGCGCACGCCCTTGGCGGCGAGGCGGCGCACCTCCTCGGCCGCCAGGTCGGGGTCCCACAGCACGGGCAGGCCCATGGGGATGAAGCGACCGGGGTGCGAGCCGCACCAGGCGTCGACGTGCCAGTCGTTGTAGGCCCGCAGGGTGGCGAGCGCCAGGTCCTTGTCGTCGGTCGCCGCGAACAGCCGGCCCGAGAACCCCGGGAACGACGGGAAGCACATCGACCCGAGCACCCCGCCGGCGTCCATGTCCTTGACCCGCTCGTCGACGTCCCAGCAGCCGGGCCGCATCTCGTCGAAGGCGGTCGGCTCGATGCCGTACTCCTCCTTGGGCCGACCGGCGACGGCGTTGAGGCCGATGTTGGGGATGGTCGAGCCCTCGAACGACCACACGTCCGAGCCGTCGGGCCGGCGGACGATGCGCGGCGCCCGGTCGCGCCAGCGCGCCGGCATGGTGGCCTCGAACATGCCGGGCGGCTCGACCAGGTGGTCGTCGACGCTCACCATGATCAGGTCGTCGGTGACCACCCCGGCGCCGCGTCTGTCAGCCATGGCACTCCCCCTTCGAACTGCGCGTACTGTAGCGTGAACCGTCGTTCAAGCCAGGGGAGGGGACCGGTGAGCGAGGACCAGCGGGGCAGTCCGAACTACGCCGAGCGCATGTTCCCGGCCCCGGTCGATCTCGGCATCGCCGAGCCGGACCGGGCCGTGTGCTCGGTGCGCTTCGGCACGGAGAGCTACCTGACGGGCGGGCGGGGCGAGGGGAGCGCGTGGTACGAGGGCGGCGGCGCCGTCGGCGACCGGGCCGTCCAGGGCATCACCATCTACCCGCCGACCCGCGGGGTGGCGACCCAGGGCGACCCGTTCGAGCCCGTGAAGATCGGCGTGCTCGTCGACATGGACCTGGGCCAGCTGCTGGCCGACTGGATCGACCCCACCATCCTGGCCATCGAGGACGCGCTCGACGAGGGGGTGCACAGCCGGGGGCCGGTCCAGCTGGTGGTGGCCGACGCCCGCGGGTTGCCCCGCGAGAACTATCGCAAGGTGCTCGACGGCTACCGCTGGCTGGTCGATCAGGGCTGTGTGGTGGTGCTGGGGCCCCTCATCAGCGACAACTCGCTGGTGCTCCAGGACCTGGCCAACGAGCTGCGGGTGCCCTGCATCGGCTGGACGGGCGCCCACCGCTTCGCCTCGGACTACTGCTTCACGGTGGCCAACGGCGACATCCCCACCGAGGGGGTGATGTGCGCCCAGTGGCTCGCCACCCGGGGCGTCGAGAAGGTGGGCATGTTCTGGGAGCAGGGCTCGTCGGGCCGCGACTACGCCGACTACTTCCGCGACACCGCCCTGGGGCTGGAGCTCAAGGTCATGCGCGAGGTGAAGCTCGAGCCCAACCCCCGGGGCCTGAAGGACGACCTGGCGCTCATGCGCGAGCTGGGCGTGCAGGGCATCTACTACGGCGGCTACGGCTACGCCACGTTCCACTTCGCCGAGGCGTTCAAGGCGCTCGACTGGGACCCGCCCCGGGTGATGGGCACCGCGTTCATGTTCTATTCGAACAGCAACCGCTGGGCCGAGGGGCTGGAGGGCTGGCACGGCGTCGACCAGCTGGGCGAGGACGGTGCCAACCCCAACTACAACGCCATGGTGCGGCGATTCGAGCGGCGCTTCGGGCGCACCACCCGCAACGTCGTGGTCGCCCTCGCCTACGACACCGCCCGGGTGGCCATCCACGGCATCGGCAACGCCGCCATCCCCGAGCCCCGCTGGGTCAAGGACGGGATCGAGCGGATCCGTTGGATGCCGGCCACCAACGGCGGTCCCGGCACCTACATCCAGTTCGGCCCCCACGACCGCAAGGGCTACAAGGGTGACTTCCTCACCATCCGCGAGCTGCGCGGCGGCGAGCTGCGCTTCGACGGCTACCACCGGCCTGAGTGGCCCTCGAACACCCGGTGACCAAGGTCTACATCCACGAGCTCGTCGACGTCGTCGGCCACAACCGCGCCCGGTACCAGCACCACATGACCGCCAACTGGGTGCCGGTGGCGCGCCGCGAGCGCGACCAGCGCTGCTACGGCGTGTGGTCGACCATCGGGTCGACCGGCCGCTGGCCCGAGGTGGTCAACATGTGGGAGCTCGACGGTTGGGACGGGCTGGTGCGCAACTTCGAGGTCGAGACCGCCGGCGGCCGCGACCAGGACCCGTCGCTGGCGGCGTGGTGGTCCGAGGCTGCGACGCTGCGCCGGGGCGGGCTCGACCGCATCCTGGTGCCGGACGCCGGCAGCCGGCCGATCGACGAGCTGTGCGCGGCCGGCGTGCGTGGCGACCTCTACTGCCACGAGATCGTGCAGGTGCCCCCGGGCGGGGCGCCGGAGCTGCTGGCCGCCGTGCGGGCGCAGGGCGAGCAGGCGTACCGGGCCGAGGGGCTGGCGCTGGTGGGCGCGTTCCGCACCGCCCTGCGGGCCGACGACGAGTGCGTGCTGCTGTGGGCCTGCCCCACCTGGGCGGCGTGGGGTGCGTTCGAGCAGGCGTGGGACCGCGGGGGCGGGCTGGCCGCCTGGCGGGACGCCCTCATCGGGCTGGGGGCGCGGTGGCGGCGCACGCTGCTGGTCGACAGCGAGCTGGCGCCGTTGCGCACCGGCCGCCAACCCCGCGAGTCCGACCGCCGGCCGCTGGACGAGATCTGAGGGGCCGGGACCGTGGACGGCGCCATCACCGACGAGGGCATCGCCCGGCTGCGGGCGCGCATCGGCACGGCCGAGCCCCACCCCGTGCCGCCCCACTACACCCTGCCCATCACCGACACCTTCCGTCACGTGGCCGAGGCCTACGGCGACGGCAACCCGCTGTGGTGCGACCCGGCCTACGCGGCGGGCACCAGGTGGCAGGGGCCGATCGCCCCGCCGGCGCTGGTGGGCGGCGACACGCTCGTGGGCGAGGACGAGGTGACCGACCTCGACGACGCCACCCGGGCGCTGCTGAAGGGCGACCCGCTGCGGGGCGTGCACGCGTTCTACGCGGCTTCGGCGCGGGAGTGGTGGGCGCCGCTGCGCCCGCTGCGCCGCGTAGCTCGGCGCAACGCCCTGGTGGCCGTGCTCGACAAGCCCAGCGAGTTCGCCGGGCGGGCGGTGCACGAGTGGACGGGCCAGGTGTTCCGGGAGGTCGACGGGCCCCTGCTCGGCGCCCAGTACCGGCTCATGGTGCGCACCGAGCGCACCGCCGCTCGGGAGCGCCGGAAGTACGACGACGTCGAGCTGGCCCGCTACGACGACGACCAGCTCGCGGCCATCGAGGCGCAGTACGCGACCGAGCGACCCCGCGGCGCCGAGCCCCGTTGGTGGGAGGACGTCGAGGAGGGCGACGAGGTCGGGCCGCTCGTGAAGGGCCCGCTCACCGTCACCGACATGATCTGCTGGCATGTGGGCATGGGCATGGGGCTGTACGGGGTCAAGGCGCTGGGGCTGGCGGCGGCCACCCGGCGGCGCATCCCCCGCTTCTTCCGGCGCGACGAGCGGGGCGTCCCCGACGTGATGCAGCGGGTGCACTGGGACCCCGACTTCGCCCGCCAGAGCGGCAACCCCACGACCTTCGACTACGGCCGCATGCGCGAGACGTGGCTGATCCACCTGTGCACCGACTGGATGGGCGACGACGCCTGGCTGTGGAAGCTCGACTGCGAGTTCCGCCTGTTCAACTACGTGGGCGACACCCAGTGGCTGCGGGGCACCGTGGCCCGGCGGTACCTGGCCGAGGGCGGGCGGCCCGCGGTCGACCTCGACATCGCCTGCACCAACCAGCGCGGCGAAGTCACCACGCCCGGCCACGCCACCGTGCTGCTGCCCTCGCGCGACCACGGCCCGGTGGGCCTGCCCGACCCGCCGGCCGCCGACCTGCAGGGCGCCCTCGACGAGATCGCCGCCCGCTGGGAG
>DASSCS010000078.1:0-51787 GCA_035697515.1 Acidimicrobiales bacterium
TTCTCGCATGCCGAGCTGGTCCAGAATCCCGAGGACCTCGGCCTCCTGACTCGGCGCCGCGTCAACGTGCGAAGTCGCACGCGGCTGCTCGGCAACGGCATCGACCTGGACCGGTTCCGCCCCGACGCCCTGGGGCAAGTCGAGCGGGCGGCCCTGCGCGCGGAGCTGGGCGCCGGTCCCGACGACGTGGTTGTGGGCATGGTCGGGCGCCTCGTGGCCGAGAAGGGCGTGCTCGAGCTGCTGGCCGCCGCCCGGCTCCTCGACGACCGCTACGTCGTGGTGGTGATCGGGCCCGACGACCCGGCCAAGCCGGACGCGCTCGACCGGGAGACCGTGCGGGAGGCCGAGGCCGCCGGTGTGCGGTTCCTCGGCCTGCGGGAGGACGTGGACCGGCTCTACGCCGCCATGGACCTGTTCGTGCTGCCCTCGTGGCGAGAGGGCTTCCCGCGGGCGGCCATGGAGGCCGCCGCCTCCGGCCTGCCGGTCATCGCCACGGACGTGCGGGGCTGCCGGCAGGTGGTCGACCACGACGTGACCGGTCTGCTGGTGCCGGTGCGCGACGCCGCCGCGCTGACCGCGGCGATCACCGCGCTCGGCGGCGACCCGGAGCGGCGCCGGCGCATGGGCGGGGCGGCCGTCGAGCGGGCCCGGGCCAGCTTCGACGAGCGGCGGGTGGTCGACATCGTGCTCGACACCTACCGCCGGGTGGCAGGCCGCAAGCGCCTGTCGGACGTGATCGCCGCCCTCGACGACCCCCGCCCGTAGCCGGCGCCAGCGGGCGAGACCACGGCGAGGCAATGGGTTCCGTTCCGACCAGCCCGAGGTCATGGGTCGCGCATGCGGAACCCATTGCCTCGGGCCCGGGGAAACGGAAGCCATGACCTCGGGTCGCGGCGTGACCGGTCAGCCGGTGGCGCCGCGGTAGCGGACGCGGTTGACGGCCCGGCGGATGGAGTCCTCGAACGCCATGCCGCCCCGCGCCTTGCGCACGAAGAACTCGTTCCCGTCGCTGACCTGCACCGCGCTGCGGGACAGGCGGTGCACGTCGGTGCGGCCCGGCGGGTTGGGGCGATTGCCGCCCAGGGCGGCCGAGCGGAAGCGCTCGCGCACGAGCGGCTCGACCTCGGGCGACGCCGCCACAGCCTTCGGGTAGGCGAAGTGGTGGGCGGGGGCGCCCACATGGTCCTCGATCAGCTGGCGCGACCGGTCGAGCTCGTCGGCGGCCTCGGCCGCGGCCAGTCGGTCGAGCAGCAGGTGGCCGTGGGTGTGCGACCCGAAGGTGACGAGGCCGGTGGCCGCCATGTCCTTCACGGCCGACCACGACAGGGGCGTGCCGTCGTCGGGGAAGGCGATGCCCTCGTCGACGAAGCGGGTGGCCAGGTACACGGTGGCGGGCACGCCGTGGCGCTCGAGGACGGGCGCGGCATGCTCGGCCAGGTCGGCGGTGCCGTCGTCGAACGTGACGACGACAGGATCCTCACGCCCGTCGCCGCCGGCAGTGCCGGCCAGCAGGTCGATCGCGGCGTCGAGGGTGACCACTCTGCCCGTGGCGGCCAGCCAGGCCATCTGCTCGTCGAAGGCCCGGGGCGACAGGTCGACCTCGGTGCCCGACCCGCCGCCGACCCGGTGGTAGATCAGCACCACGACGCCCGCCGCCGGAGGCCGCACGCGGTCGCCCGCCGCGGCCAGCGTCTTGATGGTGCGCAGGGCCAGAGACCGTCCGTCCGCCATGGATCCAGCCTACGAGGCGGGCGCAGGCCGACTCCCACCCGCCCGGGCCGGTGTCACGGGCGCGCGCCGGCGCCGCTACCCTGACCCGCGGTGGGCAGCGACCGGCGGAAGTCCTCATGTGGTGGCGCAGCGCCGTCCCGAACCCTCCGGGCGCCGGAGCCCGCATGACCGCGGTGACGGCGCCCCTCGACGTGCGCCGGGCCGGCGACGACGACCTGCCCGCGGTGCTCGACCTGCTGCAGGCCTCGCTCGGCTGGGTGCCCGACGACGCCTACGCCCGGTTCTTCACCTGGAAGCACCGCGAGAGCCCGTTCGGTGCCTCGCCCGCCTGGGTGGCGGCCGATCCGGAGGCCGGCGACCGCATCGTCGGGTTCCGCACGTTCTCGCGCTGGCAGTTCCGTCGGGACGGCGACACCGTGCCCGCCGTCCGCGCCGTCGACACGGCCACCCACCCCGACTACCAGGGCCGGGGCATCTTCACGCTGCTGACCCGCCACGCGCTCGACGAGCTGCGCGCCGAGGGCGTGGCGTTCGTCTTCAACACCCCCAACGATCGCAGCCGGCCCGGCTACCTGAAGATGGGCTGGCAGCTCGTCGAGCGGCTGCCGGTGGCGGCGACGCCCCGCTCAACCCTGTCGCTGCTGCGCCTGGCGCGGGCCCGCACCCCGGCCGACAAGTGGTCGGCGCCGACCGACGCGGGGGTGCCCGTGGCCGACCTGCTGGCGGACGAGGCCGAGCTCGCGGGCCTGCTCGACGCGGCCGACCCCGGCGACGGCCGCCTGCGCACCCACCACACCGCGACCTACCTGGGCTGGCGCTACGGGTTCGCGCCGCTGCACTACCGCGCGGCCGTCGCTCCTGGCGGGGTCGCCGCCGGTGTGGTGATCTTCCGGCTGCGGCGCCGGGGCGCGGCGCGGGAGGCCGCGGTGTGCGAGCAGATCGTGCCGGCCGGCGACGACCGCACGGCACCGGCGCTGGTCCGCCGGCTCCTACGCGACACCGGCGCCGACCACGCGGTGCAGATCGGGCACGCCCGCCCGGCCAGGGGACTGCTGCCGGTCCCCGGCCAGGGGCCCACGCTGGTGTGGCGCGACCTGAACGAGACGACGCTGCCGCCCGCCGACCGGTGGGGCCTGGGCCTGGGCGACATCGAGCTGTTCTGAGGCAGGACGACGCCATGGACGAGACCCCACGACCCGACGAGAGCACGCCGCCCGGGCCTGCCGGACCGCCCGAGCGGGGCGGGCCGCCCGGGCCTGCCGCACCGCCCGAGCGGGGCGGGCCGCCCTGGCCGCCCGAGCCGCCTGCACCACCGGCGCCGCCCGCGCCGCCCGAGCCCGCACCGCCCGAGCCCGCACCGCCGAATCCGCCCGAGCCGCCCGAGCCGCCCGTGCCCGCACCGCCGAATCCGCCCGAGCCGCCCGCACCACCGGAGCCGCCCCAGCCGCCGGTCGCGGGCACCGACGCCGGCGATGACGCCACCGGCGGCGGGCCGGCCGGGCCGACGGGTGCCGGCGCGACGGGCTCGGCGCCCCGCTTCACCCGCCGCCAGGTGCTGACCATGGCCGGCGCCACCAGCCTGCTGGGCGCGGGGGCGGTGGCGTACTGGCGGTCGCGGGACGGCGCCGAGGTGGGCGGCGACCCCACGGCCAACCGCTCGGCCACGACCTCCACCACGGCGCCGGCGACCACGACCACGGCGCCCGCCGAGGCGGATCCCGGGATGGCCCGCTGGAGCGACCCCGCCACGTGGGGCGGCCGGCTGCCCGGCGCCGAGGACGTGGCGGTGCTCGACAAGCCGGTGCTGCTGGACGTCGACCCGACGGTGGCCGGCGTGCGGGTCGAGACGGCGGGCGAGCTGGTCTTCGACCCCGCCGCCTCGCACACCCTCACCGCCACGGGCAACGTGATCGTGAACGGCGCCCTACGTGCCCGACCCCATGGCCCCGAGGTGCAGCACCTGGTCAAGTTCGCGGGCGTCGACGAGGGTCGGGTCCAGGGCGGCCACGCCATGGAGCCGGTCGACACCGACGTGGGCCTGTGGGTCGTGGGCGGCGGCGTCCTCGACGTGGCGGGCACGCCCAAGAGGGCGTGGACCAACCTCGCGGGCGGCGCCGAGGCCGGGGCCGCGACCATCGAGGTGGCCGACGCGGGCGGCTGGCAGATCGGCGACGAGGTGGTGGTCACCCCCACCGAGCCCACCACGGTCGAGGGCTACGCCGAGCACTTCGACCGCCGCACGGTCGCCGCGGTGCGGGGCTCGACCGTCGAGCTGGACGAGCCTCTGTCGTTCCCCCACCCGGCGGTCACCGTCAGGCCCGGGGTCACCCACCACGCCGAGGTGCTCAACCTGAGCCGCAACGTGCGGGTCGAGGGCACATCCGAGGGACGGGCGCACGTCATGCTCGTGGGCCTGACCGGCAAGCAGGCCATCTCGTACCTGGGACTGCGCCACCTCGGCCCGCAGACGGCCGGCCCGGAGGGCGGCGTCATGGGCGCCGTCGGCCGCTACTCGCTGCACTTCCACACCAGCCTGGACGCCACCCAGGGCTCGGTGGTCGAGGGCGTCGTGGCCTACGAGGGCGGCAACCACGCCTTCGTCCCCCACCTGTCGCACGGCATCACGTTCCGGGACTGCATCGCGCACGACCAGCAGGACAGCGCCTACTGGTGGGACCCCCCGCACGAGGAGTCGGACGAGGAGGAGAACCAGAGCATCCCGGCCAATGACGTGGTGTACGACCACTGCGTGGCGAGCCTGGTGCGGCCCACCGATGCCGCCGAGTACGAGACGACGGGCTTCGTGCTCGGACCGGGCCAGCGCAACGTCGCCCGGGGCTGCGTGGCGGTGGGGATGCTGGCCGACGATTCGTCCACCCCCGGCTTCGGCTGGCGGGGCGACACGCAGGAGGCCCACGCCTGGGTGTTCGAGGACTGCCTGGCGCACGACAACTACGGCTCGTCCCTCTACTTCTGGATCAGCGGCGTGCCGCACAGCTACGTCGACCGCTTCACGGGCTACCACGACGGCTCCGGGATGCACGCCGGGGCGTACACCAACCTCGTGTCGTACCGCGACTGCACCATCTACGCCTGTGCCGAGGTGGGCCTCGCCATCGAGGCGGTGCCGGGTCTGGCCGAGTCGGCGTCCGACGTCACGGTGACCTACGAGAACGTCTACGTCGACCAGGCCGGGCTCAGCGACTTCGCCGTGGTCGTGTCCGAGCACGTGGTCGACGCCGACGCCCCCACCAAGCTGAGCGGCTGCCAGTTCATGGGCGGAACCACCGCCCAGGTGGGCTTCCCCGAGACCGGGCCCTACGCCCAGCTCTACGAGTTCACCGACTGCACCTTCGACGGCAACGCCTTCTGGCTGGCCGACGACCTGACCGAGCGGGTCGACATCGAGGTGCGCGACAGCGTCAACGGCGCGATCTCGCTGGTGCCCGCGGGGCGGTCGGGCGGCCAACGCCGCGACGAGTGGAACGCCAGCGTGACGGCGATCTGACGAGCGCGAGGCACGCGCCGGCGACGGCGCTACGCCCCGGCCGCGTTGAGGCGGGCGGCCAGCGCGCCCATGGTGACGACGTCGAGCCGGCCCGCGTCGCGCAGGCCGGCCGCGTCGCGGCACACCACCTCGAGTGCGGCGAGCGCCCGCCCCGGGTCGGCGGTGACGTTGTAGGGGTGGAACCACAGGTGGAACAGCGACCGGTCGCGGGCAGCCTGCCGCAACCGCGCCCGCGGCCGCCGCGCCCACACCGCCGGTGGCAGCCGCCGACCGGTGGTGGCCGGGGCGAACAGGTAGGTCTGGGGGACGTTCCACACGCCGCTGCCGTGGCGGGCCGGCCGCGTGGCCGAGCCGGGCAGTGGCCGCAGCTTGTCGACCAGCGCCAGGGCGCGGCGCTGCCAGCCCGGCCGCCCGGCGAACGCCGCCACCGGTCGCCCGCCCCGGTAGCAGCGGAAGCCGTGCTCGGCCAGGCGTTCGATCTGGCCGATGCTGTTGCGTGGGTAGACGAAGGACCGCAGCTCGACCCCCCGGTCGGCGGCCACCCGGCCCGCGGCTGCGAGCTCGGAGGCGAACACGTCGGGCGTGCAGGCCGGGTCGTCGACGATGACGTGCGAGAACGAGTGGCTGCCGACCTCCTGGGGCACGGGGCAGGCGAGCACGGTGTCGACGATGTCGCGCCCGTACCAGTGGGGCGAGGCCTCGATGGTCGAGCAGGGGTCGACGTCCAGCCAGCCGCCGTCGAGCCAGTCGTAGTCGGGAGTCACCAGGTCGGGATGGGGACCGGCGCCGTCGTCACGGCAGGCGGCGAGGAACAGGTGCCCGACGATCGCCCACGTGGCGGCGATCTCGTAGCGGGCGAACAGGTCGAGGATGGCGTCGATGACGGGCCGCTCGGCGTCGAAGTGGTGGCGGCCCTGCGAGCCGTCGCGGCGGTGGGCCTCGCCCCAGGCCAGCTCGGTGTCGATCGACACGACGAACGCCCCCCGGTCGAGGGGCACGGGCGCACCGGCAGCGCCCACCGTGCCGGGGGCGCTCACCGACCACCGCCCGCGGCGGGGCCGGGCGGGTCGCCCTCGGCCCTACGGCCCGCCCGCGACTCGAGCAGGTCGCCCAGCTGGTCGGCCACGGCCCGCAGCGAGTAGCGCTTCTCGGCCCACTCCCGGGCGGCGGCGGCCCGCTCGGCCCGGTCGGGCGCGCCCTGGGCCGTCAGCATCGCCCGGGCGAGCGCGGCGGCGTCGCCGGGCTCGGCCAGCCAGGCGTGCTCGCCATCAGCGGTCAGCTCGGCCACCGGCGGGATGGCGAACGCCGCCACCGGCGTGCCCAGCATGAGCGCCTCGACCACGGCGCCGGGGGAGCCCTCGGAGATCGAGCTGAAGGCGAACACGTGGGCGGCCGCCACCAGGGCGCGGGCGTCGGCCCGGAAGCCCAGCAGCGACACGGCCTCGCCCAGCCCCGCCCGCTCGACCGCGTCCCTGACCTCGGGCCCGGCCGGGCCGTCGGCGCCGGCGATGGCCAGCCGCGCGCCGGGCAGCTGGGCCGCCACCAGCGCGAACGCTTCGACCAGCAGGTGGTGGGCCTTCTCGGGCACCAGCCGGGCGACGTTGACGAACAGGGGGACGTCCTCGGGCAGCCCGAACCCGGCCCGCACCCCGGGCCCGGCCTCCTCGCCGGCCACGGCTCCCGCCACCGGCCCGGCGCCGGGCACCGGAGCCTCGACCGACACGCCCCGGGGAACCACCGTGGCGGCCTCCAGGGGCAGGCCGACCGAGGCGCAGTTCGTGCGGCGGGCGTACTCGCCGACGGCGCGGTAGTGCACGTCGCCCCGCCGGGCCGCCCAGCGCCCGACGGCCTGCATGACCCGCCCCTTCCACGAGGCGACGCCGGGTTGGAGCCGGCGCTGCAGCTCGGCGTCGCCCGTGCGGTTGAAGGTCGACACGACGGGCACCCCCACCCGGGCCCCGGCGAGCTGGCCCACCAGGTTGCCGGTGAACAGCGAGGTGTGGACGACGTCGGGGCGCAGGTCGCGCAGCACGCCCGCCAGCCGGTGCCCGACGATCGGCCAGGTCCGCCCCGCCCGCCCGGCGGTGAACCCCAGGGCCACGACCGGGACGCCGGCCTCGCGCAGGCGCTCGTCGAGGAAGTCGCGCTCGAACAGGCGCACCACCGTCTGGTCGAAGCGGTCGCCCATGACGACGACTTCGTCGACCAGGCGGTTCTCGGCTCCGCCCGATCCGGCCAGCGAGTCGATGACGTGCACCACCCGCAGCCGGCCGCTCGCCCTGATCTCGTCCATGTGCCAGTCTGCCTCACGCCACCGGGGCACACGCCAGTACGGAAACCACGGAGGGTGGTCTCGGGACGCGCCTGGCGCCGAATGTCGCCCCGCGCCCCGCGATTGCTATCCTCTCGCCACGGTCTCCCAACCCTGGCTACTCGCGCGGGCGGCGACCACACGGCAGGCGATGGCGGAGGTACGTCGAGTGAGCGTCGTGAACGACGGCTCAGGCTCGGTCAGGCATCTGGCGGACGGTTCCACCGAGGAAGCAGGGTGGATCGACGTCGCTGGCGAGCGTGTGTTCCAAGTGACAAGGGTTCCGGCCGGTCCCGTGCGGGCCTGGCTGCTGCTGTGCTCGGCCATCGGTGGCGAGCACGACGGCGGCTACCGGCGCCAGACCATGCTGGCTCGCCAGCTCTCGCCCCGGGGCATCGCCACGCGGCGGTTCCACTATCGGGGCACCGGCAACAGCCACATGCTCACCACCACGGTGCGTGACACGATGGTGGCCGATGCCGTGACGGCCGGCCGCGAGCTGGCGGTCCGCTTCCCCAACGCCGACGGCATGGTGCTGGGCGAGCGGGTGGGCGCCCTGGTGGCGGCCGAGGCCGCCCGCGAGCTCGAGGCCCGCCACCTGCTGCTCTGGCACCCCGTCACCGACATCGAGGCCTACCGGCGCGAGCTGGGCCGGGCCGCCAAGCTGCAGAAGGTGTCCACCGGCATCGAGGCGGCGGGCGACGACGGCGCCGCCGACTTCAAGCAGAGCTACGACGCCGGCGACGGCGACCTGGTCGGCTTCTCGGTGCCGCGGGCCCTCATCGAGAGCTTCGTGGGCCACCAGCTGACCGACTCGCACCCTGGCACCGACTGCGCCGTGCACCTGGTGCAGTTCGGCCGCAAGCGCCTCGACCCCCGCTTCGAGGGCCTGCTCGACGCCTGGCGGCAGGCGGGAAGCACGGTCGAGTCGCACCTGCTCACCGAGCCCGAGCTGTGGTGGTTCGCCCCCGGCCCCTGGAAGCGCGGCGAGGAGCTGCGCCCCCTCAACATCGAGGCGCTGGAGGTCACCGTGGGCATCGTCGAGAAGATCACCAGCCGGCAGGCGGCCGCATCATGAGCACCCTGACCGTCCCCGAGGAGGTCGCCCGCTGGTTCGAGGCCGGCGACGAGACCATCCTCGGCGTGCTCACCCGCCCGGTCGGGCCCGCCCGCGGCGTCGGCGTCATCTTCCTCAACGGCGGCCACGGCGGCAGCTCGTCGGGCAAGAACCGCATCTACACGCGCATGGCCGCCGACCTGGCCGCGCGCGGCTACCACAGCCTGCGCATCGAGTGGCAGGGCATCGGCGACAGCACCGGCGCCATCGACGAGTACATCATGGACGAGCCCTTCGTTGACGACGCCCTCGGCGCGGCCCAGGTGCTGCGCGACGAGGGCGTCGGGCGCATCGTCATCTACGGCGAGTGCTTCGGCGCCCGCACGGCGATCGAGGCGGCCGAGCGGATGCCCGAGCTCGAGGCCCTCTACCTCGTCACGTTGGTGCTGCGCGACGGCGCCCTGTCCGAGCAGCAGGGCCAGCGCATGGTCTCGCAGCTGCCCACCAGCGAGTTCGTCAAGCGGCTGGGCAAGCTGCGCCACATCGGCGACGCCAAGCGGCGCAAGCTCTACGTCACCGTCGTGCGCAACAAGGTGCGCCAGGTCCTGCGCAGCGCCCGGTACCGCACCGAGGGCTCGAAGCTGGCCCCGTGGGTCAGCCCGCAGGTTGTCGCGTGCCTCGACGACCTGGGCACGCGGGGCATCCCGGTGCACCTCGTGTACGGCACCAGCTACTGGGATCCGCACAAGTTCGACTTCGAAGAGGTCGCCGCCGAGCTGAAGCCCCTGCGCCACCCCAGCATCGACCACGAGGTCATCGACGAGATGATCGCCGGCTACCGCACGCTGCACATCCAGGACCGGCTGGTGCCCCTGGTGGGCGACTGGTTCGACCAGGTCGTGCCCGCGACGGCGGGGAGCGACGCGGCCTGATGCCCGGGCGCGACCCCACGCCGGGGCGCGGGCGCGGGAGGCGCTGACGTGGGCGAGCGCCTGCTGCACGACCTGGTGACGGCCTCGGCGCAGCGCGACGCCGGTGCCGTCGCGGTGGTCGACGGCGACCGCTCGATCACCTATGGCGAGCTCGACGAGCGGTCGTCGCGGCTGTCGGCCCTGCTCGCGGCGGCCGGTGTGCGGCGGGGCGACCGGCTGGGCGTGCTCGCCGAGAAGTCGATCGAGTCGCTGGTCGCCATCTACGGCGCCATGAAGGCGGGGGCGGCCTACGTGCCGCTCGACCCCTCGGCGCCGCCGGCCCGCACGGGGTTCATCGCCGGCGACTGCGGCATCCGGGTGCTGGCCTCGCCCGCGGGCCTGGCCCGCACATGGGCCCCGCTGGTCGAGGCGGGGGCGCCGCTCGAGCACCTCGTCGCCCTCGACGCCGGCGACGGCACCGGGCTGAGCGAGGCGGTTCCCGCGGGCGCCACCCTCCACACCGGCGACGAGCTGCGCGCCCATCCCGCCCGGGTGGCGGTTCGCACCATCGACGACGACCTCGCCTACATCCTCTACACCTCGGGCTCGACCGGCGCGCCCAAGGGCGTGATGGTGTCGCACCGCAACGCCATGGCCTTCGCCGCCTGGGCGGCCGACGAGTTCGACGTGCGCGGCACCGACCGGGTGGCCCAACTCGCCCCCCTCATCTTCGACCTGTCGACCTTCGACCTGTTCTCCTCGGCGTGCGCCGGCGCGTCCGTGCACCTGGTCGGCCGCAAGGCGGCGATGTTCCCGGCCCAGCTGCGGTCGTTCGTCGACTACCACGAGATCACGGTCGTCTACGCCGTGCCCTCGCTGCTGACCCTGCTGGTCGAGCGGGGCAAGCTCACCCCGGGCTCGCTGCCGTCGCTGCGGCTGGTGCTGTTCGCCGGCGAGGTGTTCCCCACCCGCCACCTGGCCGCGCTCATGCGGCTGGTGCCGGGGGCCGAGTACGCCAACCTGTACGGGCCCACCGAGACCAACGTGTGCACCTTCCACCGGGTCACGCGCGTGCCCGCCGACGACGACCCGCCCGCCTCCATCGGCGTGGCCATCGCCGGCGACGAGGCCATCGTGGTCGACGACGACGGCCGGGTGGTCACCCCCGGCGAGCCCGGCGAGCTGTACGTGCGGGGCGCCACGGTCATGCAGGGCTACTGGGGCGACCCCGAGCGCAGCGCCCGCACGCTGGTGGCGCCGCCCGGCGTGAGCGGCCCCCGCGAGCCGGCCTACCGCACCGGCGACCTGGTGCGCGAGGAGCCCGACGGCACCCTCACGTTCCTCGGCCGGCGCGACAACCAGATAAAGCGCCAGGGCTACCGCATCGAGCTGGGCGACATCGAGGCCACCATCCTCCAGCACCCCGACGTGGTCGAGTGCGCCGTGTCGGCCGTACCCGACGACGAGGCCGGCGCCCGCCTGGTGGCGCACCTGGCCACCAAGAACGACCTGGACGGCAAGGCGGTGCGGCGGTTCTGCACCGACCGCATCCCCCGCTACATGGTGCCCGACAGCTTCGAGCTGCTCGACGCCCTCCCCAAGACCGCGACGGCCAAGATCGACCGGGCCAGGTTGGCCAAGCAGGCCGCGACCGCAGGAGACTCGCACACATGACCATCGGAGAGATGACCGCCGCCGACCACATCCGGCGCTTCGTCGTCGAGGAGCTCGACTACGTGGGCGAGCCGGAGGAGCTGACCGGCGACCTCGAGCTGCTGGAGGAGGGCGTGCTCGACTCGCTGCGCATCATGGCGCTGGTCGAGTACCTCGAGGCCGCGTTCGACATCGTCATCGACGAGGACGACGTCGTGGCCGAGCGGTTCGAGACGATCGACGCGATCGCCGGCCTGGTCACCGCCAAGCAGGCCGCCTGACCCCGTTAGCCGATGGTGGTGAGGGCGACGAGCTCGCGCTCGTCGTCGAGCTCGGGGATCAGCAGCCGGTCGCCGTCGACGACCGGGTCGCCGAAGGTGACGCCGTCGCGCGCCGTCCCCTCGACAGGCTCGAACTGGCGGGCGTCGGCACCGCCGCCGTAGACGACGCCCGACACGGGCGTCGGCCAGCCGTCGCCACGCCCTAGCACGATCCGGAGCGTGTCGGCATCGGCCGCTGCCACCTCCGGGGTCAGGTTCGTGCCGGGCGGATGGTCGAGGCCGGACACGTCGGCGCGCCGCCACGACGCGCCGCGATCGCTGCTCGTGAACAGGTTGAAGCCCGCGGTCGAGCTGGTCGAGGCGACAAGAAGAGGCCCCACGGCCGTGAGCGTCGGCGCGCCCACGACGCCGCCGGCCGTGTCGAGCACATGCCGCGCCCAGTCGTCGCCGTCTGTGGTGGTCCACACGATGAACTGCGGCTTGGCGAGGGGGAGCAGGGTCGACGCACCCTCGGTGTCCCGACCGGCGACCGCCGCCAGGTGGCGGTCGACGTGCAGCCACGAGCGCCAGAGCGTCCGGCCGACCCGGCAGTTCCGCGCCGCTCCAGGTGCGGCCGCCGTCATGCGACACCACGACGTTGTCGGGCTCGTCGTTCCGCCCTGACCGGAGCCCCACCAGCCCGGCGTCCATCAGGCCGAGCCGCCCGCTCCTGGGGACCAGGCCCGTCGCCTCGACGTGCGCGACGTCGGGTGCATCGACGCCCGGCGTACATGCGGCCGCCGCGGACAGCACCGCGGCGCCGACCGCCACACCGACCCACCGACCGCGAGGCATCGGCCCCGCACCCTACGGCCGCCGCCACCGGGTGGGGAGCGGGCGGGATCGGCGCTGGCCTGAGTGGCAGGTCGCCGGCGCGCTCAGGCGTCGGCGGCCTGCCACTTGAGCTTGGCCCGCTGGGGCACCTCGATGGGCAGGATCTCCTCGGCCTTGGGGCCCAGCGCCTCGGCCGCCTGCACCAGGTTGCGCTGCAGGCGGCGCATGCCGTCCGGCTCGAGCGAGGCGGCGTGGTCGGTGCCCTTCCACGTGCGGTCGAGGGTGAAGTGGCGCTCGATGTAGGTGGCGCCCAGCGTGAACGCCACGGTGTCGAGGGCGATGCCGTTGTGGTGGCCCGAGTAGCCGATGGCCTCGACCTCGTCGCCGTAGGCCTCGACCAGCCGGGGGATCTCGAGCAGGCACGCCTCGGACGGCTGGATCGGGTAGCCCGACGTGCAGGCGTACAGCACCACGTCGCCGGCGCGGCCGTGGTCGCGGAACAGCGCCATCAGCTGCGCTTCCTCGGACCGGGTGGTCATGCCCAGGCTCACGTGGACCTTGCCGCCGAAGGTGCGGCACGTCTCTTCCAGCAGCTCGAGGTTGGTGTTGGTGGCCGACGGGATCTTCAGGTACGCGGGCTCGAGCGTGACGATCTCGCGCAGGCTGGTCAGGTCCCACACCGAGGTGGCGTACACCACGCCGCGCTCGTCGCAGTAGTCCTTCAGCTTGCGGTGCTCCTCGACCGAGAACTCCAGGAACTCGCGGTGCTCGCCGTAGGTGGCGCCGAAGCTGTTGGTGGGCACCGGGTGCGGCTGGTCGTACTGCTCGGGCGGCAGCAGGTCGCGGTTCGACCGCTTCTGGAACTTGACGTTCTCGATCTCGCAGAACGACTGCGCGACGTCGATGAACCGCTTGGCGATCTCGAGGTCGCCCATGTGGTTGCATCCGATCTCGGCGATCAGCGTGGGTGCTTGCATAGTGCCTCCTCGGGATGGGCGTGCCGTGCGGCGCTCACCAGGCGGTCCATCCGCCATCGACGATCAGGTTGGCCCCGGTCATGTACGACGAGGCGTCGGAGCACAGGAAGGCGATGGCCCCCCGGTACTCGTCGGGCCGGGCCATGCGGCCCAGCATCGTGCGGGCCGAGTAGGCCGCCACGAACTCGTCGTCGTGCTCGTTGTACGCCCCGCCGGGGGTCAGGGCGTTGACGCGCACACCGGTGCCCGCGTAGTGCGCGGCCAGCGCCCGGGTGAAGCCAAGCATCCCGGCCTTGGTGACCGAGTAGTCGAGCGGCTTGAACGAGCGCGTGCCGTCGGACCGCTCGTAGATGCGCTGGTCGGGCCCAGCCAGGCCGTAGGTGGACGAGATGTTGACGATCGCGCCTGCCGTGCCGTGTCGCTCCATCGCCCGGCACACGGCCCGGGTGACGAGGAACGTGCCGGTCAGGTTGACGTCCATGCTGCGCTGCCAGGCCTCCAGCGGGTACTCGGTGAACCCGCCGTCGGCCAGCGGGGTGGCGCCCGCCCCGGCCTTGGGGTCGACCGCGGCGCTGTTCACCAGCACGTCGATCGGCCCGCCGGCGGCGATCTCACCGATGGCGCGGTCGACGTCGGTCTCGTCGGTGATGTCGCAGGCGACGGCGACCGCCGTGCCCGCGCCCCCGTCGGGACCCCCCAGCTCGCCGGCCGCCTTGGCGGCGGCGTCGGCGTCGCGGTCGAGGAGGTAGGTGGTGGCGCCCAGGTCGACGAGAGCGGACGCGAAGCGGCGGCCGAGCAGACCCGCACCACCCGTGACGACGGCGCGCCGACCGGTCAGGTCGAACAGCTCGCGCGTGCCCCGCACGCTCGCGGGGCCTGCATCGGTCATGTCCGGATCTCCGCCCTTCACATCGCCCGGCCGCGCAGCCGGTGGGATCGATCCGCCGATCGGATCACGCGCGGCACCGCCTGTCGAGGGGCATCGTAGCGGTCCGGTCGCGGCCGTGTCACGCCCGTCCGCGGCCAAAACACTGCCTTCTGAACGCGGTGAGTGGTCATGTGCCGGCCACGGTGACGGCCTGGTCGGAGGCCATCGAGGCCTCGATCGCCTCGACCAGCCGCACGGCCCGGATTCCGTCGCCCAGGGGCGTACGCAGGGGAGTGCCGGTGCGCACCGCCCGGATCACGTCGCGCATCTGCGCCGCGAACATGGCGTCGCGGTCGTAGGGCCAGCTGTGCACCTGCGGCTCGGCGCCGGGTGCGGTGGGCGTGACGACCAGGCGGCCGCCGTAGTGGTCCCAGGCCACCCGGGCGTCCGTGCCCACCGCCAGCAACGACACCACCCTGGGGCGCTGCCGGTAGTCGAGATGGCCCTGCACGGGCGCGCCGCCCGCCGAGCGGAACAGGAAGGTGACGGTGTCCTCGACGTCGATCTCGAGATCGGTGCGGTGCCCGCCGGCGGCGTAGACCCGCTCGAGCGGGCCGAAGATCCAGTCCAGGTGGTCGATGTGGTGCACCTGGGTGCGCAGCACGCCCCCGCCCAGGTCCCGCCGGGCTGCGTAGCCGCTGCGATAGTCCTCGCCGGGGTGGTAGTCGGCGAGGTGCTCGCCCTGGTGGCCCTCCACGGTCAGCAGCGTGCCCACCGCGCCCATGCGCACCAGGTCGCGCAGCGCCAACAGGCCCGGCTCGAAGCGGAACTGGTGCGCCGCAGCCGCCACCAGACCCCGGGCTTCGGCGGTCGCGGCCAGCTCGTCGAGCCCGGCGGACGACGCCGCGACCGGCTTCTCGACCAGCACGTGGCACCCTGCGGCCAGGGCGGCGGCCGCCTCGTCGCGGTGCTGCGCCGTGGGCGTGGCCACCACCACGAGGTCGACGTCGCCCAGCACGTCGTCGAGGCGGTGGCGCACGGCGATGTCGACTCCGCCCACCTCCAGCCCCGCGCGGCGGCTGTGCTGCGAGACCGCCACCAGGTCGGTGCAGCCCAGCGCCAGCAGCGTGCCCAGGTGGCGACGCCCGATCGACCCGGTACCCACCACCGCCACCCGCAGCCCGCGGGCAGCGTCGCCGCGGTCGCCCCCGGTGCCGCCGGCCTCGCCCACGGCAGGTGCACCCACGGCTCAGGCCTTGTCGAGGCCGAAGCGGCGGCAGCGCTCCTCGGCCACGGCCAGCGACACCGGGTCGTCGATGTCGACGGCCAGCTCGGGGTCGATGACCATGGGCAGGATGCGCCGGCCCGTCATCGAGTGCTGCTCGAGGATGGTGGCGGGCCGCATCACGTCGAGGGTGCCCGTCTGCCAGTAGGCCGCGGGCAGGGCCTGGCGGGGCTGGTTGTACTGCTCGGGGATGCCGCTGTCGACCAGGGGGACCAGCACGCCGTCGACGATGCGCCACATCTTGAAGGGGTTGTTGGCGGGCACGGTGACGGCCCGCAGCGAGTCGGCGGCGGGATCGGCCGCCAGCGTGCGCACCCCCTCGTCGACCAGCCCGGGAGGTCGCAGCGGCGAGGTGGGCCGCAGGTGCACGACCAGGTCGGGCCGGTAGCCCTCGGTGCGGGCGAGGGTGGCCAGCACGTGCTCGAACACGGGCAGGTCGAGCACGTCGTCGCCCGCCAGCTCGGCCGGGCGCAGGAACGGCACCTCGGCGCCCGCCTCTCGGCCCACGTCGGCCATCTGCGCGTCGTCGGTGCTGAGCACGGTGCGGGTGACGGTCTCCGCGTCGAGGGCGGACCGCACCGACCACCACAGGAGCGGGCGACCCAGCAGCTCGACGACGTTCTTGCGGGGGATGCCCTTCGACCCGCCCCGCGCCGGGATGATGGCCAGCACCTCCACGTCAGCCGTCCTTCCCCAGGAGCAGCGAGGCCAGCTCGCGCAGGACGCCCTCGCCGCCCGCCGCCTCGGTGACCAGGCGGGCGTCGCCCAGCACGTCGGGGTGGGCGTCGGCGGGCACCACGGGCCACCCTGCCACGGCCAGCGCCCCCTGGTCGTTCACGTCGTTGCCCACGTACATCACGCGGGCCGGGTCGACGCCCCGGTCGGCTACCAGCTGGCGCAGCGCCGTGCCCTTGTCGGCGCACGCCTGCACCACCTCGATGCCCAGCTTGGCGCCCCGCACGGTCACGACCGGGTTGGTCTCGGTCGACAGGATGAGCAGGGGCAGCCCTGCCGCGCGCAGCAGGTCGCTGCCGATGCCGTCGGCCCGGTTGCACACCACCGACTCGTGGCCGTCGTCGGACACCATGACGCGGTTGTCGGTGAGCACGCCGTCGAAGTCGGTGACCAGCAGGTCGATGTCGGCGAGCGAGGGTCGCACCTCACTCATCCTGCCACCGGCCCCCGCCCGGGGCCGTGCCCACCACGGTGGCGCCCCGCTTGTGGATCTCGGTCTGCACGTCCAGCTCGACAGGGCCGACCCGGCCGCCCACCAGCAACAGGCCGCGGGGACCGAGCTGCGCCAGTCCGGCGGCGATCGACGCGCCCGTCGGGTCGAGGGCGACGACCACGTCGACGCGGCGGCCCGCGGCGGGCCCGTCGCCGGTGGCCACTGCGACCTGGAGGCCCCGGTCGGCGACCGCCTTCCGCACCTCGTCGGCGACCTGGGAGCCGCCCGCCACGTGCACCGTTGCGCCGTCGGCGACGCCGTCGCGGGCCAGCGCCGACGCGACGGCCGCGGCCGCCTCGGAGACCGTGGAGTCGCCGGCCACCGGTGCCGCGACCGGCTCGGCCGGCTCGACCGCCGGGCGGGCCGGTGCGGGCGGATGCTCGACGACGTCGGCCGGGGGCCCGCCCACCGCGCTCGGGGCGACGGCGTGCAGGCTGCCGGCGGCGAGGCCGCGGCGGAACGGGTTGGGCGCGGTCATGGCGCCGGCACGGGCCCGCAGGTCGGGCGCCAGGCGCCACCACTCGAACACCGGCACAACCTGCGTGCGGTCGTGTGCGAGCCGGTCGTAGAACGACACGACGGCGGACGGGTCGACCCGCAGCGTCACCAGGTCGTCGACCCGCACCTCGCCGGCCGCCTGGCGGTCGAGGAAGCGCTGCGCCGCACCCCGGCGGTCGAGTCCGGCGATGCCCCCGGGCACGTCGAGCAGCCCCGCGTGGGCGCCGACCACGCGCAGGCCGCGGGCGTGCACCACGTCGAGCGGGAACCTCGTCGACTCGGCCCGGGTGGTGCCGAGCAGCACGATCGTCGCCCCGGGAGCGGCGGCCCGCACGGCCAGCTCGAGGCCCTCCGGCGCGCCGGTGGCCTCGATCACCACCGCGGCGCCGAGGTCGTCGACGCCCGCGGGTGGGCACAGCCGTACCGACGGGTCGCCCCGCACCACCCCGTCCTTGGCCGTCGAGGCGGCGACGACGGTGCAGGACGACGCGCCCGCCGAGGCCGCAGTGCGCTGGGCGAGCAGGCCGATCGCGCCGGCGCCGATGACCGCCACCGACCGGCCGGCCACGTCGCCGGCGCGGGCCACGCCCAGCTCGGCGATGGCGCCCAGGGTGACCAGCGACGCCTCGACGAAGCCCGTGCCCGGGTCGAGGACGTGCACCTGGGCGCGGCCGACGGTCACGAGCGACTGGTGGGACGCTCCCCACACCGCCACCCGGTCGCCCGGCTCGATGTCGTACACGCCGGGGCCCACCGCCCGCACGACGCCGGACAGCGAGTAGCCGGGGTGGTGGGGATGGTTCACGCTCGCGCCGGGCAGGCCCCGCCAGCGGGCCCGCTCGGTGCCCACGCTGACCGCGCTGGCCTCGACCAGCACCGCCAGCTGGCCCTGGCCGGGCTCGGGCACCTCGACCGGCACGGCCGCGGCCTGCCCCGGCGCGGGCCACACCACCGCGGTGGCCCGGCTGGCGGGCACGGCCAGGCGGCGGGCGCGGCGGCGGGCGGCCAGCCAGCGCTTGGCCTCGGCCACCCCGGCGGCGGTCGGCCGCGTCGCCGCGACCTCGGCCAGGCGGGGCGGCGGGGTGGTCAGCGCGACCGGCGGCGCCGACAGGCGGTCGGCCACGTGGTCCGCCACGTGCAGCGTCAGCGCCGCGATCGTGAACACGGGGTTGGCGTAGCCGCTGGTGGGGAAGAGCGACGCACCGGCCACGTACAGGCCGCCCACGTCGTGCACCTGGCCGTCGGGGCCGGTGACCGAGGTGCGGGGATCGGTGCCCATGCGGGTGGTGCCGGCGTGGTGCGAGGCGTCGCCGAGCGACGGCCACACCTCGCTGCCCTCGTCGAGGTCGGCGTGGAGCTCGCCGAGGCCGTGGTCGCGGACCGCGGCGGCCAGCCGCTCGTGCAGCACGCGCACCGAGCGCCGGTCGAGCTCGGACAGGCCCCAGTCGACCGCGGCCAGGGGCAGGCCCAGCGGGTCGAGCCGGTCGGCGAGCCGCACGCGGCTGGCCGGCCGTGGCTCCTGCTCCATGAAGGTGCGCACCCGCACCAGGTCGATCGGCCCCTCGTTGCGGGCGCGGAAGCGGGCCAGGCGAGCGAGCGCCGGCGCCTGGGACGGCAGGTCGGCCAGCGCCATGGGGTCGAGACCCCGCACCCGGCCCCGGGCGGCCTTGCGCAGGGCGGCCACGGCGGCCGGCACCGTGTCGAGCACGACGGGCTCGAGCCGTACGTAGCTGTTGAGGACCTCGTCGCGCTCCTGTGTGGCCTCGGTGAGCCCGACGCCCCAGCGCAGGCGGCCGTCCATGGCCGGGTGGCCCGTCCAGTAGCCCGAGGCGGGCAGCCGGCGCGCGGAGGGCGTCACCTCGACCAGCCCGGTGTAGCCCTTGGGATGGTCCTGGAAGCAGCGCCCGACCTGGTCGTGGGCATTGCCCAGGCCGGCCGGGCGGCGCGAGCGGCTGGCCAGCAGCAGCCGGGCGTTCTCGATGGCGCCGCAGGCGAGCACCACCACCGGTGCGCGCACCTCGATGCGCCGGCCGCCGATGGTGGCGACCTGGACCCCGGCGACGCGCTCGCCGGCGTCGTCGAGCAGCACCTCGGTGACGTTGGCCAGGACGACGATGTCGATGCCGTCGCCGGGCCGGGACCGCTCGCGCAACAGCGTGCCGAAGCGCAGCGGCCGGGCGTCCTCGTGGAACACCAGGGTGCGCAGCTCGTCGCTGTCGAACCGGAAACCGTCGGCGGGGGTGGGCCCGGCGGCGTCGTAGACCTCGGGGCCGGGCCGGTCGAGCAGGGCCGCGGCCCGCCGGTAGCAGTCGCGCAGCCGGGCGGGCTCGATCGGCCAGCCCGAGCCGGGCACCCAGTGCCGCGGGCGCAGGTCGATGTCGTCGAGCGTGGTCTTGCCGCCGGTCCACGCGTTGGTCGTGCCGCCCAGCCAGCGCTCGCGGCTGGCCTGGTCGACGTGGTCGCCGGTGCAGTCGAGCCGCGTGAACCCGGTGGTGACCATGTCGGGGGCGAGCCCGCCGCCCTCGAGCACCGCGATGCGCAGGCCGCGGCCGCCCAGGGCGAGGGCCGCGGTGGCCCCGGCGGCACCGCTGCCGACGATGCACGCGTCGTAGTCGAGCACCGTGCCGTCGGGCAGGCGCCGGGCGTCGTGCACGAGGGCCGGGCCGCCGGCCCGACCCGTCGTCACTGCGTCGAGCCACGCCGCCGTGCGCGGCTCCCTGAGAGCGTTCCTGGCACCCACCGGCACCTGCCTTGCCTTCCGCCAGCACCCGGCGTGAGGGTCGCGCCGGGGCGGGGAGATGCTAGCAATCACCACCGGAATGGACGCACTCGACGCCCCACTCGACATGGCCCGGCAGGTGGGGTTCGTGGGCCTGGCCGCGGCGGCCGGGCTGGGGCTCGTCGCGCTGATCGCCCGCCGGCTGCCGGGCGGCAGCCGGTTCGTGCCCCTGCCCGCGGCCGGCCTGGCCCTGGCCGCGGCGTCGATGATCGCCATCACCGTGGCCGAGGGTCCCGAGCGCACGGGCTCGCGCCAGGCCGTCGGCGTGGCCGGCGCCGCCCTCGGTGGCCTGGTCGCGGCGCGGCTGCCGTGGTTGCTGCGACCGCTCCTGGTGGTGCCCGGCGCGATCCTCACGATCGACGCCATGGACCTGGACGACCGGTCCGCCGTCGTGGTCCCCACCGCCGTGGCCGCCGCCGTGCTGGCGGTGCTGGTGGCCGAGGCCGACCGCGTGCACGCGTCCAGCGCCGCAGGCCCGCCCCTGCTGCTGGCCTCGATCGTCGGCTTGTACATCACCGTCCCCGAGACCGGGCAGATCCTCTCGGTGATGGTCGTGGCCGTGCCCATCGCCCTGCTGGGCGGCCCATTGCGGCTCGCCCGCCTCGGCGCGGCCGGCTCCGCCGCGTCGGTGGTGCTGCTGGCGGCGGTCGCGGCCGAGGGCGGCCAGACCAGGGCGGCCTCGATCGTGGGCGGCCTGGCCGGCCTGGGCGTCCTGGCGCTCGACCCGGTGGCCCGGTGGCTGGGGGCCCGAATGCAGGGCTGGTCCCCCGCGCCCCCGCCCGCGAGCTGGCGGTCACCCGGCATGCTGCGCCTCGTCGCCCTGCACGTGGCGGTGGTGCTGGTGGCGGCGAGGGTCGCGGGACTGCGCGAGGGTCTGAAGCAGTCGACCGCCATCGCGGCATTGACGGCCACGGTGGCCCTCATCGCACTCTTAGTGATCAACCGTGACATGGAGCGCGGAGAGCCGTACCGCTAAGCTTGCGCCCCATGCAGGGCGGTAGTGCGGCGGTCGACCTTCCATTGACGCGCGCGCACTCGACACGTGCCAGCACGGCCTCGTGACCGCTCCCGCGCGCTGGCTCCTGCTGCCCGTCGAGGTCAAGGCCCGGGGCCTCGAGGGGCGCCTGCTGCTCGGCGCCCACGCGGCGGCCGCCGGCTGGAAGGTCGTGGTCGGCCGCAAGAACCACCTCAACGGCACGCTCGACGAGCTGCCCCGCGGCCTGTACTTCGACAAGAGCATCCAGAGCCAGGCCATCGGGCAGATCCGCTACATCAAGGCGCTCGGCAACACCTACGCCGCCATGGACGAGGAGGGGCTGGTGCACGAGGGCGGCGCGACGGCCTACGTCAAGCGGCGCTTCAGCACCGACACGCTGGCCGCCACCCGGGCGTTCTGCACCTGGGGCCAGGCGCAGGCCGACGTGATGCGCCAGGCCGAGCCGGCGCTGGTCGACCGGCTGGCGGTGACCGGCAACCCCCGGGTCGACCTGTGGCGGCCCGAGCTGCACGACCTGCAGCGCGCCCGCATCAAGCAGATCCGCGACGAGGTCGGGGCGTTCGTCTTGTTCCCCTCGAACTTCGCCAACGTCATCGGCGCCGACGGGCCCCTGCTCACCCAGCGGTTCGGCGAGGTCACCGGCCACTACGCCGACCCGGCCGAGCGTGCCCGCTTCGGCGCCTACCTCGACCTGCGGCGGGGCATCCTCGACCGGCTGGAGGTGGCCCTGGTCGCGCTGGCCCGCGAGCTGCCCGCCGGCCACGTGCTGGTGGTGCGCCCCCACCCGTCCGAGGACCACACGTTCTGGTCCGACCTGGCAGAGGGCGAGCCCCGGCTGGTGGTGCGCTACGACGGCTCGCTCACTCCCTGGATGCTGGCGTCCGACGGCGTGGTGCACAGCAACTGCACCACCGGGGTCGAGGCGGCGGTGGCCGGCGTGCCCGCCATCGCGTACGCGCCGCTCGACGAGTCGGACTTCCCCATGCTCCCCAACCAGGTGAGCCACGTGGTGGACAGCGACGAGGCGCTGGTCAGCGCCGTGCACGGCGTGCTGGCCGGCCGGCCGGTCATGCCGGAGAGCGCCCGCACCTCCATCGAGCACCACCTCGCCGCGCTCGACGGGCCGCTGGCCGCCGAGCGCATGGTCGCCCTGTTCGGCACTCTGCCCGTCCGCCCCGACCGGGGCGACGGCCGTGAGGGCCGCCGCCGGACCGACCCCCTGCGCAGCCTGCCGGTGCGGGCCCGGGCCTGGGCCGAGCGGCGCCGCAACGCCGACGCTCCCCAACTCCCCCGCGCCAGCGCGACACTGGCCAGCCAGAAGTTCCCGCCGACGCCGCTGGACGAGGTCGAGGAGTTCCTCGACCGCCTGCGCGGGGTCGACCCCCGGCTCGCCGGGGTGCGGGCCGCTCAGGTCGCCCCGTCGCTGTTCACCCTGGAGGCAGACGATGCCTGACTCCCGCCGAGCCGGCACCCCGCTCGTCGAGGTCGACCACCTGACCAAGATCTACGAGCCGTCGCCCCGGTGGATGAGCGTCATGCTCAAGTCGTCGATCAGAGAGCCCGTGCTGGCCGTCCACGACCTGTCGCTGAAGGTGTGGCCCGGGCAGCTCTCGGCCGTGGTCGGCCCCAACGGGGCGGGCAAGTCGACGCTGTTCCGGGTGCTCACCGGCCTCATCACCCCCACCTCGGGACGGGTGTCCGTGGCCGGCATCGACGTGGTGGGCGACGCCCGCGCGGCCCGGCGCCGCATCGGCTTCATGCCCGCCGACGACCGCAGCCTCAACCTGCGCCACACCTGCTGGCAGAACCTGTGGTTCCACGGCCGCCTGCAGGGCATGTCGGGGCCCGAGCTGCGCGTCGCCATCGACGAGGCGCTCGCGACGGTGGGCCTGGAGCACGTCCACGACCGCACGGGCCACGCGCTGTCGAGTGGCATGAAGGCCCGGCTGCAGCTGGCCCGGGCGCTGCTGCACGAGCCCAGCATCCTGATCCTCGACGAGCCCACGGGCACCGTCGACCCCATCGGCGCCTACGACCTGCTGCAGCTCATCCAGCGCCTGGCGGCCGAGCGCGGCCTGGCGGTGCTGCTCAGCTCGCACCGGCTCGAGGAGATCGCCGCCCTGGAGGACAACGTGATCTTCATCAACCGCGGCGAGGTGGTGCACACCGGCTCGATGGACTCGCTGCGCGAGGTCATGGAGCAGCCCATCCTGCGACTGCGGTTCGACACCGAGGCCAGCGCCCGGGCCGCGCGGGCCTGCCTCGACGCCTACGGCGACCTCGAGGTGACCATCGACGACACCGAGCTGGCGGTGGCCGGCAACCCCAGCCCCGGCGTGGTGCTGCCGCGCCTGGGCGAGCACCTGGCCCGGATCGAGGCGGTCGACCGTAGCCGCCTGCCGCTGCAGGAGCTGATCAGCCGGCTGATGCGGGCCGAGGTGCCGATCGCGGGCACACGCCGGCGATCGCAGCCACCCGTCGTCGCCACGCACGGGAGCCCGTCGTGAGCGCCGTCGCCGCCGACGTCGCCCCGGTGCGGCGCCGCAGCGCCGGCCTGGTCGCCCAGGCCCGCCGCGCCTGGCAGGTCACGTCGGCCTTCACCTGGCTGGGCTACACCGAGGAGCTGGCCTACCCGCTCAACTTCGCGCTGAAGCAGGCCCAGCCGATCTTCACGGTCGTCGTGTACTACTACGTGTCGCTGCTGGTCGACTCGGGGCCCAACGTGGCCTCCGACTACTACTCGTTCGTGGTGGTCGGCGCCGTGGTCATCCGGATGCTCGACTCGGGGCTGGGGTCGTTCTCGGCCACGCTCGAGGCCACGGTCAACCAGGGCCGGCTCGAGTCGCTGCTGGTCGAGCCCATCCGCTGGAAGCTGATCCCCTTCGGCCTGGCCTCGTGGTCGATCCTGACCTCGGCCATCACCGCCGTGGTCATGGCCGGGCTGGGCGTGCTCATCGGCGTCGACGTCAAGCTCGACGGTGTGCTCACGGCAACGCTCATCCTGGTGCTGGGCATCGGCGCCAGCCACGCCCTAGGCATCGTGGCCGCGGCGGTCAAGCTCATCAGCAAGCGGGGCAACCCGTTCGTCACCCTCTACGGCATGGCCGTCGTGCTGCTGTGCGGCCTCATGTTCCCGGTGTCCAGCCTGCCGGCGCCGCTGCGGGGCGCCTCGTACCTGCTGCCCCCCACCTACGCCATCCAGGGGGTCCGGCGCACGCTGCTGCCCGGGGGCGAGGGCCTCACCGGCCCGAGCACGCTGGTCTCGGCGCTCGCCCTCGGGGGCTTCTGCCTCGTCGTGTACCCGGTCTCGCTGTGGCTCTACGGGCGCTCGGTCGACATCGGCCGCCGTTACGGCACCCTGGCCGGGTACTGAGCGCGGGGCGGTGGCGCGCTCAGGCCGCCGGGCCGGGCAGCAGGCGGGCGGCCAGCCACGCGGCCGTGGCCTCGACCAGCGCGTCGGCGGGCCCGGCCGGCACCAGAGCGCCCTCGCGCCAACCGTCGCACGGGTGGCAGGCCACGTCGACCGGCACCCGCCGGGCGCGGCACTCCTCGGCCAGGGCGCGGTACGCCGGGCGCAGCCCATCGGCCTCGGTGGTGGGCTCGCCGGTCTGCACCACCAGCAGCGCACCCGGGCGGTCGCCCAGCTCGTCGGCCAGCGGGCCGACCGCGCCGCCGTGCATGAGGTCGGCGCACAGCGGGGTGTCGAACAGGTCGAGCGGGCGCTCAGCCACGGGCGGGGGCGGGGCCGCGGGAACGGCGCCGTCGGCGCCGGGCACCTCGGGGACCCCGCCGGCCCCGGCGACGGGGGCTTCGCCGACCGCCGGCGGGGCCGGCGGGGCGAGGGGCTCGGGCGGGGGCGGCGCAGCGGGGGGCGCGACCGGCCCGGCGTGGCCGGCGCCGGGGACGGGCGTGCGCGTGCGGGAACGGCCGCCGGCCGCCTGCTCGACAAGGTGGCGAGGGTCGACGACCGGCTCCCACAGGGCGACGGGGACACCCGGGTGGTCGTGGGCCACGCGGGCGGCGACCAGGGCGCCGAGCCGCACCCCGACCAGGCCGATGCGCTCGACGCCGGTGCGCTCGACCAGCAGCTCGGCGGCCCGCCGGGCGTCGGCCACCAGCGCCGCGAACGTGACGGCCCTGGGGTCGCCGTCGCTGGCAGGCGAGCCCCGGTAGTGGAACCGCTGGACCGCCACCCCGACCCGCGCCAGCCGGCGCCCCAGGCGGGCGGCTCGGCCGTCGTCGACGGCCGCGTCGAGGGGCGCCGGCAGGCAGACCACCACCCCGGCACGTGCGCCCGCCGCGGGCACGCTGCGGCAGCCGAGCAGCTGCTCGGGCCAGCCGAACAGGTCGACCTCGTCGCGCACGTTGCCGTCGTGCCGGTGGTCGCCGAGCACCGGCCGGGCCTCGCTGCCCGCCACCGTCATGCCCCGCTCACGGGGTGGGGGTGGTGTCGGTGTCGGGACGTCGTGCCGTCATGGGTGTGCTCCGCCCTCCGCTCGCCGCATGTCCGGACCAGCCTTGATAGCGCGGGGACCGGCGCACCGCAACGTCGGCTTCGCCCGATCGGGGGCGCGCCGTGACGGCGATCGACGTACTGCACGTCATCACCTCGACCCAGCGCCGCGGGGCCGAGACCTTCGCCGTCGACCTGGCCGCAGCCCTCGCGGCCCGGGACGTGAGCGGCGAGGTCGTCGCCCTGGCCCCCGGCGCGGGCAGGACGCTCGACGTCGAGGCCCTGGGCGAGCGGGCCCTCGTGCCGGCCACGCTGCGCGCCCTGCGCAGCCGGGCCGCCGCGGCCCGGCTGGTGGTGGCCCACGGCTCGCGCACGCTGCCCGCCTGCGCAGCGGCGCTGGTGGGCGGCCCGCCGGTCGTGTACCGCAGCATCGGCGACCCGGCGGCGTGGGCCGGCCGAGGCCTGCGCCGGGCCCGCACCCGGCTGCTGCTGTCGCGCATGGCCGCGGTCACCGTGCTGTGGCCGGCCGCGGGCGAGAGCGTGCGCGCCCTGCACCACGTGCCGGCCGAGCGCATCCACGTCATCCCCAACGCGGTGCCGGCCGGCCGCTGCCCCGTCCCCGACGCCGGGGCCCGGCGGGCCGCCCGCCAGGCCCTCGGCCTGCCGGCCGAGGCGCCGGTGGTGGCCGCCATCGGCGCGCTCGGCTCCGAGAAGCGGGTGGGCGACGCCGTCGCCGCCTGCGCCGCCCTGCCAGAGGTACACCTGCTGGTGGCGGGCGACGGGCCCGAGCGGCCGGCGCTGGAACGGCGGGCGGCCGCCGAGGCCCCGGGCCGGGCCCACTTCGCCGGCACCCTGCCCGGGCCGGCCCAGGCCCTCGCCGCCGCCGACGTGGTGGTGCTGCCCAGCCGCACCGAGGGCATGCCGGGCGTGCTCATCGAGGCCGGCCTGTCGGGCGTGCCCGCCGTGGCCAGCGACGTCGGCGGCGTGTCCCAGATCGTGCGCGACGGCGAGACCGGCGTGCTGGTGGCCCCGGGCGACGTGGTCGCGCTGGCCGCGGGGCTGCGGCGCGCGCTGGCCGAGCGCCAGGCCCTCGGGGCGGCCGCCCGCCGCCACTGTCTGGCCGAGTTCGAGATCGAGCCGGTGGCCGCCCGCTGGGCCGACCTGGCCGCAACCCTGGAGCGTGCGCCGTGAGCGAGCCTGCGACATCCCCCACCGGCGGCGGGGCGGCGTCGCCCGTCCGCGTCCTCGTGCTGGCCAAGGGCCTGGGCCGGGGCGGCACCGAGCGGCTCATCGTCGGCGCCGCCCGCCACCTCGACCGCTCACGGTTCGAGCTCGTGGTGGCCTACCTGCTGCCCTGGAAGGACGCCTTCGTGGCCGACATCGAGGCCACCGGCACCGAGGTGGTGTGCCTCGACGCGCCGCGGCCGACCAGCGTGGCCTGGCTGCACCGCCTGCGCCGCCTGGTGCGCGAGCGTCGCATCGACGTCGTGCACACCCACATGCCGCTGCCGGCCGTCGCCGCCCGCCTCGCGCTGCCGGGCCGGCGGCCTGCGTTCGTCCACACCGAGCACAACATGTGGGACCGCTACCGCCGCCCCACCCGCTGGGCCAACGCCGCCACCTACCGGCGCAACGCCCGGGTCATCGCCGTGTCGGACGGGGTGGCAAGCTCCATCCGCTCGCGGGTGCCCGTCGAGGTGGTGGTGCACGGCACCGACCCCTCGCTGGCGGTCAGCGGCGAGGCCGCCCGGGTCGCGGCACGGGCCGAGCTGGGCCTGGCCCCCGACGCCCGGGTGGTGGGCAGCGTCGGCAACTTCACGGCCAAGAAGGACCAGGCCACGCTGCTGCGGGCCCTGGCCGGGCTGCCCGCGGCCGGGCTGGGCGGAGGCGGCGATGCGCTCCTGGTGCTGGTCGGCCTGGGCCCGCTCGAGGACGAGCTGCGGGCCCTCGCCCGGCAGCTCGGCATCGCCGAGCGGGTGGTGTTCGCCGGTTCGCGCGACGACGTGTTCGCCCTGTTGCCGGCGCTGGACGTGTTCGCCCTCAGCTCGCGCTTCGAGGGCCTGCCCATCGCCCTGCTCGAGGCCATGGCCAGCGGCGTCGCCCCCGTCGCCACCCGGGTGGGCGGCATCCCCGAGGTGATCACCGACGGCCGCGACGGCCTGCTGGTCCAACCCGGCGACCCGGTCGCGCTGGCCGCCGCGCTGGCCCGCGTGCTGGGCGACGACGACGCGCGCGCCCGCATCGCCGCGTGCGCCCGCGCCCGGGCCGGCGACTTCGACCTGGTGCACGCCGTGCGCCGGGCCGAGGAGGTCTACCGCCAGGCCCTCGGCCGCTGACCTCGGGTCGGCGAGCTGGGACTCGACGCCGAGCGAGCGGTGCGTGCCATCGTGCCCACCTTCGCCTCAGCAGCCGGCCGGCAGGCGGAGGTGGCGGTCGACCGGGACGGCGCTCAGGACGATCTCGTCGCCGCGGGGCGGCGTGACGACCAGGTCGACCTCGGTGCGGTCGCCCAGGCCCAGGTGGGCGAGCTGCTCGCCGCCGGACGTGTAGCCCTGCGAGGCGACGATCTCGCCCCCGGCCACCAGGCGGGCGTCGTCGCCGGCTCCGCCCGGCTCGTAGGCGGCGACGCGGGTGCCCACGCCCCCGCCCAGCTCGCCGCCCACCGCCACCGACAGCCAGTGCCCCGCCACGCTGGTGTTGCGCAGCAGCAGGGAGGGCAACGCGGGCTCCCACTCGACGAGCAGCAGGTCGACGCGCCCGTCGCGGTCGACGTCGGCGACCGGCCCGCTGATCCAGTACTGGGCGTCGCCCAGGCCCGCAGGTGCGGCGAAGCGGGGCACGCCGTCGACCACCTCGCCCGTGTGGCGGAACACCGCCGGCCCGGCGCCGCCGTCCGCCGACGCGGTGGTCACCAGGTCGAGCCAGCCATCGTTGTCGAGGTCGACCAGGCGCACATCGGGGGCCTTGGTGGGCAGCCCCTCCAGGCCGGCCTCCTCGGTCACGTCGACCAGCTCGGGCATGGCGCCCGGCGCCCCGGTGCGGTTGACGTACAGGCGCACGGGCACCCGGCGCCCGGAGTCGACGGTGCTGTTGTAGTGGTGGCCGACCACGAGGTCGGGCCAGCCGTCACCGCTGACGTCGCCGAACACCGCGCCGGCGGTCATGTCCTCGTCGCCGTAGGTCCGCCATTCGAACACGTCGCCGGGCGCCTCGCGGAACCCGTCGTCGCCGCCCACGAACAGCCGGTTGGCGCCGCCCACGAACAGGTCGGTCAGCCCGTCCCGGTTGACGTCGCCCGTGGCCAGGCCCAGGCCGCCGATGTCGAGGGGCAGTCCGGCCGCCTCGGTGGCGTCCTCGAAGCGGAAGTCACCCAGGTTGCGGTACAGGCGGCTGGAGCCGCCGTCGTACACGTCCTCGACCACGAACAGGTCGAGCAGCCCGTCGCCGTCGGCGTCGAGCACCCCGATCGAGCGGCCGCCGAGCGCGGGGTCGATGCCGCTGCCCGCCACCGGCTCGAAGCGGCCCTCGCCCCGGTTGGCGTACACGGTGGTGGGCTCGGCGGCCCGTTCCCCGTCGCGGGGGTTGCGCGCCACGACCAGGTCGAGGCGCCCGTCGCCGTCGAGGTCGGCGAACACCGCGCCGCTGGTGCGCCCCCGCACCTCGGGCAGCCCCGCGGGTGCGAAGGCGCCGTCGCCCTGGCGCAGCACGACGTCGGGCCCGGCGCCCGGCGCGCCCCGCACCCGGTACTCGTCCTCGGGCCGGTCGGCGAAGCTGCCGACGAACAGGTCGGGGCGGCCGTCGTCATCGACGTCGCCCCAGGCCGCCGCGTGGCCGTGCAGGCCCGCCAGCGGCGCCACCAGGCCGTAGCTCTCGGTCACGTCCGCGAACGCGATGTCGCCTGCGCCCCCCGCACCCTCGGCCGGGGCCTTCCAACAGGTCAGCGCCTCGATCCCGCCCCCGGCGGACCCGCCGGCGCCGCCGGCGGTGGTCGGAGCACGGTCGTCGTCGGCGGCGGTGGAGGGCGTCGTGGAGGGGATGGTGGCGCCTTCGTCGCCGTCGCCGCCGGTCGAGGCACCGTCGCCGTCGCCGCCCGAGCAGGCGCCGGCGACCACGGCGCCGGCCAGCAGCGCCGCCGCCAAGCACAGGCCGGCACGCACCCCCGTCACCCGGCCGCCGGCCTCACGGCAGGTCCACGACGACGAGCACCACCTCGCCGAAGGTGTCGTCCGCCCCCAGCGGCGCGGCGTTCATGCCCAGGTAGAGCTGCGTCCCGTCGGCGCTCACGGCCACGTTGTACGTGCCGCCCAGCGTGAGCTCCAGCTCGTCGCGGGCCAGCGGGGCCAGCTCGACCAGCACCCGCTGCTCGCCCGTCGCGGTGTCGACCTCGATGACCGGGGTCCCCTGCTCGGCGGCGCCGCCGTGGGCGTCGGGCACGTACCAGAGGCGCTCGCCGTCGGCCGAGAGGCTGACCGAGGCCGTGTAGCCGGCCATCTCGCCCAGGTCGCGCAGGCGGTCGCCCGGGTCGAGGGCGAGCAGCCGGTCGGGGTCCTGGGTGACGAGGTAGAGCGTGCCGTCCGGGGCCGGCGCGGTGGCGGCCCGGAGGAACTCGCCGGGCAGCTCGACGTCGAGCTCGGACAGCTGCCCCATCGCCGGGTCCCAGCGGGCCAGCCGGCCGTCGGTGCGCGAGAACATGACCCGGCCGTCGGCGTCGACCGCCATGGCCCGGAAGCCGCGGTGGTCCTCGTCGTCGTCGGTGGCGAAGACCTGCTCGCCGGTGGTCATGTCGAGCACCACGAACGCGCCCCGCTGGGGCTCGAAGCGCTCGGGATCGGCGGCCTCGACGTAGAGCATGCCCCCCTCGGGCCAGCCGGCCAGCGACGGGATGCCGTGCTCGTCGAGCACCGTGCCCAGGTTCTCGGTGGTGCGGCCCTCGGGATCGAGCCGCAGCAGCACGTCGCCCCGGTAGCTGCCGCCGTACTCCAGGCTGCGCTGGCTGCCCCAGTAGGTGGCCGCGTACACCTCGCCGCACGGGCCGGGCACCATCTGGGCGTGCACCTTGCCGTAGCCGTAGTCGCCCCGCCGGTGGCCGGCGAGCGCGGCCACGTCGCCGATGCGGGTGAGGCGCCCCTCGCCGGGATCGAACTCGTACAGGAACGAGTTCCCGTCGGGGCCGTGGTGATCGCCGATGGCCGAGAGGAAGCGCCCGTCGGGCAGCACCACGCCCTGCCCCCACTGCGACCAGGGGTTCCCCTCGTAGTCGGGCCGCGGGTACACCGCAGCCTGCACCTGCGGCCCCTCACCGCCATCACTGAGAGTGACCAGATCGGCCGACGGGCCGTCCTCCCACGGCTGGGCGCGGTCGCCGGGCGCCGGGCAGCCGACGTCGCCCGTTGCGTCGTCGGCGTCGTCGCCGGCGGGCTCGGTGCCCTCGGGCGCCGATGTTCCCGGCTCGCCGTCGGCGGTCGAGGCGCTGGTGGGGGCCCCGTCCGACCCGGAGGCCCCGCCCGACGTCTCGCCGCCCGAGGCGCACGCCGGCGCCGACGCCACCAGCAGCACCGCCACGATCAGCCCGAGCCGCCCGACCACCGGGTCACCCTACAAGCGGCCGCCACGGAGTGTGCCGCGCCAGCGGCGCGCGATGTCGACACGGTCGCCCGCAGCATCTAGCCTTGGGCGCCTACGGTGGACAGGCGGAAGCACGTGAGCTGGCTGCAACTGAGCGCTCGAACGGTTGACCACGACCGCGCCGGCACGGCGGGCCGGGCGGACGGGGCACGGACGTGAACCGCGTGCTCGCGCGCCCGCGCCTGCCCACCCTGGTCGACCTGTCGCGCTACATCTGGTTCTTCGCCGCCGCGGCGTATGTCACGCTGATGACGGCCAGCGCCGCGTTCCTCTCGTGGGACTTCTGGGCCGCGGTGGTGTTCGCGCCCATCCTCTTCGCCGTCACCATGCCGCTCATCAAGCGGGGCCTGCGCAAGGAGCCCGATCCCCGCATCGGCCGCATCGTGATCGTGGCCTTCGTGGCCAAGATGCTCGGCGCCGTCGCCCGCTACGTCCTGACCTACGGACTGTACGAGCGGGCCGACTCCGAGGCGTACCACCTCTCCGGCATGGCGCTCGCCAAGGGGTTCTGGGACGGCCGCTGGGCGCAGGTCGTGTCGGTGGAGGTGCCCGAGCTGAGCGGCACGCCGTTCGTGAAGCTGGTCACCGGCCTGCTCTACATCCTGACCGGGCCCACCAAGCTGGGTGGCTTCATCGTCTTCGCCTGGCTCAGCTTCCTCGGGCTGTTCTTCTTCTACAAGGCCGTGGTGGTGGGGTTCCCCGAGGCCAACCACCGTCGTTACGCCTACCTCGTCTTCTTCCTGCCGTCGATGCTCTACTGGCCCTCCAGCATCGGCAAGGAGGCGTGGATCAGCTTCGGCCTCGGCCTCTCGAGCTACGGCATCGCCCTCATCATGCGCCACCAGCCGATCGGCTACCTGGTGGCCACCCTCGGCCTGCTGGCCACCGCCGGCCCGCGCCCCCACATCACCGTGCTGTGCGTGGTGTCGCTCATGATGGCCTACATGCTGCGTCGCAAGTCGTGGAGCGACTCGACCATGGGCCCGGTGGGCAAGGTGGTGGGCATCGTCGTCCTGCTGGGGGTAGGGGTGGTGGTGACGGCCAAGGCGGCGTCGTTCTTCGAGGTCGACGGGGTCAGCAGCGACTCGGTCACCGAGGTGCTCGACTACACCGACCAGCAGTCGGGCCAGGGCGGCTCGGAGTTCGAGGCGGTGCGGGTGAAGTCGCCCACCGAGTTCCCTGCCGCCGTGCTGGCGGTGCTGTTCCGCCCGTGGCCGTGGGAGGCGAACAGCGCCCAGGCGCTCATCGCCTCGGCCGAGGGCACCATGCTGCTGATCCTGGGCGCCGCCTCGTTCACCCGGCTGCTCCGCCTGCCCAAGCTGATCTTCCAGGTGCCGTACGTGGCCTACGTGGTGACGTACACGATCATGTTCGTGATCGCCTTCTCGTCCATCGGCAACTTCGGCATCCTCACCCGCCAGCGCACGCAGGTGCTGCCGCTCGTGGTGGTGCTGCTCGCCCTGCCGGTCGAGGCGGCCCGGTCGAAGGTGCCCGCGCCCGCGCCCACGCTCGAGGAGCGCACGCGCGTGCTGGCCCGCTCGCCGGGCCCCGGCTACGCGACCGGCTAGGCGGCGGGCGTCAGCACGGGCGGGCCCGCACCAGGAACACCATGCCCGAGCGGCGCCGGCGCACCGCGTCGGCCACCGGCCGGAACAGCCGGCTCCTGCCTGCCCGCCCGCCGAGGGGCACGCCGGCCGGCACCCGCCAGGTGCGATCGACGTCGAAGCCCGCCGAGTGCAGCAGTAGCTCGAACTGGTCGTAGTCCCACTCGCGCCGGTGCGCCGGGTCGGCGGGCGGGCCTGCGGGTCGGTCGGGGTCGACCACCCCGCGGTCGACGGCCGGCACGAGCACCGGCGCACCGCCCGCCGCGTGGGCCAGCCGGCGCAGCAGGCCAACGGGGTCGTCGACCCGCTCCATCACGCCGGCGCACACCACCAGCCCGGGCTGCGCCGCCGACATGCCCGCCCCGTCCCGCACGGCCTCGCCCGCCGCGCCGACCTCGACGACGGGCGCCCAGCCGCGCCGGCGCGCCAGGCGCGACGCGCGCCGGCGCACCGGGCCGGGGACCGGAACCGGGCTCGGGGTCGGCCCGTCCGTGGTGTGCCCCGGGGGCGCCGGGTTCTCGCTGTAGCCCCAGGACAGGAAGAGCTCGCGGGGCTCGTCGGCGTCGAGGCTCTGGTCGAGGACGCCCGGGCGGAGGTGACCGGGCTTCTCCCAGCTCCCGTGCCGGTGCCACACCCGCTTCCCGAGAGCCGGAACGCAGGCCAGCGCCAGGCGGCCCCACGCCGCGCCCGACCTCGGCGTGGCCCGGAGCGCCCGCAGGAGCCGCCGCCGTGCCGGGCGCCACTCGCCGGCCCGGGCGGCGTTGATGCCCGCGATGCCCTCGAGCGCGCCGACCGGGCCGGGGTGGCCGGCGAACGACGCCGGGTGCCGGGCGAGGATCCAGCGGGTGGCGTCGTACAGCCGGCGGGGGTTGACGTCGCGGCGCGCCGTGGCCGGTGCAGCCTCGATGCGCACGCCCGGGACATCGACGCTGGCCATGCGCAGGCCCTCGGCGGCGGCCACCGCCAGCAGGCGGATGAACAGCTCGCTCTGGTGACGGTTGCCCAGCCCGTCGAGGTAGCCGCCCGCCCGGCGCACCAGATCGGTGCGGGCGGCGAACGTGCCCGCCAACCACGAGCCCACGCCCGGTCCGTAGGGTTCACCCAGCGCGAAGGGGTGGTGGATGAACAGCTCGGCGCCGTCCGGCCGCACGAAGGTGGCGCCGCAGCACGCGATGCCGACCGACGGCTCGAACTGCGCGCTGAAGGTCGCCAGCCAGCCGGGCTCGGCCCGGTCGTCGTCGTCGATGAAGGTCACCCACTCGCCGCTGGCCGCAGCGAGGCCGGTGTTGCGGGCCTTGGACAGCCCGCCGTTGAGCCGCCGGAGGACCCGCAACCGCTCGTGGTCGATGCGGGCCAGCACCGCCGGGGTCTCGTCGACCGAGCCGTCGTCGACGACGATCAGCTCGAAGTCGCGTTCGTCCTGCCCGAGGATCGCCCGCACCGCCCCCTCGATGCGGTCGGCCCGGTTGTACGTGCAGAGCACGACGCTGATCACGCGGCCCTCCCCGGGCTCGGGACGCTCGTGCAGGCACGGCTAGGGTGGCCCGCGACGCGTCGACCCGTGCTCTCCCCATGACCCACGCCGGCCTCCCCGACACTGACGAGCCCGATCATGCCAGTGCCGCGCCTCCCGCGCTGCACGGCGTGCTGGTGACCTACCGCCGGCCCGGCGACCTCGCCGCCATGTTCGAGGGGTTGGCGCAACAGCAGCGGCGGCTCGACACGCTGGTCGTCATCGACAACGACCCGGCCGAGTCCGCCCGCGAGGCGGTCGCCGGGCAGGTCGCGGCCGGCACCGCCGGCGGCACGGCCGTCACCTACGTCGCCGCCGGCGCCAACCTGGGGCCGGCCGGCGGCATCGCCCTGGGCATGCGCCACGTGCTCACCCACGCGGACGATCTCGACTGGTTGGTGCCGCTCGACGACGACGACCCGCCCCGCAGCCCGGGCGTCCTCGCCGAGCTCGAGCGGTTCGCCACCCACCTGCGCGACGGCGACCCGCGTGTGGGCGCCGTCGGCCTGGTCGGCGGCCGCTTCTCGCCCGACCTGGCCCGCGGCGTGCGCATCCCCGACGAGCTGCTCACCGGCGCGGTGCGCGCCGACTGGGTCGGCAGCGGCAACCTGCCCCTGTACTCGGTGCGCGCGGTCCGGGCCGTGGGCGTGTTCGACGAGCGCCTGTTCTTCGGCTTCGACGACCTCGAGTACGGGCTGCGGATGGGTGCCGCCGGGTTCGGCCTGTACGCCCACGGCGACCTGTGGCACGGCGAGCGCGCGGCCAGCGGGCGCCTGGCGCTCGACGGCAGCCCCGACCGCACGGTGGGCGATGCCACGTGGCGCCGCTACTACAGCGTGCGCAACCTGCTGCACATCCTGCACCAGCGGGGCGATCGCCGGGGCGAGGCGCGCCTCGTGGCCCGGTCGCTCGGAAAGCCGCTGGCGAACCTGCCCCGCCATCCGCGGCTGGGCGCGCGCAACCTGGCCCTCAACGCCCGGGCGATCGTCGACGCCTACCGGGGCCGCATGGGGCTGACGGTCAGACCCGCCGGCAAGTCCTGACACACCGAGGGGTGCTTACAGCGTCTCGCCGTTGAAGTGGCGGGGGCGCATCACGCCCTTGGTGTCGAGCAGCAGGCGGGCGCGCTCGGCGATCTCGTCCAGCGGGAAGTCGGGATGGTCGACCAGCAGGACCACCAGGTCGGCGGCTGCCACCTCGTCGGGCGTGCACTCGACCACGGGCGCCGGCAGGGCCGGGCCGCCCGCCTCGGGCAGGTAGGGCTCGCACGCCCGCACGTCGGCGCCCATGGCCAGCAGCCGCTCGACGACGGCGATGGAGGGCGACTCGCGCCAGTCGGACGTGCCCGCCTTGTAGCTGAGCCCGAGCACGAGGACACGGCTGCCGTTCAGCGCCTGCTTGTTGCGGTTGAGCAGGTTCATCGCCCGGGTGATGACGTAGTCGGGCATGTGCTCGTTGACGTCGTTGGCCAACTCGACGAAGCGGAACGTCTGGCCCAGGCGGCGCTTGACCCGCCACGACAGGTACGACGGGTCGATGGGCAGGCAGTGCCCGCCCACCCCCGGACCGGGCGTGAACCGCATGTAGCCGAACGGCTTCGAGCTGGCCGCGTCGATGGCGCCCCAGATGTCGATGCCCAGCGAGTCGGCGAACATGGCCAGCTCGTTGACGAGCGCGATGTTGACGTGGCGGAAGGTGTTCTCGAGCAGCTTGACCAGCTCGGCCTCGGCCGTCGACCCGACCGGCACCACCTTGTCGACCAGGGCGCCGTAGAACGCCTCGACGCAGCGCAGCGAGTCGTCGTCGATGCCCGACACGACCTTGGGCGTGTTGACGAAGCCCCAACGGGGGTTGCCGGGGTCGATGCGCTCGGGCGAGTAGCCGACGAAGAACTCGGTGCCGCCCTTCAGCCCCGACTGCTCGAGCAGCGGGCGCATCAGCTCGTCGGTGGTGCCCGGGTAGGTGGTCGATTCGAGCACCACCAGGGCCCCGGCCCGCAGCCGGCGGGCCAGCGTGGCCGCCGCGTCCTCGACGTAGGCCAGGTCGGGCGCCCCGTCGTTGAGGGGCGTGGGCACTGTGATGACGGCCACGTCGAAGGGGCCGATCTCGGCCGGGTCGTTCACGGGGCGGTAGCCGGAGGCCAGCGCCTTGCGCAGCTGCTCGTCGGGCACGTCGGCCACGTACGAGCTGCCGTCGGCCAGCGCCGCGGCCCGCTCGGGCGAAGCCTCGAGGCCCACCACGTCGAAGCCCACCTCGACGGCGCGCATCGCCACCGGCAGGCCCACGTAGCCCTGGCCCACGATGAGCACCCGGGCGCGCCGGTCCTCGATGCGGCGCACCAGCTCGCCGGCCAGGTCGTGCGCGTCGTCCGGCGCCGCGGGCGGGCGCCCGGCGGCGGGGGTGTCCAGGGGCGGCGGGTCGAGCGGCGGCACGGTGGCGGCGGCGTCGTCGGTCATCGCGGTGGCTCCCAGGTGGTCTGCGCCCGGTCGCCGAACCACGCGAGGGTGCGGGCCAGGCCGTCTCTGAACGTGACCGCCGGCTCGTAGCCGAGGTCGCGGCGGGCGGCGCTGATGTCGGCGTGGCTGTGGCGCACGTCGCCGATGCGGGGATCGACGTGCTCGGGGGTGGCCGCGACGCCGACCTCGGCCGCCAGGACGGCCAGCAGCTCGAGCAGCGACGCCGGCTTGCCCCGGGCGATGTTGAACACCTTGCCGGCGCACCGCTCGGCCGGGGCCACCGCCGCGCACAGGTTGGCCTGCACGGTGTCGGCGATGAACGTGAAGTCGCGGCTCTGGTGGCCGTCGCCGTGCACCTGCGGGTTGTTGCCCGCCAGCAGCGCATCGATGAACAGCGGGATGACCGCCGCGTACTGGCTGTCGGGCCGCTGCCGGGGGCCGAACACGTTGAAGTAGCGCAGGCACACCGTCTCGAGCCCGTGCAGCTCCCAGAACACCCGGGCGTAGTGCTCGCCGGTGAGCTTCGTGACGGCGTAGGGCGACCGGGGCGCCAGCGGTGCCGACTCGGCCGTGGGTACCTGGCCGGCGCCGCCGTAGACCGACGACGACGAGGCCAGGACGACCCGGCGGATGCCGGCCAGGTGCGCGGCCTGGAGCACGGCGAGGGTGCCGTGCACGTTGGCGCGGTCGCTGTCGAGGGGCCGGGCCACCGACCGGGCCACCGAGCCGAGCGCGGCCTGGTGAAACACGATTTCGCAGCCCTCGACGGCGCGGGCAACGGTGGCCTCGTCGGCCACGTCGCCCCTCACGAACTCGGCGGCGTCGTGCACGTTCTCGACCCGGCCCGTCGACAGGTCGTCGAGCACGACCACGTCGTCGCCCCGGGCCACCAGAGCGTCGACCAGGTGGGAGCCGATGAAGCCGGCGCCGCCGGTCACGAGGGCGCGCATCAACGGGGGCCCTCCGTGCTGTCGCCGGCGACCCCGCGCACCTCGTCGGCGCGGGCGCTGAGCTCGGCCAGCACCTCGGCGATGGTGTCGATCGCGGCGACCGGCATGGCCCGCCACAGTGGCAGGCTGATCACCCGCTGCGCCAACCAGTCGGTGGCGGGCAGGTCGGCCACGCCGTCGCCGGCGTACGCCTGCTGGCGGTGGACCGGCGGGTAGAAGTAGGGGCGGGTGTCGATCCCCTCGGCCTTGAGCGCCACGGCCACGGCGTCGCGGCCGATCCCGAAGGCCGCCTCGTCGACGATCACCGTGTAGTCCTTGTAGGTCGACCGGTCGCTCGGGTCGACCACCTGGGGCGTGATGCCCGGCAGCCCGTCGAGCGCCTTGGTGTAGCGGTCGGCCAGGTCGCGGCGGACGGCCAGGTGGTCGTCGAGCTCGGCCAGCGACTCGAGGCCCACCGCGGCGTGCAGCTCGGACATGCGGGCGTTGAGCCCCGCGAACACGGTGTCGTAGTCGCCGGGGTTGCCGTAGTCGACTCCGAGACGCACCCGCCGGGCCAGCTCGTCGCCGTGGATGGCGACCAGCCCGCCCTCGCCCGACGTCATGGGCTTGGTGGGGCTCAGGCTGAAGATCTCGGCGTCGCCGAAGGTGCCGAGCGGGCGGCCGTCGCGGGTGGCGCCGAAGCCGTGCGCGGCGTCGAACACGACGGGGATCCCCACCGTCCGTCCCAGCTCCTCGACCGCCTCGGGCGTGCAGGGCGAGCCGAACACGTGGGTGCCCACGAGCAGCGAGGCGCCGTCCAGCCGGCCGGCGGCGTCGGCCACGTCGAGCTGGCAGGTGGCCACGTCGCACTCGGCGAACCGCGGCACCGCGCCGGCCCAGTGGGCGGCGTGGGCGGTGGCCGAGAAGGTGAAGCTGGGCATGACCACGGCGGTGCCGGGTCGGGCCAGCGCCTGGAACACCAGCATCAGGCCGGCGGTGCACGACGACACCGCGACCACGTGCGGCACGCCGAGGCGCTCGGCGGCCTCGGCCTCGAACTGCCGGACGAGCTGCCCGTTGGTGAGCATGCCCCGCTCGTATGAGGGGGCGAGCCGGGCGGTCACCCGCTCGAGCGGCGGGGTGGCGGGGCGGAAGAAGGGCAGGCCGTCGGGGAACGCAGGCTGCCCACCCAGCAGGGCGGGGGAGGTCATCGCTATCTCCTGGTGGGCCCGGCGGGCCGGGCGTGGCCGGTCGAGAGGGAGGCGGTCGCCCTGGCCGCGGGGGCGGCGGGCGTGGCGGCCCCGGGGGCGGCGACCGGCTGCTGGACGCGCCCGAACACGCGCTGGGCCAGTCCCACGCGTGGGGCCGGGGCGGACGGGCGGGCGGCCGGCGGCACCGGGCGGCGTCCGCCCATGCGCCGGGCCCAGACCGAGAGCTCGGTCTTGTCGGCGAGGTCGAAGGCGTTCCAGGCCAGGGCGACACCCTCGGCCAGCGCCGCGGTCGCGTCGAGCCCATCGGCCAGGCGCCGGGTGCTCAGCCCGTGGAGGCCGGGCGACAGCGCCAGCTCGGCAACGTCGCGCACGTCGACCAGCGAGGTCACCGGGGCCGAGCACAGCTCGACGCAGGCCACGATGAGCTGCTGCTCGACGGTGAGCACCGGGACCGCGCGGTCGTCGAGCACCACCGTCGCCACCGCCCCGAACACGTCGGCCGCGGCGCCGGTGGCCGCGGCGCCTGTGTTCGCGGCGCCGGTGGCGGCGTCGGCGGTCGAGCCGCTGTCGCCGCCGAGGCTCGGCAGCGCGCCGAGGCCTGGGACGGCCGGCAGCACGGCGAGCCGCTCGCGCCGCTCGACCGGCTGGCCGTCGGCTGCCCGCGGCACGGGGCCCAGCAGGGCGAGCGCGTCCTCGAGGCGGGGCGCCGACACCAGCACGCGCACCGACCGGGCATGGCGCACCGAGGCGTCGCGGTAGGCCAGGCGGCGGGCGGGACCGTCGACGATGCGGTGGTCGACGGCAGCCGCCGTCAGCAGCGACGACAGGGTCGCCGCCCGGCGCTCGACGACCTGGGTCAGCCCCTCGCCCTCGGCCCGGAGCGCGACCAGCTCGTCGGCCTGGCCCGGGGTGGTGGGAAGGTCGCCCGCCGCGGCCGCCGAGACGAGGAAGCCCACCAGGTCGGCGGCCAGGCACGCCTGCACCAGGTCGAACCACTCGAGGTCGGTGAGCGGCGTGACGGGCAGGTCGGTGCGGCTGCCCGCCAAGCCGTGGGCGGCGACGGCGACCAGGCGATCGGACGACGGCATCAGAGGGCGGGCCCGGCGGTCACCTGTCGGGTCCGCTGCTGGGCAGGGAGTCGGGAGCCGGGAACAGGTCGCCGCCGCCGTTCTGGTCGCTCGACGCGCTGCTGCGGTGAGCGCCCTGGCTGCCGTGCGACGTCGCGTACCGGGGCCCGCGGCTGGGCTCGGAGCGGGGGCGCACCGTGCTGCGCAGGCGGTCGGTGCGCGACGGCGGGTTGCCGTAGTAGTCGTTGAACAGGCCCGTGGGCACGCCCACCAGCACGACGCCGAGCGTCGGGGCGCCCAGGCGCTCGAGCAGCTCGGAGGTGCGCTCGGCCGCGGGGCTGGTGGTGCGGCCGGCGCGGCTGGCGAGCACGACGACGTCGGCCATGGTGACCAGCTCGCGGGTCACGCTGGCACCGAGCAGGGGCGCGGTGTCGACGATGACGACGTCGGCCAGGCTGCGGGCCTCCTCCAGCAGGCGCAGCTCGGCGTCGAGCTGGGCGCCGGGCTGGTGGCCCAGCTTGCCCGCAGGCACCAGGTGGAGCCCGGGAACCGAGGTCGACTGCACGAAATGCACCAGCGAGGCGTTGCCGGCCTCGAGGAACTCGCTGACCCCGGGAGTGTCCTCGGCGTCGAACACGCGGGCGGGGATCGGGCGCCACAGGTCCCAGTTCACGAGCAGCACCGACTGGCCGGCCTCGGCATAGGCCATGGCCAGGTTGGCGGCGGTGGAGCTCTTGCCGTCGCCCGCCTCGGGCGAGGTGACGAGGATGACCTGGCGCGAGCCGTTGTTCCGGCTGGAGGAGCCCTTCATGCGGCCCGACAGCTCGGCGGCCTCGACCTCGAGGGGCAGGCGGTCGCGGAACAGGAGCAGCGCCGTGCGCAGCGAGCGGTAGGCCTCGGCGACGCGGTTGTCGTTCTGGTAGCCGAAGACCGCGGCCCGATGCCGGGTGCGGATGGACAGCAGCGGCACCTCGGCCAGCACTGGCAGCCCGAACTGGCGCTCGGCCTGCTCCTTGGTGTGCAGCCGCGAGTCGGAGCGGTCGAGCATGATGGCCACGCCGAAGGCGAGCAGCACCGACACGATGGCACCGAGCACCAGGCTCTTGCCCCGCGTGAGGCCCACGACCGACGACTCCTGCCGGCTGGCCGACGTGGCCGGCTGCAGTGAGGTCCAGTGGGTGGCCGCACCGGCCCTCGCCCGCTCGTCGTAGGCGACCGACAGCTGGCCGTTCACGGCGCTTTGCCGGGACACGTACACCTCTGCCGCAGGGTTGCCCGGACCGCCCGCAGCCTGGATCTCCTGGCTCAGGCTGGCGAGCTCCTGGTTCAGCTGGTCGATGCGTTCGCCTGCTTCCTCGCGGGCCTCTTGCGCCAGGGCAGCGCCGCGCTCCTTGATGTAGCGGACGACCTCGTCGGCGAAGGCGTTGACGAGCCGCACGGCATCGTCCTGGGAGTCCGCCGTGGCCACCAGCTCGACCGTGTTGACCTCGGGGTTGGGGGTGACGGTCAGCGAGTTGGTCAGATCGTCGACCGGGCCCTTGTAGCCCAGGGTCTCCTTGACCCTGTTGGGCACCTCACCTGCGGAGACCCACAGCGCGACCACCGCGGGGTTGTCGGCCGACGTCGAGCCGTCCGTGCTGGCGGCGACCTCGCGCAGCAGCGTGTGCCGGGCCTCGTAGACCGGTGCGGGTTGCGAGGGTGCCAGGAAGAACACGCCGATGAGCACGATGGCGATCAGCCCGGCCGCCACCTTCCAGTGGCGCTGGAGGATCTTGAGATAGTCAATGGGCTCCATGAGTGCCTCCGTGGACCTCGGCGAGATCGCGGACGTCGATATCGGTGACGGGGCGGGCCGGGGCGGTGGCCAGCGCCATCATGAGCTGTGATGCCTGGTCGTCGAGCCGCTGGCTGACCAGGTGCTCGAGCTCGCGGGTGGTCGTCTCGAGCCGGTCGGCGTCGATGCGGGTGGCCGTCAGGCGCACGATCGACGGGTGACGGGTCGGGTTGGCCTGCTCCGCGGGGTTCTGCAGGTCCTCGGCGAGCTTCTCGCCGGGGCGGCGGCCCGAGAAGCGGATCGGGATCTCGGTGCCGACCTGGTGGCCCGACAGGCGCACCATGCGCTCGGCCAGCTCGAGGATGTTGACGGCCTCGCCCATCTCGAGCATGAAGATCTCGCCGCCGTCGGACAGGGTCGACGCCTGGAGCACGAGCTGCACCGACTCGCGCACGCTCATGAAGAAGCGGGTCATGCGCGGGTCGGTCACGGTGACCGGGCCACCCTCGGAGATCTGGCGGGCGAAGGTGGGGATGACGCTGCCCCGGCTGCCCAGCACATTGCCGAAGCGTACCGAGCACCAGCGCGAGCCGGGAGGAGCCATCAGCAGCACGAGCTGCTCGCCCAGCCACTTCGAGTAGCCGAGCACGTTCGAGGGGCGCACGGCCTTGTCGGAGGAGATGAAGACCAGCCGGTCAACGCCCGCGTCGGCCGCGGCCGCCACCACGTTGTAGGTGCCGAGCACGTTGGTGCGCACGCCCTCGGTGGGCTGCGCCTCGAGCAGCGGCACGTGCTTGTGTGCCGCGGCGTGGAACAGCACGTCGGGCCGCAGGTCGCGCACCAGCGCGGCGATGCGGTCGCGGTCGCGGATGTCGGTGAGGTCGAGCTCGGCCGGCGTGTCGAGCTGGCCGTTGACGTCGTGCAGGTGCGTCTCGTCGTGGTCGAGCAGCACGAGCCGGCCCGGCGACAGCTCGGCCACCTGCTTCGCGATCTCCGACCCGATCGAGCCGCCGGCGCCGGTGATGAGCACGGTGGCGCCGCTGACGACGGCGCGGATCTGATCGATGTCGGTGGCGACCTGGGCCCGGCCGAGGAGGTCCTCGATGTTGATGTCGCGGGCGTCGCGCACCGAGGGCCGGTCGTTGAGCAGGTCGCGCACCGGCGGCAGGACCTTGAGCGGCACGGCCGCCATCTCGGCGGCCTCCATGATGTGGTTGATGAGCTGCTGGTCGGCGCTGGGGATGGCGACGAGCACCTCGTCGACCCGGAAGTGGGCGACGACCGCGGGCAGGTTGGCGATGTCGCCGACGACCGGCACCCCGAGCATCGACCGGCCCTGCTTGCGGGGGTCGTCGTCGACGATCACCACGGGCACGCGGTCGGCGTGCGCCGGGCGCCGCATCTCGCGCACGATCGTGGCGCCGGCGTCACCCGCGCCCACCACGGCCACCCGGGTGGCGGCCGCGGCGTCGCCGCCCGCGCCCGACCGGCGGCGCAGACGCCCCTGGAACCGGGCGGCGCCCATGACCATGGTGGCGAGGAAGGCCCCGAGCAGCGCCACCGACCGGGGCACGGGGAAGGCCCGGGTGGGGTTGACGAGGAAGATGACCACGCCTGCGGTCGCGCCGGCGAAGACGATGCGCCGGGCCTCGGCCACGCTGGCGTGGCGCCAGATCTGGCCGTACAGGCCCCAGGCCAGGTTCGAGCCCAGGTGGGCCAGGATGATCACGGGAAGGAAGGCGAACAGCCGCGACTGGTACTGCTCGGGGATGTTGCCGTCGAACCGCACGGCCAGCAGCACCAGGAAGGACCCGGCGACCAGCATCACGTCGACGAGCGCGAGCGGCAGGTCGCTGCGCAGCCTGCTGACAATCCGCCGCCAATTGCTTCGCCCCGTCATTCGGTCGTACCCATGCCCGCGCGCTGTGTCGCGCGGCTCCTTCCCCCAATGGCCACGCCCGAGCGCGCCACGCTGTCAGTTTTCCGCCGTGCGATCATGTCGCATCCGCCCACCTTGTACTCCCGCAGATGTTACGGGACCCTGTCCTCGCCTGCCCGGCACTCCGCCTGATATTTCGCCGGGAAGATGCGGGCAAGTCTGGCCTGCCCGCACGAAGAATGCAATGCGGCGCACGGAGCGGGGCGCCGGCCGGGCCGGGCGCCCTGCCGAACGCGGCATCACAGCCAGCGTTTGCCGCGCCACGGATCAGTCGAGGCGGCCGTCCGGGTGGACCGCTTCTTCCGCGAGCTCCTCGAGATCGGGATCGAGCAGATCGTGCGCGACGTCGAGGGCCACCGACCGCTTCTCCTTGTGGGCCTTCCAGAGCTCGAGGGCGATGGGCACGATCGAGATGGCGACGACGCTCAGGATGGCGAGCTCGAGGTTCTGCTCGATCACGTCGACCTGCCCGAGGAAGTAGCCGAGCAGCGTGATGCCGACCGACCAGGCGAAGCCACCGACGACGTTGAACGTGACGAACGTGCGGTAGTTCATGCGCGACACGCCGGCGACGATGGGGGCGAAGGTGCGCACGATGGGTACGAAGCGGGCGAGGACGATCGTCTTGGCGCCGTAGCGGTCGAAGAAGCCCTGGGCCTTGTCGACGTTGTCCTGCTTGAAGAAGCGCGAGTCGGGGCGGCGGAACAGCGCGGGGCCCACCCGCCGGCCGAACAGGTAGCCGACCTGGTCGCCCGTCACCGCCGCCACGAAGCACCCGAGCAGCAGCCAGCCCAGCGGCAAGTGCAGTGAGTCGTCGACGCTGGACGGCGCCGAGGCCAGGAAGCCGGCGGTGAACAGCAGCGAGTCGCCGGGCAGGAAGAACCCGACGAGCAGCCCCGACTCGGCGAACACGATGGCGAAGATGCCGATGAGGCCGACGACCTCGATCAGGTGCTCGGGATCGAGCAACCCCCCAGCTGCCAGCAGCGATGCGAGCATCGGTCGAGGCTAGCTGACCGCGCCCCGGGCCGTAGGATCGGACGCGGGCGCCTGGGGCTGGTTCCACTCCGTCCAGCCGGCGCCCCGCCGCCCCGTGGCGGGGTCGAGGACGCGGCACAGCGCCCGGGGGAAGCGCGACACGCGCCCCGCGCCGTCGTCCAACAGCACGGGCGCGAACGCGACCGGGGTCACGTCCAGGCGCAGCTCGCCGATCTCCACCGCGTCGGATGCCGGCAGGCCGTGCGGCCCGGGCGCCGGGTGCGACGCCGTGTGGTCGACGCCGGTGAGCGGGCCGCCCGCGGGCTGCACGTAGCCCGGGTGGTACGGCACGGTGTCGTCGCCCAGGCGCACGTGGGTGCCGTGGTAGCGGGTGCCGTCCTCGAGCCAGCCCGCGGTCCAGGTCCAGCCGACCGTCCACCAGTCGCGCACACCCCACGAGTGGTCCCGCTGCCCGAGGCCGTCGAACGCGATGCGCTCGTCGCCCACCAGCACCTCGCCGTGCACCCGGCACGGCACCTCGTAGCGGGTGGTGCCCGGCGGGTAGGCGTAGGCCGAGCCGTCGGTGCTCCACTCGAGGTCGAGCCCGAAGGGCACCCGCTCGCCCCGGGGTTCGCCGCCCTCGCCGTACACCGCGGCGGGGTCGTCGAGCGCCAGCGCGAACGCTTCGCAACCGAGCGTGACGTGGTCGAACGGCACCTCGACCGTGTGGTCGGCCCACAGGCCCTCGGCGCGCACCTCCAGCGAGCCGGCCCCCACCGGGGGCGCCACGTCGTGGTCGAGCACCGTCACCAGCGGGCGGCCCTCACCCACCAGGCAGGCCCAGTACCAGGCCACGCCGTCGGCGCCCTGGTTGGGGTACAGGCCGATGCGCACATAGCCGCCGCGCGAGCCGTCGGCGGTGGCGAAGTCGAAGTACCACGACTCGTTCCACCAGGGCTCGGGCCCGGGCGGGTGGCGGCGCTCGTCGGCCGCGGCCAGCGGGGCGGGGATGCGGTCAGGGGCGGCGGTCACGGCGTCGAGCATGGCACGCCCCGCCGGGCGGTAGCTTGCGGCAGGTGCGGTACCTGAGCGCCCGGTGGATCGACGCAGCCCGGCAGGCCATCGCCGCGGACGCCTCGCTGCCCGCCGCGCTGGCGGGGGTCAGCCTCACCGTCGAGCAGACCGTCGTCGACGGCCCCGACGGGACATCGAGCTGGCACATCGCCATCGTCGACGGTGCCGCCTCGCTGGTCCCCGGGCCCGCCGAGAAGCCCGACCTGCGCTTCACCACCGCCTACGGCACCGCTGCGCAGATCGCGTCGGGCGCGCTGGCCGCCCAGCGGGCCTTCGTCGAGGGACGGCTGCGGGTCGGCGGCGACCTGTCCCTGCTCATCGCGCACCAGCGTGCCATCGCGGCGGTCGACGACGCGCTGGCGCCCGTCCGCGCCCAGACCACCTACGAGTAGCAGGAGGCGATCCGTGCCCGAGATGCCCGAGGTCCAGGCCCACGCCGAACGCTTGACCGACGAGTTCGCCGGTGCGGTCCTCGACCGCTTCCGCCCGCTGGCCTTCACCGCGCTCAAGACCTTCGCCCCCGCGCCCGAGGCGGCGGCCGGCCATCCCCTGCTCGACGTGGGCCGCCGGGGCAAGCACCTGCTGCTGCGGTTCGAGCCGGTCACCTTCGTCGTGCACCTCATGCAGGGCGGGCGGCTGAAGCCCGACGAGAAGCAGGCGGCCAAGCCCCGGGGCGGCCAGGCGCGCTGGACCTTCGCCGACGGGCGGGCCCTGCTGCTCACCGAGGCGGGAACCGAGCGCAAGGCGGGCGTGTGGGTGGTCGAGGGCGACCCCGGCGGCCAGGAGCCGCTCGACCACCTGGGGCCCGAGGCCGACACGCTCGACCGGGCCGCGCTGGGCCGCCTGCTCGCCGACAACCCCATGCGGCTGCACGGTTGGCTGCGCGACCAGCACATCCTGGCCGGCCTCGGCCGGCGGCTGGCCAACGAGATCTGCCACCGCGCGAAGCTCTCGCCCTTCGCCTCGACCGGCAAGCTCGACGACGAGGCGGTCGACCGGCTGCACGCCGCCCTCGGTGAGTGCATCGCGGAGTCGCTGGCCTACGAGCGCACCCGGTCGGACATGTCGTCGTCCAAGGACCGGCCCGGCGCCGTCCACCACCGCCAGGGCGAGGCCTGCCCCGTGTGCGGCGACACGGTGCGGGCGGTCGAGTACCGCAGCTACACGGTGAACTACTGCCCGACGTGCCAGACCGGCGGCAAGGTGCTCGCCGACAACACCACCAGCAAGTTCCTCAAGTAGGCCCCGGTCGGTCCCCCGCCCCCAACCACGCGTTCTCGCCGCGGTCTCGGCTGTCGGGGCGACCGAAAACGCGCCGAGAAGCCGTCGGTGGGCGCGGTCGGCGCCGGGCCCGGCGTGCCGGCCCTCAGATCAGGCCCAGGTCGGCGACCGCGTCGCGCTCGGCCACCAGCTCGGCCACCGACGCGTCGATGCGGGCCCGGCTGAAGTCGTCGAGCTCGAGGCCCTGCACGATCTGGTACTCGCCTCCGCCGCACGTGCACGGGAACCCCGACACCAGGCCCTCGGGCACGCCGTAGCTGCCGTCGGAGGGTACGGCCATCGACACCCAGTCGCCCTCGGGCGTGCCCAGCGCCCACGACCGCACGTGGCCGATGGCGGCGTTGGCCGCCGACGCCGCCGACGACAGGCCCCGGGCCTTGATCACGGCGGCGCCCCGCTGCTGCACGGTCGGGATGAACTCGCCCTCCAGCCAGGCCTGGTCGCCGCCCACCGCCTCGAACGCCGGCTTGCCGCCCACCTCGGCGTGGAACACGTCGGGGTACTGGGTGGCCGAGTGGTTGCCCCAGATGGTCATGCGGGCCACGTCGCTCACCGGCACGCCCGCCTTCGCCGCCAGTTGGGCCACGGCCCGGTTGTGGTCGAGGCGCGTCATGGCGCTGAACTGCCGGTCGGGCGTGCCGGCGGCGTTGTTCAGGGCGATGAGCGCGTTGGTGTTGGCGGGGTTGCCGACGACCAGCACCTTCACGTCGTCGGCCGCCGAGTCGGCGATGGCCTTGCCCTGGGCGGTGAAGATGGCGCCGTTGGCCGACAGCAGGTCGGCGCGCTCCATGCCCTCCTTGCGGGGCATGGCGCCGACCAGCAGCGCGTAGTCGGCCCCCTCGAAGGCCCGGTTCGCGTCGTCGGTGCACACCACGCCGGACAGCAGCGGGAAGGCGCAGTCGTCGAGCTCCATGCGGACGCCCTCGAGCGCGCCCACGGCCTGGGGGATCTCGAGGAGCTGCAGGATCACCGGCTGGTCGTCGCCCAGCATCTGGCCGCTGGCGATGCGGAACAGGAGTGCATAACCGATCTGGCCGGCGGCTCCGGTGACAGCGACACGAACGGGATCGGCCATGGCGTGAAGCTCCTGCGATTCGGGGACGGACGCGCGCCCTGCGGCGACCGTCAGCCGACACTAGTTGTGGCGTTGACCAGCACCAAGAGTCGCGGGGCCGCGCTCGCACGCCGCGCGGACGCGCGACGAGGGAGCGCCCCGGGCGACGCTCCCTCGTGTCGCGGTGCAGGTTCCCAGCCGCTAGAGCTGCATCGACTTGACCTCGAGGAACTCCTCGAAGCCGTGCGCGCCGTACTCCCGGCCGTAGCCGCTGTTCTTGTAGCCGCCGAAGGGGGCGTTGGGGTTGAACGCGCCGCCGTTGACCTCGATCTGGCCGGTGCGGATGCGGCGGGCGAAGGCCTTGGCCCGCTCGGGGTCCGCGCTCCACACGCCGCCCGACAGGCCGTAGGCCGAGTCGTTGGCGATGGCGGCCGCCTGGTCCTCGCCCTCGTAGGAGATGATCGACAGCACCGGGCCGAAGATCTCCTCCTGGGCGATGGTCATGTCGTTGCGCACGTCGGAGAAGACGGTCGGCGTCACGTAGAAGCCGCCCTCGAGCCCCTCGCCCTCGGGCCGCTCGGCCCCGCCGGTCACGACCTTGGCGCCCTCGTCGATGCCCTTGCGGATGTAGCCGGTCACCCGCTCGACCTGGGCCTGGCTCGACAGCGGACCGAGCATGGCCCCGTCGGCGAACGGGTCCCTGGGCTGGAACTTGGTCTCGACCTCGTCGGCCGCGATGCGCTCGGCGTCGGGCACCCGCTCGGCCGGCACCAGCATGCGGGTGAGCGCGGTGCACGTCTGGCCCGAGTTGATGTAGGCCTTGCCCACGCCGTCGCGCACGGCCTTCTCGAAGCCCTCGTCGTCGAGATCGTCGAGCAGCACGTTGGCCGACTTGCCGCCCAGCTCGAGGGCGACGCGCTTGAGCGTCTGCGATGCCACCTCGGCCACCCGCTTGCCTGCACGGGTCGACCCGGTGAACGACACCATGTCGATGCCGGGGTGGGCGGCGATGGCCTCGCCCACCTCGGGGCCCGTGCCGCTGACCATGTTGAACACGCCCGCGGGCAACCCGGCGTCGTGGACGACCTCGGCCAGGATGAAGGCGTCGATCGGTGCCACCTCGCTGGGCTTGAGCACCACCGTGCAACCGGCGGCCATGGCGTAGGCCACCTTGGCGGCGATCTGGTGCAGCGGGTAGTTCCACGGCGTGATGGCGCCGACCACGCCCACCGGCTCCTTGACCACGAGGCTGTTGCCGACGGTGGACTCGTACTCGTAGGTCTCGGCCAGCGAGGCGGCGGTGTTGAACGAGTTGATGGGCAGCCCGGCCTGGACGAGGCTGCTGAGCCACTTCGGCATGCCCGCCTCGCGGGTGATGACCGTGGCGATCTCGTCCATGCGGGCGGCCAGGCCCTCGCCGATGCGGGTGAGCGCCTTGGCCCGCTCCTCGGGCGTCGTGACCGACCACGTCTCGAACCCGGCCCGAGCCGCTCGGACTGCCGCGTCGACGTCGGCGGCGTTGCCCTCGGGGACCGTGGCGATGACCTCGCCGTTGGTCGAGTCGAAGACGTCGATCGACCCGCTGCCCTGGGACGGCACCCAGGCCCCGTCGATGTAGATCTTGTCGTAGCTGGTCACAGGCGTTCCCCTCGTCTCGGACGTCGGATCGTGGCGGCGTCAGCGTACCCGGGTGCAGGCCCATCCTGACCGCTCGGTCAAGTGCTGGCCTGCGCCGGCGCGGCCGCTACGGTGCGGGCCGTGACCGAGACAGATGCCCCGGGCAGCTCCGGGGGCGCGCCGCCGCCGGACACCGCCACCGTCACCATCGCGGCGCCGCCCGAGCGGGTGTACGACATGGTGGCCGACGTGACCCGCATGGGCGAGTGGAGCCCCGAGTGCCACTCGTGCCGCTGGGTGGGCCGTCGCCGCGAGCCGGTGGTGGGGGCCGTGTTCGTGGGGCTCAACCGGCGCGGCTGGGCCCGCTGGGCCACCACCAACCGGGTCGAACGGGCCGAGCGGGGCCGGGCGTTCGCGTTCCGCACCGGTGGGACGGGCGTGCGCTGGGGCTACGAGCTCGCGCCCGAGGGCGACGGCACGCGCGTGACCGAGACGCGCGACCTGTCCGGCGCCCGTGACTGGGTCATCCGCCTGGCCGCACCCCTCGTGGGCGGTTACGACCGCCACGCCGACGAGCTGCGCGCGGGCATGCGCGAGACGCTCGACCGCCTCAAGGCCGCGGCCGAGTCCGAGACCGAGTCCGGCTCCGGGTCGGACGCCGGGTCGGGCGGCGTCTGACGGACCGTGCCCGGCGGCGTCCCGCTCAGCCGCCGAGGCGGCGGAGCGCCACCGCCGCGTACAGCGCCACGCCGGTCGCCAGCGCCTCCTCGTCGAGCACCATCCGGTTCGAGTGGTTGGGCGCCGCCTCGGTCGGCGCGACGCCCGGCGGCCGGGTGCCGAGGAATGCCATGGCGCCCGGCACGCGCTCGACCACGTACGAGAAGTCCTCGGCGCCCATCACCGGCGTCGGCATGGGCGCCGTGAGCTTGTCGCCCAGCAGCCAGCGCGAGGTGGCCAGCACCTCGTCCGCGGCGCCCGCGTCGTTGACGGTCACCGGGTAGCCCTGCACGATCTCGACCTCGGCGGCCATGTCGTGGGCGGCGGCTACGTGGGTGGCGATGCGCTGCACCGCGGCCTGGGCGTCGTCGCGCACCCGGGCGCTGACGGCGCGGATCGTGCCGTCGATGCGGGCCGATTCGGGGATGACGTTGGTCGTGGTGCCCGCCGCGATGCGGCCCACGGTGACGACGGCGGGATCGAACACGTCGACCCGCCGGGTCACCCACGTCTGCAGCGCCTGGACGATCTCGCACGCCACCGGGATCGGGTCGTTGGCGTAGTGAGGCATCGAGGCGTGGCCGCCCCGGCCCCGCACGGTCACGTGGAGCACGTCGGCCGACGCGAGCAGCGGCCCGCCCTTGGTCGCCACCATGCCGCTCGGCATGGACGGCGACTGGTGGATGGCGAACGCCCACGACACCGGCTCGCCCCCGTCGGTGGCGTCGAGCAGGCCCTCGCGCAAGGCCACGGTCGCGCCGCCGGCCCCCTCCTCGCCCGGCTGGAACATGAACCTGACCCGCCCGGCCAGGTCGCCCCGCCGGGCCGCTAGCAGGCGGGCCGCCCCGGCCAGCATGGCGGTGTGGGCGTCGTGCCCGCATGCGTGCATGGCCCCGTCGACCTGCGAGGCGAAGTCGAGGCCGGTGTCCTCGGGCATGGGGAGGGCGTCCATGTCCCCCCGCAGGAGCACGGTGGGCCCGGGCCGGTCGCCGTCGAGGTCGGCCACGATCGAGCTCTGCCGCTGCCCGGTGGTGATGGTCAGCGGCAGTCCGTCGAGCGCGTCGAGCACGCGGGCCTGGGTGTGCGGCAGATCGAGGTCGAGCTCGGGCCGCATGTGCAGGTCGCGGCGCAGCGCCACCACGTCGTCGAGCATCGCCCCGGCCTCGGCCATCAGGGCTCCGGGGTCGAGGTCGCCCCCTCCCGGAGCGGCGGCGGGTGGGGCGGCGTCGGCGGTCATGCCGGCCATTGTGGCGGAACCGAGGTCATGGGTTCCGTTCGCCGGAGGTCGAGGCGATGGGTTCCGCATACGGCACCCATCGCCTCGGGCGACCTCGGGCGGAACCCATTGCCTCGGAACCCGTCTGCCTCGATGGGCAGGCGAACCGGGGTCAGCGCGTGGGGACGGTGACCGTGTCGGCGCCCGAGCGCAGGACCCGGCCGGGGGTGGCGCCGGTGGCCCGGCCGTCGGCGACCGTGGCGACGCCGGACACGTAGACCCGCACGACGCCCTGCGACCCTGCGGTCAGGCGGGCGCTGCCGCCGGGCAGGTCCTCGACCAGGCGGGCATGCTCGGCCCCCACCGTGGCGGGGTCGAACAC
>DASSCS010000079.1:0-66148 GCA_035697515.1 Acidimicrobiales bacterium
CGGGGCTGCGGACGGGTGAGCGCGGCGTAGGCGCACGCCGCCAGCGCGGCGGCGAGGGGCCAGGCGGCGAGGGGGGCGTCGACGAGGGGAACCGGGTCGGTCACCGCGGCGAACGTCGCGCCGGCGGCCAGCGCCAGGTTCGCAGCCACGTGCCCCGCGCGGGGCGGGGTGTCGGCCCGGCCGAAGCAACCGCAGGTCCCCACCGGGGTGCCCGAGCGCAGAGCCAGCGCGACGAACCCGGCGAAGCACGCGTAGCTGAGCGCGACCAGCGCGGCCACGGGGACGCCGCCCACCACGACGCCCGCGGCACCGAGCACCGCCTCGGCGAGTGCCCCAACGCGCACCACCGCCGGTGGGACGGTCGAGCCGAGCGCAGCCAGTGCGCCCGCCGTGCGCGTGGGATCGGCCACCTTCGCCCCGCCGGCCACGAGCAGCAGCAGCGCTGCCGCCCCCAGGGCCGCGGCCGCCGCGACGGTCACGCCACCTCCCCCGCCGCCGGGCCCACCACGCGTCGGCGCGCAGACCCGGACGCCGACCGGCAGGGGAGGCCGTCGGCCGCAGGCACGCCCGGGCCAGTCGGCACGCCGCGACGGAAGGCGCTCACGCCCGCCGCCCCCACGCCCGTTCGGTCACTCCGCCGCGTCGGCCAGGGCCTCGGCCAGGGACGGGTGCACAAGCAGGCTCTCGACGATGTCGTTGACCCGGAGGCCGTTGGTGACCGCCACGGCCAGCACCGAGATCAGCTCGGCCGCCTGGTGCCCCACGATCGAGCCGCCCAGCACCACGCCGGTGGCGGGGTCGGACAGGATCTTCACGAACCCCTTGGTCTCGTTGTTGATCAGCGCCTTGGCCGAGGCCGAGAACGGCACCTTGGTCACGCGCAGCTTGCGGCCCTCGGAGAAGGCGTCGGCCTCGGCCAGGCCGACGTCGGCGATCTCGGGATCGGTGAAGATGGCCGACGCGGCCTTGTCGTAGTCGAGGTGGCGGTGCACCCGGGTGTGCAGTCCCATCACGTGCTCGGCGACCTTGCGCCCCTGCATCGACGCCACCGACGAGAGGGGCAGCTTGCCCGACAGGTCGCCGGCTGCGTAGATGTGCGGCACGTTGGTCACGCAGTGGTGGTTGATCGGCACGTAGCCGCCGCCGTCGACCTCGACCCCGGCGGCGTCGAGCCCCAACCCGTCGCTGTTGGGCACCGAGCCGATGGCCAGCAGCGCGTGGCTGCCTGGCGCCACCCGGCCGTCGGAGCAGCGCACGGCCACCCCGTCCTCGGTGCGGTCGATGCCCTCGGCCCGGGCCCCCTTGAGCAGCTGCACGCCGCGGCGCAGCAGCTCGGACTCGAGCGCGGCGGCGACCTCGGGGTCCTTCTGGGGCAGCACCTGCTGGCGGCTGACGATGAGCGTCACCTGGCTGCCGAGCGACGAGAACATGTGCACGAACTCCACACCGGTGACGCCCGAGCCGATGACCACCAGGTGCTCGGGCATGTCGACCGGCGGGTAGGCGTCACGGGTGGTGAGGATGCGGTCGCCGTCGGGCGCCGCCCAGTCGGGGATGCGGGGCCGGCTGCCCGTCGACAGCAGGATGGCGTCGGCCTCGACCTCGCGCACGCCCTCGGGCGCGTCGACCACCAGTTCGTGGGGCCCCTCGAGCCGGGCGGTGCCCTGGATCATGTCCACGCCCTGGCTGCGCAGCAGCTCGACGATGTTGTGCTCGAGGCGGGCCTCGATCTGCTTGATGCGGTTGCGCAGGCCCTCGAGGTCGAGCCGGGGCGCGGGGACCGACAGGCCCATGCCCGCGCCGGCCTGGACGTCGCCCATGGCGCCGGCCGTCGCGATCATCGCCTTGGACGGGATGCAGTCGAGCAGGTGGGCGGCGCCCCCGACGATGTCTCGCTCGACCATCGTGACGTCCGCCCCCAGCCGGGCGGCGGTGGTGGCTGCGGTGTTGCCCGCCGGGCCACCGCCGACGATCACGAAGCGTAGGGGCATGTGGTCAGGGTACCGGCGGCCGCGGGACGGCGACATCGGCGGGCTGGACCGGCGGGCACGCGCGGCGACCAGCGCCGCCGGCGGCCACGAGCGGGCCGACCGGGTTCAGCTCGCCTCGTGCACCGGGTGGAGCACCACCCGCTCGCCCTGCCGGCCGACCTGGTACGCCTGCACGTCGTTGCGGCCCTCGCGGAAGTACGGCGCCATCACCCCGCTGACCGGGGTGCCGCCGTCGCCGCCCGCCCCGTAGCTGGCGACCGTTCCGGCGATGCGCCCGTTCAGCGCCACCACCAGCTCGACGGGTACGTCGCCGTCCACCGTGGCCCGCAGCAGGTACGGCACCTCGCCGTCGAGCGACAGGTCGTCGAGCAGGTCGCGCCGGTCGATCGTCCAGCCGACCGGGGACGGGTCGCCGACGACGTGGTCGGTCACGGCCGTGCCCACCAAGCCGCGGGCCGGGCCGACGCCGGCGAGCGCGTCCCAGCCGTCGCCACCGGCGAACTGCTCGGCGCGGCCGGCGACGATGTCGAGCGCCGCGGAGAACCCGGTGGTCACCTCTCGCTCGACCGTGGGCTCGCTGCCGTCGAACAGCGAGTGGCCCTCGAGCTCCCAGTCGGTCTCGATGTCCAGCAGATCGATCATCGACGGCAGCACGTCGACGGTCGAGGCCGGCTCGTCGCTCACCTCGCCCCTGGCCTGACCCGGCGCCTTGATGAACAGGGGGATCCTGAGCAGCTCGTCGAGGTTGCCGGCGTCGGGCTCGCGACCGAAGCCGGGGGCCGTGGCATCGATGCCGTGGTCGGACGTCACCACCACCAGGGCGTCGTCCCAGGCGCCCACCGCCTCGAGACGGTCGATCATCCGGCCCAGCTCGACGTCGAGCGCACCGACCTGCAGCGCCTGCAGCGCCACGATGTCGCGGTAGATCGACTGCTCGTCGGCCGTCGGGTCGGCGGGCACCTGGCCCGGGTCCCAGGTGGCGGCGTTCGGGCCCCACGGGGTGAGCCGGTAGGGGGTGTGCGGCAGCATCACGTGGATGAGGTTGGCCGACGGCTCGGCCCCCACCAGCCGCGCCCGGTCGAGCAGCGCGGTGGCCTGGGCGGACGGCGTCAGCTCGCCGAGGCCGAGGTCGTCGGCCAGGGCGAGCAGGTTGGCGCCGCCGCCCGCGCTGGTCGACGCCTGCACGCCAACCGAGTCGCCGAAGCGGCCCCAGCTCTGGTCGATGTCCGGCAGCCCTTCGCGCAGCCTTGCGGGGAGCACCCGGTGCCGGTAGACGACCGAGGCGTCGGCCACCATCTGGCCGAGCGAGCCGGCGCGCTCCGGCGGGCACAGCTCCGGCGGGCACATCTCGACCACCGGGCTGTACTCGTTGACGGGGTACCGGTCGCCGAAGAGCGCGTAGTAGTTGCGGGGGTGGTCGGCGTCGGTGGGCACCTGGTCGTCCGAGGCCCTGACCCCGGTGAGGAGGCTGGGCACCGACACGTAGGTCTGGCTCGACTCGCTGGCGGCGTCGCGGAACCACGTCGACGACGCGGCCAGGCGGGCGAAGTTGGGGTAGCGGGCGTCGTTGATGGTGCCGTCGGGGCGCAGCAGCGCGGTGACCGGCATCTCGTCGAAGACGACGACCACCACGGGGCCCGCCAGCTCGGGCACCTGGACGGTGCCCAGGTCCGCGGCGGGCGGAGGGCCGAGTAGCTCGGCCGTGGGGCTGGCGACGAGGAAGAGGACGACGAACGCGACGTTGCCGATCGCCAGGTAGGCCAGGAACCGGCGCGCCAGGGCGGAACGGGCCTCGATCACGGCGACGACTGCCGCCACGGCCAGCGCGGCGGCGCCGGCGGCGGCGAGGCCGTCGACCCCGGCCGTGCGGCACACCGCCAGGGCGAAGACCGCGGCCAGCGCGGCCACGGCCAGGCCGTGCGCGACCGCACCGCTACGGCGGCCGAGGCGGGCGAACGGTGCGGTCGCCACCAGCAACGCCAGGCCCGGCACGACGGCGACCAGCAGGGCGAAAGCGACGATCTGGCCGTCGGCGTAGCGCCCGGCCACGAAGAACGTGGGATTGGCGCCGAACAGATCGAGCACCGGCTGGGTGACGGCCACGCCGGCCAACCCGAACACGACGGCGGCGTCGGTGAGGAGCGAGCGGCGGCCGGCGGTGGCCCCCGGGCCCGGCTCCGCGGCCACGGGAGCGGGAGCGCGGGTCGCGTCGGGGGGCGGCGCGCCCGGGCCCGGGTCCGCGGCGGCAGCGTCCGCGGAGGCGGCGGTGGCGAAAACCGGGCCGGGTGGCGCGCTCTCCCCAGGCATCCGTCCGAGGGTAGCCAGCGGCCGCGCCGGGGCTCTCACGCGCCTCCACGCGCGGACGAGCCCGGGTGGAGGCGGTGCAGCCCCGTCAGCCCCCGCCCGTGCGCGCCAGGCGCACCAGCCGGTGGTCCGGGGTGAACAACCGGCGGGTCAGCCCCAGCCCGATCACCACCACGTTGGTCGCCACGCACCCGAGGATCAGGTACATCAGCGCCGCCTGCACCAGCACGGCGTCGAGCGGGTCGGCTCCCGCCAGAATCAGGCCGGTCATGGCCCCCGGGAGGAACACCAGCCCCACCGCCTTGGTATTCTCGATCTGCGAGGTGAGGGCGGTCCGCAGGGCCGAGCGCACGAACGGCTTGGACGCCTCCTGCCACGGCTGGCCGAGCGCCAGGCGGGCCTCGACCTCCGGCCGGCGGTCTGCGAGTTCGGCCAGGATGCGGCGCGAGGCGACCACGATGCTGCCGATCGAGTTGCCGATCATCATGCCGGCGATGGGCACCACCGCCCGGCCCACCATGGGGTAGACGCCCAGGCCGAACACGACCGACAGGCTGAGCGCGGTCGAGGCCGCGGTGGCGATGACCGTGAGCCGGGTGATGCCCGGCACCTCCGGCGCCCGGCGGCGCACCGTGAGGGCGGCGACGGCCAGCATCACCACGACCCAGGCCCAGGCCCAGGCCACGGGCGTGTCCTCGTCGATCAGGAGCACGAGCACGTAGCCGACGGCCAGCAGCTGCACGAGCGCGCGGGCGGTGGCCCACAGCATCTCGCGCTCGAGCCGCAACCCCTGCCACAGCGACAGGCCCACGGCCACGGCGACCAGGATGAGCGACAGGGCCAGGCCGGCCCAGCCGATGGCGACATCAGCCACGGGCGTCCTCCTCCTCCTCGCCGCCCGCCTCGCCGGCGGCCGCGGCACCGTCCCGCCTGCGGCGGCGCCCGCGGCCGTGCCCGTCGTCGTCGCCGCCGTCCCCGGCGCCGGCGATGAACCGCGCCCGCTCCTCCTCGTCGGCGACGTGGCCGCCGACCATGACCACCATGTCGTCGGCCAGCCGGTCGGCCTGGGCCAGGTCGTGGGTGACCCACACCAGGGGCCGGCCGCCGTCGGCCAGCCGGCGGGCGGTGCGCTCGAGCCCCTGGCGGGCCTCGGGGTCGAGGGCCGAGGTCGGCTCGTCCATCAGCAGCGCGTCCGGGCGGGTGACCAGCGTGCGGGCCAGGCACATGCGCTGCGCCTCGCCGCCCGACAGCTCGTCGGCCGAGCGGTCGAGGAACGCCCGGTCGAGCCGGGCGTCGCCCAGCGCGGCCGCCAGCTCGTCGTCGCCGGCGCCGGGGTCGGCGACCAGGAGGTTGTCGCGCACGGTGCCGGGGAAGGGCGCGGGCCGCTGGAACACCATCCCCACCCGGCGCCGCAGCTCGAGCGGGTCGAGCGCGTCGACCGGCTCGCCCCGGTAGCGCACCTCGCCGGCGGTGGGCACCTCCAGGCGGTTGAGCAGCCGCAGGAGCATCGACTTCCCCGCCCCCGACGGTCCCAGCACGACGGTGATGCCCGCGTCGGCGATGGTCAGCTCGACCCCGGCGAGGATGGTGGCACCGTCGATGACCAGCCCCACGCCCACCAGCTCGTAGAGGGGCGCGGCCGGCATGAGGGCCGCGCCTCAGGCGCGGCGCCGGGGACCACCGGCGGCGCGGCCCCCGTTGCCCACCGGGCCCTCCGCACGGTCGCCGTTGGCCACCGGCCCCGGGGCGTCGCGAACGGCCGGTGGCGTCGGTGCGGCCGGGCCCGCGGCGGGCCGTCCGGTCGGCGGGGCCACGCCGGCCGCCGTGCGCAGGCGCTCACCCGGGCCCGAGAACTTGGCGATGCACCACACCGCCCGCACGCCGTCGCGCCAGCCGATCTTCTTGCCCTCGGCGTAGGTGCGGCCGTTGTAGCTGATGCCCACCTCGTAGACCCGGCAGCCGGCCCGGGCGACCTTGGCGGTTATCTCGGGCTCGAAGCCGAACCGGTCCTCCTCGATGACCACCGACTGGATCACCTCGCGGCGGAAGGCCTTGTAGCAGGTCTCCATGTCGGTCAGGTTCAGGTTGGTGACCATGTTGGACAGGGTGGTCAGGAAGCGGTTGCCGACCGAGTGCCAGAAGTAGAGCACCCGGTGGGGCCGGCTGGAGATGAAGCGCGAGCCGTATACCACGTCGGCGAGGCCGCCGACCAGGGGGCCCAGCAGCGTGCCGTACTCCGCGGGGTCGTACTCGAGGTCGGCGTCCTGCACCACCACGTAGTCGGCCGTCGCCTCGGCGAACCCCCGCCGCAACGCCGCGCCCTTGCCCTGGTTGTAGGGCTGGAGCAGCACCCGTACGGCAGGGTGCGTCAGCCCGGCGAGCACGTCGCGGGTGCCGTCGGTCGACCCGTCGTCGACGATGACGACCTCGGCGGTCCACGGCGAGGACAGCACCTGGTCGACGACGACGCCGATCGTCGCCCGCTCGTTGTAGCAGGGCACGATGACGGACAGGCACGGGTGCGGATCAACCACGGAGCGGACCTCCAGCCAGGGTCACGCCGGCATCGTAGTGACCGGGGCCGACCGGCGGCGATGGGTGACGATCAGTCCCTGTGGGTCGACACCTGTTGCCGGCGCGTCGGGTTCGGGCGGTGACGATCTAGGGGGAGCCGCCCAGGGGATGCAGCGTGACGTCGCCACCGGCGCGCTCGACCTGGTACGCGACGACCTCGTTGCGCCCGTCTTCGAAGAAGGGGGCGATGTAGCCGGTGAAGCGCCAGCCGCCCTCGACCGGCATGTAGCCGCCGATCGTGCCGGCCAGGCTGCCGTTGACGGCCACGACCAGCTCGGGCGGGCGGTCGGCGGTGCCGCTGACGGTGCCCTCCATGATGTAGGGCACCCGGTCGTCGGCGAGGGACAGGTCGTCGAGGTCGTCACCGTGGGCCAGCGACCACCCCAGCGGGCTGGGGTCGCCCACGCGGTGGCCGTCGACCGGCGTGCCCACCAGGTCCTCGCCCTCGCCCACCGCGGCCAGCGCCACCCAGTCGTCGCCGCGCGGGAACTGGGCCTCGTGAGCGGCCGCCACGGCGACGGCGTCCTCGACGTCGCCGGTGACGTGGCGGTCGATCGTGGGCTCGCTGCCGTCGAACAGCGAGTGGCCCTCGAGCTGCCAGTCGGTCTCGATGTCCAGCAGGTCGATCAGCGAGGGCAGCACGTCGACCGTCGACGCCGGTGCGTCGTCGACCCGCCCCTCGGTCTGGCCGGGTGCCTTGACGAACAGCGGGATGCGGAACAGCTCGTCGGTGTTGGTGTCGTCCTCGTACCGGGTGAAGCCCGGGGCGGTCATGTCGATGCCGTGGTCGCTCGTCACCACGACCAGCGACTCGTCCCACGCCCCCGTCTCCTCGAGGTGGTCGATCATCTCGCCCACCAGCGAGTCGAGCGCGCCGATCTGCATGGCCTGGAGCGGGTAGAGCTCGCGGAACATGAAGTCGTAGGCGGGGTCGTCGGCCGCGGGCAGCTTGTTGCCGCCGTGCGAGACCTCGTCGGGGAGGCGGGTGACGGGCAGGTACCCACGCCCCCAGGGGGTGAGCAGGTAGGGGTGGTGCGGCAGCGTGACGTGGGTGAAGTTGATCGAGGGCGCGGCGTCGATCAGCGCCGCCTGCCGCCGGAAGGCCGCGACCTGCCCGGCCGTGCCGCGCTCGTCCTCGGGGATGTTCTCGACCGCGGCCATCGGGTCGCGCGACTCGGTGGTGGGCGGCGTGCCGCCCTCGGTCAGGTCGATCGGCGCCCCGCCGCCCACGGCCTCGCCGAAGTTGCCCCAGCCGGTGTCGACCGGCGGCAGGCCGTCGCGCAGGTCGGGAGGCAGCACCCGGTGGCGGTACACCACCGAGGCGTCGTCGACGAGCTGGCGCAGCGGCTCCGGCGGGGGTGGGTCGCACACGTCCTCGGGGCACATGTCGGTCACCAGCTCGTAGCGGTTGACGGGATAGCGGTCGCCGAACAGCGAGAACAGGTTGCGGGGGTGCTCCTCGAGCACCGGCAGGTCGCCGTCGTCGGCCCGCACACCGGTCAGGATCGACGGCGTGGACACGTAGGTCGTGCGCGACTCGCTGGCGGCGTTGCGGAACCAGGTCGAGCCGCCGGCCAGCCGGGCGAGGTTGGGGTAGCGGGTGTCGTTGATCGTGCCGTCCGACCGCATGATCGAGGTGACGGGGAACTCGTCGAACACCACGAGGACGACCGGGCCGGCCAGCGGCGGCACCTCGACCGCGCCCTGCTGGCCCGCGACACCGGACGAGCCGATGAGCTCGGCGGTGGGGCTGGCGGTGAGGAACAGCACCACGAACGCCAGGTTGCCGATGGCCAGATAGGCGAGGAACTGCCGCGCCAGCCGCACGCGCCACTCGGCGACCGCCACGGCCCCGGCGAGCGCCAGCACGACCGGGACGACGTAGACGACCCCGTCGAGCCTGAGGGTCTGGCACAGCAGCAGGCCGAACAGGGCGACGAACACGGCGACGCCGGCGCCGTGGAGCACCGGCGCGATGCGCGGCACGACCAGCCCGGGCACCGTGGTGGCGACGAACACCACGGCGGCGGGCACCAGCGCCGTCAGCAGGGCGAAGAGGATGATCTGGCTGGTCGTGTAGTGGCCGGCGACGAAGAACGCGGGGTTGCGCCCGAACAGGTCGAGGACGGGCTGGGTGATGGCCACCCCCGCGAGCCCCAGCAGCACGGCGGCGTCGCCGGCCCAGCGCCAGCGCGACGCCGTCGCTGCCGGGCGTGGCGCCGGCGGGTGCCCGGCAGGCGCATCGTCCTCCGGCGTCGGCCGACCTGTGTCGGACGCAGAGCCATCCGAACCCTGCACGACCCCGGGCTGAACCATCGCTGAATTATGGCGCTCCGGACGTGGCGTGGTGACAACGGCACGCGCCGGTCGCTGCCCGGCTCCCGGCGGGCTCGCCGGTCATCCCCCGCTCACGGGGTGGAGCACGACGCCCGCGGGGCCCCGGGCGACCTCGTAGGCCACCACCTCGTTGCGACCGTCGACGAAGAACGGGGCGATGTAGCCGCTGAAGCGCCACCTCCCCCCTTCCGGCCGATAGCCGCCGATGGTCCCGGCCACGGTGCCGTTGACCCCGACCACCAGCTCGGGCGGTCGCGCGCCGTCACCGGCGACGGTGCCGCCCATGAGGTACGGCACGTCGTCGGTGGCCAGGGACAGGTCGTCGAGCACGGCCGCCTCGTCGGGGGCCCACTGCAGGTCGCTCGGATCGCCGACCTGGTGGTCGCTCACGCGGTCGCCCACCAGGTCCTCGCCCTCGCCCACCGCCGCCAGCGCGACCCAGTCCTCGCCCCGCGGGAACTTGGCGACGTGCGCCGCCGCCACCCGGAAGGCCGCCTCGACGTCGGTCTGCACGTGGTTCTCGATCACCGACTCGCTGCCGTCGTACAGCGAGTGCCCCTCGAGCTCCCAGTCGGTCTCGATGTCCAGCAGGTCGATCATCGACGGCAGGATGTCGACGGTCGACGCCCGGTCGTCGACGACCCGACCCTCGTGCTGGCCGGGCGCCTTGACGAACAGCGGGATGCGGAACAGCTCGTCGGTGTTGGTCGCGTCCTCGACTCGGGTGAAACCCGGCGCCGTCATGTCCTGGCCGTGGTCGCTTGTCACCACCACGAGCGCCTCGTCCCACGCCCCGGTGCTCTCGAGGCGGTCGATCATCTCGCCGACCAGCGCGTCGACGGCGCCGAGCTGCATCGCCTGGATCGGGTAGATCAGGCGGAACAGGAAGTCGTGCGCCGGATCGCCGGGCGGCGCCGCCTTCAGGGGGTCGATCCGCGACCCGTCGGGGCGCTGGGCGACCGGCAACGTCCCCTCGCCCCAGGGCGTGAGCCCGTACGGGTTGTGGGGCAGCTTGACGTGGATGAAGTTGAGCGACGGCTCCGCGCCGAGGGCCTCGATCTGGCGCCGGAACACCGCCACCTGGCCCCTCACCCCGACCTCCTCCTTGGGCTTCCTGCGGTACTCGTCCATGGAGCCGGGGGTCGCGGTGGGCGGAGGCGTCGCGGCAGCGGCGCCACCGTCGTCGCCGACGGCCTCGCCGAAGTCTCCCCAGCCGGTGTCGATGGCCGGCAGGCCCTCGCGCAGGTCCGGCGGCAGCACCCGGTGCCGGTAGACCACCGAGGCGTCGTCGAGGAGCCGGGTCAGCGGCCGGGCGGGCTGGGGCTCGCACGCCTCCGGCGGGCACAGGTCGGTGACGAGCTCGTAGCGGTTGACGGGGTAGGCGTCACCGAACAGCGTGAACCAGTTGCGCGGATGGTCCGCGAGGACCGGCATGTCGTCGGGGCTGGCCCGGACGCCCGTCAGGAGCTCGGGAGTCGACACGTAGGTCTTCGCTGACTCGCTGGCCGCGTTGCGGAACCAGGTGCTCTGCCCGGCCAGCCGCGCCAGGTTCGGGTAGCGCGTGTCGATGAGCGAGCCGTCACCGCGCATGATCGCGGTGACCGGGAACTCGTCGAGAACCACGACGACGACCGGCCCCGACAGCGGCGGCACGGACACGTGACCCAGCTCGCCCTCGGCCGCGCCGGCCGACCAGAGCAGCCCGGACGTCGGGCTGGACGTGAGGAACAGGACCACGAACGCCAGGTTGCCCAGCGCGAGCCAGGCCAGGAACTGCCGCACGAGCCGGGACCGCCACTCGACCACGGCCACGAGCGCTCCCAGCGCGACCACGACCGGGACGACGTACACCAGGCCGTCGAGGCGGAAGGACCGGCAGAGCATGAGGCCGCACAGGCCGGCGAGGCCGGCGACGCCGAGGCCGTGTGACAGGGGCGCGAGGCCCGGGCGGGGCAGCCCCGCGACCGCCGTCAGCGCGAACACCGCGGCACCGGGAACCAGCGCCACGATGAGGCAGAACCACACGATCTGGTTGGACTCGTAGTGGCCCGCCACGAAGAAGGTCGGGTTCCTCCCGAGCAGGTCGAGCAGGGGCTGCGTGATCGCCACGCCGGCGAGACCGAGGAGCACCGCGGCGTCGACCGCCCAGCGCCAGCGCGCCGGCCTCGGCGCGGGCTCGTCGCCGGCCGGCGACCGTTCGAGCAGGAGACCCTCCACGCGGCCCGCCGCGACCTCCACCGTGCCCGTCCCGCTTCGCTGGTTCACTCACGACTTTCTATCCGATCGCGACCACCCGACGACCACGTGCGGCACCGTGCGCACCCACACGGCCGCGCGGGTTCGTCGCCGGTCGGTGCCGGTCCGTAGCATCGACGGCGTGAGCGACGAGCCGAACCTCGACGACTGGCGGGAGCTGGCGGCCAAGGAGCTGAGGGGCGCCGACCCCGACTCGCTGGTGTGGCACACGCCCGAGGGCGTCGACGTCAAGCCGCTCTACACGGCCCGCGACCTGACGGGCATCGAGGGCCTCGACTCGCTCCCCGGCTTCCCGCCCTTCACCCGCGGCGTGCGGGCCACCATGTACGCCAACCGGCCCTGGACCATCCGCCAGTACGCGGGGTTCTCGACGGCCGAGGAGTCGAACGCCTTCTACCGGCGCAACCTGGCGGCCGGGCAGATGGGCCTGTCCGTGGCGTTCGACCTGGCCACCCACCGGGGCTACGACAGCGACCATCCCCGCGTCGAGGGCGACGTGGGCAAGGCGGGCGTGGCCATCGACTCGGTCGAGGACATGAAGATCCTCTTCGACCAGATCCCCCTCGAGAAGATGTCGGTCTCGATGACCATGAACGGGGCCGTGCTGCCCTGCCTGGCCGCGTTCATCGTCGCCGGCGAGGAGCAGGGGGTCGACCAGGCCCAGCTCAGTGGCACCATCCAGAACGACATCCTCAAGGAGTTCATGGTCCGCAACACCTACATCTACCCGCCCGAGCCGAGCATGCGGATCGTGGCCGACATCATCGAGTACACGGCGCAGCACATGCCCCGCTTCAACTCGATCTCGATCTCCGGCTACCACATGCAGGAGGCGGGGGCGACCGCCACGCAGGAGCTGGCGTTCACCATCGCCGACGGCCTCGAGTACGTGCGCTACGCGCTCGACCGTGGGCTCGACATCGACCGCTTCGCCGGGCGGCTGTCGTTCTTCTTCGCCATCGGTATGAACTTCTTCATGGAGGTGGCCAAGCTGCGGGCCGCCCGCCTGCTGTGGCACCGGGTCGTCTCGCAGTTCGAGCCCAAGGACCCCCGTTCGGCCATGCTGCGCACCCACTGCCAGACCAGCGGCGTGTCGCTCACCGAGCAGGACCCCTACAACAACGTCGTGCGCACCGCCGTCGAGGCCATGGCCGCCGTGCTCGGCGGCACGCAGAGCCTGCACACCAACAGCTTCGACGAGGCGCTGGGGCTGCCCACCGACTCCTCGGCCCGCATCGCTCGCAACACCCAGCTCATCCTCGCCGAGGAGACCGGCATCCCCAAGGTCGTCGACCCCCTGGCCGGCAGCTACTTCGTCGAGGCGCTCACGGGCGCGCTCGCCGCCGAGGCGTGGACGCTCATCGAGGAGGTCGAGGAGCTGGGCGGCATGACCAGAGCGGTGGCCTCGGGCATGCCCAAGCTACGCATCGAGGAGTCGGCCGCCCGGCGCCAGGCCCGCGTCGACCGCGGCGAAGAGGTGATCGTCGGCGTCAACAAGTACCAGCCGGCCCACCCGGACCACGTCGACGTGCTGGCCATCGACAACACCGAGGTGCGCCGGGGGCAGATCGCGCGGCTCGAGCGGGTGCGGGCCGAGCGCGACGAGGCGGCCTGCCAGGCCGCCCTTCGTCGCGTGACCGAGGGCGCGGCCGGCAAGGAGAACCTGCTGGGACTGTGCATCGACGCCGCCCGGGCCCGCGCCACGGTGGGTGAGATGAGCGACGCCATGGAGCAGGTGTTCGACCGGCACAAGGCCGAGATCCGGTCGATCCAGGGCGTCTACGGCGCCGCCTACGACGGCGACGACGCGTTCGAGGCCACCCAGGCGGCGGTCGAGGCCTTCGCCGAGACCGAGGGCCGGCGCCCCCGCCTGCTGGTGGTGAAGATGGGCCAGGACGGGCACGACCGCGGGGCCAAGGTCATCGCCACCGCCTTCGCCGACCTGGGCTTCGACGTCGACGTCGGCCCCCTGTTCCAGACGCCCGCGGAGGCCGCCCGCGACGCGGTCGACAACGACGTGCACGTGGTCGGCGTGTCGAGCCAGGCGGCCGGCCACCTCACTTTGGTGCCCCAGCTCGTCGCCGCGCTGCGGGAGGCGGGCGGCGAGGACGTGGTGGTGGTGTGCGGCGGCGTCATCCCGCCCCAGGACCACGACGCGCTGCGCGAGGCGGGCGTGGCCGCCATCTTCGGGCCGGGCACGAACATCCCGGCCGCGGCCCGCCGGGTGCTCGACCTCCTGCGCCCGAGCGCCACGCCTGCGGCCTGACCGCCGCCGGGTCGCCGCCCGCCGGCCCGGCATGACCGCCACGGCTCCGGCGTCGCGCCCCGCCCTACACTCGCGCCCATGGCCAGGGCCAAGGTTTCGCCGCTCACCTACGCCGACCGGCAAGCGCTGCCGGACGGTCACAGGCGCGACGAGCCCCCCGCCATCGGGCGACCGGTCCCGCTCACCGTCCTCCCCGCCGACCTCGCGCGCTGAGCGCGCCGAGCACCGATGCGCCCGGCGACCACCGACGCAGCGCCACCGCGGCGGGGCCCTCCTCGGCGCGCCGTCGCCCTCAGCGCCGTGGCCGGCGCCGTCATCGGCCTGACCTGCCTGGGGTTCGTGGTCCAGCGGATGACGTCGCAGTGGGCCGACGTGCGCGACCACGTGGCCGATGCCTCGGTCGGGTGGATCGTCGCCGCGGTGGTGCTGGCGGGAGCGGGCATGACGTGGATCGCCGCGTGCTGGCGGCAGGCCATGGGGCTGTCGGGCCCCGCTCCCCCGTGGCGGGCGTCCGTCGCCTGGTACTACACGGGCGAGATCGGCAAGTACGTGCCCGGAGGCGTGTGGCCCGTGCTGGGGCGCGGCGAGCTGGCCCGCCGGCGTGGCGTGCCCCGGGCTCGGGCCTATCCCAGCGTCGGCCTGTCGCTCGCCGCCCTGTACCTGGCGGCGCTGGGCGTGGCGACGGCGCTGGTGCCCCTCGACCTGGCCGAGCAGTCCGAGTCGCCGGCGGCCCTGGCGCTGCTGGGCCTGCTGCCGCTGGGGCTGGCCGCGCTCCATCCGCGGGTGCTCACGTGGGGGCGCGACCAGGCGGTGCGGCTCACCGGCCGCGGCGGCGACATCGTCATCCCGCCCTGGCGCGCCACGGTGCGCCTGGTCGCGAGCTACGTACCGGCCTGGTTGCTCATCTGGGCCGCGACCTGGTGCACCGCCCGCGCCCTGGTGCCGGCACCGCCGGTGCTGCGCATCGGCATCGCCACCACCCTGTCGTGGACCGCCGGCTTCGTGGCCGTGCCGGTGCCCGCCGGGGCGGGCGTGCGCGAGGCGGTGTTCGTCGCCGCGTCGGGGCTGCCGGCGGGCCTGGGGGCGACGATCGCGGTGGGGAGCCGGCTGGCGTTCCTGCTGGTCGACGTGGCGGGTGTGGCGCTCACCGCGCCCTGGCACCGGCGCACCGCCGCAGGGGGCCGCAAGCCGGCGGCATCCTCGTCATCGGCGCCCACGCCGGCGCCCGCGCCGGCGGCGTCTTCGTCGTCGGTCGACGCGGTGGCACCAGCCGAGGTCGTCACGGAGCCGCCCGGACGAACCTGAGGCATCCGTCCGGCCGGCCCGGCGGCGGGCCGTACACTCCCCCCATGCCATCGCCGCGGGCCGCCGACGGCCGACCCCGCCCGCCGGCGTGACCGGCGCCATCGCGGAGCTTGCCCAGCGCCTCGCCACCGGCGACCGCCGGGCGCTGGCCCGCTCGATCACCCTGGTGGAGTCGACCCGCGCCGACCTGCGGGCGCAGGCGGCCGCGCTGCTCGACGCCGTGCTGCCGTCGACCGGGGGCGCGGTACGGGTGGGCGTCAGCGGGGCGCCCGGGTCGGGGAAGTCGACCTTCATCGACGCGCTGGGCTCGCACCTCACCGCCGCCGGGCACCGGGTGGCGGTGCTGGCCGTCGACCCGTCGAGCCGCCGCAGCGGCGGGTCGATCATGGGCGACAAGACCCGCATGGAGCGCCTGGCGCGCGACCCGGCCGCGTTCATCCGCCCCTCGCCCTCTGGCGGCACGCTCGGCGGTGTCGCCCGCCGCACCCGCGAGGCGGCGCTACTGTGCGAGGCGGCCGGTTTCGACGTGGTGCTCATCGAGACGGTGGGGGTCGGCCAGTCAGAGACCGCGGTCGCCGACATGGTCGACTGCTTCCTCCTGCTGGCGGCACCGGGCGGGGGCGACGAGCTGCAGGGCATCAAGCGGGGGATCATGGAGCTGGCCGACGTCATCATCGTCAACAAGGCCGACGGTGACCTGCTGCCCGCCGCCCGCCGGGCGGTCGCCGACCACCGGCAGGCCGCCCACCTGATGCGGCCCAAGCATCCTGGGTGGACGGTGCCCGTGATCGCGATCTCTGCCCTGGAGGATGCGGGCATCGACGGGTCGTGGGCCGAGGTCGAGCGCCTCGAGGCCCACCTCCGCGCCGAGGGCTCGCTCGAGCGGCTGCGCTCGGAGCAGGCCGTGGCCTGGATGTGGACCGAGATGCGCGACCGGCTGATCGAGGCCTTCCGCCGCGACGAGCGGGTCGCCGCGCGCCTGGCCGCCGCCGAGGACGACGTGCGGGCGGGCCGCGTGTCGCCCACCACGGCGGCGCACGAGCTGCTGGCGGCCCACGGCCTGGCCGGCGAGGACGATGAGGACCGATGAGCAGGATGGCCACGACCACCACCAGCGACGATCCCCGGGCCGGGGGCACCGGGCGCATCGATCGCGCCGGCCGGGGCGCCGACCAGGGCCGACGCCGGCGCAACCGCCGCGACGGCCTCGGCCACCACGACGGCGCTGCCGGCGCACTCCGTCCCCGGGGCGCGGACGTGCGGGCCACCGCCCGCGGCCTGGCGTACACGGCGTACCGCCGGGCCGGCCGGGTGGGCCGCTGGGTGCTGGGGCCCAACCCCGCGGCGGCGCCCCGCCCGCCCGCGGGGCCAGACGTCGAGCTGCCGCCGTGGGTGCCCCTGTCCGAGGGCACGGGAGTGCTCTGCAACGTGTGCCGCTGGCAGGGCCCCGCCTTCGACGGCTCGGCGCACGTCGAGCTGGCGCTGTGCCCCCGGTGCGGCAGCAACGGCCGCGACCGCTTCCTGCACTGGTGCCTGGCCAGGCGGGTCGAGCTGGGGCCGGCTCTGCGGATCATCGAGTGCAGCCCCCGGCTGGGCCAGCGGTACCGCCAGGCGATGGCGACCTGGTTCTTCTACCGCACCAGCGACTACGACCTCCGGGCCCACGCCGGCAACCTGCGGCTCGACCTGCAGGCCATCGACCTGCCCGACGGCTGCCTCGACGTGGTGCTGTGCGCGCACGTCCTCGAGCACGTGCCCGACACCGGGCGGGCCCTCGCCGAGCTGCGCCGGGTCATCTCCCCCGGCGGCCACCTGCTGCTGCAGGTCCCTGTGCTCCAGGGCACCACGGCGCCGCCCGCCGAGCCCGAGTTCCACGGCGATCACACGCCCGTGCACTGGCGCTTCGGCTTCGACCTGACCGCCCGCCTGCGGGACGAGGGGTTCGTGACCGACCTGCTGTGCACCGAACCACTGGCCGACGCGGTGACCTCGGGCGAGAATCCCTGGACGACCTGGGCGGGCGAGTTCGACGTGCCCGGCATGCTGGCCGCGGCCCGGGCCGAGGGCCGGGCCGACGACCTGGTGGTGGTGGCCGACCGCGCTGCGGCCGCCCGCCTCGGCGTCGAGCCCGCCTACCAGTACCTGACCTGGGACTGCCGGGTGCCCGGCTGAGCACCGGGTGAGCCGCCACCCGGCTCACCCGGCGGCCGCTGGAGGTGCCAACATCGCGGTGCCACGACCGTCCACGGAAGGAACGCCGCCTCGATGAGCACCGACCTGCGCACCGCCGCCCGCAGCATCGCGGCCCGCTCGTACCGCGCGCTGGGCGAGGTCGGCCGCCGCGTGCTGGGGTCCGAGGCGCCCACCCCGGGGGGCGATCACCTGCAAGCGCCGGGGTCGGCCGCCCCCGCTGCCCCCACTTCGCCCGCGGCTGCGCCCGGGCCGGGCGGTGACGCGCCGCCCCTTCCCGACCCCTCGTCGCCGCCGTGGCTGCCGCTGCCCGAGATCGGCACGGGTGTGCTCTGCAACATCTGCCGCTGGCAGGGCGACGCCTTCACGGGCCGCAAGCACGTCGAGTTCTCGCAGTGCCCGGCCTGCGGCAGCAACGGCCGCGACCGGTTCCTGCAGTGGTGCCTGACCGAGCGGGTCGACCTGCACGCCGCGCTGCGGGTGATCGAGTGCAGCCCCCGCCTCGGCGACGCCTACCGCGCCGCCATGTCGACCTGGTTCTTCTATCGCACCAGCGACTACGACCTGCGGGCCCACCGGGGCAACCTGCAGCTCGACCTGCAGGCCATCGACCTGCGCGACGCGTGCCTCGACGTGATGCTCTGCGCCCACGTGCTCGAGCACGTGCCGGACACCGGCAAGGCGCTGGCGGAGCTGCGCCGCGTCCTCGCCCCCGGCGGCCACCTGCTGCTGCAGGTGCCCGTGCTGCAGGGCCGCACCGCGCCGCCCGCCGAGCCCGAGTTCCACGGCGACAACACACCCGTGTTCTGGCGCTTCGGCTTCGACCTGACCGCCCGCCTGCGCGAGCAGGGGTTCGACACCACGCTGCTGTGCACGCAGGACCTGGCCGACGCGGTGACCGCCGGCGACAACCCGTGGCACGAGTGGTCGGGCGAGTTCGACGTGCCGGACATCCTGGCCGGCGCCATCGCCGGCGACCTGACCGTGGTCGCGGATCGCGCCACCTCGGCCCGCCTGGGCATCGACCCGGGCTACATGTACCTGACCTGGGACTGCGTCGCCGGGTGACCGACGACCGGGCCGGGCCTCGTCGCCGGGTGACCTACGACCGGGCCGGGGCCTCGTCGGCGGGCGCCGCGCCCGAGAGCGGCGGCTCCGGCAACGGGGCCGCGTCGCCGCGCGCGCCGGCCGCGCCGTCGCCCGCTGCGTGGGCGCCGCGGGCGTCGGCACGCGACCGCTCGGAGCGGGCCAACGGGCCCGGCACGTAGTGGCTGGGCTCGACGCCCAGCTGCAACTCGAGCCGTCGCACGCGTTCGAGCGTGCGCTGCGACACCGTGCGATGGGCGCTGATGAGGTCGGCGATGACGCCCAGGGCGAAGAGCTGGATGGCGGCCATGAACAGCACGCCGCCGAGCAGGATGGACTGCACGTGCCCGTCGCGCCGCCCGTTGACCAGCCAGTCGACGAGGAACGGCAGCCACGCGATCACCGCGGCGCCGAACACGACCGCCGCCAGCACCGAGAACACGAACAGCGGCTCGTAGCCCGCGTAGATGCGGAACAGCGCGGCCGCGTTGCGCCGCACGTAGGCCGACATCGACCCGAACAGGCGCGACTCGCGGGTCATCTCGTTGGTGCCGACGGGGACGTCGGTCACCGCCACCAGGCTCTTGCCCGCCTGGATGAGCGACTCGAGCGTGTAGGTGAACTTCGACACGACGGTCAGCGACAGCGCCGCCTCGCGGTTGTAGGCCCGGAAGCCCGAGGTGGCGTCGGGCACCGTCGTGTCGGACGCCCGCCGCAGCACCCAGCTGCCCAGCCGCTGGAGCCGCTTCTTGGTGAACGAGAAGTGCTCGATGCCCATCACGTTGCGGTCGCCCACCACCATGTCGGCCTCGTGCCGCAGGATCGGGGCCACCAGCGCCGGGATGTCGTCGGCGGTGTACTGGTTGTCGGCGTCGGTGTTGACGACGACGTCGGCGCCCAGCTTGAGGCACGCGTCGAGGCCGGCCTGGAAGGCGGTGGCCAGGCCCTTGTTGTTGGTGAGCCGGATGACGTGGTCGACGCCCAGCTCGCGGGCCACGTCGATGGTGCGGTCGGTCGAGCCGTCGTCGATGATCAGCCACTCGACGATGTCGAACCCGGACACCTGGCGCGGCAACGCACCGAGCGTGGCGGGGAGCTGGTCCTCTTCGTTGAGGCACGGGATCTGGATGATGAGCTTCATGGTGCGTCGCGCACGGTAGCGCCTGGGCCGGGCCCGGCCGTCATGGGGCCCTGCGGAGCCAGAGGTTGCCACCCGGGTTGCGGGCGACGTCGGGCACCCTGGCCCTGATCGCCTCCCGGTGGCGCATCCACATCAGGTGCTGGAACCACAGGATCTCGAAGGCGTGGTTGTACATGAGGAAGGCGTGCAACAGGTACACCTCCTGCCAGGCCCGACCGTCCCGCACCCACTGCGCCGGGTACTCGAAGAGGTGGAAGACGTCGTAGACGTGGACGACCACGCCGGGCGCCAGCAGAGGCAGCACCTCGAAGAACAGGTGGTTGACGTCCGAGCCCGCCTTGACGACGTGAGTGGAGTCGATGAACAGGATGTCCCCGGCCCCGAGCCGGGTGAACACCGACGGGTCGACATCCTGCACCGCCGAGTCGAGGATGGTCACCCGCTCGTCGTCGCCCGGCCGCAGCAGGCTGCGCAGCAGCTCGTCGTAGGGCTCGATGAACGTGATGGCGACACCGGGGTCGAGCCAGCCCTCGGCCGTGTCGAGCAGCATCGCCGACGAGTAGCCCGACCCGACCTCGACCACTCGCCGGGGCCGCACGTGGCGCAACATGGCGTGGAGGACGATTCCGTCGCCCCACGAGTACGCCGGGTTGTCGAACCAGTAGCGGTGCTCGTCGCCCCGCTCGGCCGGGAACGGCAGGCCCACCATGAGCGGGGCGAGGTCATCGAACAGCGCCAGCTGCGCGTCGTCCCGCAGGTCGACGGCCGGCAGGTCGCGTGCGGTGTCGAGGAGGCGGTCGACGCGCGCGTCGAAGTCGCCCAGGTCGGGGTAGGGCGAGTAGTAGTGCCCCGGGGGCACCCAGGTGCGGTACGCCTCGAGCTGCTGCTTCTCCGTCGCGACCTGGTGGAGCACGGTCTCGGCGTGGTGCTTCTCGAGCCGCAGCCGCTCGTTGGCGCGGGCCAGCTCGTCGTAGTCCGACCGCGGCACGCGCGCGCGGCCGTCGAGGATGCGTCGTCGCAGCCGGCGTGCCCGGCCCGGCGCGGCGGGCTGTGGGAGTCCTCCGTTCCGTGGCACCACCCGACGGTAGCGCGGCCCGGGACGACCGGACGGCAGCCCGGTCGGGCGCCGGTCCGCGCCACTACAGTCGGCGTCCCGGTCCGCCGACACGCAGGTCAACGTGCCCACACACCACCCACCCATCGTCGTCCACATCGGTGCGTTCGACCTGGCGAGCTACGGCGACCAGATCTTCCCCCTCGTCGCCGCGCACGAGCTGCGGCGGCGGGTCGGCGACATCGAGCTGCTGCCCTTCGCGCCCATGGGCTCGATCGGCGACGGCCCTGGCGGCAACTCGTGGGCTCTGGGGCCGTGGACGGCGGAGCGCGCCGCTGAGCTGGCGCGGCGGGCCACCCTCGTGCTCTGCGGCGGCGGCGAGATCGTGCTCGGCGACGGCAGCGGCTACGCGCCGTTCTACGGCATCGACCCCGACGACGCCGCGCGGCTGCGCATCGACCGCTGGTTCATCGAGGTGCTCGGCGCGGCCGAGGCCGGCTGCCCGGTCGCGTGGCACAGCCCGGGGGTCCCGCTCGACCTCGACCCCGACACGGCCGGGCGGGTGCGGTCGGCGCTGGCCGAGCGGGCCGTGGTCACGGTGCGCGACGAGCCCTCCCGGGCCCGGCTGGCGGCCGCCGGCGTCGAGCGCGCGGTCGAGGTGGTGCCCGACTCGGCGTTCCTGATGCCGCGCGTGCTGCCCCCCGAGCGCCTGGCCACCCAGCGCGACGAGCTGCGCACCTGCGGCCTGTACCCGGGCGACGGGCCGGTCGTCGTGGTCCAGGGCAACCACACGATGAGCGGGCTCGCTCCCGAGCTGGCCCGCGCCCTGCGCGAGCAGGTACCCGGGGCTCGGCTGGTCACGGTGGCGGTGAGCCCGTGCCACGACGACGACCGCTTCGCCGCCGAGCTGGCGGCTGCCGTCGACGGGCCCACGTGGTCGGTGCCCAGCGAGGCGTCCCTCGAGGCCGTGGCCGCGGCCATCGCCGGCGCCGACTGCTTCCTCGGCGTGTCGCTGCACGGGGCCATCACGGCGCGGGCCTACGGCCGGCCGCACGTCACCTTCGACCCGTTCGGCCAGGCCAAGCTCTCGGGCTTCGCCGACCTGGTCGACGCTCAGGGCTCGCGGGCCACCGACGCGGCCGCGGCGGCCGGACTCGTCCGTGCCCGGCTGCGCGAAGGCGCGGCGGCCACCCCCGGCACCGGCCCGATCGACGCCCGCATCGACCGGCACTTCGACCGGGTGGCCGAGCTGGTCAGGCGCCGGTCCGACGCGGCGCCGCCAGAGCCGATGCTCTGGGACGACACCGCCACGCCCGTGCACCTCACCCTGCGGCGGCCGCCGCGCCCGGTCGCGCCGGTGGCGGGCAGCCAGGTGGCGGGACTGCGGCGCCCTGACGTCACGCCGACCGCCGACGACCTGCGGGCCACCGTCGCCGCCGCCCTGCAGGCTCGGGCGTCGCAGCGGGCCGCCGCGGCGAGCGACCACGTCGAGCTGGTCAGGTTGCGGGGCGAGAACCGCGACCTGCGGGGCGCGCTCGCCCACCTGGAGGGCACGCAGGCGCGGGCCGACGACCTGGAGTCCCGGGTGGGTGACATCGAGCGCGAGCTGCGCGACGCGACCGAAGCGCGCGCCCGGCTCGCCGCCGCCCTCGAGGCCGCCCGGGCCAGCAGGATCTTCCGGCTGACCGGCCGGCCCGCCGCGCTGAGGGACGCGCCCGCCACCCCGCACGGCAACGGCGCCTGACCCGCGTCAGCGCGCGGTGTGCACCTCGGCCAGGTCGGCCGGCGACGATGGCGGCGATCCGGGCGCCAGCGCTCGGGCGACCAGGCCGTGGAGCTGGTCGGCGAACGCGTCGAGCGAGTAGAGCCGGGCGCGGCGGGCGGCCGAGTCCGACAGGCGCTGCAACAGCCCCGGGTCGCGGGTGAGCGAGCGGGTGAGCGCGCACAGCCCGTCGAGGGTCTGGAAGTGGAAGCCGTCGACGCCGTGGCGCACCGTCTCGCGCTGCCCCGCCAGGCCGATGACCACGGGCACGGCGCCCGCCGACATGGCCTCGACCGTCGAGATGCCGAAATGCTCGAGCCGGTCGGGGTGCCGGCGCGCGTCCTCGCCGTAGCCCGAGGCGTGCCAGTAGATCGAGGCCCGGGCGTAGAGCGACTGCAGCTCCTCGCCCGAGGCGTTGACGTGCAGCTCGACCGGGTAGCCCGACGCCGCCGACCGCACCTGGTCGAGGTACGCCCGGCCGCCCTCGGAGCAGCCGCCGACCAGGTGGAGCGTCCAGTCCCGCGCCCCCGCGTCGTGCAGGCGGCGGAACGCGTGCACCAGCTCGAGCTGCTTCTTCGAGTGCCCCTTGTCGGCGGGGAAGAACCGGCCGACGTTGAGGATGACCTTCTGCTTGTCGCCCGCGGCGTGCATGGTGACCGGCGGGTACAGCACCTCGCTGTCGTGGGCCCAGTAGCGGTCGATCCACTCGCGGGTGAACGCCGAGTTGGCCACGACCACGCTGTAGCTGTCGAGCCAGTCGATGCTCGCCCGCGCGCTGCGCAGCACGGGGAACCAGCGGCTCAGCCGGGCCACGGGGCCGCTGCCGATGTTGAGCCCCAGCAGCGGCACCCCCAGCCGGCGGCGGTCGTCGGTCTGCTGGACCTCGGCGGGGACGAACGTGTCGGAGATCAGGTCGACCGCGACGGGCCGGCCGGGCTCGGGGCTCACGAGCTGCACGCTGGCGCGGGTGCCCAGGAGCGCGGCCACGCGCGAGGTGGGGGGCGTCAGCTCGACCGCGGCCGCCGGCTCGCCGTCGACGTCGATGCGCACGGTGGTCGGCCCGAGCTCGGGTGGGCGGAGGTTGCCGAACACGAACTCGACCGGGACCGGCCGGGCGGGATCGGTCGTGAAGCGCAGGCGGGCGCGGCCGTTGGTCCACGCCACGCCCCGCACGCCGCCCTCGCGCCCGTAGAAACCCTCGCCCCACTCCATCACCGTGCCGCCGAGCCCGTTGCGGCGGCGGGCCAGCCGGTCGGCGACCTGGCGTTGCACGCGCGACAGGTGTCCATCGAGCGGCGTCGGGAAGTGCACCACGTACAGGCTGCCCGGGGCCGCCGACCGGTCGGTGCTCATGTACGACACATTGACGAACAGGTCGTAGCCGGCGCTGGCGTCCCTGACCTCGCCGGTGGCGTCGTCGAGCAGGCGCACGTTCGCGCCCGACAGGTCGAGCCGCAGGCGCTCGGCCAGCCAGTCGACGTCGACCGGGTCGTGGGAGAGCAGGTCGAGGGGGCCGTCGGCCGCCAGGATCTGGGCGATGGCGCCGCCGTACTTCTCGGCCCCGCCACCCGTGGCCCAGTAGCGGTTGTAGACGGCGGCCCTCATCGCTGCACCGCCCACCCCGTGATGGCCTCGTCGTGGACGCGCTGGGCAGCGCGCAGGCGGCGGCGATCGGGCAGCACCTGCGGCAGCAGGCGCAGGTAGCCGGCGAACGAGCCGAGCCGCGCCTTGACCAGCCCGGGCGTCGGGCGGTGCCCGGCAAGCACCGGGCGCACGACATCCCGCCGGGCGTACGAGGCCGTCGAGAGCAGGAACCGTGCGGCGGCCCCCGTCGCCAGGCGCGGGGGCGCGTTCTTGGCCAGCATGACCAGGCGATTGCGCTCGACGAAGTGATGGAACAGCGGCGAGCCCTCGACGCTGGTGGCGGCGTGCACGTGGCGCAGCACCGCGTCGGGCACGTAGGTGTAGCGCCAGCCCCGGGCCCGGCCCCGCCAGGCCATGTCGGTGTCCTCGTAGTACATGAAGAAGCGCTCGTCGAACAGGCCGACGTCACGCAGGTAGGCGACCGGGAAGAGCACCCCGGCGCCGCACCAGGCGAACACGTCCTGGGGCTCGTCGTACTGGCCGGTGTCGGGCTCGAGGAAGCCGCGGTCGCCGCCCCAGCCCCCCTCGACGAGCACCGAGCCGACGTTGTTGACGACGTCGTAGCGCTCGCCCGCCAGCGGCACCTCGACCCAGCGCGGCGTCGCGGCCACGTCGACCGGCACCTTGGCGCCGCCCGCGTCGAGCCAGGCCACGACCGGGCTGTCGGCGGCCAGGCGCAGCCGCGCCGTGGGCGCGTCGGCGCCCGGCTCGACCGGGACCCGCACGAGCGCCTCGCCGGCCGACCAGCGGAAGTCGGACTCGCCCGGGGCGCCGGCCTCGACGGGGTACCAGCCCTCGGCGAAGCCGGCGTCGCCCGCGCGGTCGCGCCCGTCGACCTCGAGGCCGCTGAGCCGCAGCCCGAGGTCGCGGTCGTCGCCGGGCACGCGCCGGGTCTCGACACCGATGCGCAGGTCGACGAACTGCAAGGCCAGCAGGATCTTGGGGCAGGCCGCGCCCAACGTGTCGTCCGCGGCCAGGGCGGCGACCAGGGAGTGCAGGTAGTCGGGCTCAGCGAAGGCATCGTTGTTGACGAGGCCCAGGTAGTCGAGGCCGTCGAGGTCGCGCATGGCCAGGTTGTTGGCGGGGAAGCCCGTGTTGCGCTCGGAACGGACGAGCCGCACGCGGGGCCGGCGCTCGAGCTCGACGTCGGAGCCGTCGCGGCTCGCGTTGTCGACCACCACGATCTCGAGCCTGTCCTCGGGCCAGTCGAGTCGCTCGAGGTGCTCGACGCAGCGGACGACCAGGTCGCCGCCGTTGTAGTTGAGCACCACCAGCCGGATCCTGGGCGCAGGCATCGGTACATCTTGACCGACGCGCGGAGGGTGTGGCGACACGGCGCGTGCCCAGGCGCGCGACCCTCGACGACCGACCGTGGCCGCCGGCCCACCACCGGAGGTGGTTACGACCGGGGAGCCGGGCGTCAGTACAGTCACCCCGTGGCTGCACGCCTCCTGCCCGACACCAGCGGGCTCCCCACCGAGCTGCTCTGGAACCTGACCCTGCGCGAGCTGCGCAGCAAGTTCAAGCGCTCGACCCTCGGCTGGCTGTGGTCGGTGATCAACCCGCTGGCCAGCATCGCTATCTACACGCTCGTGTTCGGGGTGTTCTTCAAGGTGACGCCGCCCGAGGGCGATCCGAGCGGCCTCGAGGTCTACGGCTTCTGGCTCGTCTGCGGCCTGCTGCCGTGGACGTTCCTCAGCAACGGGCTCAACGGTGCGGCGGCGTCGATCGTCGGCAACGAGGGCCTGGTGAAGAAGGTGTACTTCCCCCGGTGGGTGCTGCCGGCGGCCTCGACCGCCTCGTGGCTGGCGAACTTCGGCGTCGAGCTCGTGGTGCTGGGCGTGGTGCTCCTGGTCGTGGGCAACTTCGTGCTGCCCTGGGTGCCAGTGGTGCTCGTGCTCATGGCGCTGCAGACCGGCTTCGTGCTGGGCGTGGGGCTGGTGCTGGCCGGGGCCAACGCCTACTTCCGCGACGTGCAGCACTTCCTGGCCATCGCCCTGAACATCTGGTTCTATGCGACACCTGTCCTCTACCCGCCCGAGCAGGTGCCCGAGGACTTCGAGTTCCTGGGCATGACCATCCCCATCCGCGACCTGCTCCAGCTCAACCCGATGGCGACCTTCGTCGACGCCTACCGCGACGCGCTGTACAACCTGCGCTGGCCCACGTTCTCCCAGTGGCTCACGATGGCCCTCATCTCGGGCGGGTCGCTGGCCGTGGGCGCGCTGGTGTTCCGCAGGCTCGAGCCCCGCCTGGCGGAGGAGATGTAGCCGTGGCCACCCTTGCCGTGGCGGTCGACGACGTCGCCAAGCGCTTCCGCCTGGTGCACGAGCGCAACTCCACGCTCAAGGCCACGATCTTCAACGGCTTCCGCCGCACGGTCCACGAGGACTTCTGGGCGTTGAGCGGGGTCTCGTTCGAGGTCGAGGAGGGCACCACGTTCGGCCTGATCGGGCACAACGGCTCGGGCAAGAGCACGCTGCTCAAGTGCATGGCCCGCATCTACCGCCCCGACCGGGGGCGCATCACCACCCGGGGCCGCATGTCGGCCCTGCTCGAGCTGGGCGCCGGCTTCCACCCCGAGCTGTCGGGCCGCGAGAACGTGTACCTCAACGGCAGCATCCTCGGGATGTCGCGGCGCGAGATCGACCGCCGCTTCGACGACATCGTCTCCTTCGCCGGCCTCGAGCAGTTCATCGACACGCCGGTGAAGAACTACTCGTCGGGCATGTTCGTGCGGCTGGGGTTCTCGGTGGCCATCACCGTCGAGCCCGACCTGCTGCTCATCGACGAGATCCTGGCCGTGGGCGACGAGAGCTTCCAGCAGCGCTGCCTGGAGAAGTTCGCCGACCTCCGCCGCAGCGGGCGCACCATCGTGCTGGTGAGCCACGGACTCGACGCGGTGCGCAACATCTGCGACCGGGCCGCGTGGCTCGACCACGGGTCGCTGGTCAAGGAGGGCGAGGCGCACGACGTGGTGACCGCCTACCTCGAGTCGGTGCGCGACGACCGCCGGGCGCACGAGCACGCCTCGGGCGACCTGGTGACGGACGAGGAGGCCGAGGGCGGCTGGCACATCGAGGCCGTGCACCTGGTCGACGAGGTCGGCCGCGACGTCGACGTCATCGAGAGCGGCTCGCAGCTCACCGTCCGGGTCGAGGTCAGCGCGGCACGTGACGACGACGTGGCCCTGGCCATCGGGCTGTACCGCACCGACGGCGTCCACGTGGCCGGGCCGGTGCACCACTTCCGCACCGGCGGGCCGGGCCGCCGGGTCGTCGACTACCGGATCCCCAGCCTGCCGCTGACCGCCGGCACCTACGACGTGTCGACCCGCCTGCTCGACGAGCACCTGGCCCGCACCCACGCGGTGCGCCGGCGGGCCGCCCGCCTCGACGTCAACTCCGACCGCGAGACCGACGTCGGCGGCCTGGTCGCGCTGCGCGGCACGTGGTCGGTCGACGCCGGGTAGCCACAGGCGGGGCCATGGACATCGCATCGCCTGGGACCTCCGTGAGCGACGGGGACGTCATCGATCCCGTCGCTCCCGCGCCGCGGGCCAGACGTCGCCTGCGCTGGCAGCCGGTGGTCGGGCTCGCCAGCATCGCCGGCCTGACCATCGCCGCCGTGTCGTCGGTCGACGACGCCCGTGAGCAGGCACTGCCGGGCGCCGCCCCGCTCGCGGCGGCGCTCGTGCTCCAGGTCGTCGCCATGGTCCTGGTGGCCCGGGGCTGGGCCACCCTCTTCCCCCCGGGCGCCGACCGGGACACGATCATCCGGGGGCTCTACACGTCGCAGTTGACCAAGTACCTGCCCGCCGGCGGGTTCGTGCAAGCGGCCAGCCAGGTGGCCCTGTCCAGTGGGGACACCGGCCTCGCCCTCGCCGCGATGCGCCTGCCGGTCTTCTCGACGTGCAGCCTCGCTGCCGCAGGGACAGCCGGCGCCGCGCTGGCCGTCGTCGGTGACCTGCCGACCTGGGCGCGCATCCTCGCCGGGCTCGGGCTCGGCCTGCTGGCCCTGCTCGACAGGCGGGTGCTGGCGCGGTTCCTGAACCTGGCCCGCCGGCTGATCCGCCGGTTGCCCACACCGGACGCCCTGCCCGACCAGGGTGCGATCCTGCGCTGCTACGCGTACATCCTGCTCAACCAGGTCGCTTACGCCACCGCGTTCGTCATCCTGCTGAGCGATCTGGCCGACGTCGACGGCGTCGCGGCGGCGGCCGCCTTCTGCGCCGGCTGGGGGCTCGGCTACGCGGCGCTTCCGCTGCCGTCCGGGGTGCTCGTACGCGAGGGCGTGCTGCTCGCCGCGCTCCCGGGCCTGGCGATGGGGTCGGTGCTGGCGTCGTCGGTCGCGCACCGCCTGACCTCCTTCGTGGCCGAGGCCCTGCTGGCCGGCCGAGCGCACCTGGCGGCCGTCGGGCGTCGCCGCGCCCGCTGACGGCCGCGTGGCGCTCGGGCCCGGCGGCTCGCCGGACGTCGTCAGCTCGTGAAGGCTCTCCACGTCGCTGCGACGCCCTCTCGCAGCGACGTCCGCGGTCGCCAGCCGAGAGCCCGCTCCGCGAGGCTGGAGTCGAGCCACGTGCGCGAGACGTCGAACCCCCGCGCCGGGCGGGCGTCGATGGTCAGCGCACGGTCGCCGACGACCTCGAGCACCGTGTCCGCCAGCTCGGCGAGGCTCGTGCCGTGGCCGGACCCCACGTTCAGGACCGGCGGCAGGGCGCCGTCCACGCGGTGGATGGCGACGAGAGCATCGACGATGTCGTCGATGTACACGTAGTCGCGCACCGACTCCTTGTCGCCTATCAGCACGAGGGGCCGGCCATCGGCTGCGGCCTGAAGCCAGTGGGCCACCACCCCCTGCCCGCGTCGTGCCTGTTGCCCGGGGCCGTAGGCGTTGGCCACGCGGACGACGACCCTGCGCTCGGGCGGGAGGCTCGACGAGCAGAGCGCCCGCTCGAGCGCCAGCTTGGAGCGCGCGTAGGCGGTGGTGGCGCTCACCGGGCTGGTCTCGTCGTAGGGCGGCGGGAACGTCGTGTCGTAGACCGTGCCCCCCGAGCTCAACAGCACCACACGCGGCGGCCGGTCGCTGCCCTCGATCGCGCGCAGCGCGGCCTCGAACGTGCACTGGTCGAGGTCGACCAGGTCCGGGCGCTCCTCGGCCACGGCCGGGTTGATGTTGGTGGCGAGCCAGAAGACGGTGCGCGGCAGCGTCGCGTCCGGGCCCAGCTCGCCCGGCACGGGGGGAAAGGGTCGTTCACGCGTGAACGACTCGATGGGCACACCGAGCGTGGCGAAGCGGCCCACCAGCGAGTTGCCGATGAACCCGGACGCACCCACTACGGTGGCGACGGGGTCAGGGACCAATCAGTTCATCCCCGTCCACGCATTGGTGGCCATGTCCGAGAGTCTTCGCCTGCTCGTCGTCGCCTCGACCTTCCCAGGTCGGCCAGGGGACGGCACGCCCGCGTTCGTCAGGGACCTGTCCCTCCGGCTCGGTACGCGCTTCGACACCGTGGTGCTGGTCCCCCGGGTGCCCGGAGCGGCGAAGGTCGAGTGCGTGGGAGATGTGCGTGTCGAAAGGTTCGCGTACTTCCCGCGCCGATGGGAGGACCTGGCGCACGGCGCCATCATCGAGAACCTCCGGGCGAACCCGCTCCGGTGGCTCCAGGTCCTCCCGTTCGTGGTGTCGGAGGCGATCCACCTCCGGCGACTCGTCAGGCGGCACCGGCCGGACGTGCTCCACATCCACTGGGTCGTCCCGCAGGGAGTCGCCGCACTCCTCGCGGCCCGGCGCGTCCCGTGGGTGGTCACGACGCTGGGTGGGGACGTCTATGCGCTGAACGATCCGCTCTCCTCGCGGCTCAAGCGGGTGATCCTCCGCCGGGCGGAGGCCGTGACCACGATGAACGACGAGATGCGCCAGCGGCTGGTCGACTCCGGTGCCCGCGAGGCCACCACGTACGTGCAGTCCCTGGGTGCGGACATCGCCGGCCTGCGCGCGATGGTCCGCGCGGACACGCACCAGATCCCGGGGCGCCTGCTGTTCGTCGGGCGGCTGGTCGAGAAGAAGGGCCTGACCGTGCTGATCAACGCCCTGCGCCTGCTCCCGGCTGATCTCGACTGGACGCTCGAGGTCGTCGGCGACGGCCCGCTGGAGAGCAGCCTGCGCGCCCAGGCGGAGGGACTGCCGGTGACCTTCAGCGGCCCCCTGTCGCGCGCAGACCTGGCCAACGCCTACGAGCGCAGCGCCGCGGTCGTCGTGCCGTCAGTCCCCGCCTCGTCGGGAGACCAGGACGGGCTGCCGACCGTCCTGCTCGAGGCGATGGGGAGCGGTCGCACGGTCGTCGCCTCCGACCTCCCCGGGATCAACGAGGCGATGACCGACCGCGAGACGGGCCTGCTGTTCCCCCCCGACGACCCGGACGGGCTGGCCAAGGGGCTCACCGCCGTGCTCACAGACGACGAGTTGCGGCAGCGCCTGGCCACCGCCGCCGAGCATCGCAGCCGGGACTTCACGGTCGAGTCCTGCGCGCGGCGCTACGCCGCCATCCTCAGCACGGCGGCCGACAGCGGAAGGATCGGGGCATGACCACCACGACGCGGCCGACGGGCAGCAACGCGGGCTGGCGGGCGCGGGTGACCGCGAACCGCCAGGCGATCGACGCCGACCTCGCCGGCGACGCCACGCAGCGCAAGCGGCTCTCGCCCACGCTCTTCGGGCTCACCGACGCGGTCGTGCCTGCGCTGCGGGCGCGTGCCAAGGGCGACCTGCTGGACGCCGGGTGTGGGACGCAACCGTTCCGGACGATGCTCGAGGAGCAGGTCGAGCGCTACGTGGCCCTCGACATCGAGGCGCGCTCCGACGACGTCGACTACATCGCCAGCGTCGAGGACATGGCCGTGGTGCCCACCGCCTCGATGGACACGGTCCTCTGCAGCGAGGTGCTGGAGCATGTCCCGCACCCCGCCACGGCGGCCGGCGAGCTCGCTCGCGTGCTCAAGCCGGGCGGCGCCCTGATCGTCACGGTGCCCTTCATGGCGCGCCTGCACGAGGAGCCCCACGACTACTTCCGCTACACCCGCCACGGGCTCCGGCAGCTGCTGGTCGAGGCCGGCTTCGAGATCGACGAGATCGTCGAGACCGGCTCGCTCTTCAGCTTCCTCGGCCACCAGGTGTCGGTCGTCCTCCTCGGGCTCACCTGGCACCGACCGGTGCTGCGGCGGTTGGCCCGCGTGATCAACGACGTCGCCGTGGTCCGGCCGGCCGTTCTGCTCGACCGCGTGACGCGGATGTCGAGGCTGCTGCCGCTCGGCTACGTGGTGACCGCGACCAGGCAGGCCCCCGACGGACCAGCCGGCTGAGCACCGTCAGCCCGGGCTGTCGCCCGCGGCAGCGTCCGCAGGCGCACATGCTCCGAGCTTGAACAGCACGTAACCGCCTCCCTCGGACCACCGGCAGAAGTTCGGGCTCGTGGCGACGGCCTCGACATGGCGTGAGCGTCGACCGTGGAACGGGATCAGCCAAACGTCGTTGTACTCGGTCTCGAGGAGGCGGTTGGCGTGGATGACGACCCACCCGATGTCGTGTCGATCCAACAGGTCGATGACCGCCTCGTCCGAGGGCCACGTCAGGTACGTGACGTACTCCTCCTCGGTCAGGTACTGATCGCCCCAGGTCGGCGTGTCCGTGGTGACGCCGAAGAAGACCTGATGGGCCCGCGCGCCGATCACGCCACGGTCATCGTCGATCGACGCCACCAGCCGCTGCACCGGGAGCGCGTCGTCCGTCTTCACGCGTGCCTCCTCGGCCACGTCGCGGACGCTGTCGAACGTGCCCGCAGCACCGACGAGCAGGCAGGCGGCGGTGACGATCCCGCCGGCGCGGAGCACCCGGCGGCGCTGCCGTAGCAGGGCGGCGATCAGCGCGCCGGCGAGGATCGCCATGCCGGGGAACAGGGGGGAGTAGTAGCGCGGGAACGACGGGACCTGCTCGACCGTGACGGCCAGGAGCATGAAGCCGACCACGCCCAGGACGAAGAGCCGCTGGCGCCACCGGCAGCACAGCCATCCGAGCACGGCGCCGGCCACGACGATCCACCCCCAGCCGCCGAGGCCGTCGTAGAAGCGCTCGGGAAGGTGGGAGAGGTAGTAGCCGAGCGGCTCGTCGATTCCCTTGTAGCCCAGGAGGTTCACCTGGATGTGCCGCACGTAGCCCTGCGTGACCCACCAGTCGGTGCGGTAGGTCGTGATCCAGTCGAGTCCCCCCTGCGCGGCGTTGATCGCGACGCGGGGCAGCAGCATGACGACGACGACCGCATAGGTGCGGGCGGTCCTCGTGATCGCCATGCGCCACGTCGGCGCGAGCACGGCCACCAGGGCCGGCGCCGCGAGGAACAGCTGCCCCACGGCATGGGCCTCGGGCGCGAGCGCGACGCAGACGCCCGCGGCGAGCGAGTACCGCCAGCGACCCTCGGTGTCCGTCACCGCCCGGTACGCGAACCACGCCCCGAGGTAGCCGAGCGTCAACATCAGCGGGTACATCGGCGAGTTGTGCACGAGCATCACTGCGCCCCTGATGCCCAGGAGCGCGATGACGCTCACGGCGGCACCCCAGAGCGAGCGCGTGACCCTGTAGGTGATCAGCGCCGTGACACCGGCGAGCACCACGAACGTGGCGATCATCAACAGCCTGGACGCCTGCAGGCCGCCGACCGCCATGGCCGGGCCGTAGAAGGCGTGCGGGAGGTAGGGCTCCTGCACGTCCACCAGGTAACCGAGGTCGCCGCGCCACACGTGGTCGACCGACGACAAGAGACGGGCGGAGTCGGAGTGCTGGCCCCGCCGCGGCCAGTAGAGGCCGAGGAGCGGCAGAGCGAGGGCGGCTCCGAGAGCGAACGCCACCCAGTCGCCGGGAGGGTCGCGCCAGACCTCGGTGGCCGACCGGAGGACGCGGCCGGGACGGCCGCGTGCGCGGACGACCAGGTAGAGCAACCCCAGCGCAGCGACAACCCCCGTGGCGAGGCTCAGCACGCGGATGCCCCGCGACGTGCCGAGCGGCGTGCCCGCCCACGCGACCGCGGCCTGGTTGAGCGCGAGCATGGCGGCGACGACGACGAGCACACCCACGAGGTCCGCGATGGATGGCGGCCGACGCCCCCGGGCGGGCTGATCGCCGGGATCGCGGTCCGACCCGTCGCCGGCGTGCGGGATGGCGGCATCCACCGCGAGCGCGGCACCGCTCATCGCTCGCATCTCCTTCACGCCGGGGGACGAGGGTCAGGTCGGGACCGCATGGCGGCCGGGGGCACGCTACCGAGGTGGAGGCTACGCGATCCACTGCGGCGGACGGCCGACGCCCCCTGGTCACGCCCGCTTCGACGCCCCGCTCGCCGACGACGCCGGTTGTCCTGCGCGCCCCGCTCGATTGCTAGGGTGCGAACCTCCGGGGCGCCCCAACGGCCGGGCGGGAGACGCCCGGCCGCGCTTCGCAGCCCCTGTGAGGTTCCTTTTGTCGGTCGATCATCGTCATGGCCAGGATGCGGGTCACCCTGCGTGTCTGTTGACCCCTGCGCGACCCCGGCCCGGCGCGTGACCCGCCGCAGATGACCCAGCTCGGCGCCGGCACCCACGCCGGTGGACGGACGGACCAGGTGGCCACCGAGCCGACCACCTCCGGCCGGCACGGCGACGGCACGCCCGACTCCGGCCCCGTCCTCACGCCGGGAGAGGCCGGGGGCCTGGTCGTGGCGATGGCCGTCGCCATGGTCGCCACCGTCTCGCTGGCTCTCGCCGAGGTGGGCCGCCACGACGGCCGCCTCGCGGTCGGCGTGGGGCTGGTCGCCACGGGCGTGCTCGTGGCCGTGATGTGGTGGCCCCGGCCCCGTCCCCGGATCCGGGCCGACGCGGTCGAGCTGGGCCTGGTCGGCGTCGCCGCGCTGGCCGCGGCGATCTTCTTCCTCCCCGGCTTCCCGTACGCGCTGGTCGACAAGGACCCGGGCGTCTACGTCGCCCATGCGTTCGCCATCGCCCGCGAGGGCGACGTGTCGATCCCCGACCCGGTCATCACGCGCGACCTGGACCCGTTGATCAACAACGGCCGCTTCCCCGGGCTGTGGCTCGACGAGACCCAGCCCGACGTGGTGACGCCGCAGTTCTACCACCTGTACCCGGCGACGCTCGCGACCGCGCAGGAGTTGGTGGGCAATCGCGGCGTGTTCCACCTGACGCCGGTCATGGCCATCGCCTCGGTGTGCATGCTGGTCGTCGCGGCCCGCCGCGCCATCAACACGGTCACCGCGGCGGTCTTCGGCGCGCTGCTGATCACGTCGATGATGCAGGTGTGGCAGGCCCGCTACCCGTCCACCGAGGTCCTCGCCCAGTTCCTGCTGTCCGGGGCACTGCTGGCGGCCGTGCTGGCGATCGAACGGCGCTGGTCCGGAGCTGCGTTCGCCGCCGGCGTGTTGCTCGGGGTCGGCTTCCTGTGCCGGCCCGACGGGTTCCTGTACATCCTCCTCGCGGCCGGTGTCGTCGGCGCGGCCGTGGCGATGGGGCGCTTCGACCGCCGGTCGATCATGCTCGCCGCGGGCCTGGCCGTGACGTTTCCCTACGCGGCCGTGAACGCCTACGACCTGAGGGTCCGCTACTCGGACAGCAACTCGGTGCCGAGCCTGCCGCTGCTCCTCGGCGCCTGCGCCGTGCTCGTCCTGGCCGGGCTGCCACTGCGAGCCCTCGTGGCCCGGCTCGACCGCCGGCGGCGTGCCCGTGCCGACGCTGGCGCCGGGAGCCCCGACGACGGTGGTGTCCCCGACGGCAGCTCCGGCCTGCTGGGCCTGCTGAACCGTTGGCACCTGCCCCTCGGCGTGCTCGTGAGCGTCTGTGCCGGCCTGGTGCTGCTGGGTATCTGGCACCGCGAGTCCCTGCTCGGGACCGACTACGTGTACTCGCACTTCCAGGAGGCGACGATCCGGTCGCTCGACGAGATCAGCATCAAGTGGCTCTCGTGGTTCGTCACGGTCCGGGGCCTGGTGGTGATGTGGCTGGGCGTGGTCGTGCTGGCGCTCACGCGCATGCGCGCCTCGGCCTACGTGCTCGCGCTTCCGGGGGCGGTGCTGCTGCCCGTCTACCTGTGGGACGCACGCATCTCGATGCGGCTCATGTGGTGGGTCCGACGCTTCGTGCCGGCGGTCCTGCCGGCCATCATGCTGCTCATCGCGCTGGCCATCGCCTGGGCGCTGCTGCGCCGCTCGTGGGCGCTGAAGCTGGCCGGCGCGCTCGTTGCCGTCACGCTCGTCGCCGAGTTCACCGCGCAGTCGTGGACGCTGCACGGCCACAACGAGATGCAGGGATCGTGGCAGGCGGCGGAGGCGACGGCCGGCATCGCCGGCGGCGAGCAGGGCGTGTTCCTCTACACCGAGGCGGAGGGCACCACCGACGCGATGCGCAACACACCGGCGGCGGTGTGGTTCATCTTCGACCAGGTGGCGGCGCGCCTCCAGCGCGACTTCGACATGCAGGAGATCGACGGCTACCGAGACGCGTTCCCCGGTCAGCCGGTGTTCCTGGTCACCCACGGCCCGCTGCCCGCCCACCTGCCCGCCGAGCGCTTCACCGAGGCGGGCATGGTGTCACAGCGGCTCTCGATGTGGGACGAGTCGCAGCGCGAGGTGCCCCTGGAGGGCGAGGTCCTGCAGAGCGACCTGGTCTTCTGGCGGGTGACGGGCTGAACGGCGGCCGGGCCGGCCGAGCCCGGCGCGCGGCCCCGCCCGGACATCTCCCGTGTGGTGTCAGGCGGGGAGGTCGGGGCGATGGGCCCGGGCGGCGGCAATCAGTCGAACCACATGCCGTCCTGGGCCGTGCCGGCCCGGTACCAGAACACGTCGATGCCGGGCACGCCGTCCATGTCGCCGAGCAAGGGCAGGTAGGTTCCGGTGAGCACGGTCGAGTCCGCGGTGAAGCCGCGGGCGGCCGTGCCCCGCCACACCGTGTCGCCCGCCGTGCCCGGGGCGTACCACACGACGTCGGTCGGGCCGTCCCCGCTGATGTCGCCCACCACCGGCTGGTAGTCGCCCCCGACCGACCGGGTGACCGAGGCGAACGTGCGCGAGGTGCGCCCGTACCAGACCGGGTCGCCGGCGCTGCCGGGCGCGTACCAGAACACGTCCTCGACGCCGTCGCCGTCGAAGTCGCCGACGAAGGGCTCGTAGACCCCGCTGACCGGCCGCGCCGTCTTCGTGAAGCCGCCGGCGGCCGTGCCGAACCAGAGGTGGTCGGGGTAGCTGCCGGCGCCGTAGAGGAACAGGTCGTCGCGCCCATCGCCGTCGAGGTCGCCCACCATCGGGTCGTAGGTGCCGGACACGGGTAGCGCGGTCTGGGTGACCGTTCCGTCGGCCGCCCAGCGCCACATCCGGTCGGGCGACGACGCCGGCGAGCCGGGCGCATACCAGAACACGTCGGTGCGGCCGTTGCCGTCGTAGTCGCCGACCAGCGGCTCGTACACGCCGCCGACCGGGCGCGACGCGCCGCTGAAGGTGCCATCGCCCCGGCTGAGCCACACCGAGTCGGGGCCGCTGCCCGGGCCGTACCAGAAGATGTCGGTGCGCCCGTCCCCGTTGAAGTCGCCCGTGAAGGGCAGGTAGCTGCCGGACACGGGGCGCGACAGCCGCTCGAAGGTGGTGCCCCCGCGCGCGAACCAGATCGTGTCGGAGGCGCTGCCCGGGCCGTACCAGAAGATGTCGGTGCGCCCGTCCCCGTCGAAGTCGCCCGTGAAGGGCCGGTAGCTGCCGGTGACCTGGCGTAGCTCCCAGTCCTTCCACGACGGCGGCCGCAGGTCGCACGCCCCCTTGCGCGCGGTCAGGTCGCACAGCAGCGACCCCGAATGCCACAGCAGGGTGGTGCGGGGGTCGGAGCCCACGGTGGCCGACGCGTGCACGTCGTTGGCGTAGCCGGTGTCCTCGCGCAGCCAGGCACGGCGCTCGGCGCTGCCGTCGCGCAGCACGTAGAAGGGTGCGCTCAGCGGGTTGGGGCTGAAGGTCGGCGATGTCCAGGCCACGCTGCCCTGGGCACGCGAGGGGTCGACGAACATGCAGGGCACCGTGCCGGCCTCGCCCACGAGCTGGCAGGTGCGCCGGATCGCGCCGCCCAGCCGCGTCACGTCGTCGACCAGCGAGAAGTTGGTCAGGCTGTCGTCGTCGAGGCGGGCGGGATCGTTGTCGAGGTAGTGGTTGAGGAAGATCTCGAAGCAGCGCTCGCCGGCACCCCGCGGGTCGTCGCAGCCGTGCCAGGGGCGAACCGAGTAGGCGAAGCGGGTGAGGCCGGTGGCCGAGGTCCAGCCGCAGTAGCGGCCGGCGATCACCTGGGCGGCCAGTTGGGCGGCGGTCGAGGTGTCGATGCGCTCCGCGGCGGTGTTCGACCACGGGTGGTCGAACTGCCACAGCCCGATGCCCGGGTGCCAGAAGGCGTTGCGCAACGAGGTCTCGGAGTTGCCGAACGCGTAGAGGATGGCCGAGCCGTCCCAGCGGCTGAGCGTCATCGGCGAGGGGGCCACCGTGCTGCTGGCCAGCGGCCCGGCTTCGGTGAAGGTGATCGACAGCATGATGGACGCGAGCTTGGCGTCGGACAGGCCGCAGCCCTGCGACCGGGCCGACGCCGCCGACGAGGCGGCCGCCGTGTTCACGTCGGCGAAGGGCTGACGGCCGAAGGCTCGCACCGTGGCCGCGAGCGCCACGACCTCGTCGGCCTCGGCCACGCGGCCGGTGCCGACCGGCGGCTCGCCGCTCGGCGATGCCGCGGTCGCCGTGTCGTCGGCCGGCAGCGTGGTGGAGGGGCCGGCCGACGGCGCCGTCGTCGAGGTGTCGTCGACCGGCAGCGTGGTCGAGGGGTCGCCGGCCGGGAGCGTCGTCGACGGGTCACCGGGTGGCGCCGGAGAGCCCGCGGCCGGGACCCAGGCTCCCGCGACGGCGGTGGCCGCGAGCGCGACACCCCCGACCAGCCTGGCTGCCCTGCTCACACGCCGCTCATGGCGTCTACGCTCCACCACGCCCTCCCCTCGGTGCCAGCCGGGGTCGGCCGTCACGGTCGGTGATGCTACTGGACCTGGCAAAATTCGGGGTGCCCTGGGGGCCCTCGCGTGCCGTACGACAGACGACAGGGGTTCCGTGTCCCTCGGTTCACATCTGCCCAGAGTGGGGCGCTCGAAGCTGCAAGGCGACGGTCCGACCGCCGCGACGGTCGCGACCGTCCCGACGGTCGCCGGCCCCGGCCCGCTCGTCCTCGACGAACCGGCACCGACAGCGGCCGAGGCGGCTCCCGCCGCGCCCCGCCGTGACGGGCGGTCGACGACGGGCTGGGACGTGCTCGGCCTCACCGTCGGCGCGCTGGTCATGCTCGTCGTCCACCGCGCCGCGACCAAGGCCCTCGCCACGGGGATCGGCCACTCGGAGGTGACCCGCCAGGCGGCGATCGCCGCCGCCCTGGCGTCGACCGTCCTGCTGGCCTGGCTGATCGTCCGCGACCGTCCCCGGTTACGCGACCTGCCCCGGCTGATCACCGGCGTCTGGACCGATCCTCCCGGCCATTGGGTCGCCGGGGTGTTGGGCGTGCTCCTGACCGTGCCCCTGCTCAGCCTCTACAGCCCGCTGCTGCTGAGCGACGCCGACTCGGCCCGCGTGGTGGCAGCCGTCGGCCACGTCCGCACCCACGGCATCGGCTACATCCTCGACACCCAGGACAACGTGCTTCCCCACCTGCTGGTCGGCCCGGCGGTCGCCGTCGCCGGCGTGGCCGGCGCCAAGGCCGTCGCGGTCGCGTCGGTCCAGCTGCTCGGGGCCGTCGTCTGCTACGTGACGCGCCGCATCACCGGGTCGATGCTCGGCGCCGCCGCAGCCACCATCGCCCTGGTGGCGCTGCCGCCGGTCGCCGACCGGTCGGGCTTCGTGCCCATGTACGCCGCCATGCTCGCGCTCGGCTACTTCGGGGCCTGGCTCGCCTACCGGGCGATCGCCGAGCCCGACCATCGCTGGGCGCGCGCCGCCGCGGCCGGGGTCTGCCTCGCGTTGACCCCCGAGGCGCACGCCGTGGGCCAGCTCCTGCTGGTGGCACCCGTGCTGCTGCTGGGGTTCGCCCCCGGCTGGCGGTCCGGACTGGCCGCCTGTGCCCGGATCTACCTCGTGGTCGCGGCGGTCTCGCTCCCCCGCCTCGCGCTGAACCTCTCCGTCGGGGGGATGGAACGCGTCACGGAGTACCGCACCGACTACTGGATCACCGAGGGCTACGTCGAGGAGATCCAGACCGACTTCTGGCGGTACAGGGGCATCCATGAGCCGCTGCCCGAATACCTCTCGCTGCTCCCCCGGCGCTTCGTCAACTCGCTCGACCACCAGGGCTGGATCGTGCTCGGCCTGGCGCTGCTCGCCTGGGTGCTCGCCTGCCGGGCGCGGGGCCGGCTGCTGGTCCTCGCCGCCACCGGGTTCATGGTGCTGGCGATCACCGTGAAGCAGGTGCCCCCGTTCCCCCGCTACTACTCGCCGCTGTGGCCGGGCATCGCCATGCTGGTGGGCGTGGGCGTCGCGGCGCTCGTCCGGCACCGGTCGTGGGCGCCCCGGGCGCTGGCGGCCGTCACGGTCGTGGTGTTGATGGTGGTGGCGGGCAGCACGCTGGAGGCGACGGCCCAGAAGCACGACGACCTGCGCGCCTCGGTCGTGGAACGCCCCTTCGACGAGCTCGCCGCCGCCATCGACGACGACCGGGGCGTCATCGGCGCGCGGTCGCACAGCCTGCTCAACGTCACGGACCGCTCGCCAACCTGGGGCGGCCAGTTCCTGACCGAGGATGAGTTCGTGACCTACCTGACCTGGCCGTCCGACCAGGCCGTGATCGAGGTCATGGAGCGCCACGACATCGGCTGGGTGCTCATCCAGCCCAAGCTCGCACTCGAGATCGACTACCACGACACGTGGCTGATCCCCCACCACGGCCGGCCCGCCCGCCACGTCGAGCAGGTCGCGGCCAGCACCGCCTTCTGCCGGGTGGCCGCCCTCGACGGCTACCTGCTGTACCGCCTGGGCGAGTGCCGAGGCGGCGCCGCCCCTGGCGCGGGCGAGCCCGCGCCGCCAGGCTGAGGCTCCGGCCCGCGGGGGCCAAGCGCAGCGTCAGGCGTCGGCCAGGCGGTGCAGCAGTGGGCCCAGGGGCGTGCGCTCGACCTCGTACGCCTCGACGATGTTGGCCCCGTCGACGAAGAACGGCCCCAGCAGGGCGAAGAACGTCCGGCCGCCGCCGTCGCTCGCGGAGAAGGCACCCATCGAGCCGGCGACGGTGCCGTTGACGGCCACCAGCACCTCGGGCGGCTCGTCGTCGCCGCTGGCCACGCTGCCGGTGAGCAGGTACGGGACCCGACCGTCGTCGGTGGGCAGCGACGCGAACAGCGGCCGGTCGTCGGCCGTCCAGCTCAGGTCGCTCGGCCGGCCGAGGGCCAGGTCGCCCAGCGGCGTGCCGACCAGATCGCCGCTGGCGCCCGTGGACACCAGTCCCTCCCAGCCCTCGCCCGGGACGTCGCGGGCGTGGCCGGCAGCGACGTCGAGTGCGGGGGCGAGGTCGTCGTCGACCTTCGGCGCTCTGGTCGGGCGGCTGCCGTCGAAGAGCGAGTGGCCGTCGAAGCGCCAGCCCGTGCGCACGTCGAGCAGGTCGACGATCGACGGGAGCACGTCGATCGTGAGGGCGGGCTCGTCGCGCACCTCGCCGCTGACCTGCCCGGGCGCCTTGACGAAGAGCGGGATCCGCAGCACCTCCTCGCGATTGGCCTCGGTCAGCGTCCGGCCGAAGTCGGGCGCGGTCAGGCTGGTGCCGTGGTCGGAGGTCACGACCACGAGCGCGTCGTCCCACGCGCCGACCGACCGGAGGCGGTCGATCATCTGGCCGACGGCGACATCGGCGGCGCCGACCTGGAGCGCGTGCAGCTGGTAGCGCAGCACCGACAGGAACTCGTAGCGGGAATCCTGGGGGTCGTCCGCCAGGTCGTGGGGGAACTGGGTGAGGCTCGTGCCCCACGGCGTCAGCACCCACGGGTAGTGCGGGAACGCCACGTGGACGAAGTTGACCGACGGCCCGGCACCGACCTTCGACACCGCCTGCGCCAGCGCCGCCGCCTGACCGCTCGGGCTGCGGTCGAGCGGGTCGAGGCTGTGCCAGCGCCCGTAACCGTCGTCACCGACGACGGTCTGGTCCGGCGGGTCGGCGGCGCCCGGCCCGGAGGGCCCCATGTCGTCGCCGAACCCACCCCACGAGTGGTCGATGCTCGGCAGCTCGTCGGCGAGCTCGCCGGGGAGCACCTGGTGGCCGTACACGATCGAGCCGTCCCGCAGTGCCGTGCTGATCGCGCCCCGCACGTCGTCGCCACCCAGGCCCGGCGGCAGCATGTCGGTCACCGCCTCGTAGGTGTTGATCGGGTACCGGTCGCCGAACAGCGTGAGGTAGCTCCTGGGGTGGTCGTGCGAGGTCGGCAGGTCACCCTTCTCGCCGACCGTTCCCGTGAGGATCGAGGGCACCGACACCTTGGTCAGCGGGTGGAGGCTCGAGGCGTTGCGGAACCACGTCGACCCCGCGGCGAGCCGGGCCATGTTCGGGTAGCGGGCCTCGTCGATGGTGCCGTCCGGCCGGAGGATGGTGGTGAGAGGAAACTCGTCGAGGACGAGGACCACCACCGGCCCACCCAGCACCGGGGCCGCCACCCCCTCCGCCCCGGGGACGGTCGTGCCGGCGACCAGCTCGGCGGTCGGGCTGGCGAACAGGAACAGCAGCACGAAGACCACGTTGCCGACGGCCAGGTACGACAGCATCGACCGCACCGGCCGGCGGGTGCGGTCGAGCCACACCAGCAGGGCCGCCACCGCCAGCGCAGCGGCCACGGCCTGCCACACGACGTCGACCTCCAGCGCGTTGAGGACCACCAGGGCGAACAGTGCGCCGAAGCCCGCCAGCGCCGCGCCGTACGCCGTCGCGCCGAGCGCCGGGTGGGCGAGCCATGCCACCGTCGTCGTGCCGACCGCGACCGCGGCCGGCACCAGGGCCACGGCGAGTGCAAAGAGGACGATCTCGCGCCGCCCGTAGCGCCCGGCGACGAAGAACTCGGGGTTGCGGCCGAACACGTCGAGGACGGGCTGGGTGACGGCCAGCCCCGCCACCCCGACGAGTGCGGCCGAGCATCGCGCCCACTCGCTCGGCGATCGTCGTCGAGCCGGCGCGTCGCTGAGCTCGGTGGTCGGGAGGACCGCTGTCATGGAGGGGCGCCAGCGTAGACCGACGACCGGACGGCGACCGCAACTGCGGGCTGCTGCCTGCGGACCGCCCCAACGGTGCGCGATGCTCAGGGGCGCACCGTGGCGCGCACCAGGGCGTCGAGGCGCCGGGACGACTCGGCCAGCGCACCCACGCGGGCGGCGAAGCGGTCCCAGTACCCGGTGGCATCGGCGGCGAGGTCGTCGACCACGGCGCGCAACGAGTCGTGGTCGAGCGAGCGCACGTCGAGGCACCAGTCCTCGAGCCCCAGGTCGGCGAACGTCGCCGGGCCCTTGCGGTCGTACGCGACGTGCACGGCCGGCACGCCGGCGGCCAGTGCCATCAGCGCGCCGTGCAACCGCACCGACACCACCACCGACAGCTCGCGCCCGGCCAACAGGTCGACCAGGTTCCCGCCCGGGGTCAGCCCCAGGCGTTGGTAGTGCACGGCATCGCTCTTCGTGCGGTCACCCGCCGTCTGGACCGCCCACACCGCCTGCGCCCCCAGATCGTCGGCCACCGCCCGCACCTGCTGCTCGTAGCCGGCGGCATGGCCGACGTGGCGGGCGACGAAGCCGACGCGCCCGCCGCGTGGCACCCGGTCGATGGCGTCGACCCGCTCGGCCATGTCGAGCACGGCCAGATCGGGGATGCGGTGCAGTCGCTCCACGCCCGCGAGGTCGTCAGCGCTCCAGGGGTCGCGTACGCACACCGCGTCGACGCGCGCCAGTCCCCACCGCACCGCGGCACCGACGGGGCCCAGCAGCGGGCCGACGCTCTGGGGCAGGTACAGCGAGGGCACCCGGCTGCGAGCCGCGACCAGCAGCTGGGGCAGGTGGTTGAGCGCCGTGCCGATCGACGAGGTGGCGTCGACCGCACGCAGGTAGCCACCGCCGACGGCCACCAGCGCGTCGCACCCGTCCAGCTCGCGCGCCAGGGCGCCCAGCGGGCGTCGCAGCGCGGCCGCGGTGGCCAGCGCGGCGGCCCGGCCCGCGGCCGGCACCAGCTCCCAGGCCAGCCCCCTGCCGCGCGTCCCGATGCCGGCCCGGTGCGGCACCTCGGGGAACGAATCGGGGTCGAGCGCGACGAGCACGACGTCACCGGCGTCGACGCCGCACCGGCCGAGCCGCTCGAGGGTGAGGTCGACCAGCAGCCCGTCACCCGAGTTGGTGCGGCTGTAGGCGTGGAGGATGCCGATCATCCGGGCGAGGCGTCCCCGCCGGTGGGGGTGGGCGCGGCGGGCGTGGCGGCCGCGGCGAACACCCTGGCGTACTCGGCGCCGACGGCGGAGATGTCGAGGTTGCGCCGGGCCGTGGCGGCCGCGGCCCGGCCGAGCGCAGCGAGGTCGACGCCGCCGTTCAGCGCCTTGTCGAGCGTCGTCGCCAGCGCGTCGACGTCGCCGGGCGGCACGAGCAGCCCGTCGAGGCCGTCGTCGATGCACTCGCCCAGCCCGCCCAGGTTCGATGCGACGACCGGAACCCCGGCGGCCATCACCTCGCACAGCACCACCGGCGTGCCCTCCATGTCGCCGCCCGCTCCCACGCGCGAGGGGATGACGGCGATCTGCGCCCGTGCCAGCGCGGCGATGACCGCGGCCTTGGGCAGCTTCCCCCGGAAGCGCACCCGGTCGGACACGCCAAGGCGGGCGGCGAGTTGGTGGAGCGCCGCACGGTCGGGGCCGTCGCCGACGACCTCGAGGCGGGCGCCGTCGAGCCGGGCCAGTGCCTCGACCAGCACGTCGACGCCCTTCTTGTCGACCAGGCGGCCGATGTAGAGCAGCAGCCCGTCCTCGGGCGCCCGGTCGCCGACCGCGGCGCGGATGGCGGCGGTGTCGACGCCCATGCGCAGCACGGGCGCCCCGCGCAGGTCGAGCGAGCGGGCGATGTCGCCGCTCACCGGGAGGACCCCCGCCGCCCGCCGCAGCACCAGGCGCTTGACCATGCGCCCGAGCCTGCCGCGCAGGGTGTACGCGTCGGCGCCGTGCACCGTGACCACGTACGGCATGCCGGTCACCGCCCGCACCGCCAGGGCGACGAGGCCGGCCGGCACGATCCAGTGCGGGTTCAGCACCGCGACCTCCTGCCGGCGAACCTCGCGCCAGGTCGCCAGCAGCAGGGCACCCACCAGGAACGGCACTTCGACCGCGCGCCACGGCCGGGCCCGGAGGGTGGGCATGATGGCCTCGGCGGCCAGGCCCTCCCACCGCCGGGGGAAGTAGGCGACCCGACGCACACGCACGCCGTCGATCACCTCGCTGCGGGCGGCGCCGGGCATGCGGGGTGCCACGACGGTCACGTCGTGGTCGGGGATCGAGCGGGCCAGTGTGAGCACGAACTCGGGCGTGCCGTCGCCGGGCCGCGCCGGGAACGTCGTCGCGACCACCACGACCCTGGGCCGCTCAGCGGGGCCGGAGGGTTGCTGGTGGGGTGGGGGTACGGGCCTAGGCTCCATCAGGTTGTGCGCGCACCAGTCGACGAGAACAGAGCGGGTGGCGGGAACGCGACGACGCTACCCGTCGCGGACCGCGTGGCCGAACGTCCGGAACGGGCGAGCGTGCTGACACGGCTGATCGCGCTCGCCCGCGCGGCGCAGCGGTTCGCCGGCCGGCCCTCGGTGCGGCCGTGGTTGCTGGCCATCACGGCCGCCCTCTTCGTCGCACTCGTCGTCGGGTCGTTCCGCGCGCTTCCCGAGGACCGGTCGGTCGAGCCCGTTCTCCTGGCGATCCTGGTCCTGGTGGCGACCCCGTCCACGCTGCTGCTCAACGCCGTGCAGTACCGCGTCATGGCCTCGGCGCTCGACCACGACATCGGCGTGCGCAGCGCCATGCGGGTCAGCATCGCGGCCACGCTGGTCAACTACCTGCCCATCCCCGCACCCGGCGGCATCGCGGTCCGCACGGCTGCGCTGGCGCGGCACGGCAGCACGGTCCGCTCGGCCATCTCGATCAACGCCGTCACCGGGCTGCTGTGGGCCGGCCTCGCGGCCGTGGTCGCCGGGCTGGCGCTGCTCAGCCAGCCCGACCTGGCCGGCCGGGGCGCGATCGTCGCCGCGGGCGGCGCCGCGGTGGTGGCGGTGTCGGGCGTGCTGGTCAGGCGCATCGGCCCGCGCTGGCGGCGGGTGTTCGTCGAGATGGTGCTCACCCAGACGGGCCTGGTGCTCACCTCCGGCCTGCGGGTGTGGCTGTCGCTGGAGGCCATCGGCCAGCCGGCCTCGCTGGGCGCCGCCATGGCCATCTCGTGCTCGACGGTCATCGCCGCCATGGTCGGCATCGCCCCGGCCGGGCTCGGCCTGCGCGAGGCCATCGCCGGCGGGCTGGCCGCTGCGGTCGACGTGCCCGTGGCCGCCGCGGTCGCCGCCAGTGCCGTCGACCGGGTGGCGTCGCAGCTCGGGCTGGTGCTGTGCGCGCCGTTCACCGGCCTCCACTGGCGGGACATCACCGGTCGGGGCCGCCCCGACGTCGCCACGAGCGACCTGGCGGACGTCGAGCTCGCAGCCGACAACCTGACGTCCTCCCCCGGCGTGGCCGAGACCCCCTGAGGCCCAGCGCCGGCATCGACCCCATCGAGCGAGGAGACAGCGCCATGGTCACCGAAGGTGGCTGGAAGCCCAAGCGAAGCCTCGACGTCGAGTCGCGGCGCGCCAAGGCGGCCAAGATCGCCACCCTCGTCGAGCGGCGGCGGACCCTCGCCGGCGCCGACGTGCTCGAGATCGGCACGGGCGGCGGCATCATCGCCTCGCTGCTGGCCGAGCGGGCGGGCGACGCCGGCACGGTCTGGTCGGTCGATGTCGACGACCTGCGCACGGTCACCGACGGGTACCGGTTCCGCCTCGTCGAGGGCGTCGAGCTGCCCTTCGACGACGATCGGTTCGACGTCGTGGTGTCGAACCACACCATCGAGCACGTGGGTGGGCCCGACGCCCAGTTGGTCCACCTTCGCGAGATCGCCCGCGTGCTGCGGCCCGGCGGCGTCGGCTACCTGGCCTCGCCCACCCGGTGGGCCCTCGTCGAGCCGCACTTCAAGGTCCCGCTGCTCAGCTGGCTGCCGCCGGGCGCGCGCAGCGGCGCCCTGCGCTTGTCGCGCCGGGGCGCGGTGTACGACATCAGCCCGCGCACCCGGCCCGAGCTGTTGCGGCTGGTCGAGCAGGCGGGCCTGCGGGCCACCGACGTGACCGTCGACGCCTTGCGGGTCACCGCCGAGATCGAGGCCGGGGCGGCCAGCCGAGCGGCCGCGGCCCTGCCCGGCGGCGTGCTCACGGTCGCCCGCGGCGCCGTGCCGACCATGGTGTTCGTGCTCGAGCACTGATACCTCGCCGGCTGTCCCCAGCGGGCCCGGCCGGCCGGCACGCCCGGCGATCAGATCCGGTCCGGGCGCGACATCCCGCCCGGCTCCGCATCGGGTACGGTCCGCCTACTGTCACGGACGGGAGATGAAGTTGTGGGGATGAGACTGCGTACGCGCCGCGCCCGCTGGGGGACGGCGGCACTGGCGACGCTCGCGTTGGGAGTCGGGGTCACCGTGGCCCTGCCGGCCGCCGCCGGCCCGGCAGGGCAGGACGCGGCGCCGGCGGCCGACGGGCCGTCGTCCGAGGCGCACGGCCCGCTGACCACCAGGTCGGCGGCGGACGCGACCGCGGCCGAGGCACCGCTCGCGGCGGCTGCCGTCGCGACCAACCTGAGCTACTCGACGGTCGAGCCGTGCCGGGCCTTCGACTCGCGCACGGCGGGCGGCCCCTTCGGCTTCGGCGACGGGTTCTTCCTCCGCTTCACCGGCTTCTGCGGCGTGCCGGCGGACGGCACGGTGAGGGCTGTCATGGCCAACGTGATCTCGGTCAACGCGTCCGGCACCGGCTACGTGCGGGCCACGGCCTGGGACCCGACGTTCGCCTCGCCGGGCGCGACCATCCTCAACTTCAACAACCGGCTGGTGTCGTCCAACGCTGTCCCCCTGTCGGTCTGCGACCCGACGGTGATCACCTGCGACTGGGACGTCGACCTGTGGATCCCGGCTGCGGCGACGTCGAACATCGTCATCGACGTCATCGGTTACTTCAGCTGACCTGACCGCGCGCGACCGGGGCTCGCCTGCCGCGGGACCGCGGGGCTACGGCCCCGGGCCCACGGCGGCGAGGCCCGGTCCGGTTCAGCCGTCCCCCGCCGCCTTGTGGGCGATGGCGAGGGTGGTGAAGGGCAACCGCCGGGGCCCGCGCGAGCGCACGTCCACCCGGTCGAAGTCAGCCAGCATGTGGCGCACCCCGTGAACGGTGAAGCGCCAGTAGTCGTGCGGCTCGTCGTGGTAGGGGAAGCACATCGGCGCCACGATTACGGCGCGCCCGCCCGGGCGCAGCGCGCGGTGGATGCGCGTCGCCGCCGCCCGGAAGTCGGGGACGTGCTCGACGACGCTGACGCACAGGATCAGGTCCCACTCGTCCTCGAAGTCCATCGTGGTCACGTCGACCACGAGGTGCCCGTGGCCGGGCTCGACGTCGGACTGGACGAACTCGTTGCCCGCCTCGAACAGGTGACGGAACGAGTAGGCGTCCTCGCCCATGTCCTGGCGGCCGCTGCCGATCTCCAGGATGCGGGCCCCGCGCAGCTCACCGGCCAGCTCGGCGAGCTGCCGCTCGATCCACTTGCGGCTGCCGAAGATCACACGTCCCGCCCGCCGCTCGACGGTACGCCCCAGGTTCCCGAGCATCGGGCCATGCTGGCACGCCGCCCGGGCCCCGCCGAAAGCCCGCCCGGCCGCGGCCGGGGCCCCGCCGGTCGTCAGACCTTGCGGGCGGTGGCGACGAAGCCGTCGCCGAGCTCGCGCCGGTACACGCGGCGCTGCATCGCCGCGAAGGGGGCGAGCGTCCGCTCGCTGACCAGCGGCGCGATCCACAGCCCGCCCTTCGAGGTCTTCACGCCGCTGTCGACGCTCCGCTCGACGAACGACCGCTTGTCGGTCGCGCCGCGCCGGAGCACGCGGTTGGCCAGGTTCTGGCTGATGCGCAGCACGTTGCCCAGGGGGAACCCGTAGTTCCGCACCTCGATGTCGACGTACCCCGCCGCGGCGAGCAACGACTCGAGCTCGGCCCGCTCGTAGCGGCGCACGTGCCCGACGTTCAGGTCGACGGGGCCGTACTTGCGCTGGTGAGCGGGTACCGAGACCAGCACGCGACCGTGCTGCCGCAGCCACCGTGTCCACAGCCGCAGGGCGCCGAGGTCGTCCTCGATGTGCTCCAGGACCTCGAAGGCGAAGAGGTAGTCGTACGCCCCGGGCGCGATGTCGTCCGCGCGCTCCGGCACGTCGACGACATCGGCCTTGTCGGCGACGTTGCGGCGGATGATGTCGCGGGTCTCGGGCGTGATGTCGTAGCAGGTCCCTGTGAACCCACGATCGAGGAACGTGCGCGTCAGCGTGCCGGTCCCTGCGCCGGCCTCGACGAAGCGGCCGGGTGGCCACTCGGCCGTCACCTCCCGGATGCAGGCGAGGCGCAGGAGGAACTTGGGAGTGGGCCGCCAGGTCGCCTCGGCCGGCGCCGTGGCCGGGGCCTCGGTCGCAGCCTCGAGCATGGCGATCACCTCCCCGCAGCTTCGATACGGCGGCCGAGGTGCTGCGAGAGAACCGATCGTATCCGGACCGAACGTGACAGATCAGGCGCCCTTCGGGCTGAACCGGACAGCGCCGCGACCAGCGCTCGCTCGGGCCGGTCAGTCGGAGGCCGGCGGCTGGACGGGGTGGGGGGCGCAGAGCTCGTCGTACTCGGCGATCACGATCTGCTCCGGATCGATCGAGCACGCCGGGCACTGCGGGTCGCGCAGCATCTTGTAGGTGCGGAACGACTGCTCGAGCGAGTCGTAGGCCAGCAGCCGGCCCGACAGGCTCTCGCCCAGGTCGAGGACGAGCTTCAGCGCCTCGACCGCCTGGATCGAGCCCACGATGCCCGGCAGCACGCCGAGCACGCCGGCCTCGGCGCACGACGGGGCCAGCTCCGGCGGCGGCGGCTCGGGCAGGAAGCACCGGTAGCACGGCCCGTCGTGGGGCTTGAACACCGTGACCTGGCCCTCGAAGCGGAAGATCGAGCCGTGCACGACGGGGATGCCCACCTTGAGGGCCGCGTCGTTGAGCAGGTACCGCACCGGGAAGTTGTCGGCCCCGTCGACGACGAGGTCGTAGCCCGACAGGATGTCGACCACGTTGTCGGCGCCGAGCCGCACGTCGTGGGTGACGACGTCGACGTCGGGGTTGAGGGCTGTCAGCGTCTTCTTGGCCGAGTCGACCTTGCGCTCGCCGATGCGGTCGACGTTGTGCAGGATCTGGCGCTGCAGGTTCGAGTCGTCCACCACGTCCATGTCGACGATGCCGATGGTGCCCACGCCCGCCGCGGCGAGGTACAGGGCGGCGGGCGATCCCAGGCCGCCGGCGCCGAGCAGCAGCACCTTGGCGTCGAGGAGCTTGAGCTGGCCCTCGACGTCGACCTCGGGCAGCAGCAGGTGGCGCTGGTAGCGGTTGCGCTGCTCGGGGGTGAGGCTGCGGGGCGTCGACCAGTCGCGTCCCTCGTCCTTCCACTTGTTGAAGCCGCCCACCACCGACACGACGTCGGTGTAGCCCAGCTCGCTGAGCGTCTTGGCGGCGAACGCCGACCGCACGCCGCTGGCGCAGTGGATGATCACCGGCGCGTCGTGGTCGGGCAGTCGCGCCTCGACCGAGCCCTCGAGCGTGCCCCGGGGGATGTGGACGGCGCCGGGGATGGCGCCCTGCTCGTACTCGTCGGGCTCGCGCACGTCGAGCACCACGGCGCCCGGCCCGCGGCGCAGCTCGTCGGCCGTGGCCGTGTCGACCTCGCGGATCTGGGACTTGGTGGCGGCGAGCAGCTCACGGAAGCTCGGCATCGGGCACCCTCTCAGGCTGTGCGTGCGGCGCGCAACGATCGTGCGACGGAAAAGCCTAGCGAGTCGATCAACAATCGGACCAGGCGAGGTGTTCCCGGCGAGCGCGACGCGGCGAGCCGCGGCCGGACGGCGGCGGCTCAGGGCTCGATGGGCACGTCGTGCAGGGCCTCGATCAGATCGCCCGAGGCGATCGTCAGCGGGCCCGAGGCGGCCAGCCGGCGCACCAGCAGGCCGGCCATGGCCACGAACGCCACGGCGCTTCCCGCCAGCAGCCCGACCTCGACCCGCAGGAACAGGTCGTCGGTCGCCGCCACCAGCACCGTCACCACGAGGGCACCGAAGCCCGCCGCCCAACCCAGCGCCTGATCGCGGTGGCCGCCCAGAGCGATGACCGCCTGAGCGCACGCCAGCGCCAGCATGTACAGCCCGGCGCCGGCGGCCAGCAGGCCCATGGTGCGGCCGGACAGGTCGGCGTCGGGGAACATGATCTCGACCACGAACGGCCCCAACACGAACCCGCCGACGGTGCCCGCCAGGGCCAGCCCGGCCACCACCACGAGCAGCCGGTTCAGGCCGCGGCGGAAGTCGACGAGCTGCCCCGAGTGCGCCAGCGCCGACAGCTTGGGCAGCAGCGACGCCTGCACCGCCTGGAACAGGAACAGCGGGATGCGGGCCACGACCACGCCGTTGACGAACCGCCCCGCCGCCTCGGCCTGCGACTCGTCGGCCATCAGCTTCACCAGCACCGGCCCGATGTTCATGAGCGCGAAGGCGAACAGCGAGGCCATGAGCAGGTAGCCCAGCGCGCTGGACACCTCGCGGAAGGCGGCCTCAGGCCCCTCGTCGAGCTCGGGCCGCTGCACGCTCAGCGCCACCGGCACGGCCAGCAGGCCGGCGATGCCGATGGCCACGCCGAACGGGCCGGCGGTGTTCACCCCCACCACCAGGCACAGCGCGGCGCCGAGCACGCGGATGAAGCCGTCGGCGCCCAGGTAGGTGCCGTAGCCCTTGAACTGGCCGGTACCCGACAGGCAGCCGCGGGTGAGGTGGCCGGCCAGCGCCCCCGCCAGGCCGAGGGCGAGGCCGAGCAGCAGCAGGATCTGGCCGTCGAAGAGGCGGTCGGTGCTCCAGCGTGCGGTGGCGATGAGTAGCACCAGCACGGCGAGGCCGAGGCCGACCCCGATGGTGGCCGCGCGGCGCACGACCGGCAGCCCACCCTGGTGGCGGGCGCGGCGCTCGGCCAGGGCGCGGCTGATCTCCTGCTCGAGCGGCAGGAACAGGCCGGGCCCGACGAGGAAGACGAGGCTCCACAGCGTGCCGAGCGGCGAGTACTCGGTCTCGCTGATCGCCTTGTGGGCGACGAAGAGGAACCCGTAGGCCGAGACCCCGGCCACGATCAACCCTGCTCCGACCGCGGCCGTTCCCGTAGGAAGCGGATTGCGGCGCCTCGCAGCCTCCAGCAGCGCAGCCATCGGCGTGAACGTTACTCACATCGCGTGACCCAGGGCACAAATAGTGCCTCTGACCAGGAGCGTAGTTGTGACCGGACGGTAACTCCGGCGCTTCGCGGCCTCGGTCGGCGCGGCGCCGAGTGCCGCGTCGAGGCGCCGTCGAGGCAGCCGTCAGGGCGCGACGAGGCGGGGCAGCAGGTCGCTGATCCCGCCCCGCAGCACGGCGTCCGCCAGGTGGTCCATCGCGGTCTCGCTGCCGTTCACGATGACGATGCGGGCGCCCGACAGGCGGGCCACGGGCACCACGTCGGCCACCGGATAGACCGCCAGCGTCGACCCGACGGCCATCAGCAGGTCGGCCCGGCGGGCGGCCTCACCCGCACGCTCGATGTCACCCGGCACCAGGTTCTGCCCGAAGCTGATGGTGGCCGGCTTGAGGATGCCGCCGCAGGTGCGGCAGGGCGGGTCGTCCTCGCCGGCCCGCACCCGGTCGAGGGCCCGCTCGATCGGTGCCCGCTCGTCGCACGCCATGCACACGACCTCGCGCGCCGTGCCGTGCACCTCGACCACCCGCCCGGGGTCGGAGCCCGCGGCCTGGTGCAGGCCGTCGATGTTCTGCGTGATCAGCGTGTCGAGCTTGCCCCGCCGCTCGAGCGCCACCAGGGCGTGGTGGCCGGCGTTGGGCTCGGCCCGCCAGGTGGGGCTGTCGAGCCGGGCCCGCCAGCCCCGGCGCCTGATCTCGGGGTCGGACATGTAGTGCTGCAGGGTGGCACGCTTCTCGGCCTCGGGGTCGCGGGTCCACAGGCCGTTCGGCCCCCGGAAGTCGGAGATGCCGCTGTCGGTGCTGATGCCGGCACCGGTGAGCACCACGACGCGCTCGGCCTCGTCGATCCACCCCTGCACCTGGTCGACGAGCGGATCGGGCGGAAGCGCGTCGCGCACGGTGCGGCGCCTCAGATCCGGCGGGGCGGCTCGCTGCGCGGTCCGCCGAAGCGGTTGGCCTGCTCGCGGGCGGCGCGGGCCTCCTCGCTCTGTCGCCTGGCCTCGTCGACGACCCGGCGCAACTCGTAGATGACCAGGCCTTTGATGGTCTGGCCACGGTCGGCTGCCAGCTCTCGGATGTCGTCGTGCAGGTCGTCGGGAATCACGAAATGGAGCCTCGCCACATCGGACACGTTACGCACCTCCCCTACAATCACTTGCGTTTGCTAACCGAATACCTGGTGGACAATAAGCTACTCATTAGCTACCGTCGAGACGGTTCGTACTGGCCGCTGTACGAATCGTCCTGTCACTCCTCCCCTCGAGGTCCCGCATGAGCAGCACCCCGTCCCCCGATCCCAAGCCCGCCGGCGTCGTTGCGCTCGAGATCTCGGTCGCCACCGTGCGCCTCGCGGTCGACGACCTGCTGGAGAAGGCCAGCGAGCTGGCCGACCCGATGTGCTCCCACTGGATCGATGTGGGGACGACCATTCGCGAGACCCTGGCCACGGCCCTCGCCGGCCACGAACAGCAGTATGCCCCGTGGCCCCGGCCCGCGCCATCTCACATCAAGAATATCTGATTCCACCTGCCACCCTTGACACGGTACTGCCATCCATGGGAAACACTGACGAGTAGCGAACGGCTTCCCCTGCTTCGTTCAGTCGTTCTTGTTGGAGACCCGCCATGCACGCGTCCGACATCCCGCCCGACACCCCCGCCCTCACCGTCGTCCCCTGGCCCGACACCGTCATCGACCGGGTCGGCTACGACCCCCGCACCGTCTACGTCGAGCGCTTCTGGCTCGGCATCCTGGGCCCGAGCGCCACGTGGCTGGTCCGCCACCTGGTCGATCGGCTCGACGCCTCGCCCGAGGGCTACGAGCTCGACCTCGACGAGTGCGCCACCGCCCTCGGCCTGGGCCGCCGCCCGGGCGCCAACGGCGTGCTGCCCCGCACCCTCGCCCGCTGCTGTCAGTTCGGCGCCACCCGCCTGATCGGCCCCACGACGCTGCAGGTCCGGCGCAAGCTGCCACCGCTCACCCGGCGCCAGATCGTGCGCCTGCCCGAGGCGCTGCGGGCCGACCACGCCCGCTGGGTCGACAGGTCGCCCGCCGCCGCCGCCGACGACATGCGCGACCGCGCCCGCCAGCTGGCGCTGTCGCTGGTCGAGCTGGGCGAGGACGGGGCCGGCACCGAGCGCCAGCTCCACCGGTGGCGCTTCCACCCGGCGCTGGCCAGCGAGGCCACGGCGTGGGCGCTCGACCGCCACGCGGCCTCTCCGGGCGGCACCGCGGCCTGACGCCCACCGGGTCCCCCCTCCGGGGCCAACGCCGTCCCCGGTCGGGGCCCCGAGGTCATGGGTTCCGCACACCAGGGCTCGAGGTCATAGGTTCCCGGCTCGGAACCCATGACCTCGTCCCGCCCGCTGTGGAACCCATGACCTCGTCCCATCTCCCCCGCCCGGCCCGCGTGCGCCGCATGACGCCCGCCGTGGCGGCGGCCGTGCTCGTGGCCGGTGCCTGTTCGGGCGGGGGCGGCGGCGCGGGCGACGACGCATCCGACCGGGAGACGCCCGTGACCACCACCCCCATGCCCCGGCTGGCCACCCGCAGCGATCCCCTGCCGGTGGTCACGCCCACCCCGCGCGAGCTGCGCTGGCTCGGCCCCGACGTCGAGGTCTCGCCCACCGCGACCGTCGTGGCCGCCGCCGGCGCCGACGCCGCAGCGGTCGATGTCGTCGTCGAGGTGCTGGAGGGCGCCGGCGCGACCGACGTGCGCCGCACCCGCCCCGGCAGCGAGGGCTCCGGCGACCGGGCGGGCACCCACGGGGAGGACCAGTCCGGCGACGACTCCGGCGAGCCCGACGGGCAGTCCGGCGACGACTCCGGCGACCCCGACGGGCAGTCCGGCGACGACGAGCGGGCCGGGCTCACCGTGCACGTGGGGTCGGTGGACGACGCCGATCTCGCCGGGCTGCTCGACGACGTGGGCGTCGCCGCGCCCGACGACCTGCCGCCCGAGGGCTACGCCCTGGCCGCCTTCGCGCTGACCGACGGCTCGGGCACCGTGGTGCTGGCAGGGTCCGACGCGGCCGGCATGTTCTACGCCGCCCAGACCTTGCGCCAGCTCACCGGCGACGGCGCCGTGGCCGGCGTCGGCATCGTCGACCGGCCCGCCATGGGCCACCGGGGAACGATCGAGGGGTTCTACGGCAGCCCGTGGACCACCGATGAGCGCCTCGACCTGCTCGACTTCCACGGTCGGTTCAAGCTCAACACCTACATCTACGCGCCCAAGGACGACCCCTTCCACCGCGACCAGTGGCGCGATCCCTATCCCCCCGACCGGCTCGCCGCCCTCCGCACACTGGCCGAGGCCGCGGCCGGCAACCACGTGCGCTTCACCTTCGCCGTGTCGCCCGGCGTGTCGATCTGCTACAGCGACCCGGCCGACCTCGACGCACTGACCGCCAAGCTCGAGGCCGTCTACGCACTCGGGGTGCGCTCGTTCTCGATCGCCCTCGACGACATCGACCACACCCGCTGGAACTGCGACGGCGACGCCGCCCGCTACGGCCCGCCCTCCACCGAGGCGGCCGCCCGCGCCCAGGTCGAGCTCCTCAACGCCGTGCAGTCCGGCTTCATCGCCAGCCATGCCGACGCCCGCCCGCTGCAGATGGTGCCCACCGAGTACCGGGGCACCGACGACAGCCCCTACCGCACGGTGGTGCGCGAGCAGCTCGACCCCGCCGTCGAAGTCATGTGGACGGGCGCCTACGTGGTGCCCGACGAGATCACCGTCGCCCAGGCGGAGGCGGCCGCCGGGACATTCGGGCGCAGGACGTACGTGTGGGACAACACCCCGGTCAACGACTTCCCCGCCACCGAGGGCCGACTGATCCTGGCGCCCTACGCCCGCCGCGAGCCGGGCCTGTCGGCGCAGGTCACCGGCGTCGTCCTCAACCCCATGAACCAGGCGGCGGCCAGCAAGGTGCAGCTGGTGGGCGGCGCCGACTTCAGCTGGAACGACGACGCCTACGACGCCGCCCGGGCGCACCGCGCCGCCGCCGACCTCCTGGCCGCCGGCGACCCCCGCACGGTCGAGGCGCTGCTGGCGTTCTTCGACCTCGAGAACCTGGCGCCGACCTCGGCCCGGTCGGGACGGGTGTCGCAGCCCCAGGCGCCGGCGCTGGCCGCCGAGCTCGACACGTTCCGGGCCGCGTGGTCGGCCGGCGACCGCCAGGGGGCCATCGACGGCCTGCGCCGCTACGCCGACCGCCTGGCCGCCGCGCCCGGGCTCATCCGCGCCGCCGTCGCCGACGCGGGGTTCGTCGCCGACAGCGCGCCCTGGCTCGACGCCACCGCACTGTGGGGCCAGGCGCTGGTGGCAACCCTCGACGGGCTGGCCGCCGGGTCGGCCGGCGACACGGCGGGCGCCGCAGCCGCTCGGAGCGCGGTCGACGACCTGGTCGCCCGGGCGAGCACCATCCGCACGATCCCCGGAGAGACCCGGCCCCAGGGCGTGGTGCGGGTGGGCGACGGCGTGCTCGACACGTTCATCGCCGAGGCCCACACCCTCCTCTGACCCACGCTGGCCCGCGCGCGATCACGAGAGTCGAGGGCCCAGCCGCGGATCTCCGGCGCGGACCCGACGACCTCCGGTGGCTGATGACCGGCCGGGCGGGAATCAGACGCCGACGAGCCGCCGGCCGGCGCGTAGGGTCGGGGGCATGACCGCGGCGATCTCGGTGTCCGGCTTGGTCAAGACCTTCGGTCACGTGCGGGCACTCGACGGCCTCGACCTCGAGGTGGCGACCGGCGAGGTGCACGGCTTCCTCGGCCCCAACGGCTCGGGGAAGTCCACGACCATACGGGTGCTCCTCGGCCTGCTGCGCCCCGACGCCGGCGCGGTGCGCCTGCTCGGCGGCGACCCCTGGCACGACGCCGTCGAGCTGCACCGGCGTCTGGCCTACGTCCCCGGCGACGTGAACCTGTGGCCCAACCTGACCGGCGGCGAGGTGGTCGACCTGCTGGGCGAGCTGCGGGGCGGCCTCGACCGGCGTCGCCGCGACGAGATGATCGAGCGGTTCGACCTCGATCCCCGCAAGAAGGGGCGCACGTACTCGAAGGGCAACCGGCAGAAGGTGGCGCTGGTGGCGGCGCTCGCCTCGGACGTGGAGCTGCTGGTGCTGGACGAGCCCACGTCGGGCCTCGATCCGCTGATGGAGGCCGTGTTCCAGGACACGGTGCGCGAGATCACGGGCGACGGCCGCACGGTGCTGCTGTCGAGCCATGTGCTGGCCGAGGTCGAGGCGCTGGGCGACCGGGTCAGCATCATCCGGGCCGGGCGCACCGTCGAGAGCGGCACCCTGGCCGAGATGCGCCACCTGACCCGCACGTCGATCTCGGTCGAGACCGCCGGCCCGGTCACCGGCCTCGACGCCCTGGCCGGCGTGCACGACCTGGTGGTCGACGACCATCGGGCCACCTTCGACGTCGACACGGCCCGGCTCGACGACGCGATGCGCCACCTGACCAGCCTCGGCATCCGCGGCCTGACCAGCCAGCCGCCCACCCTGGAGGAGCTGTTCCTGCGCCACTACGGCGACGAGCTGAGCGAGCTCGAGGGGGGGCCGGGCGGCGCCGCGGGCAACGGGGCGGCTGGCACCGCCGCGGGGGCCGCCGGATGACCACGGCCGTCGCGGGACCTGAGCGCACCGCCCGCGCCGCGGGGGTCGCCCCGGGCCGCCGCCGGTCGCGCACACTCGCCGGGACGTGGGCGCTGGTGCGGTTCCTGGTGCGACTCGACCGCTTGCGCATACCCGTGTGGATCGCCGGCATCGTGCTGAGCGTGTGGTCGTCGGCGTCGAGCGTCAAGGCCTTCTACCCCACCCAGGCCGACCTCGACGCCGCCGCCGAGCCCCTGTACGACAACGTCGCCGTCATCGCCCTGCAGGGGCCGACGTACGCGATCGACACGCTCGGCGGGAACATCGTCTTCAACATCGGCGGCTTCGGCTACGTGATCATGGGGCTCATGGCCATGTTCCTCGTGGGCCGGCACACCCGTGCCGACGAGGAGGCCGGCCGCACCGAGCTGTTGCGGGCCACGGTCGTGGGGCGCAACGCCCCGGTCACCGCCGCGCTGCTGGTGACCGGCGGCGGGCTCGCGGTGACCGGGGCGCTGATCACGCTGTCGATGCTGGCCCTCGGCCTGCCCGCCGCCGGCTCGGTCGCCTACGGCGCGGCGATGGCGGCGTTCGGCGTGTTCTTCGCCGGGGTCACCGCGGTGGCGGCGCAGGTCACCGAGCACAACCGCCCGGCGTACGGCATCACCGGTGCGCTGCTGGGCCTGTCGTTCGTGGTGCGGGCCGTCGGCGACGTCGGTGACGGCACGGTGTCGTGGCTATCGCCCATGGGCTGGGCGCAGTCTGTGCGCCCCTACGCGGGCGAGCGCTGGTGGCCGCTCTTGCTGCTGGCCGCCGGCACGGTCGCGCTGGTGGGCGTCGCGTACGCGCTGCTGGCCCGGCGCGACCTGGGTGGCGGCCTGGTGGCCGCCCGCCCCGGGCAGCCGACGGCGAGCCGATGGCTGGGCCGGCCCTGGGGCCTGACGGTGCGGCTGCAGCGGGCCACCCTGCTCGCCTGGGCCTCGGGCCTCGTGACCACCGGCATCGTCTACGGGTCGCTGGGCGAGGACGTGGCCGACCTGGTCGGCGACAGCGAGCAGGTGGCCGACGTCATCGCCCAGGCCGGCGGCAGCCTCACCGACTCGTACTTCGCCACGTCCCTGCTCATGCTCGCCGTCATCACCGGGGGCTACGCCGTGTCGTCGGCGCTGCGGCCGCGCAGCGAGGAGACCGGCGGTCGGGCCGAGCCGTTGCTGGCCACCGCGCTGTCCCGCACGCAGTGGGCGGGCTCGCACCTGGCCATGGCCGTGGGCGGCAGCACGCTGATCCTGGCGGCCACCGGCGCCGCCATGGGCGCCACCTACGGGCTGATCGTCGGCGACGCCGGCCAGGTGCCGCGGCTGACCGGGGCGGCGCTCGGCTTCGCGCCGGCGCTGTGGGTGCTGGCCGGGCTGGCCACCGCGCTCTTCGGCGTGCTCCCCCGGGCGACCGTCGCGGTGAGCTGGGCGGTGTTCGCCTGGTGCGCGCTGGTGGGGTTCCTGGGGCAGCTCCTCGACCTGCCGCAGTGGGCGATGGACGTGTCGCCGTTCGAGCACGTGCCCGAGCTGCCGGCCCAGGGCGTCGAGTGGCCGCCGCTGGTCGTGCTCACGCTGATCGCCGCCGCCCTCGCCACGGTGGGCCTGGCGGGGCTGCGCCGCCGCGACGCCGGCTACTGAGCCCGCGCCGGCTTGCGGAACGTCGACAGCAGGTGCAGCAGGGTGCGCACGCCGAACCCGGTGCCGCCCTTGCGGGTCTCGCCGTCGTCCTCGGCGGCGTCGGCCGGGCCGGCGATGTCGAGGTGCGCCCAGGGGATGCCCTCGCCCACGAACTCCTGCAGGAACACGCCGGCCACGAGCGCACCGCCCCACCGCTTGCCGCTGATGTTCTTGATGTCGGCGACGTCGGAGTCGATGGACGACCGGATGTCGGCGGGCAGCGGCAGCGGCCAGACCGGCTCGCCCTGGGCGTCGGCCGCCGCCCGCACCTGGTCGACGAAGCCGTCGTGGTTGCCCATCAGCCCCGCGATCTTGGTGCCGAGTGCCACCATGCACGCGCCGGTGAGCGTGGCCAGGTCGACGATGGCGTCCGGCGCGTCGTCGCTGGCCAGCGCCAGCGCGTCTGCGAGCACCAGCCGGCCCTCGGCGTCGGTGTTGAGCACCTCGACCGTGGTGCCGTTGCGGATGCGCAGCACGTCGCCCACGCGGGTGGCGTCGCCGCCGGGCATGTTGTCGGTGAGCGGCAGGTAGCCGCGCACCTGCACCGGGGGCTGCACAGCGTCGAGCGCCGAGAAGGTGGCCAGGACGGCGGCGGCGCCCGCCATGTCGCCCTTCATGCCGATCATCGAGTCGCTCGGCTTGAGCGAAAGCCCGCCCGAGTCGAACGTGATGCCCTTGCCGACGAGCGCGACGGTGCCCCGCGACGTGCCGGCGGGGTTCCATGACAGCTTCAGGAAGCGGGGCTCCTGGGTCGATCCGCGGTTCACGCCCAGCAGGCCGCCCATCTCCTCGGCCTCGATGGCGGCACGGTCGAGCACCTCGACGTCGAAGCCCTTGAGGTCGGCCATCTCCTCGGCCCGGCCGGCGAAGGCCGTGGGTGTGAGCGTGCCACCGGGCTGGTTGACCAGGTCGCGGGCCACGCGCACGGCCTCGCCCACCGCCCGCCCCCGGTCGAGCGCCACCATCACCCGCTTCCCGCCCCGTCCCACCACGGTGAGCGACTCGATGTGGCTGGGCTCGGGGTCGGACTTGAGCGCGGTGTAGCGGTAGGCCCCGAGCACCACGCCCTCGGCCACGGCCTGCGCCACGGCGGGGCGATCGAGCGCCTCGGGCACGGAGTCCAGCAGGTCGAGGGCCAGGTGGGTCTGGCGCTGCGCGGCCCGCGCCAGCGCCGCCGCCGCCGTGCGGTACGTGGCGGGCGTGGCGTCGGCCGGGGCGCCGAGGCCCAGCGCCACGACCACGCGACCGTTCGGCCCGGGCACCACGCACGACTGGCCGGGCTTGGCCGTGAACCCCTGCGAGCGCAGGAAGGCGGCGTCGAGGCCCTCGGGTACGTCGCCGTCGTCGAACCGGTCGGCGAACACGCCGACCCCGACGGCGTCGACGGGTGTTCGCCCCTCGCTCCCGGCCTCGTCGGCGTCGGGGAGGGCGCGGGTGAGCTGGATGGCGATGGACATGGCCAGAACCCTACGGGGGCAGGGCGCCGTCGAGCAGGAGGACCGGCCATGGCGCGATCCCGGACCTGACGGCCCGGCTGGTCGACGACGGTGCCTGCCCGAGTCGGCCCGCGGCCCCGCGCGACGCTCGACGGGCCCGCCGCCCGCCCCGGCGGGACGTGACCGGCGCCGGGCGGGCCGGCTACTGCAGGCCCTGGTAGGTGCCGCCGTCGACCGGCAGGGCGGCACCGACGACGAACCGGGCCTGCGCCGAGCACAGGAACGCCACCACCGCACCGAAGTCGTCGGGGTCCCCCAGCGAACCGGCCGGGATGCCGGCGCCCGCGTCGGCGGCCGCCTGATCGTCGCCGTACAGCTTGCGGGCCCGGTCGGTGAGGTGCAGGCCGGGCTGCACCGAGTTCACCATCACGCCTCGGCCGGCCACCTCGAGCGCCAGGGTCTTGAGGAACCCGGTGACCCCGGCCCGGGCGGTGTTGGACAGGATGAGCGAGCCGATGGGCTGGCGCACCGACACCGAGGTGATGGCCACCACCCGGCCCCACCCCCGCTCGCACATGGCGGGCACGGCGGCCCGGCACATGGCGACGGTCGACAGCAGGTTCAGCTCGAGCGCCGGCGCGTACGCCTCCAGGGGCGTCGTCGCGAAGGTGCCGGGCGGCGGCCCCCCGGCGTTGGGCACGAGGATGTCGACCTGTCCCAGCGCCTCGGCGGCCGCCTCGACGAAGCCCGTCGCCCCCTCGATGGTCGACACGTCGGCGACCACCGGGACCGCCCCGTCGATGCGGGCCGCGGCGGCGTCGATCCGCGCCCGGTCGCGGCCGCAGATGGCGACCCGCGCCCCCTCGCCCGCCAGCGCCCGCGCCGCCGCGAAGCCCAGCCCCGACGACGCCCCCGCCACGGCCGCGCCGCGGCCCGCGATGCCCAGGTCCATGCCCCGAACGCTACCCGTCGCCGGGCGGGCGCTCGCCCGATCCGGCCGTGTCGTCAGGAGCCGGGCGGGACGTCGCGGCTGAGGAGGTGCTCGCCCTCGACCCAGCGGGCCTGGGCCCAGAGGAGCGACGACAGGCGGTTGAGGTAGGCCAGCACATGCGAGCCCTCGACCGTCGCCGCGACGGCCTCGCGCTCGGCGCGGCGCACGACGGTGCGGGCCAGGTCGAGCTGGGCGGCCAGGGGCGTCTGGCCGGGTACGACGAAGTCGGTGGGCGCCTCGAACCGCGCCCCGAGGTCGTCGACCATGACCTCGACGGCCTGCACCATGGCCGCCGTCACCCGGGTCTGGCCCTCGGCCAGCTTGGCGTGGTTCTCGGGTAGCGCGGCCAGCTCGCCCATGAGCACCCACAGGTCGCGGCACACCTGGGTGAGCTGGCGGTCGAGGTCGCCGTCGCGCTCGCACCGCGCGCGGGCCACGCCGATGGCAGCCTGGGCCTCGTCGACGGCGCCCACGGCCCGGGGCTGGGTCGAGTCCTTGCGCACCCGGCCGCCGAAGAGCAGCCCGGTGGTGCCGTCGTCGCCCTTGCCGGTGTAGAGGCGGCTCACGAGGGGCGCTTGCCCGTGTCGAGGGGCGTCACGAGGGCGACCCTACCGGCCGTCCCGGTCCGGAAACAGAACGCTGGTGGCAGGCAACCCTCACCCTCGACCTGAGGTTGATGTCGAGGGCGGCCCGGCCGGTCGGGACGGGGTGGCGCCGGACAGCAGCGCCGCCGCGCGCGCCAGCGTGACGCGCAGGTTGTCGTGGCCCACGGCCTGGATCGCCTCGGCGGGCGTGAGCCACCGCAGCCGGGCGGCCGGGCTCTCGGGCACCATCGCGTCTGGCCGGGCCGTGGCGAGCAGGTAGCGCACGTCGGCGTGCTCGTGGGCCGGCTCGCCGCGGCCGGCCGGCACGGGCACCACCGCGACGTGCACAGGCCGGGGGCGGTCGGCGTCGGGCCAGGGCACCAGGTCGGCCAGCCCGGTCTCCTCGCGTCCCTCGCGCACGGCGGCGGCGAACGGCCCGGCGTCGCCGGGGTCGACGTGGCCGCCGACGTGCAGCCACCCGCCCATCCGCTCGTGCCAGCGCAGCAGCACGCGGCCGGTCGGCGGGTGGAGGACGAGCGCCGACCCGGTGACGTGCAGCGGGCGGGAGCGTGACCACGGGTCGCCGGACGCCGCCAGCGTGCGCAGCCGCGCCAGGTCGGCGGCCTCGGCGTCGTCGTGGGCGGTGTAGGCGTCGAGCTCGGCCAGCAGGTCCACCCGCCCACTCTGGTCGCTCACGCGCCGCCGCGCCCGCGGAACCGGCGCCGCGCGGGGGCCCCGTGACGATCAGTAGCCCGCGACGGGGTCGACCGGGCCGATCAGCGGCTGCCCCGCTGCCCAGCGCCGCACGTTGTCGGTGATGCGGGCGGCCAGCAGGGGGACCGCCATCTCGGGCGTGTTGCCGGTGTGGGGCGTGACGATGGCATTGGGCAGGCGCCACAGCGGGTGCCCGGCGGGCAGCGGCTCCGGCTCGGTGACGTCGAGCCCGGCGCTGCCGAGCGGCCCCGAGCGCAGGGCGGCGACCAAATCGTCGGTCACCACGTGGCGCCCCCGGGCCACGTTGACCAGGCAGCCGCCCTCGGCCACCAGGTCGAGCCGGCGCCGGTCGATCAGCCGGTCGGTCTCGGGCACCAGCGGCAGCGCCAGCACCACCACCTCGGCGCCGGCCAGGGCGTGATCGAGGTCGTCGGCGCCCACCACCCGGCTCGCCCCGGCCAGGACGGCCGGCGTGCGGCGCACCACGGTGACGTCGCACGCGAACGGGGCCAGCAGCCCCAGCAGCGTCTCGGCGATGCCGCCGCCCCCGACGATCGTGACACGGGCGCCGACCAGGTTGCGGCCCCGCGGAGCCGACCATGTGCGCCGCCGGGCGTAGCGGTCGATCCCCCGCAGCCCGGCCAGGGCGAGGGCGAGCGCGTGCTCGGCCACCGGGGCGGCGTAGACGCCCTTGCCGCAGGTCCAGAGACGGGCGGCGTGCACCCGGATGACCTCGACGTAGGGCTCGACGCCCGCCCACGGCAGTTGCACCCACCGCAGGTGGGGGTGAGCGTCGAGCAGCCGCCCGAGCCCGGCCGGGTCGGCATGGTCGGTCCACACCAGCGCCTCCGCGCTGGCGGCGTCGACGACCTGGGCGCCCGCGGCGGCGACGGCGCCCGGCACGAACGACCGCCGGCCCTCGGGCGCGACCGCGATGCGGGGACTGCGGGGCGAGGCCACCCGCCGAGGCTAGGTCGCGCCGGCTGCGCGTGGAGCCGCCGAGGTCCGGCCGCCTCGGCGTGGTCCGCCTAGGCTCCGGCCGACGGGTCGAGCCGGAGGTCGAGGTCATGATCGCTCGCGTGTGGAGAGGCACGGTCGCCGCCGCGGACGGCGACGCCTACGCCCGCTACCTGGAGGAGACGGGCGTCGCCGACTACCGGGCGACGCCCGGCAACCGGGCCGTCCACGTGCTGCGCCGCGACGTCGACGACCGGACCGAGTTCGTCCTCGTGACGATGTGGGACTCGACCGAGGCGATCGCCGCCTTCGCCGGCGACGACATCGAGGCCGCGGTGTACTACGACGAGGACGACCGCTACCTCCTCGACCGCGGGCCGCGCGTCGACCACTACACGGTCACGACCTTCGACTGACGCCGGCTCGACCACGGCCGCGGCGCCGAGCCGTCGTCGTGGCTGTGCCGGCGCACGGAGAGCCTGCGGTGGAGACGAGTCGCTCGCGCGCGCGTGACGTCGCGGATCGCCCCGGGTCAGGTCTCGACGGCCTCCCGGATCCACCGCTGGAAGGCCGCCACGCCGCCTTCGTGCCGGGGGCTGAGCCAGCCGGTGCCGTAGCTGCCGCTCGCGAGGTTGCGCTGGACCGACTCGCAGATGGCGATGTCCTCGGCGGTGACCTCGGACGAGACGCGGACGACGGCGTCGTTGGCCGCGCGGTCGTCCGGCCGGCGGAACGAGTAGGAGTAGCGGAGCCGCGTCCGGCCGGGCGTCAGCGGGTCGTAGCGCTCGACGTTCATGGCGTCGGGATAGAGGTTGAGCGCCAGGTTCGGCCAGCGCCACAGCCAGCGGCCGCTGTTCACGGCGCCGTCGCGGGCCGGAGCCGAGTGCCGCACCCACCGGTGGCGCTCGTCGACCTCGACGACGTAGCGCTTGGCGTCGATCTCCTTGTTGAGGCCAGGGTGCACCAGCGGGATGTGATAGCCCTCGAGGTAGTTGTCGGCGTAGGCCTTCCAGTTGCACGCCAGCTCGTGCTCGTTCTCGTGCGTCGGCACCAGCTCCTCGATCGGGTAGGGCGCGCACTCGTCGGCAAAGGTGCCCAGCGCCTCGAGCAGCGGCGGTGCGGTGCCATCGAGGTCGAGGTTGACGAACACGAGGCCGCGCCACTCCCCCACCGCGGCGGGCGCGAGCGACACCTCCGCGGGGTCGAAGCCCTCGGTCGCGCCGAAGTCACGTGCCGACCGGAGCCGGCCGTCGAGCCCGTAGGCCCACCCGTGGTACCGGCAGACCAGGCTCGGCACCCGGCCCCGACCGTCGTGGACGAGCGGCCCGGCCCGGTGCCGGCACACGTTGTGGTGGGCCCGCAGCTCGCCGTCGTCGCCGACCACCACCACCACGGGCCAGCCGGCGATGGCGCACGCCAGGTAGTCGCCGGGCTCCGACAGACCCCGGCGGTGCCCGACGAAGAGCCACTCACGACCGAACACGGCCCGGCGCTCCCGTTCCCAGACCGACGGATCGACGTACCACGACGCCGGCAACGTGAGCTGCGACACCCACGCGACCGTAGCGGCCGGCCGCTCGACGACACAGCGGGCGACGCCGCGCCTACAGCCGGCCGGCCTCGATGATGCGCTTGAGGAACATCCGCGTGCGGTCGTTCTGAGGATCACCGAAGATCTGCTCGGGCGGCCCCTCCTCGCAGATCACGCCGCCGTCGAGGAAGCACACCTTGGAGGAGATGTCGCGGGCGAAGCCCATCTCGTGGGTGGCGAGCAGCATGGTCATGCCCTCGGACGCGAGCTCCCGCACGATGTTCAGCACCTCCGAGACCAGCTCGGGGTCGAGGGCGGAGGTGATCTCGTCGAGCAGCAGCAGCCGCGGCTGCATGGCGAGGGCTCGCACGATGGCCACGCGCTGCTGCTGACCGCCCGAGAGCCGGTCCGGGTAGTCGTCGGCCTTCTCGTCGAGGCCGATGCGCGTCAGCAACCCGTGGGCGCGTTCGGCCGCCTGCTTGCGCGGGAGTCCGAGCACCTTGCGGGGCGCAAGGGTGACGTTGTCGAGCACCGTCATGTGCGGGAAGAGGTTGAAGCTCTGGAACACGATGCCGACGTCCTGGCGCAGCCCGTCGAGGTCGACCCCGCGTCCCGACGCCTGCTCGCCGTCGATGCGGATGGCGCCGCCGTCGATCACCTCGAGGGCGTTGATGCAGCGCAGCAGCGTCGACTTGCCGCAGCCCGAGGGGCCGATGAGGCAGACGACGTCGTGCTCGTCGACGTTGAGGTCGACGCCGGTCAGCACGTGGTTGGCGCCGAAGCGCTTGTGCACACCCGCGAGCTCGAGGAACGCCACCTCAGCCACCCGCCCGGGCTCGGGCCTGGCGCGCCACCAGCCAGTCGGTGAAGCGGGCCAGCGGGATCGTGAGGAGCACGAAGGCGACGCCGGCGGCCAGGTTGGGTGACAGGTTGAACAGGCGGTTCGACGTCAGACGGGAGCGGTTGAGCACCTCGAGCAGGCCGACGACGCTCAGCAGCGCGGTGTCCTTCTGCAGGCAGATGAAGTCGTTGAGCAACGGCGGGATGATGCGGCGCACCGCCTGCGGG